>JAHEJJ010000053.1 GCA_024638915.1 Robiginitalea sp.
CGGGGTTGGCTCACTGCCGTTCGCCTGACCCAGCGGTCCCCTTTTGCAAATGCAAAACCCGAACAACCTTCGGTTGCGGGTCTTTTTATTCTCCACAATACCCGAGCGAGCTCGCTATTGTTTCGAAACAATAAACCCACCTCTTGCGAGGCGGGTTTTGCGTTTGTTCGTGACCTGGCTGGGGCTCGAACCCAGGACCCTCTCCTTAAAAGGGAGATGCTCTACCAACTGAGCTACCAGGTCAGAATGTTTTAGAAGTACTTGGCGGGCTTGCCCGCCGAAGCGATGCCCCCGGCATCGCGGAAGGCGGGTGCAAATATACATTCTTATATCTATTTTTCAACTTGATTTTAGCAGAAATTTGTGTTTTCATAATTTTGCACGAGCTTTGAAGCTCAACCTTAGATTTACAAGAGGATGAAGATCGTTTTATTGGGATATATGGGCAGTGGTAAATCTACCGTAGGTAGGCAATTGGCCCAAAAATTGTCTTTGCCCTTCCTGGATCTCGATGCCTATATCGAAGAAAAGACCGGTGGTACGATCTCGCAGATATTTAAGGAAAAAGGGGAGATCTTCTTCCGCCAAAAGGAACACCAATTTCTCAAAGAATTACTCGAACAGCCGGATGATGCCGTTATCGCCCTGGGCGGTGGAACACCCTGCTACAGCAACAATATGGAGCTGATCCTGGGCCAAACCGTGAATGTATTCTACCTCAGACTGAGTATTGCTTCCCTGGCGAAAAGACTGCAATCGGAAAAGGATCAAAGACCGCTCATCAGGCATCTTCCGGATCTGGAACTGCCCGAATTCATCGGGAAACACCTTTTCGAAAGAACCCCATTCTACAATCAGGCACCACATATACTACAAGCCGATAAATTAGATGAACCGGCCTTGCTCGATACCATTACCGCCAAACTAGTTTAGATATACCGCGTCTTGCTTTGATTTGAAGACTACCTCCACATGTTCCTGAAGAGAAGTGGAAAGCGAAATCCCTTTAAAGTCTGCCTTAACCGGATATTTTTTGTGATTCCGATTTACCAGCACAGCCGTTTTTAATCGTTTTAAAGGGGTCTTTAAAAAGTGCTGCACCCCGTAGATCAGTGTTGTTCCTGAATTTAAAACATCGTCTACCAGCACCACAGATTCACGGGCATAGTCTGCTTCAGGGATCGATGTGCTGATACCGCTTTTCAAAGGGTTTTTCTTATCCATCATCATTTTGCAGAGCACGATCTCGGCCGAGGTGATCTCCTGCAACACCGACTGAATCTTGCGCGCAAATTTAAGCCCGCCTCCATCGATGCCGGCGATGACGATTTTGTCCTCATCAACATTCGATTCGTAGATCTGATAGGCGATCCGTCGGATCTTATGTTTGATCTGCTCGTGGTTTAAGATGATGTTTTGGGAAGAAATGTTCATTTTACTTTTCAAATATAAAAAACAGTTCGTTACCCTGTCGCGGGCCGATGGAATTATACGCCCGCTCGAGAGTGTGGATTTGAAACATCGGGCGGAATAAATACTGGTATTCCGCCTTGCTCCCCCCAAAAGGAGGTCCGTTTTCGGTAAGCGGAAAATCGAAAAACAAACCTGCCAGTTTACCCCCTTTCCTTAAGATTTCATGCATCTTTTTCACATACACCGTTCTTAAACTGGGCAACAACGCACAAAAAAAGGTTTGCTCCAGAACCAAATCAAATTCTTTGAGATCGAGCTCAAAAAAATCCATATGTAGCAACTGATCCTCAGGGAAATCAGGGCATTCAGCCATTATTTTTTCCAATGGTTTCCCTGCTATATCAACAACGAAAGTATTTTGAAAACCGCTTTCAAAAAGGTAGATCGCTTCATAGCCATATCCGGCTCCAGGCACAAGAATTGTCGCCTCTTTATCGGGAAGCTGATCGATATATGACTTCAGCGGTGGTGAGACCGATCCGATGTCCCATCCCAAATTTTCCGTGGCATAGCGCCCTTCCCAATACTCTTTATTCAACCTCATCTATATAACCTTCTATATCACGACGGTCTTTTTTAGTTGGTCTGCCGCTGCCTTTTTTTCGATAATAATCCTTGGAATATTTTAAGAGCTCATCGTGTTCAAAAGCTTCCTTGGGCGTACAATCTTCAACATATATGGAAACCCATTTTGCCCCGATCCGGCTCTCTGGTATGTCCAAAACCTTTAGTTCATAATTGATTTGGTTCTTTCTCAATACAATACGATCGGTAGGCAGCACCTCTCGGGAGGGTTTTGCCTCCTGCCCGTTGATTTTAACCTGACCCTTCTTGCAGGCCGTGGTAGCTATACTACGTGTTTTGAAGTACCGCACACACCATAAGTATTTATCGATCCGCATAGAGCGTCAAATCTTTGTTAAGAACTCTGCAAAAATAGGGGAAAATCGTATCTTGCGTCCGCAAAAATAATTTATATGAAGTTGATAAGATGGGTAATTTTTGGAACTGCATTCTTATTGGTATTTTCATGCGCCAATGATGACAGCGTAGACGTTCAGGTGATTCCACCCCGGTTGCTGGCTGAGGTAGCGGTTGAAGATGATGCCCAGATCATGGAATACCTTCAGACGCATTTTTACAATTACGAGGAATTTGAAACACCAGCTGCAGATTTTGACTATAAAATTGTTATCGATACGATAGCGGGCGATAACGCGGGTAAAACCCCTTTGATCAACCAGGTGCAATCGGCACAGATATCTGTAAGCAACGAAGAATTTGATCTCAGCACAGAAGAAACGGTTAGTCATACCTATTACTTCCTGATCGCAAGACAAGGATTAAATGAAAATCCTTCTGTGGCCGATTCCGTGCTGGTGCGTTATAAAGGATCACTTTTGAATGGCTTTGATTTTGATGGTTCCTTTACGAATCCTATTTGGTTCGATTTGGCTCAAATTCAAGGGCCGGGTGCAGGGGCCAGAGGATTTACCGAAGCCCTGCCTAATTTCAAGATCGGGGGCGATGTCACCGACAACGGAGACGGTACGGTAACGGTAGAGGGTTACGGCGTCGGGGCTATGTTCCTTCCATCAGGACTGGGTTTTTTCAATAACAGTCAACCCGAGATTCCGGCCTATAGTCCACTGGTGTTTACGGTCGACTTGTTTACCATGGAAATAACAGATCATGATGGTGACGGAATTCCTTCCATACTGGAGGATGTTGATGGCGACGGATATTTGTACAACGATAATACCGATCGGAAACAGGAGGAGGATTCGAATTCTTTTGCCCGATTTTCAGACTTTCTGGATCTGGATGATGATGGGGATGGTACCCCCACACGCGACGAAATTGAAATAGATGACCAGGGAAATATCAGTTTTCCCGATGGAGACGGCGATGGCATTCCGGATTATCGCGATCCCGATAATTCATAATACGATACTGAAAATATAAAGCCCTGGTTATGCCAGGGCTTTTTTTTAGATCTTGAATGATACGCTTAGAATGACCTGGTCCGAACGAGTATCCACCCGACTTTGTGGCAGGCTGACAATATTCGTATTGATAAAGCTGGCCTCGTTGCTGCTAAGCCCTCTTTCGTAGCGCAAATCTACCCCTAAAGGACCCAGGTTGACGCCCAGGCCGATATGTAGTCCGACCGTAAAATCACTTTCAATATCGCTAATTTTTACCCCGCCAAATTTTCCGTTGATTATATACTGGAAATCAGGACCTGCAAAAACATGTAGCGGGCCTATGAGTTCGATACCTACCAGGGCCGGCACATCTAATTTGCTGATATTGAGGTCTCCGTCTGAATATTCAGACCTCGTCCAGGTATACATAAATTCGGGCCGGAAATAGATGTTATTTCCGATTTTGTAAAATACACCAAGATGGTATCCCACGTTTCGGTCTGGATTTTCTACAACAGCTTCCGCAGAGGCGATATAGTCTCCATTACCGTTGTAATTAAGTCCACCTTTGATACCAAATCCGGAGTTTGCTTGTGCGATGGCGGCCGTACTGATAAAAGTAAATGCCACCCAAAGAAGTGTTTGTTTCATAAGTGTTCGTTTTTAGTCGGCCTCAGGGCAAACAAAACGAATACCCTTTAAGCCTTTCTTTTTATAACCTCTAGAACGGCCTGCTCAATCGCTTTATTGTTCAACCCGTATTTTTCCATCAGCTGCTCCGGGGTTCCACTCTCCCCGAAGGTGTCATCAGTCGCGATGAATTCCTGGGGGGTAGGGTGATGCGTAGTCAATGTACGCGCAATACTCTCGCCCAATCCGCCATAGTAGTTATGTTCCTCAGCAGATACCAGGCAGCCAGTCTTTTTCACCGACCGGATGATGGCTTCGGCATCGAGGGGTTTGATGGTGTGTATATTGATCACTTCTGCAGAAACTCCTTGGGATTCAAGGTTTTCTGCTGCCTCCAAAGCCTGCCAAACCAAATGGCCGGTCGCCACAATGGTCACATCGTTGCCTTCCTGCAGCAAGATAGCCTTGCCAATCTCAAACTCCTGGTCTTCAGGTGTAAAATTCGGTACTTTTGGTCGCCCGAAGCGCAGATAGACAGGACCTTTATGTTCTGCGATGGCTATGGTAGCGGCCTTGGTTTGGTTATAATCGCAGGGATTGATAACCGTCATCCCGGGCAACATTTTCATCAAACCAATATCTTCCAGGATCTGGTGGGTAGCCCCATCCTCTCCAAGGGTGAGGCCTGCATGAGAAGCACATATCTTTACATTTTTTCCTGAATACGCAATAGACTGCCTAATCTGGTCGTATACCCGTCCGGTCGAAAAATTGGCAAAGGTACCGGTAAAAGGGATATAACCCCCTATAGTTAATCCGGCAGCAATTCCCATCATATTGGCCTCAGCTATCCCCACCTGGAAAAAACGTTCCGGATTTTCATCGATAAACTCCTGGATTTTGAGCGAACCGACCAGGTCGGCGCATAGTGCTACTACCCGGGGGTTACGTCTCCCGAGTTCTGTCATTCCCGCCCCGAATCCGCTTCGGGTATCTTTTGATCCTTGATCAGTATATTTTTTCATCTGTTATAAGAGATTAGTAGTCACCAAGAGTTTCAGGATTCTGCGCCAGTGCTGTAGCTAGCTGTTCATCGCTCGGAGCCTTACCGTGCCAGGCATGGGTGTGCATCATAAAATCGACCCCATTGCCCATTTCGGTCTTCATAACAATACAGACAGGCTTCCCTTTTCCGGTGCGGGTTTTGGCTTTTCTAAGGCCTTCGATCACCTGGTTCAGGTCGTTGCCGTTTTCGATATGCATAACGTCCCATCCAAAGGCTTCAAATTTAGCCCCGATATCTCCCAGTGGCATTACATCCTGGGTGGATCCGTCGATCTGCTGACCGTTGCGGTCTATGGTAGCGATGAGGTTGTCCACACCTTTTCCGGCTGCGAACATAATCGCCTCCCAGTTCTGTCCCTCCTGCAATTCTCCATCGCCATGGAGACTATAGATCAGATGAGGGTCTTTGTTTAGTTTTTTAGCCAGGGCGGCACCCACGGCCACAGACATACCCTGTCCGAGTGATCCTGCAGCGATGCGAACGCCGGGTAATCCTTCATGAGTAGCGGGATGACCCTGGAGCCTGGAATTGATCAGTCTGAATGTGCTGAGTTCTTCAATTGGAAAATATCCTCTCCTGGACAACACACTGTAAAATACTGGGGAGATATGCCCGTTCGACAAGACAAAGATATCTTCCCCTATACCATCCATATCGAAACCATCTTTGAGCTCCATTATTTCATTGTAGAGGGCCACGAAAAATTCTGAACATCCGAGGGAACCCCCGGGATGACCCGAATTAACCTTGTGCACCATCCTCAGGATATCGCGTCTGACCTGAACGACCAGATCCTGTAATTCATGAGGTTTTGCCATTGTTTTTGCGCTAATAATTTCCGCCAAATGTAGGGGCTAACTTTTGGTTGTACAACATGAGTTATTACATTTTATCAACGGATCGGAACCTCTAACTTTATTTTTTTGTTAAGTTTTATTTGGGTATCAGTTGCCTATCTTTGCCATGATTTGCCGTTGTGAAATTTCAGCTCGAACATAAGGATAATGCCAGTAAGGCAAGAGCCGCCCGAATCATAACGGATCACGGTACTATAAGGACGCCCATATTCATGCCGGTCGGTACTATGGCGACGGTAAAAGGAGTCCATCAACGTGAGTTACGTGATGATATTGCTCCGGATATCATACTTGGCAATACCTATCATCTCTACCTCAGGCCCAAAACCCAAATCCTCAAAGGGGCAGGAGGCCTTCATAGATTTATGGGCTGGGAAGGAAATATCCTGACCGACAGCGGAGGATACCAGGTGTATTCCCTGGCCGCCAATCGTAAGATCAGGGAAGAAGGCGTTAAATTCAAATCTCATATAGACGGATCCCTTCATATGTTCTCTCCAGAAAACGTGATGGAGATACAAAGGGAGATCGGGGCCGACATCATCATGGCTTTCGACGAGTGCCCGCCTTACCCCTGTGATTATGAATATGCCAAAAAGTCTATGGACCTTACACATCGCTGGCTGGATCGATGCATTAGCTATCTGGGAAAACACCCGGAACACTACGAGCATTCCCAGGCGTTTTTTCCCATTGTCCAGGGGTCTACCTTCAGAGATCTGAGGCGTGCATCGGCAGAATACATAGCCGGAACTGATGCCGTTGGAAATGCCATAGGAGGACTATCCGTGGGGGAACCCGCCGAGGAGATGTACGCTATGGCCGAGGAGGTTTGCCAAATACTACCAGAAGACAAGCCCCGTTATTTGATGGGGGTAGGCACGCCCATCAACATATTGGAGAATATAGCACTGGGAATCGATATGTTCGACTGTGTGATGCCTACACGGAATGGCCGTAATGGGATGTTGTTTACTGCCGAGGGAACGATCAATATCAAGAATAAGAAATGGGAAGCGGATTTCTCACCTATTGACGAAATGGGACTTACCTTTGTCGACACAGAATATAGTAAAGCATATCTGAGACATCTGTTCGCAGCAAATGAATACCTAGGGAAGCAGATAGCCACCATTCACAATCTGGGCTTCTATATGTGGCTTGTGAGGGAAGCCAGGGAGCGGATCATGGCGGGGGATTTTACGGAATGGAAAGGTAAAATGGTAAAACAAATGGATAAGCGCCTATAGCCATGGGGATTTTGGACACCTACATACTTAAAAGGTACCTGGTTACCTTCGGAATGATGCTCTTGCTCTTTGTTCCTATAGGAATCATGCTCAACCTCGCGGAGCAGATTGGTAAAATGATCGATAATGAAGCTCCATTGGATGAAATTTTGATCTACTACATGAATTTCACCATCTATATCGGGAGCTTATTATTTCCGATATTCCTCTTTCTCTCCATTATATTTTTCACCTCCAAACTCGCTATGAAAACCGAAATCGTGGCAATCCTTAGTTCGGGTGTGTCTTTCTCCAGATTCCTGAGACCCTATTGGGTAGGAGCGTCCATCATTGCGGTGATGATGTTTTTTATGGGAATGTTTGTCGTACCAAATGCGAGTAAAGGCTATAACGAATTTAAATTCAAGTACCTAAAAAAAGGAAAAAAGGACCGCGTTACCAGTAATATTTTCAATCAGCTCAATAACAACGACTTTATATATGTAAGCAGTTTTGACCCGGCGAGGCAGATCGGCTATAATTTTACCTTTGAGCGTTTTAACGAACAAAATCAACTGGATTATAAAATTACGGCGGCCAATATACGGTGGGTTTCCAAAGACAGTGTCTACCGACTCACGTCTTACACCAAGAGGAAGGTTAGAGAAAATAATGAACTGATAGAGACCAAACGAAGACTCGATACGATTTTTGCTTTTGATATTGCAGATCTCACCCCGGTGTCTTATATAGCTGAAACCAAGAATTTGTTCGAACTAAACAAATTTATCGAAGTACAGAAAGGAAAAGGAGCTTCCAATATCAACAGTTATATCCTGGTAAAATACCGTCGTTGGGCATTACCGGTAGCGGCTTTTATACTCACCATTATCGGTGTAGCGGTCTCATCGGTAAAGAGACGCGGGGGGATGGGGGTCAACCTCGCCTTCGGTATCGCAGTGGCCTTTGTCTATATATTCTTCGACAAGGTATTTGGCACCATGGCCGAGCAGTCAGGATTTCCCCCAATGCTCGCCGTTATTATCCCCAATGTTGCCTTTGGTATCTTCGGGTTCTATATGCTGAATAAGGCAAAGCGCTGATGAATGGGAATTCCCGTAATTACAACATTTAATCACTTCACCGGAATATGTTCCACAGGGTTCTGAGGTAAGACAATAAATTATATATTTGTCTGCTGAGACTAACCAAATTGATTCATGGAGTATTTAGAATTTGAACTTCCGATTAAGGAATTAGAGGAGCAGCTGGAGAAATGCCAGGTTATTGGAGAGGAAAGCGACGTTGATGTTACGGAGACCTGCAAGCAGATCGAAAAAAAGCTGAACGAAACCAGAAAGGAAATCTATAAGAATCTGACAGCCTGGCAGCGGGTTCAGCTCTCCAGGCATCCTAATCGACCTTATACGCTCGACTATATCCGCGCGATTTGCGGCGAAAGTTTTCTGGAACTGCATGGCGACCGTACCGTAAAAGATGATAAGGCCATGATCGGAGGGCTCGGGAAGATCGGAGATCAGAGTTTTATGTTCATCGGCCAGCAAAAAGGATACAACACCAAAACCAGGCAATACAGGAATTTTGGAATGGCCAATCCGGAAGGTTATCGCAAAGCCCTCAGGTTGATGAGGTCTGCAGAAAAATTTGGAATCCCGGTGGTTAGCCTTATCGATACTCCCGGAGCCTATCCGGGGATCGAGGCAGAACAAAGGGGCCAGGGAGAAGCCATCGCAAGGAACATACTCGAAATGACACGTTTGAAGGTGCCGATCATTGTAGTTATTATCGGCGAAGGCGCATCGGGAGGAGCTCTGGGTATCGGCGTCGGAGATGTTGTTCTTATGTTGGAAAACACCTGGTATTCCGTTATATCCCCTGAGTCGTGTTCCTCTATCCTCTGGCGAAGTTGGGAATATAAAGAACAAGCGGCAGAGGCCTTAAAACTAACCGCTTCAGATATGAAAAGACTTAAATTGATCGATGAGATTGTAAAGGAACCGGTAGGGGGAGCCCACAGCAATCGTGAAAAGACGTTCGATATTGTCAAAAATAAGATTGCCAAGCACTATGAAGAACTGAAAAAGTTATCCCCAAAGGAGTTGGTGGAAAAGAGAATGGAGAAGTATGGAAATATGGGGGTCTTCAACGGCTAATCGGCTGTTAATCAGCTTTACTGAGATCCGGGAAAATGTTTTCCCGGTTTTTTTTTGTTATCAACACAAATTCGTAACTTATTAACAGGGAAATTGTTAATGAACGGTGAATATCAGAACGGGCATTAAAATGTTAACTTATGGTTAATTGTATACTTTAGCGGTCATGGAAAAATCGAGCCCGGTAGTTGGACATAAAATCAGTAAAGCGGCCATAATCAATTTGGAGAAGGGGAAGATACCACCGCAAGCTGTTGATTTAGAGGAAGTTGTGATCGGGGCGATGATGATTGATAAAAAAGGTGTTGATGAAGTAATCGATATTCTTCACCCGGAAGTCTTCTACAAGGATGCCCATCGTTATATCTATGAGGCGATTTTTAAACTCTTCGAAAGTTCGGAACCTGTTGATTTATTAACCGTTTCGGCCCAATTAAAGAAGGATGAACGCCTGGAGGCGGCGGGTGGCGATTTTTACCTGATCAGCCTCACCCAAAAGGTTGCTTCTTCGGCCCACATTGAGTTCCACGCCAGGATCATTCTTCAAAAATATATACAGCGTAGTCTGATAAAGATATCGAGTGAGATCATCGAGGAAGCCTACGACGAAGGTACCGATGTTTTCGACCTTCTCGATAATGCCGAATCAAAACTTTACGAGGTTACCCAGGGCAATCTAAAAAGATCTGCAGAAACAGCTCAGAACCTTGTTATCCAGGCCAAAAAGAAAATCGAAGAGATCTCCAACAAAGAAGGTCTTAGCGGAATACCCTCTGGTTTTGAAAAAGTAGACCGGCTAACCTCTGGATGGCAACCGAGCGACCTGGTTATTATTGCAGCAAGGCCGGGTATGGGTAAGACCGCTCTTACCTTATCGATGGCCCGGAATATGGCGGTGAATTCAAATATACCGGTAGCCTTCTTTTCCCTCGAAATGTCGAGCGTACAGCTGATCACCAGACTTATTTCTGCAGAAACCGGTTTGTCTTCCGAAAAACTTAGGACCGGAAGGCTCGAAAAACACGAATGGGAACAACTCAATGTTAAGGTGAAGACCCTTGAAAAAGCACCTTTATTTATAGATGATACGCCATCCTTATCAATTTTCGACCTGCGCGCTAAAGCAAGACGACTCGCGTCCCAACATAAGATAAGGGTTATAGTGCTGGACTACCTCCAGTTGATGACCGCCGGCGGTAACCAAAAAGGGGGAAATCGCGAACAGGAGATCTCCACTATCTCAAGGAATCTTAAAGCGCTTGCCAAAGAATTGAACGTACCTGTTATTGCACTCTCCCAATTATCAAGGGCTGTGGAGACACGTGGTGGGAGCAAACGGCCCATTCTTTCCGACCTGCGGGAATCGGGGGCTATTGAGCAGGACGCAGATATTGTCTCCTTCATTTACCGACCGGAATACTATAAAATTGACGAGTGGGACGATGAGGAAAGAACCCCTACCCAGGGACAGGCAGAGTTCATTGTCGCTAAACACCGGAATGGCGGATTAGATAATATAAGGTTAAAGTTCATTGCGCAGCTTGGTAAATTTGATAATTTAGATGACTTTGATTCTCCATTTGAGTTTCAATCCAAGATGAACGCAGATGAGGATAATCCGTTCCTGACTAAGAACCTGCCGGGTCCTGAAGACGCATTTGGCAGTTCGATGAACGATGATCCTGATCTTGACCAGGATGATAATGACGTGCCATTTTAAGAAACTTTTTCCAGTTTTTAGGTTACATACTTTCAACAGACAAATCATTTTACTCTGTTTGGCATTTTTGAGCGGCTGGGTTTCCCATGCCTCTTCCATTTTAATCCCTATGGATGCCGACAGCCAGCAGAATCATCTAAAAGCTTATGGAATTACCTATTGGGTCCTCACAAAGGGCCAGAAGGTGCAATGGCTGCTGAATTACAGGGGAGGTTCCTTTCTTTTACCCGATGGGGAAGTAATTCGCAAAGAATGTCAGATCCGTGGTGTTTCCTTTGAAATCGTATCTGACCAACAGGCCGCAGATATACTCGACCGGATCAACAGTCCGTCTCAGAACCAGGAGGCGGTGATTTTAGAAAAAGCCCCCAGAATTGCGGTATATTCTCCCAAGGATAACCAACCCTGGGATGATGCTGTGACCCTGGTACTCGCATATGCCGAAATCCCTTATATCACGGTGTATGACGAGGAAGTACTGGGAGATAAATTGGCCATATACGACTGGCTCCACCTGCACCACGAAGATTTTACAGGTCAATATGGCAAATTCTATGGAGCCTACCGGGCGGCACCATGGTATATAGAAGGTAAAAAGAACGCAGAGACCCTGGCGTCCAAATTGGGATATAGCAAAGTGTCGGAGCAGAAAAGGGCCGTGGCCCTGAAAATCAGGAATTATGTAATCGGTGGGGGTTTTATGTTCGCCATGTGCTCGGCAACAGATAGTTTCGATATCGCCCTGGCTGCTGATGGTGTGGATATCTGCGAACCCATGTTCGACGGTGACCCTTCTGATGCCAACTACCAAAAAAAGCTCAATTTTGGAAAGACTTTTGCCTTTGCTGATTTTACCCTGGAGCGCAATCCACTGCGCTATGAATTCTCCTCTATAGACATGACCAACAAACGCAGTAACGTGCCTCGGGAGTCCGATTATTTTACTTTGATGGACTTTTCTGCCAAATGGGACCCTGTTCCAACCATGCTCTGTCAGAACCATACATCGCTTGTGAAGGGATTTATGGGACAAACCACTGCGTTTACCAGGGCACAGGTGAAATCGACTGTCATGGTCCTGGGGGAAAATAAGATCAATGCCGAAGCCCGATACATTCATGGGATAAAAGGCAGGGGCTTCTTTACCTTTTATGGCGGACATGATCCGGAAGATTATCAGCACAGAGTAGGGGACCCAAAAACAGAACTGGAACTACACCCCAATTCACCTGGCTACCGGCTGATTTTAAATAATGTGCTTTTCCCGGCAGCCCGAAAGAAAAAGCAAAAGACTTAAGACTTAAATCGAAGCAGCGCTTCAAGTACCTTTTCAACACCTCGTTCATCATTGCTTGAAGTGATAAATCGGGCGGCATTTAGTACATTATGATGTGCATTGGCCATAGCAAAGCTGTAATCGGCACGATCCAGCATTTCCAGGTCGTTATTGTAGTCACCAAAAACCAGGGTTTCTCTCGGGTGTATGCTCAATTCCTTTTGTACTTTTTCCAACGCAAAGCCCTTGTGGGCATTTGGATGAGATAGGTCTACCCAGTTTTCTCCCGAAACCTTTACTTTTAGAACACCTTCCAAATGTTTTACATGGGGGTAAATATGCTCTTCGGATCCCAAGTCATGGTAAACAGCTATCTTCATCACTTCTCCCGGATATTCCCTTAAATTCTCAATTATCTCGAAGTGGGTATAGTATTCCTTAAGTATAGCCAGGAATTCTTGCGAATCGGAATGCAGGAATGCCACGTGTTTTCCACATAAGACAGTATGTGCCTCTTTTAAAGAACTAAGCTGATCGAGTATAAGTTCCTTTTGATCTCTTTCCAGCGGGTTGCTAACCATTTCCCTGCCTTCATGTATCACGAATCCGCCATTCTCCGCAATGATCGTAATTTCCTGTCCAATTGGAGATAGCTTCTCTACAATGCTGTCGTACTGCCTCCCACTGGCCGCTACAAAGCGCACCCCTTTTTCCTTTAATCGCGGGTAGAGATCAAAGAAATCAGCACTCACTTCGTGTCTGGAGTTCAGAAGCGTTCCATCCATATCGGCAACTACCAATTTGATGCGGGATAAATCCATCTTTTAACTTTAATGAGGACAAAGGTATTTTATCTTGATAAATTAACGGGTCCAGTAGGAAAGTTTTACATTTACTCTATATGAAGCTCTTTCAAAAACAGATTCGATTATCGCCCAGGAAAAGGGGGTTTCACCTTATTACCGAAGAATTGGTTCAGGATTTTCCGGAAGTCGGTCAGATTCAGTCCGGGCTTCTCCATGTGCTCATACAGCATACCTCCGCAAGCCTCACGATCAATGAGAATGCAGATCCGTCGGTACGACAGGATTTTGAAAGTCATATCAACAAAATGGTGCCAGAAAACGCCCCTTATTATGTTCATACACTTGAAGGGTCAGACGATATGCCGGCCCATATCAAGGCTTCGTTAATGGGCGCCTCGGTTCAGATCCCCATAACAGACGGACGGCTGAACCTGGGTATTTGGCAAGGGGTCTATCTCTGCGAACACAGAAACAGGGCAGCGGGCAGAAATCTGGTGCTCACAGCCTGGGGTATTTGAGCGTCTGCCATATGGCGAAAGGCCATAAAAAAACCCCGGAGCATTATCCAGGGTTCTAAAGATTTGTCGTGATGTTATTTCACCTTATCCACCACCGCTTTAAACGCTTCCGGATGGTTCATGGCCAGATCGGCCAGTACCTTTCGGTTAAGTTGGATATCCTTGGCCTTAACGGCCCCCATAAACTGTGAGTAAGACATCCCATGCTGCCGGGCAGCTGCGTTGATGCGGGTGATCCAAAGCGAACGGAAATTTCTCTTTTTGTTTTTGCGGTCCCTGTAAGCATAAAGCATCGCTTTTTCTACCGCATTCTTGGCTACTGTCCAGACGTTTTTCCTGCGCCCGTAGTAACCTTTGGCCTGCTTCATGATTTTTTTTCTTCTTGCTCTGGAAGCAACAGAGTTTACTGATCTTGGCATTTTTTTAGATTTTTTTGTAGCCGGCGCCTGCTAACAGGTCTTTATCGTGACACACCTGGGTGGTCAATTTTAAGCCGGACTCCATGGTTAATACTAATTACCTCGAGAATCACAATTACTTTAATCGTAATTGTTCTCTGATGTTTGCCTCATCGGCTTCGTGCACCAATGTGGCATGGGTTAACTTAAGCTTACGCTTTTTAGATTTCTTCGTCAGAATGTGACTTTTAAAAGCGTGCTTCCTCTTGATCTTTCCGGTGCCGGTAAGTTTAAACCTTTTCTTGGCACTGGATTTTGTCTTCATTTTAGGCATCTTGCTCCTAATTAATTAATATTTATCAATTTAGGGTTTCCCCCTAACATTTTGAAATCTGAATTATTTCTTGGTTTTGGGTGCGATGAACATAGTCATTCGTTTTCCTTCTAACCTTGGCATTTGTTCAACTTTGCCGTAATCCTCCAATTCCTGGGCGAGTCTTAGCAATAAAATCTCTCCCTTATCTTTGTACACTATCGAACGTCCCTTAAAAAAAACGTAGGCTTTTAATTTCGCCCCGTCTTTTAGAAACTTCTCGGCGTGCTTCTTTTTAAACTCATAATCGTGGTCGTCTGTATTTGGACCAAACCTGATTTCCTTTACGATAACCTTCGTCGCTTTGGCCTTCATGGCCTTCTCCCTCTTCTTTTGCTCGTAAAGAAACTTCTTATAATCTATAATCTTACAAACCGGCGGATCTGCATTGGGAGAAATCTCCACCAGATCGAATCCTAAATCGTTGGCTTTCTCAATGGCTTCGGCGATGGGATACACTCCCATCTCGACATTATCGCCAACCAGGCGGACTTTAGGTACCGTAATCTTTTCGTTGATTTTATGAGGGTTTTTGTTTTCCCTCCGGGGTTGGGGCCGAAATCTTCTTCTTATTGCTATGGCTACTTATTTTTAATTAAACTTCAATTATCAAAACGACTTTAAGGTACTACTTATTTCTTTTTCGACCAAGTCTGCAAAGGCCTCCACACTGATCGAACCTAAATCCTCTCCGCCGTGTTTACGAACCGCAACAGTACCCGTATCTTCTTCTTTTTCCCCTACGACAAGCATAAAGGGTATTTTTTGGACTTCTGCTTCCCGGATCTTTTTTCCGACAGTTTCATTCCTTTTATCAACGAGGGCGCGAATTTCGTGATTTTCCA
>JAHEJJ010000054.1 GCA_024638915.1 Robiginitalea sp.
CTAACTCTTTATATGATTACTAAAGTAAATCATTATCCCTTAAAATTCCTGGAAAAGGGAAGATGGAGTGTTTTTTTGTCGGGCGAGAGGTGGCGGACAACGGCATCATCAAGCGGGCTTCTGATCTTGAGCAGGTCTTTCTTGGCTACATGGGTATAGATCATAGTGGTTTCTGGTTTACTGTGGCCCAGCAGGGCCTGTACATGGCGAAGATTAACACCGTTTTCAATCATATGAGTGGCAAATGAATGCCGCAGCGTGTGGGGCGTTACCCGTTTAGAAATACCTGCCCTCCGGCACGACCGTTTTAAAAATACCCGGATACTACCAGCGCTGTAACGGCCACCTTTTGCACCAACAAATACGAAGTCCTCCGGGCGATAACTGCTTACGTAATTTAAAATCAACGGTAACAAGCTTTCCGCCATCATCAGATGACGATCTTTTCTTCCCTTGGCCTGCCTGATGATAATCTGCCTCCGGTCAATGTCCAGATCCCGAAGTTTTAGATTCAATACCTCACTGATACGCAAGCCCGCTGAATACATCAGTGCCAGGATCGTTCGGTGTTTTAAATTTACGGTCGCCTGGATCAGGTCCAGTATTTCCTCCTGACTCAATACCGTAGGAAGCCGCCGGTTCTTGCTAGGTCTTATCAAAACCAGTTCGTCAAAGGCCACATTTTCAAAACGGGTGCCAAAATGTTTTAGGGCACTTACCAGCTGCCGGTGAGTGCTGATCCCGTATCGGCGTTCCTCTATGATCTGTTCTGTAAATTGCCTTACTGTATCGTTATCGATCTTTTCAATAGGCTTGTTATCTAAAAAATGAAGGAAAATCTCGATGAAATTAGAATAAGTATGCACCGTACTAACACTGTAGCGAAGCCCTTTTAAATAATTTACATAGTGCTCATATAAGAGTTGCTGATCTTTATTGAGATTTATCTGCTTTGGCCTTCCCGGTTTTGGAGATCTATTGCTTTTTCCGTTTTTAAGCGCGGAATAATCTACATAGTACCCCTTTCCATGCAGGTAATCAAAGAGCTTCCCTAGCTCCAATCGGGAGTAATCTACATAGTAGGCCCTTCTTGTCTTGCTCCATTTTATTCCCGGATAAGATCGGATATCGGCCATGACCGTACGGTGGAGTTCATCCTCAAACCTGATCCTCTTTTTTCCGCGATGCATCAATTGGAGTAAGGTTATTGACTTTTTAGGCATCCCCTTAAAATAATAGTTAGGGCTGCACAATCTTTGCGATAAAGACCGCCCTGTAAGATCCATCAGGCAGGGAAATTTTCAAGGGGAGGGTTTAATCAGATCTAATCTAAGGCAAAAAAAATGATATTTGTAATAGTCAATACCTCTGCTGATAAGGAAATTTGGTATTGGTATTGAATTCAATTAAATTGAAACTGCAAGTCATCTTAACGCTAAAAGATCTGGATGCAATTAGACGCTAAAATTCCCGAGGGAAGACTGGAAGAAAAGTGGCGTACCTATCAGGTAAAAAGCCATTTGATCAATCCGGCGAACAAGAAAAAACTCAATGTTATAGTAGTGGGTTCCGGACTTGCCGGCGCAGGAGCAGCTGCCACCCTTGCCGAACTCGGCTATGATGTGCAGTGCTTTTGCTATCAGGACTCCGCTCGCCGTGCGCATTCTGTCGCCGCACAGGGCGGGATAAACGCCGCTAAAAACTACCAACACGACGGCGATAGCGTTTGGAGGATGTTCTACGACACCCTGAAAGGAGGCGATTTCCGTTCCAGGGAAGCCAACACGTACCGACTGGCCGAACTCTCTGCTCCTCTAATAGATCATTTCACACAGCAAGGGGTCCCTTTTGCCCGCGAATATGGGGGAGTATTGGTGAACCGTAGCTTTGGAGGGGTTCAGGTACAAAGAACTTTCTATGCCAGGGGACAAACCGGACAACAACTCTTGCTCGCTGCTTATTCACAGCTATATAAAATGATCCGTGCCGGAAAGGTTACTATGCGGCCGAGGACGGAAATGCTCGATCTGGTGGTCGTAGATGGTAAGGCAAAGGGTATTATTGCCAGGAATCTGACCGATGGAGCAATCGAGCGTTACGCTGCAGACGCGGTAGTACTGGCTACAGGGGGCTATTCCAGGGTGTTCAGACTATCTACCCTCGCTATAGGCTGCAATGGTTCGGCCATTTGGAAGGCACATAAAAGAGGGGCACTCTTTGCAGCGCCGAGCTTTACCCAAATTCATCCAACCGCTCTTCCACAGTCCAGCGAAGCGCAATCCAAACTTACGTTGATGTCCGAATCGCTTAGAAACGATGGTAGAATTTGGGTACCCAAAGCAAAAGGAGACCAACGCAAAGCCAATGATATTCCTGAAGAGGAAAGAGATTACTACCTCGAGAGACGATATCCCAGCTTTGGAAACCTGGCACCGAGAGACATCGCCTCACGTGCTGCCAAAGAACGCATCGATGCAGGTCACGGGGTAGGCCGATTAAAAAATGCGGTGTATCTCGACTTTAAACATGCCATTGAGCACTTCGGAGTGGATACGATACAAGACCGCTATGGTAACCTTTTTAATATGTATCGTAAGATTACCGGAGTTGATGCCTACAAGGAGCCCATGCAGATTTCCCCGGCAGCGCATTTTTCTATGGGCGGACTTTGGGTAGATTACGAACTCATGACAACCATACGCGGATTATATGCCATAGGGGAATGCAATTTCTCTGATCATGGTGCCAATCGCCTCGGGGCAAATTCCCTGCTGCAGGCAAGCGTGGACGGCTATTTTATTCTTCCTAACACCATCAATAATTATCTGGCTTCGGAATTGAAGAGCGAGGCGGTAAACAAAGATCATCCTGCTTTTGCTGAGGTTGAAAATGAAGTGAAAGGGCATATAGAAAAGCTTATGTCCATAAATGGCAGTAAAACCGTAGATCATTTCCACAGGGAATTGGGTAAGGTGATGTGGCAGGAATGCGCCATGAGCCGGAACAAAGCAGGACTCAAAAAAGCAATATCCCATATCGAGGAAATAAAGGAGGCCTTCTGGAATGAGGTAAAGGTAACCGGCAGGGCCGATGGTATAAACACAGAATTAGAAAGGGCACTACGCCTTGCAGATTTTATAGAATTAGGCCTGCTGATGTGCACCGATGCTCTGCAAAGGGAAGAATCCTGTGGGGCTCATTTTAGGGAAGAATACCAAACAGAGGATGGGGAAGCCGTTCGTGTTGATGAATCTTATTCTTATGTGTCGGCATGGGAATACAGCGAAACGGGCTTTAAGCTCCATAAAGAAGGTCTGGATTTTGAATTTGTGGAACCTACTGTAAGAAGCTATAAATAAAAACAATGTATGAAAGTTACTTTCCGGATCTGGAGACAAAACGACACTAAAGATAAAGGTAGATTTCAGGACTATGAAACAGATGGCCTGAACGAGGACATGTCTTTTCTGGAGGCCCTCGACCACCTCAATGAACAACTGGTACTAAAGGGAGAAGATGTTATCGCCTTTGAGTACGATTGCCGTGAAGGCATATGCGGACAATGTGGGGTATTTATAGACGGCAGGGCCCATGGACCTCACCGAAATATGACGACCTGCCAGTTGCATATGCGAAGCTTCAATGAAGGGGATATTATTGCAGTAGAGCCGTGGAGGGCAACTTCCTTTCCCGTTCTTAAAGACCTGATCGTAGACCGCTCTGCTATGGATCGTATTATTGAGCAGGGAGGATATATCAGTGCTAAAACCGGAACCGCACCGGAGTCCAATGCCATTCTGGTGGGTAAGGAAGTGGCCGACAAGGCCATGGATGCGGCGGCGTGTATTGGATGCGGAGCCTGTGTGGCTACCTGCAAAAATGCTTCTGCAGCTCTTTTTACAGCTGCCAAGATCAATCATTTGAATGTCCTTCCTCAAGGAAAACCAGAGGCCTATCGCCGGGTACTGGGGATGTCAGAACAAATGGTTCTCGAGGGTTTTGGAAATTGTTCGCTTACAGGGGCCTGTGAAGTGGAATGCCCCGAAGCAATATCCATTTCAAATATAGCCGAAATGAACTCCTGGTATCTGAAAGCCAAGTTATTTGGTTAGAGTTTGAAATACCAGCATTGAATAGGGCAAGCTTCCAATCCCTTCGGAGGAACTGGCTTCTAAATGTGTCTTATTTTTCTGTATAGATCAGCAGAAGGGCCGAATAATTTGATCAGGTATCTTTCTGCTCTCTTTCCACCCACCAGGCCCAGAGTATTATGATCCACATCAGGTTGGCAGACCAGGCCACGGCGCCAATACTGGGCGGCGGCGGCCCCGATAAATTCACCATATGTACCACCAGTAAGAAAGCGATCAGTGACCAATAGGCGATCTTACGATGGGGTTTGGCTGCCTTGAAATACCAATAAGCACCTAAGATAAAGAGTACAAATTCGATAGTAATGGCCGCCCAGGGATGGTTCCATAATCCAAGGCCAAATTTAACCTCACCGAATGGAGTAAGAGGAAGATCGGGCCGATGGGTGATCAGGTCGAGGACCCAGTGGCTCAGAACTAGTGCAGCCAGAAGGAGTGAACCCTTACGGTTTCGGGTAAATAATAAATAAACCAAAGCAAGGAGCAAGCCCCAGAGCACAGCCATCAGCAGGCTATGGGAATAGGGGTAGAATTCGAAATTCAATGGGGTAAGCACGGTGTTTCCCGGATCAATACTCAGGTGTTCGATCCCCAGTAAAACAAAAACCGGCCATAGTAAGTCCAGCAGTTGAACAGCGATAAAAAGCATGGCCAGAGAAGGCTGTGTTCCAACTTTCCTTGCGGCCAGCCCTACGGCAAAATGTCCAATAAACATCTCTATGGCGGATTATATGTAGTGGGTTTTGGCATGAACTCCTCTTTATAGCCTTTCACCCTCCTACATAAAAATAACGATTATGAATTAGATGTAACCAACTACCAAATACTAATTATTGCTTAATGCTTGCTGCGAAACCAAAACCCGAAACTCCTAATCTCCACCCTCCAACTTCCGACTTCCGACTTCCGACCTCCGACCTCCGACTTCCGACTTCCGACTTCCGACTCCTGACTTCCGACTTCCGACTTCCCACCTCCAAAATTAAACCTATTGTTTGCTGCTGATAAACGGCTCGTGGTTATACATGGCCCGCCATATTATTAGCGATTGATCGGGTTGTCGTTTGAAGATAAATAATGTTTTGTTGCGGAACTGTGCGGGTCGTCCTGCACCTTTGGGATAGTACGTGCCGTCGATCTGTCCGCGAACAAGCACAATCTCCTCGTAGCTGTGAAGCTCCAGGATCTTATGTGTTTTTTCTGAATGACCGTGACTGTTTTGCTCTTCCAAGTGGGCTTCAAGGGTCTTCTTGCTGGTTAGAGGCTCCTGCCCGGGCGCTAAATAAACAAGATCATCGGACCATAGCGCCATCTTGTTGGCCATGGGTGCAGTGTGGTCGTCGAGTACACTTAAAATATCTTTTACCTGCTGCTTGTCGGTCTGTTGGGAGTTGTGCATACGGTTGTGGCTGTGTGGGTTATTAGATTCATCAATAGGCATCGAAGGCTGTGCGCTCAAAGGTTTGCATGAAACGGCAAAATAGAATACCATCAACAAAAATATCCACTTTGCCGATACATGGGATGTAATGTTATAAGTCATATTAATGCAGTTTTAATTTACGGCTGTACCTCTATAAAAAATTAGATCACAGATCGTGCCGTTTTCTATTGAAAGATAGAGCAAAGTATCCGAAAAGAGTGTGATACAGGATACAAATACCCCCGGATTTACTTCCGGGGGCAGGTCTAGGTTGTTAATCAGATTCAGATACTATACTATCCAAGAAAGGGATACCTGTAATC
Source organism: Robiginitalea sp. (assembly GCA_024638915.1). GTDB lineage: Bacteria > Bacteroidota > Bacteroidia > Flavobacteriales > Flavobacteriaceae > JAHEJJ01. The sequence goes on from JAHEJJ010000054.1 coordinate 5,898, forward strand.
TTCCGGGCTCACAAAGGTCTCTTTGATAAGTCGCGGGCTTACCCATCTCATGAGGTTTTGAGCCGATCCGGCCTTGTCGTTGGTGCCCGATCCTCTTGCACCACCGAAGGGTTGCTGACCAACAACGGCTCCTGTGGGCTTGTCGTTTATATAGAAGTTCCCTGCGCAGTTCTCGAGTACTTTCGTCGCTTCATCGATAGCGTATCGATCACCGGAAAAGACAGCTCCCGTCAATGCATATTCCGAAGTGGTATCTACCAGTTTCAAAGCCTCAGACCAGTCCTTGTCTTTATAGACATACACCGTAACCACCGGTCCGAATAGTTCGGTCTCCATGGTCACATAGTTTGGATCGGTGGTAAGGATCACGGTCGGTTCTATAAAATAACCCTTGCTTTTGTTATAACCACCACCGGCAATAACTTCGGCCTTCTTATCCTTCTTAGCCCTGTCGATATAACCGGCCAGCTTGTCGAAAGACTTTTGGTCGATCACCGAGCTGACAAAATTACTCATGTCTTCGGGCGTGCCGGGAGGTTTTATCGAGGCGAGATCGGCCTTCAAATATTCCAGGGTTTTCTCGGCTTTGGACTCGGGTAAATAAATCCTCGATGCCGCACTGCATTTTTGTCCCTGGAATTCAAAAGCCCCGCGGGTAATAGCGGTTGCCACCTGCCTGGCATTGGCAGTTGGGTGGGCTATGATAAAGTCTTTTCCACCGGTTTCACCCACAATCCTCGGATAGGTTTTATAGGTGCCGATATTATCGCCAATTTGTTTCCAAAGGCTATTGAAAACCTCCGTAGATCCGGTGAAATGAATACCTGCAAAATCAGGATGGGTCAATGCTTTTTCAGAGATCATAGCCGAATTGCCGGCTACCATATTGATGACCCCTGGAGGTACCCCGGCTTCCTTAAACACATCCATGATCACTTTGGCCGAGAACATTTGGGTGGAGCTGGGCTTCCATAGCACCACATTGCCCATCATGGCCGCACTGGAAGGTAAGTTACCGGCAATAGCCGTAAAGTTGAAAGGCGTGATGGCATAGACAAATCCTTCCAGCGAACGATATTCAACCCGGTTCCAGATCCCTTCGGAAGAATCGGGCTGTTCGCTGTAGATCTGGCTCATGAACTCCACGTTGAATCTCAGAAAATCGATGAGTTCACAGGCGGAGTCGATTTCTGCCTGATGGACGGTCTTGCTCTGACCGATCATGGTGGCGGCATTGATCTTTGCCCTGTACGGACCGGCAAGAAGTTCAGCGGCCTTGAGGAAGATAGCGGCTCGCTGCTCCCAGGTTAAAGCGGCCCAGGCCGGTCTTGCCTGTAGCGCAGTTTCGATGGCTGCATCGATCTGTTCTGCTTCCGCTAAATAGTAGTGGCCTATAATGTGTTTGTGGTCGTGCGGCGGCGATATGGGCTTGGTATCGCCTACAGATACTTCGTGTTCTCCGATGTATAGCGGTACTTCGGTTTTGCTCTTGTAATATTTCCTGTATTGCTTTAGGACTTCCTCTCTTTCCGGACTTCCTGGAGCATAACTTTTTACCGGTTCATTTACGGCAACCGGGACCTGAAAAAAGCCTTTGGACATTGATTTGTAGTTATGAAAAATTAGGATACAAAGGTAATGAAAAGCGCTTGATAATAATAGAGAAATTGCTTATAGGAAATTGGAGATTGGGAATTGGAAATATTTGAATTCTAGAGACCAGATCCGCATTATGATTACACAATTAGGATCAATATAGTTGGTGTCAAATTGCAAATAACAAACTAGAAATCAAGAATTATTTGCTGGATTTTGAATTTAGGTAATTAATATAGCCTAGAACGGAATGAATTGAGCGTTGGATACGTTCTAATCCCTCATTTACATCCTCTGTACTCGCCCTATTTTCGTCCATACAGATTATGATATCATCCTTTAATTCAAACAATGATCCGAGCGTAATTCTGCAAAATCGGATATTGTCTTTGAAATGAAATCTGCCGAAACCTTCTGCTAAATTCCTCGTACAAGATCGAGAAGCTCTTTTCATATTTTGATCGATGTCATTATCTAATTTCCTTTGATGCCTACACAGAAATTGATGAACCCAGATCCTGACGCTGCGACATTTTTGCCAGCAATCCAGTTCTTCAAAAGTTTTATAGGTGCTCAATTTAAGCCCAGGTTTAATGTATGCTTATTAATGATATCAAATCCCCAATCCCCAATCCCCAATCTCCAATCCCCAATCCCCAATCTCCAATCTCCAATCTCCAATCTCCAATCAAAATTAGCCATTCTGAATGCCCAACTCATGCATTCGTAGCATCAATGAAGGAAGGAAACCGCTAAAGTGGATCGGATACTAATTAAGTGCAAAAGGCGCACTGAACTTGAAGGCAGGGATAATGACTTTAAATTTCTCGGTAGTGGCGAAGTTCACCATGTTGTAGTGGCCTTTCATAGCGCCAATAGGCGACGCAAGGAGGCATCCCGAGCTGTAGGTATGAGATTCTCCAGGACGTATTACGGGTTTTTTGCCGATCACGCCTTCACCATCGAGTATTTCAAAATCGTTCAGGGCATCGAAGATTTTCCAATGCCTGGAGGTGAGTTGTACCGAATCTTTGCTTTGATTTTCAATGGTGATGGTATAGCCAAAGGCAAAGTGCATCTTATAGTTTTTGAAGAAGGTACCTTCAAAACTAGTGCTTACAGAAATCTTTATGCCTTTGGTTACTTGAGTAATCATTTTCTGAACCATTCTTTATCAGGCAAGATACGCGATCTTAGCCTTGGCTAAAGTATAAAATTAGCAGCTAGGAATCTGAAGTTTAACAATTGTTTAAATTCCAGCAGTGTCCTAGTTGTCAAATTACTACCAGGCTTTCCTCGATTTAGATTCTTAATCAGATCTAAGAAATAGCTCCGGATATATGGGCTAAGATAAAATAAGTGGGCAGAATGCAAAAAAACGGGAACCAAAAATCGTCGAAAGTGCTTATTTTTCTGATGTAGAATAAAGACAGGGACAGATCAATTGGTGATATCTTCAGAATTGCCTGTTCCGATGCCGATGATACTGTCGAAAAGGTCGCCAAAGTTCCTGTAATAGACCAGCACCAGATACTGGTTTTCGGTAAAATGAAAATCGCCACAAACCGTATTGAGCTCTATGATACCGTCTTCCCTTTTTATCACGTATTTGTAGTTGTAAAACCCTTGTTTGAGCTCTATCATGGTTTCCAGATTCCCGTTCTCTTCGTTATAGGTCATCCTGTTGAGGTCTTCAAGCTCGTAGTTGTTGAATTTACCAAAAACATAGACCTCATCCAGCCCGATCACCTCGGTATAGGGCAAGCTGAAATGCACGGCAGAATATTCAGATTCGCGATTTACATCTTCGCCCTGCAGTGTTCTGAGCAGGAAATCACCGTTGATATCGGGGTAGTAATTATAGTTGTTCTCGCTCCTGTAGGTGTCGGTAAAAAGGTAATGATGATAAATATCTCCATATTCAATCCGATTGATGCGCGAACTGGGTCGGCGTAGATCGCTGGTGTCAAAATTCTGATATTCATTTCCTCCGGGGAAGACGATCTTATCAGCATAGCGGTATTCCAGAAGGTCGCCCCGGGTATACTGCGGCGGCACGTTATAAATGGCGGTAGGCCAGTGGTAATTCTGCAATACGACAATCTTAACTTCTTTCTTCGGATTTACCAGCTGAAAATTGGCCGCTCTTATGGTAATCTCCACCAGCTGTTCAGCATTAAAAACATTAAAATCGCGCGAACGTTTCAGTGCCACACCTACTCCTACAAGATCTTTATAGACCACAAAGCGCCTGGAAAACTGTAGTTCGTTGTAGCTGTTATACACCTCGATGAGATAGTTTCCGCTAACTTTCGGTGCCACAGCGATATTAGGTATCCGCAAACGATAATGCGAATAAGGTTTAAGAGTATTATAACTATTCTGATAATCGATTATCCGTTGGTTGTCGACCCCTTCGAGGTATTGCGATTTTAGCAGGTCTGAGGGGGTCCAGTCATAGTCACAATGGATAAATTTGTAGTAATAGTCCTGTTCATTGGCACTCATATCATCGAACTCCAAAACAATGGGTTCACCCAATTGTACGATGGGGAACTGGTCTTCGGTAGGGCCTTTAAAAATGATCGATTTTATATGCTCGGGCGGATTCACCTCTTCCTGAACCTGCCCCAGCAGCGGAAGCGCGAAGAAGAAGATCCAGAAATGTTTAATGTTAATCGGCATTTTAGCGCAATTTTTTAGGCAAAGGTAAACAAAATCATACCCCGACAAATTCCTATCGGTATACGGCCCATTTTTATAGTCAATTATTATGATTACTTTCTTTAAAATGCTATTTTTGTGCGGTATTTTTTTAACCTAAAGGTCACCCTGATATGTCTGAAAATCTCCGCATTAAGAAAGGTTTGGATATCAAACTGGTCGGTGCCGCAGAACATACAACTTCCAAAGCTGTAACCAGCAATGTTTATGCCATAACCCTTAACGACTTTTATGGGTTGACTCCCAAGCTGATGGTGAAGGAAGGGGAAGAAGTCAAAGCCGGAGAACCTATTTTTTACAATAAAGATGTAAAGGAAATGGTTTTCGTTTCCCCGGTAAGCGGGGAGCTCATAGAAGTGGTGAGGGGAGCCCGTAGGAAGATTTTAACCATCAAGATACTGGCAGACAAGGAGCAACAGCAGATATCTCATAATCCACTTGACCTCGATCATGCTTCCGATGAAGAGGTTCGTGCCTTTTTGTTAAAAACCGGATGCTGGCCCTTTATCAAACAACGGCCTTATGACCTGATCGCCAATCCCGGTACCACGCCTAAGGCTATTTTTATATCGGCCTATGTCACGGCCCCTCTGGCCGCCGATATGGATTATGTCCTGCAGGGAAAAGAAAAGGAATTGCAGGCAGCGATCAAAGCATTGGGGAAAATGACCCCTGGCCTCATCCATGTTTCAATCGGCAAGAACAGCGATTCACCTTTCAGCAAGATCGAGGATATCGCGCTTCATAAAGTTTCAGGCCCTCATCCTGCGGGTCTGGTCGGGACACAGATCAATAAGATCGACCCGATCAATAAGGGCGAACTGGTATGGACCCTTTCACCACAAGACCTGGTTATTATCGGAGAGTGTATCCTCAGTGGGAAGTTTAACCCGGAACGCACCGTGGCCCTGGTAGGATCTTCGGTCAGGAAACCGCAGTACTACACCGCCAAAATTGGTGCAGAAATCTCTACTTTCCTATATGCCAGTGGGGTAAATGAAGATAATTTCAGGCTTATCAACGGAGATGTACTGACGGGGTCTAAGGTAAAGCCCGATGGATATCTGGGATTTTACAATACCACGGTTACGGCCATTCCGGAGGGAGACGATTATGAGTTTTTCGGTTGGAATAAACCTGTTTTCAATAAAATATCAAGTACTAGGGCGCTGACCTTTAGCTGGTTGCAGCCCAATAAAAAATACAAGCTCGACACCAATACCAATGGTGAACACAGGGCTTTTGTGGTTACCGGACAGTACGAGAAGGTGTTTCCTTTAGACATCTACCCGCTTCAGCTTTTAAAAGCCTGCATGGTTCAAGACCTGGACGAGATGGAACAATTAGGGCTTTATGAGGTGATCCCAGAAGATTTTTCACTGACTGAATTCGTATGCATATCTAAACAACCTCACCAAAAGATCATCCGCGATGGTCTGGACTTACTCCACAAAGAAATAGGTTAAGTATGAGAGACAAGAGACTAACATTTAAGAAAAGACTACATATTTTAAAGCACCACTACAGGGGCAAAAAGATGGCCCCTGCCTTTAATGCCTTCCATACCTTTTTGTTCACTCCGAATGATACGACGCATTCGGGAGGGCATGTACGTGCGGCTGACGACCTGAAAAGGACCATGAATACTGTTATCATGGCGTTGATACCCATCCTGGTATTCTCCTTCTTCAATACGGGTTACCAGCATTATGCTGCCATCGATGCGGCTAGCGGCGTGCCTCGAACACTCGATCTGATGGGGAACTTTTTTACCTGGGAGAATTTCTGGCTGGGCTTTACCCTGGTTATCCCCCTGGTGATCGTTTCCTATGGAGTGGGGCTTTTGGTCGAATTTATTTTTGCGGTCATCAAAGGCCATGAGGTGGAAGAAGGATATTTGGTAACGGGAATGCTGGTTCCGTTGATCGTTCCGGTCGATACGCCATTGTGGATGCTGGCTGTAGCCGTGGTTTTTGGTGTCGTTATCGGTAAAGAAGTATTTGGGGGTACAGGGATGAATATCCTGAATCCGGCCCTGACTATCAGGGCATTCCTTTTCTTTGCTTATCCCACATGGATGAGTGGCGACAAGGTATGGGTGCATGGCGCGGTAGATCGTGCCGGTACTGCTGATGCTATTTCAGGTGAAACCATTTTGGGTTATCTCGCACAAAACAATGCCAGTGAGTATAGCTATTCCACATCCGATATGTTCTTTGGATTTATCCCCGGATCAGTAGGGGAGACCTCGGCTTTCCTTTGTTTGCTGGGTGGAATATTCCTGATATACAGCAAGATCGCCAGCTGGAGGATTATGGTCAGCGCCGTAATAGGGGCTCTCGTAATGGGGCTCATCTTTAACGGTGTGGTCGATGCTGGAATCATTGGCGAGACCAGTAAGTTTTATGGTTTGATGAGTTTCGATTTCTGGAAGCACCTTATCGTAGGAGGTCTGGCCTTTGGTATTGTATATATGGCCACCGACCCGGTTACGGGTTCCCAGACCAATAGGGGTAAATGGATCTATGGCTTTTTGATCGGATTTATATCTGTGATGATTAGGGTTTTCAATCCGGCCTATCCGGAAGGCGTATTTCTCGCAATTCTTTTGATGAATGTATTTGCGCCAACCATCGATCATTATGTGATCCGAGGCAATGTTAAAAGGCGTATGAAGCGATTGAACAACGCGTCAGTTTTTACCGGCCCCGGCGAAGGTAAAGAGGAAGAACTTAAAGTTGAAACAGCATAAGTATGGCACTCAATACAGAAAAAAACGTCTACACGGTTTTATTTGCAGCCCTTATGGTTATCGCGGTAGGGTCGGTCCTTGCGTTCGTGGCCTCCGGTCTTAGCGAAAAGATCAGGGAAAATGAGCGTTTCGAAAAGCAGCAGAACATTTTGTACGCTATGGGGGTAAATGAAAATGCGAATGAAGGCAGTGTCAATTTTGTACCCACCACAGAGGTGGAAGCTGAATTTCAGAAGTACATAACAGAACAATGGATAATTAACGGAGAGCAGAGAACACAAAATCAAGAGGCATATCTGATCGACCTTAAAAAAGAGATCGCAGCGGCTAAAAAAGGTCAAGTACCAAGGCTGCCGGTATTTATTGGCGAAAAAGACGGTCAGAAATACCATATCCTGCCGATGTACGGGAAAGGCCTATGGGATGCTATCTGGGGTTTTATCTCGGTCGATGAAAATATGGTCGTACAAGGCGTATACTTCGACCACAAGGCCGAGACGCCAGGCTTGGGTGCCAATATCAAGCAACGGTATTTCATGGACGATTTTATCGGCGAATCCCTTATGGACGGGTCGCGATATACCGGGGTTTCCGTTGCCAAAGGCAACAACGATCCGCTTAACCAAAGAAAAGAAGATAACGCTGTAGATGCCCTTGCGGGAGCTACCATTACAGGGAACGGGGTTTCGGCCATGATCCGCGAAAGCGTAAATCTTTATAAAGATTATTTAGAAACCATAAGAGAAAACTAAGATGGCTATACTTTCCAAGAAAGATACAAATCTCATATTAGATCCGCTTGCCGATAACAACCCGATCACCATTCAGGTGCTGGGAATTTGTTCGGCCCTGGCGATTACCGCAGAACTACAGGCCTCGGTGGTCATGGCGCTTTCGGTGATCTTTGTGCTCGGGGTTGGGAATGTGGTAATTTCCCTGATGAGGAATATCATTCCGTCTAAAATACGGATCATTGTACAGCTGGTGGTCATCGCAACGCTGGTGATCATTGTAGACCAGGTTCTCAAAGCATTTGCGTATGAACTGAGCAAGACACTTTCTGTTTTTGTAGGGCTGATCATCACCAACTGCATCATCATGGGAAGGTTCGAAGCCTTTGCCCTGGGAAACAATGTCTGGAGATCCTTTCTGGATGGAATTGGAAATGCCCTTGGTTATGGCGTTATCCTTATTGCCGTAGGATTTTTCAGAGAACTGCTTGGTTCTGGGACACTATTTGGCATCAAGGTTTTCGGCGATCCGGTCACCAAAACTGGGCTGTATGCAACCGGTTACGAGAATAATGGATTTATGATCATACCCCCTGCGGCACTCATCGTAGTGGGGATCATTATATGGATACAACGCTCAAAAAACAGGGCATTAATCGAGGAAAACTAAAAACCATAAGCGATGTTAGAGCATATAGAATTATTTTTCAGATCGATTTTTATAGACAACATGGTTTTTGCCGTCTTCCTGGGGATGTGTTCCTACCTGGCGGTATCTAAGAAAGTGGCCACAGCGGTGGGTCTTGGGGCAGCGGTAATCTTCGTGCTTGCCGTAACCGTGCCTTTGAACTGGCTGTTAGACCAGTATATACTGAGAGACGGCGCTTTGGCATGGCTCGGACCTGAGTATGCTGATTATAACCTGAGTTTCCTGTCCTTTATTATGTTTATCGCTACTATCGCTACCATGGTACAACTCGTGGAGATCGTGGTGGAAAAGTTTTCACCTGCACTCTATAATTCACTGGGTATTTTCCTGCCATTGATCGCGGTAAACTGTGCGATACTGGGTGGTTCGCTGTTTATGCAATCAAGGGAGATCGAAACCCTGGGGCTGGCATTCAACTATGGTGTAAGTTCGGGGATAGGGTGGTTTTTAGCGATCCTTGCGATCGCAGCGATCCGCGAAAAGATCCGCTATTCCAATGTACCGGCACCGCTAAGAGGCCTGGGTATCACCTTTATCATAACCGGATTGATGGGTATCGGCTTCCAGAGTTTTGGTGGTATGCTCACCGGCGGAGATGAGGCTGCGGC
>JAHEJJ010000015.1 GCA_024638915.1 Robiginitalea sp.
TTGATTGCGAGTCCTGCCTGCAGGAACCCAGGCAAATAAGTATACATAGGAGAAAGGTGTAAAAGATAATTCGCCTGAATGTCAGCATGATCAGAGATATTGAATGTTGGCAATACCTAAAGATAGAAGTTGGGCACTACAAATAAAAAAAGCGACCTTAAAAAAGTCGCTTGTAGCTTTGTCTGACACTTAAGGCATTTAATGTGCTTCTTCTTTTAAATATTCGGGAAAATTCTTTTTAAATCGATTTAGTCTGGGGATAGATATATTTTGAATATAGCCATTATTGGGATTCTTCCTTTCGTAATCCTGGTGATACTCTTCCGCTTTATAAAAGATCTTAAAGGGTGCTACCTGGGTTACGATGGGCTGGTCGTAAACTTTGTTGTCTTCGAGAGCTTTGATGTAGGATTCAATAGCTTTTTTCTGCTTATCATCTTTGTAAAAGGCTATGGAGCGATACTGAGCTCCACGGTCGGGGCCCTGGCGGTTTAGGCTGGTCGGATCATGAGAGCCAAAAAACACCTGGACCAGCTGAAAAAATGAGATCTCAGATGGGTCGTAATAAACTTCCACAGCCTCGGCGTGCCCGGTACGGCCATAAGCTACTTGTTCATAGTTGGGGTCAACTTCCTCACCTCCTGAATATCCTGAGACCACTTCTTTTACACCTTTTACACTTTCGAATATGGCTTCCACACACCAAAAACAACCGCTCGCAAAATAGGCTGTTTCATATTGTTGTAAGGTTTTAGCGCTGGGCTTAACCACTTCTGCTACCTCGACCTCCTTTTTAACTTCTTTTTTCACCTGGGGCTGGCAAGCCATAGCTCCAAGTGAGAAGAGTGCAATGAGGCTGATATTAATCCTTTTCATAATTGTTAATGTTTTTTTCAAAAATCTTAATTCCTTAGCTATATCACGGTTAAATTGCTGTTAATTCAGCAAGAGAAATTCCTATATTGAGTCGGGTTTAACCACCATAAATGACAAAAGAAGAAAAATTAATCTGCGACAGTTCGGATACCCCTTTAAACATAATAGATACGGGATTGTCAAATCCTGTTTATACCACACTGGATCTTTCCTGTCAGAATGAAGCCCTTTCTGACTATGATATCACCGATGCCGCGCAGTGCCAGGCCTATATCGATCTTATTTTACAAAAGAATAAGGCCAATGTGGCCTATGGCGGTTATTTGGAGCAACGTAACCTATATCAAAGGAGCAAATATTTTACCAACGCAGGCGAACATGCCCGCAATATCCACCTGGGTCTGGATATATGGGTGAAAGCAGGAACTCCCGTACTGGTGCCTTTGCGTGGTAAAGTTCACAGTTTTGCCGATAATGCCGGATATGGGAATTATGGACCGGCAATCATTCTGGAGCATAAAGTCGGAAAGCTGGAGCTTTACACCTTATATGGTCATTTATCCAGAGCTTCCCTCAAGAATATAGAGGAGGGGCAACAATTTGCCACAGGAACTATTTTGGCAGCTTTGGGAAATCCCACAGAAAATGGTGGTTATGCCCCACATTTGCATTTTCAGATCATACTTGACCTGCAGGGGTACAGTGGCGATTATCCTGGCGTGTGTGCTCAGGAGGTCAGAAAGTTTTATCAAAAAAACTGCCCTGACCCCAATTTACTACTCAAAATCTGAACAAAATATTCCGCTTAAATACACCTTTTATCGGTCAGTTGTTTTGGGGTTTCCATCCGTTCACCGATAGATTTTTGCACTTTAACCGACTTTCCGCCAGATACCGAAAAATAAGGGTTTTTCGACGAATTACATCCTCGATCTGAGCCTGTTGGGCCGTTTTATATATATATAAAACGCCCAAGTTATGAAAGCAATAGTAACCATCATCTTTATCCTCTTCATCGGACTGACAGCTCAGGCTCAAAACAAGACCGAAGAAGTAAAAGTTGAGACCGTTAAAACTGAGATCGTAAAAGTGACTCAGATCTCTCAGGAAGACAATGCTATTGCTCGTCTGTACAGAAGGCCTAACAGCAGAATCAAAAAGGCTTTGAATTTTACTACTAAAAGAAACAGAGCTAAACTGGCCTAATTAAACAATTGATAATACTTTCAGTCTTCGAGCTCCTGATAAACCACCTCTTTGGCAATCTCCGGTTTATTACCCATATATTCCTTACCCCTTAACTTAGACACGGTGTAGGCCGTCAACTCCTCTTCAGGATAGGATCGGATCAGATCCTGGATCGATTGGATATCTAACTCGTCTTCGATACCCTGCAACCAAGACTCTTCTAATTCATCTGGAAGAATAAGGGGCATTCTGGGCCCTTTGAGCTTCGGATTGTTATGTATCCTGGCCATCATTGAATTGCCTTCCGTCGTCACAATGGAAAAAGAAGAGATCCATTCTCCTGTTTCAGGGTCCTGCCAGTCGCTCCACAATGCAGCAAAGGCCATAGGTAAACCGTCTTTTCTACTGATTAAGTAGGGATAGGTCTTGCCAGCATGATGGTGATGCTCATAAAAACCGTCTACATAGCAAATCGCCCGTTTATTTCTGGCTGAATAGCGGAATGACGGTTTTTCAAAAATGGTTTCACCCCTTGCATTGAGCGTATTATTCCATATTTTCTTTTTCTGTACCGCATCTTTTACCCAGTGAGGAATAAGGCCCCATGTGGCCACAGAAGGTATCTGAGGGTCCGAATCGGTGTAAATAAGCACCCTGGGATGCTGAAAACCTGAGGCATGGAATAACGGCAAATCTGTGTAAGGAGCGAGTTTTTTTTCTATTTCCGCAATCGCTTCTTCATCATTATACCTTCGGGCTCGCTTCAATTGGGCTTCCAGGCTGGTCTTAATATCGTAGCACATATAATAAAGATAATTTATTAATGTGACCTAAGAAGCCCTGACGCCTCGAAGGGGGGTTAATTCGAAAACTGTACTTACCACCAGAAATCCATTTTGGACAATTTAAAACCTCAAAACGATGAGTTTACTGCAATCAAGGCTCAAGTCATTGATCTGCCGCCTCTATCATCAATTTAGGACCATATTTTTCCAAGGCCCCCATGTTTCCGATAAGCTGATTCACTACTTCTTAAAGCCTAGTATAGCTGTCATGACTAGTAATCCTGTCAAAATCTTATTCATGACATCTTTTTTGATCGGATTCAACATCAGTTGAACATACTAAAATAAAAATTTATGCCTACTTAATCACGGCTAAATACACCTTTTATCGGTCAGTTGTTTTGGGGTTTCCATCCGTTCACCGATAGATTTTTGCACTTTAACCGACTTTCCGCCAGATACCGAAAAATAAGGGTTTTTCGACGAATTACATCCTCGATCTGAGCCTGTTGGGCCGTTTTATATATATATAAAACGCCCAAGTTATGAAAGCAATAGTAACCATCATCTTTATCCTCTTCATCGGACTGACAGCTCAGGCTCAAAACAAGACCGAAGAAGTAAAAGTTGAGACCGTTAAAACTGAGATCGTAAAAGTGACTCAGATCTCTCAGGAAGACAATGCTATTGCTCGTCTGTACAGAAGGCCTAACAGCAGAATCAAAAAGGCTTTGAATTTTACTACTAAAAGAAACAGAGCTAAACTGGCCTAATACCTCAGGCATTCTGGTTTTTCAATACCAACATACATCCCACATAAAAAGTTGCAAGGATCAACCAGACGATCTGTGGGATCATCCACAGGGATTTCGACCTCGATATTGGTCTGAGTCTTTTCATATACATTACGGTGACCATCAAGGTAAAAACATTACCTACAAATCCCACCTCCAGTTGGTTAAAGAAAAAAGTGTAAACCGGATATAGCCATACCAAAACCAGCAAAAAAATCCCGAAATAAAATGTAGGATGTGTACTTCCGAGGGTTTCATAAACCTTGTATAAGATCCAGAACATGATAATGCTCAGGACGATCCATACGGTACTCGCGATGGTATCGATCCAGCTTAGGCTTTCAATAGTATTCTCCATTGTTTTCTATTTAAGGACGTATTATGGGCTCTAATGTATTCCAAACATTATCGGCTACTATTCGATGACCTTCTATATTCGGGTGAATTCCATCGGCGAGGTTGAGGTCGGGATTGCCGGCTACACCTTCCAGTAAAAACGGAATTAAAGGAAGTTGATTTTCCTTTGCCAGGTCGCTAAAGATACTTCGGAATTCAGCCGTATAGTCCTGCCCCAGATTAGGAGGGATCTGCATACCCGTTAGGATAATCGTCGTTTCTTTATTTCTCGATTGAACGGTATCGATCATGGCCTGAAGGTTCTCTTTGGTCTCAGAAAGCGGGATCCCCCTCAGGCCGTCATTTGCGCCGAGTTCCAGGATGAAGACATCGGTTTTTTGATTGAGTATCCAATTGATCCGGTTTAGTCCTCCGGAGGTGGTTTCGCCACTCAGTCCGGCATTGATCACCGTATAACCCCATTCCAAAGAATCGATTTTCTCCTGAATTAAAGCCGGAAAGGCCTCCTGAGGATCGAGTTGATAGCCCGCTGTCAGGCTGTCTCCAAAAAATATGATCACCTTGCTTTTGGCCAGAGCATCTACTCCTTTGGAGGTTCCGGTGGCATCAGAGGTGTTAGTACCGGATTTATCGGGATTTTTATCCCCACATCCCAACAAAAGAAGAAGAATAAAAAAATAACGAAATTTTAAGATTTTCTGCATTGGTTTAAAGACCTATAGTAAATACAATTGCTTAATTTAAGTCCTTTTTGGAAACAGGACCAATAATTTTATGACAAAGATATTAAAGGTGAGCAAGCTGGGGAAAATCTACACCAGCGGGGCCAAGTCGCTTACGGTACTTGATGATATCAGTTTCGAACTGGAAGCCGGTGAAACCCTCGCCATTGTAGGGCCTTCGGGTAGTGGTAAGACCACTCTTCTGGGCCTTTGTGCAGGCCTCGATCACCCCGATGTCGGCAGCGTGGAACTCTGTGGCTGGGATCTCAATTCGCTTTCAGAAGATCAACGGGCTCGGCTGCGCAATATGGAAGTAGGATTTATTTTTCAGGATTTCCAGTTACTACCTACCCTAACGGCTTTGGAAAACGTTAGTGTTCCATTGGAACTTCAAGGGGTTAAAGGCGCCTCGGTTACCGCAGCCGAATTGTTGGCCAAAGTAGGTCTGGCCGATCGGGTTCAGCACTATCCCTCCCAATTGTCCGGCGGTGAAAAACAGCGCGTGGCCATGGCCAGGGCTTTTAGTAACCAACCCTCCATATTATTCGCTGATGAACCTACAGGAAATCTTGATGAAGAAACCGGCGAAAAGGTAGTTAAACTGTTATTCGACCTCAATAAAGAGGCCGGGACTACACTGGTCATAGTAACCCATGATTTGGAACTCGCCCACAAAAATCAACATATCCTGCGTTTGAAAGGGGGTAAAATCCTCGAAGAGGCCGGAACCGCAATATGGTAGAAGAAGATTTAAGAAAATCCAAAACCAGCAGGCAATGGTTGTTTACGATGGCCTGGAGAGATGGAAAGGCCAGTGGTAGCCGGCTTGGACTCTTTATGGGCTCTATCATTCTCGGGATCACTGCTGTTGTTGCTATACAATCCTTTAGTCAAAACCTGCAAAACAATATTGCGCTCAGATCGAAAGTGCTGATGGGAGCCGACTATCTCATCGACAGCCGGCAGCTGCCTAATGAAAGGGTCATGCAGATCATCGATTCTCTGGGTGGGGCCGAAGGTATGGAGGTAAATTTCGCCTCAATGGCCTCTTTTCCTAAAGCTGATGCCTCCAAACTTGTTCGTGTTCAGGGTATTGAGGGAAATTACCCTATTTATGGCAGATTCGAAACAGATCCACCAGAAGCGGCACTAGAATACCAAAAGAACAGAGGCGCCCTGGTTGATGCTACGGCCATGATCCAATATGGATTAACGCGAGGGGATAGTATAAAAGTGGGCCTAAGCACTTTTGAGATTCTGGGTGCATTAAAATCTACTCCCGGAGGCACCTCCACTTCGAGCACCCTGGCACCTCCTGTGATCATTCCTTACCATGCTATTGAAGAGACCGGTTTATTACAGACCGGAAGCCGGCAGGAATACAGGTATTATTTCCGGGCTGCAGAAGATATGGATCTCGAGATATTGGATAAGAAAGTGGATCCTCAACTAGATGCCGAAGAAGCAGATCTGGATACACATACCGATATCAGTCGTCGGCTTGGACGTGGCTGGGGCAACTTTGGAAAGTTCCTTAATCTGGTGGCCTTCGTGGCCCTGCTATTAGGCAGCGTCGGGATCGCCAGTTCGGTACACATCTATATCAAGGAAAAACTAAGATCAGTAGCGGTGTTGAAGTGTATTGGCGCCACCAGCAGACAAACTTTTTTGATATACCTTATTCAGATCGCGGGAATGGGACTACTTGGTGGTATTATTGGAACAATCGGAGGGTTGTTGTTACAGGAATTGTTCCCAGTGCTCATTCGCGATTTCCTTCCTTTTGAAATCGAGATAAGCCTGGTGCCTCAGGCGGTGTTCCTTGGACTTCTTCTGGGGGTTACCCTCTCGGTACTGTTTGCCATGTTGCCCCTGCTCAATACCTGGTTCGTCAGCAGCCTCCAGGTACTTCGTGTTACAGATGAAGACCCTGCCCGGGTTCGGAAAACAGGTGTTTTTGTGCTCCTGGCCATCTTGGTGTTTATTTTCGGATTCTCGCTATGGTTACTCGATAATTGGAAATATGCATTGGCATTTGTGATCGGTATATTGGTCACTTTTCTTGTATTGACCGGTATTGCAACGCTGATTATGAAAGGGTTAAAAAAATATTTTCCTGTCTCCTGGGGTTTTATTGCGCGCCAGAGCTTGCTCAATCTTTTCCGGCCACAAAATCAGACCATGGTTTTGGTACTGGCTATTGGCGTCGGGACATTTCTGATCAGTACCCTCTACTTTACCAAGGATATGCTGTTGGCCTCTACATCATTTAAACAAAATACCAACAGTCCGAATATTATCTTGCTCGATGTTCAGACCGAAGAAAAAGAAGCGGTGGTAGGACACATTGTGCCCCGGGGTCTTAATGTTATCGATAATATTCCGATTGTTACCATGAGGATTAGCAGCATTAACGATGTTCCAGCAAATACACTACGCCTCGACAGTGTCACACAGATGAATAAATGGGTGCTTAATCATGAATTCAGGGTCACTTTTAGGGATTCGTTGATCGAATCAGAAACTTTGGCAGAGGGTGATTTTATCGGAAGTTATTCCGGTGACGGCCCGATACCTATTTCCGTGGCTGCGAATGTCGCCAGGGATGCACTGATCGAGGTGGGGGACAGGATCGTATTTAATGTTCAGGGTGTATTGATGGAAACCGAGGTTTCCAGCCTCAGAGACGTTAACTGGGGCCGGATGCAACTCAATTTTTCGGTGCTTTTCCCCACGGGCGTGTTGGAAACCGCACCTCAATTCCATGTGATTACGACTTACGCACCAGATGAAGCGACCTCCGCCGCATTACAGCAAGATCTTGTTAAGGCATTCCCTACTGTATCTATTCTAGACATTCGTCAATTGCTGGGTGTGGTAGAAGATATCATCGACAAGATTAGCTGGGTTATCAACTTTATGGCCTTTTTCAGTATTCTGACCGGTATTGTGGTACTTATAGGTGCTGTGCGAACCAGTAAATATCAAAGGATGAGAGAGAGCGTTCTGCTGCGAACCATCGGGGCAAGGGCTAACCAAATCCTGAAAATTACCGCACTGGAGTATCTGTATCTAGGACTTCTTGGTAGTGGAGTGGGTATACTTCTATCCTTGCTTAGCAGTCAGCTACTGGCTTTATTTGCATTTGAAACCTCATTTACCCCCTCGCTTGAACCGTTTGTACTCCTTCCGGGCATTACGCTATTGGTGCTGTTGATCGGTTTGAGCAATAGCAGGAGTATATTAAGCAGTCCGCCGCTCGAGGTTCTGAGAAAAGAAGTACGTTAGGACCCAAGGGAGTAGTCTATACTTAGGATGGCAGCCTCTTTTTGATGAATTTGATCTGTCCGTTGTGGTTAGATTCGTGTTCGCATACATGAAACCACTTTGCATAATTGTTTGTAGGCTGTTGTTGGAAAAAGGGTTCTGACTCGAACAACCAGTCGTCGTCTCTTTTCGCAAATTCTTCTTTGGTAAAAGACCTGACTGCCTTGAGTTTTTCGAGATAAAAATCGAGGGGATTCCCCTTGATCTCATCCCTGGCCTTGCCGCCAAGGCCCATGGGCAGATCCCATTCCTGTTTAATTTCATCATTCCATTCTCCCCATGGAATTCGATCAAAAGTATTTAATTGATAATATTTTTCAGTGGCGGCCAGGTGCCAAAGCATGGCGCCGATAGAATTAGACTGTTCGTCTACCTGGAAATCAAGTTCATCTACCGTGAGATCTTTTACCTGGTATAGAACCCAGGCCCGCATCATGTTCATGGAAGAAAGCAAAGCGCCAACATGAGGTGAATATCCTTCCATGGGCCCCAGGAGGTACAAATCGTCGGTTGAAACTTTCCTGCCATGCGAAGCATGTAAAAATAATGGTGCTGCAACAAGGCCCGTGCTGATCATAGCAGCTTCTTTAAAGAATTGTCTTCGCTTCGAAGATGGATTTTGTTTTTTCATGATTTTAATCAAGTGTTCTTATTCTTCTAAGGTAGCTCATTCAGGACTAAATCAATGGATCGCTAGCGCATTTATTGATATTGTTCTTTCAGTTGCGTCCTTAGGTTCGGTAAACGACTCTTTATTCCGCTTATCGGCAAGCCCTTAAGCGGGTGTTCATCGATCTTATCTAACACTTGATCTGAGATTAGACCGAAGGCCGATAAATCAGTGGTTTTGACCGATTTTAAAAGCGTTATGGCATTGTTGGGCGTTAAATTTATAGTAAGCTGAACTAATGAAAATGAAGGTATCGAGAACCTTAGTTCTGATCTTACTATTGTACGGTGGTATGGCCGTCGCTCAAACAAAGGAACAGAATGTTAAAGTGGAAATTCGCAAAGTGGATATTATTTTGGATAGTCGCCCTGCTGTTCCTGTCATTGATAAACAAAATAAGAGAGCAGAAACGAGTATTATCGCGCGCGTTTACCCATACAGAAACTATAGAGTGATGAAAGCCTTACACTTTCTCACCCGACGAAGTATACCAAAATTGACATAAACCCAAGTCTATGATACTATTAATGATTTTATTAACCGTTGTATTTGCAATTATGAACATGCTTCTTTTCCCTAAAACGAAGGGAATTTTAAGACCCTTAAAAGTTCCGGCGAGGAAGAAGTAATACAGAACTATAACCAGAGTAACCCTAATTTAAAATGACCGGCGCTGATGCCGGTCATTTTTTTTATTTAGTAAAGAAAAGGCGAGCAATGCCTTTACAGGATATTTGATCCAATATTAGTCTTTAATGCCCGGTTGTTTTAGCTCAAAGTTGTTCTTCTCTTTTTCCCGTCTTACCATCTCCCTGACATCGCGAAGCAGGGCTTTGGCATCATATATAATGCCGTCTTTTATGGTATAAGTAACGCCACCCACACGTACTACCTCATTTTCATCCGTAAGTTTAATGGCCCCGGTCCCATAGAGCACTTTTAGGTTTTCTAGTGGATTTACATCGATCAACACAAAGTCGGCCAACTTTCCTACTGCCACGGTACCAATCTGATCTTCCATGCCCAGCGCTTGTGCCCCATTTAAGGTTGCTGCCCTGATGATCTCCAGTGGATGGAATCCGGCCTCCCGGAGCAATTCCAATTCTCGGACATAGGCGAAACCGTAGAGCTGGAAGATAAAGCCCGAATCAGATCCGGCGCATACCCGGCCGCCGCGATTCTTGTATTCGTTGATAAATGTCATCCAGAGAAGGTAATTCTCTTTCCAGGCTACTTCCTGCTCTGTTCCCCAGAAATGCCAATAGGAGCCGTGGGAAACTTTGCTGGGTTGATAGAACTCCCAGAGTGATGGAAGGGTGTAATCCTCATGCCATTCGGCCCTCCTGGCCCGGTGTAAATCGCGACTCGCCTCATAAATATTAAAAGTAGGAACCAAGGTGAAATCTAAATCCACTAATTCATTCATCACTTCGTTCCAGTGATCGGAATAAGGCGCTGCAGCCTGCTGCCAGAGTTTGCCGGCTTCTTCAAAGCGATGTTGTTCATTATTGTAATTATAATCAAGTGGATAATCCTGTACGGTTCTGTCCTCGAACAGGGCTTCGGGTAAACCATACCAATGTTCCATAGTGGTTAACCCGGCTCGAGCCGAGTGCAAAACGTTCCAGCGAGATACATTTAGCTGTGCGTGGTGACAGGCAGATCGAAGCCCCAGTTTTTTGTTTTCATTAAGTGCTGCCGCCATAATTTGCGGTGGAGCACCGAAGAACTTGATGCCATCGGCACCTTTTTTAGCATTCTGACGAACCCATTCTCTAGCCATTTCTTCAGTACTGATATCCTTGTCATTTCCTTGCCCGAAACCGGTATACGCCTTGATTCGAGGGGCTACTATTTCATTTTTAGCGCTTTTGGCTTTTAGATCTAGTGTGAAATCGATACCTCTGCCGCTGGGTTCTCTTACTGTGGTTATTCCATGGGCCATCCACAACTTAAAGACATATTCCGGTTCTGCACCCTGGGCTTCCCCGCCGATATGTCCATGCATATCAACAAATCCGGGAAGGAGGTACATACCGTCCGCTTTTATTTCCTTTCCTCCTGATTTAAGCACAGGCCTCTTTTTCGGATCTATCGCGACGTCCGGATAGCCTACCGATTTTATTTCTGTAATGCGGTTACCCTCAACTACAATATCCAAAGGTCCCAAAGGAGGAGATCCATTCCCGTTGATCAGGGTTACTCCCCTGATGATCAGCTGGGAAAAAGGCCCTTCGCCTTTTTCCTGGGCCTGCAGCCCGAAAAGGGCAAAGGCAAATCCCAGTACGAATAGATATCTTATGTTTTTCATCGATCTAATGCAATTTGGTTATATAAGTATTTACGACTTAGTCTTCCTCTTTTTCCGGTATTTCGATTTTATCTCCAAGAAAAAGGGCATTTAAAAAAAGCCTGTTGGTACCGTACCATGAACCCCTGAAATTAGGATTGTCTGCAAAGAGAACGGCCCGTCCTTTATCCATTTTACTGACGATAACAGAGGCAGAATGGCTCAATAAATCCTTTTTATTGCGTTCTATCAGAAAACCGTCGATCATTGGGTTTTTGGCATATCCGGCGACCGTGCAATATTCATTCGCGCTGGATTTTAGCCAGACGGAATTATTTTTATAGACGGGTATACTACTGTCTCTGTAACCAAATCCAATGGGATGGGTTCTGTCTAGCTCTGCCCTTAATATAATACCACCCACACTTTCCTTACCCAGATTTTCTCCAGCTTCAACATATGGCCGGCGCACTGGGATCGCGGTACTGTCCTTTTCCATAGTATTGAGCTCTTCCTTTACCATTTTCTTTTCAATAAGCCATTCGGTTGCGGTTCCAATCGTGATCAGGGTATTGCCTTTTTTTACCCAGTTGGAGATTTTTTCCTGCATTTTTTCATCCAGTTCGTAACTTCCTGAGATCATGACCAAAACATTGTAAGGCTCTAATTTTGCCTTCTTGAAATTGCGTAAAGGGATTTTCGTTATGGGCATGCCTACCCTTGTATCGAGAAGGTGCCACACCTCTCCTGCTTCGTAAGATCTTGTCCCATGGCCAATCAACATAGCGGCCTTGGGCTTGGTGATCGGTTTAATGAACCTACTACCTAGATCTATTCCACTGCTGTGATATCCCGATTTCACGGAATATACCGGAACGGAATATTTCTTCTGAATCTCGGATATTATTCGGAATACTTCATCAGAAGATTTTTTCTGGAGGGACACTGCCAAAATCATCGCTCCATAATTAAAGTTTTTGGACCCCTGATCGGTATTGGTTGTAAATGGTTTGAATGCGGAAGATAGGACCACTTCTTCCTCCTGAAGGGCATATAGTGCTGCGATGGAATTGTAGTCATCGGCGTCGATGATATAGGCGTAATCCGTTTTGGCCACTGGGGTTAGAGAGATAAGATCATCGGTTGTTTCTATTCTTTCCCCTGGGGTATATGTCGTTACGCCCCTATACTTCATGTTATAAAAATTGGCCACTGACCAGGCCGAGGCGTCATAATAAACACTGTCGCGATATGCGTTATACGTTTCAAAGAAGGTCTGGACCATCCTGTATTGGGGTTGCCGGGTGGGGACCACATATTCATGTTTTGCAGAGCGGTATACTTCGATCCGATGCATCAGCAGCTTGTCTATAAAGGCCTTCACACGATTGGCGTCATATGCATCACCAAACACATAAGCCTTTGTACGGCTCTTTGAGGCATTGCTCAATGCACTTTTAAAGAAGTCCTGCTGGTATTTTCTAAGCGTACCTTTATTCTCAACAGCTGCCTTTACGGTGGTCATACTCGAGATAAATTGATTTCGGATGGTGAAGGGGAAGGTAATATGGCCAAACGGTGTTTTTTGTTTATGACCTCGTGAACTGGCCTGTTCGAACAAAAGTCCCAGTCCGCCCTGAAGATCGGGATAGGAGGAACCATAACCCGGATAGGTGCCATCAAAAACCTCTTTGGTGAAATAGAGCGAACCGATACTATCGAGCGCTTGGGCAAAATAGTCCCCGAACAGATTGTTGAGGTCTTCGTAATTCTCTTTAGGCATGATAGGATTCAGAGACCCATTGGATTTCATGGGTTCGAAGAAGTAGGTGCTCTGGCTGCCCATCTCATGAAAATCGGTCACTACATTGGGATACCATTGGTGATACCAGTTGAGTTTACCCCTACTTTCAGGATTGATGGCTAAAAGCCAGTCGCGGTTAAGATCAAACCAATAATGGTTGGTCCGTCCACGAGGCCAGTATTCATTGTGTTCGGCGTCCTGAGGATCGGCAACTAAGGGATTTCCCTGGTAGGTATTGGCCCATTGGGTATGACGATCCCGACCATCTGGATTGATGGTTGGATCGATGAAAATCACCGAATTCCTCAAGTAGCGTAGGATCTCCTTATTGTCTGAGGCTACAAAGGAATAGGCTGTGAGCATAGCGGCTTCGGAACTAGAAGGTTCATTACCATGAACGTTGTATCCGAGGTTGACAAATACAGGCAATTCATCGTAATCGCCCACTGACTTGGCCGGATCGGTATAGTCGAGGTGCTTTTGTTGTAACTCCTCGAGCTTACCCATATGGTCGGGATTGGAAATCTTGAGAATCACCAATCGACGTCCTTCATGGGTTTTCCCGTAATCGTGAAGTTGAGCACGATCCGACTTTGTGGCTAGTAATTCTAAATATCCAACAATCCTATCGTGGCGTGTATGATGCTCTCCAATTCCGTATCCCAGATACTCCTGGGGGGATGGAATTTCCGAATTAAAAGGTTCGTAGTTTTTAAGGAAATAGTCTTGTGGAAATACGGTTGAGCAGGCCAAAAGGGTAAAAACACAAATCGCTTTGTACATCGAATCGGAATATTTGGTTAGAAAAGCTAAATATAGCCAAAAAGCGAAGAGAGCGCGATGCTGTGTATCGATTGCTCATTCAGGCCATATTGTGAAAGGGTTCATGTCCTACGTCTTTGAACTTTATGATGTAGTTAGTTCCCTTTCTCGACCAATCCCTTGTGATACTGCCTTTCAGCTGGCGGGCTAAATTATAAATGAGCTTAAGGCCAAGGCTTTTGGTGGTTTTTGGATCTACCGCTTCGGAAATACCAATCCCGTTATCCCCTATGGTGAGAATATAGTCGTTTTCATCTTCTTTTTTGAGTTCAATATGGATTTCACCTTCGCTATCGTCCTGAATCCCATATTTCAAGGAGTTGGTAATGGTCTCGTTGATCAGAAGCCCTAAAGGAATTGCGGTATCTATACCCAGTTCGATATCCGGGATATCAATGGCCAGCTTTACCTTGCTATCGGGTCCTTTAACCGATTTTATCAGATATTCCGTGAGTTTAAAAACATAAGGTTTATAGTCTACTGTAGACAGGTCATCGCGCAGGTAGAGCATCTCGTGTACCATAGCCATCGCCATAACGCGATTTTGACTGCTGCTGATTAGGTTTTTCATCTGTTCATCTTCAGTGCCCCTGGATTGCATATTCAGCAGGCTGCAAACAGTTTGCAGATTATTTTTTACCCTGTGGTGCACTTCTTTTAACAGATTATCCTTTTCAAAAAGTTTTTGTTCGAAATCTGCCTGTAATACCTTGGCTTGGCTGGAATGCTTTTTTTTGCTGAGCAATATATTGGCCATGCTCAGAAGCAACAGAATAAAAGCGATGATTAGTAAGGCGAGGGCTGTCGTTTTAAAAAGGCCGTAATAAAATCTGGAAGCTAGAGCAGCTGCCATCGCCAAAATGGCCAGAGAAAACATAGCAATTATGGGCCACTGCATGTATTTTGGCGATTTGGTCAGATCGGGCTCGGGTTCGTGCATAAACACTATTTAATTTCTTGAACTAGTTATCACCATAAAGTTATTGGTTAAAGATAGCAGGAAATGGAGCTTATGGTAAAGCTAACCATGTTTCACTATACGGGGCAAGATGAAGAGGAATATTTTTAACCGACTTTTACACAAAACAATCAACAATCAGAACAGAAAAAAGCGACCCCTCTGGTCGCTTTTCATCAATAATATCTATGATCTAGGCATCAACAAGTACCCATTCGCCTCGTTCAATCAAAGGCTCGGCCTGTTTAAATTTGACCACTTTGCTCTCTCCGGACATCACATTTTTAATCTTTACCCGTTCGTTGCGTCCAATTTTCGGCTTCTCCCTGATTATCGTTTCTGTAACCGAGGGGCGTTGACCCTGGTTTTGTGCAATAGCCCTGCTTCTGGCGGCTAATTCATCGCTATTCGGGATCTCTTCTTTAGTGGTCTGTAGCTTCTCTTTGGGCCGCCTGACCTGCCTAGCTTCCTGAATTTCACTGGTATCAGCAGAAGGCAGTTCGCCTTTAAACAGAAAGGATACAACATCTTTATTTACCTTTTCGATCATACCCTTAAAAAGCTCAAAGGCTTCAAACTTATAGATCAGCAAGGGGTCTTTCTGTTCGTGCACGGCTAATTGAACAGACTGCTTTAGTTCATCCATTTTTCTCAAATGGGTTTTCCAAGCATCGTCAATTATGGCAAGGGTAATATTTTTTTCAAAATCTGTCACCAACTGTTTTCCATTGCTATCATAAGCATCCTTCAGGTTGGTCACTACGTTCAGGGACTTAATACCATCGGTGAAGGGTACAACGATCCTTTCAAATTTATTCGATTCGTCCTCATAGACCTTGCGGATAACCGGCAGTGCTGTCGCGGCACTTCTTTCCATCTTGCTCTGGTAATATTCATAGGTTGCCGCGTAGATCCGGGTCGCGATCTCCTGGTACCCCAGTTTAGAGAATTCATCCTGAGTTACCGGCGAAGTTGTTGAAAAATATTTGATGAGCTCGAATTCGAAATTCTTGTAATCATTCGCGGCTTTGTTGGTGTCGGCAATGACCTCACAGGTATCATAGATCATGTTGGCAATATCGACCTTCAGCCGTTCACCCTGAAGTGCGTGACGGCGCCTTTTATACACTACCTCACGCTGCGCATTCATTACGTCATCGTATTCGAGCAGTCGCTTACGGATACCAAAATTGTTCTCCTCCACTTTCTTTTGAGCGCGTTCGATAGATTTGGTCATCATGGAATGCTGAATCACCTCTCCTTCTTTAAGGCCCATGCGGTCCATCATCTTAGCCACTCTTTCAGATCCGAACAATCGCATCAGGTTATCCTCCAGTGAAACATAAAACTGCGAGCTTCCCGGATCTCCCTGTCTTCCTGAACGTCCTCTAAGCTGTCGGTCAACACGACGAGAATCGTGTCGTTCTGTTCCCACGATAGCAAGGCCTCCGGCTTTTTTGACTTCTTCGGACAGCTTGATATCGGTTCCCCGACCTGCCATATTCGTGGCGATGGTTACTACACCCGAATCACCCGCTTCGGCTACAATATCGGCTTCTTTTTTATGAAGCTTTGCGTTCAAGACGTTATGAGGGATCTTTCGAATGGAGAGCATTCGGGACAATAATTCCGAAATTTCAACAGAAGTGGTCCCGATGAGCACTGGTCTTCCAGCCCCGGATAAATGGCTGACCTCCTCTATAATAGCATTGTATTTTTCCCGCTTTGTTTTATAGATCAAATCATTGCGATCGTCTCGGGCTATTGGCCTGTTGGTAGGAATTTCCACCACATCCAGTTCGTATATCTCCCAGAACTCGCCTGCCTCCGTAACCGCTGTACCTGTCATTCCGGAAAGTTTGTTGTACATCCGGAAGTAGTTCTGTAGTGTAATGGTCGCAAAGGTCTGGGTCATGGCCTCGATCTTCACATTCTCCTTCGCTTCGATGGCCTGGTGGAGTCCGTCTGAATACCTGCGCCCATCCATGATACGCCCTGTTTGTTCATCTACGATTAATACTTTGTTGTCGATCACCACATACTCCACATCTTTTTCAAAAAGCGTATAGGCTTTCAACAATTGGCTCATGGTATGGATCCGTTCGCTTTTTATGGCGAAATCTTTGAACAGTTCCTCTTTTTTTTCAGCTTCTTCCTCAATCTGGAGCTCTAGTTGCTCGATCTTGGCAATTTCACTACCGATATCGGGCATCACGAAAAAGTCTTTCTGATGATCACCGGAGATGACCTCGATACCCTTATCTGTCAGTTCGATCTGGTTGTTTTTTTCATCGATCACAAACAACAACTCCGCATCTACCTTTGGCATTTCACGGTTGTTATCCTGCATGTAAAAATTCTCGGTCTTCTGCAATAACTGCTTAACACCCTCCTCACTGAGATATTTGATCAGGGCCTTGTTTTTTGGAAGCCCCCGGTGTACCCTAAGCAACAAAAAGCCACCTTCCTTGGTATCTCCCTCGGCGATCAGTTTTTTAGCTTCGGCCAATACCCCGGTAAGGTATTGACGCTGTTGTTGTACTATTTCAGAAACATTAGGCTTTAGATCGTTAAACTCATGTCGGTCACCTTCCGGCACAGGTCCCGATATGATCAGCGGGGTTCTGGCATCGTCGACCAATACCGAATCAACCTCATCTACTATGGCATAATGGTGGGGTCGCTGTACCAGGTCGTTAGGAGTGTGGGCCATATTATCCCGGAGATAGTCAAACCCAAATTCATTGTTTGTGCCATAGGTAATATCGGCGTTATAGGCCGCCCTTCTTCCTTCGGAATTCGGTTTGTGATTGTCGATACAGTCCACAGAAAGACCATGGAATTCAAATATTGGTCCCATCCATGTGCTATCTCTTTTAGCCAGATAGTCATTTACAGTGACCAGGTGGGCCCCTTTTCCTGGGAGTGCGTTCAAATACATCGGTAGTGTAGCCACCAGTGTTTTACCCTCGCCTGTTTGCATCTCTGCAATTTTCCCTTTATGAAGTGCAATACCACCAATCAGCTGAACATCGTAATGAACCATATCCCACGTTACTTCTTTTCCGGCTGCATCCCAGGAATTTTTCCATAGAGCCGTATCGCCCTTGAGCGATACATATTCTTTGGTTCCAGATAATGAACGATCAAATTCTGTGGCCTGAACCTCAATTTCTTCATTGTCCACAAAACGCTGGGCGGTTTCTTTAATCACTGCAAAAGCTTCCGGGAGAAGTGTGTTGAGCGTATCTTCAGTGATCTTATAGGCTTCTTCTTCCAGTTTATCTATTTCACCATACAATTCTTCATTACGATCGATATCCTGAGAGTTTAGCACCTCTACTTTTAATTTATCGATCTGATCCTGAATGGGCTGTATGGCCTCGGCTATTCTGGATTTAAACTCAGGGGTTTTGGCTCTCAATTCATCGTTAGTGAGGTTTTTGATGGTTTCGTGACTGCGATGGATCTGAGAAACCATAGGCTGTAATTCCTTGACATCCTTCTTCGCTTTATCCCCGACAAACGTCTTGAGTACGGTATTAAGTAAACTCATATATCTTTTTGTTTTGCTGCCTGCGCCTTCAAAGTCGAACTCCTTTAACCGTGCGCAAACCTGACCACCGCTGAAGTACAAATTTCATTCCAGAAGCATGGCGGGGGTCAGTTCCCCGAAAGGACTGTCAAAATTACATAAAAAAAAAGCCTCTAAAGAGACTTTTTAATCTTATTAACACGATAAAATTGTTTAGTATTCGTCTTCATTCCAGAGGTAATCCTCTTCTGTAGGATAATCTGGCCATATTTCCTCTATAGATTCATAAATTTCACCACCTTCCTCTTCCATAGATTGCAGGTTTTCTACAACTTCCAAAGGGGCGCCCGTCCTGATAGCATAATCTATCAATTCGTCTTTTGTGGCTGGCCAGGGAGCATCGCTTAAATAGGAAGCTAATTCTAATGTCCAGTACATGGTTTAATATAATTTTAAAATTTTTGCAAAAATAATTTTTTAACCCATTTGTCCAAGTTTTTTGGGCTGTAAATGCATTAAAAAATGAACAATTTCAAGATTTGGTTAAATGATAACGGAGAAATTAGGAAATTATTAGCCTTTTTTCGAGGGTATCCATTTTACCTCTTCTACCTGTAATTGGCTAGACAATTTCCGTGCCAGTATGAATAAAAAGTCTGAAAGCCGATTTAAATAGGTCAATATCAGCTCATCCACAGGTTCATTTTCATGCAGTAGACTGGTCATACGCTCCGCCCTTCGACATACAGTTCTGGCTATATGACAGCTTGACACGCTTTGATGCCCTCCGGGAAGGATAAAATGTGTCATGGGTGGTAGCTCTTCGTTCATTTTATCGATCGCATTCTCGAGTTTTCTGATATCAGCCTTCTGGATCAGAGGTATATCAAGGCGATCTTTGCCGCTTTTGAGGGTCGCCTTTTCCGGATCGGTGGCTAGCATGGCGCCAAGGGTGAACAGATCGTTCTGAATGGAAATGAGCATTTCCAAATCGGATGACTCCAGATTCTGATCTCTGAGCATACCTATCCACGAATTTAGCTCGTCTACCGTACCATAGCTATTGATGCGGATATGATGCTTAGCTACCCGGGTTCCGCCGAATAGAGCTGTAGTACCGGCATCGCCGGTTTTGGTGTAT
Organism: Robiginitalea sp.; assembly: GCA_024638915.1. Classification (GTDB taxonomy): domain Bacteria; phylum Bacteroidota; class Bacteroidia; order Flavobacteriales; family Flavobacteriaceae; genus JAHEJJ01. Next base: position 19,270 of record JAHEJJ010000015.1, read on the forward strand.
ATCTTCATAAGCTGTTATTACATAAAAAGAACAAAAACCACCTGATCTGGACAGATTTTCTTATGGATTACTCTTGATTTTTATCCTTCTCTTCGCTTTTGCCTCTTCGTTTATAGCCCTCCATGAATTTTCGAGACTTTCTCCTTTTACTTCCTTTTCGATTGTAAATCCGGACGGCAACATATAGCACCGCAAGAGCAGCTAGTAAATAATAAATATTGGTATCCATAATCTTTGGCTTTCATAAAATTAAATGATTATGCCGGAATGCTGAAATTCAATGGGTATAATAATACTACTTCTTTGTTTTCCATACTTCACTTTGCCAGGCAGGGTAAAACCTTCTAAAATAATAGTCAAGATAAAAATATCGCAACCCTAAAATAAGCAAAATCACGACGGCTAAAGGTGGGAATCCTTGAACGCCTGCGATCCACAATATAGGCACGAAGACCATTATCCAAAGTAAGACCCTGAAGTATCGGGGGAGCCACTTCATCAAAGGTCCCTTTTTAGCCATAAAAAATGCTGCGATAATATTGGTGGGCAAAGCCCATAGTATATTATAGTTGTAGGCGGCGGCACTATGATCCGAAAAGAACCAGAGAAAGGTAATCAACAGACCCACCATCCCGCTAAGTAGCAGCAATATGAAATCCAACCACCGGCTGCGTGTCTGGTTTCGGTAATCAATAAATGTAATGGTAAGGGAAAAAAAGAACAATGCCAGTGTCCAGAATAAGGGAGATGATGTAAATAAGAAGGTCCTTTTGCCATTATTGAGATCAAGAATTGTGCGTTCCCTGTTTACCAATGGGCGGTTTGAAACTGTGCTATTATCCATTTGTTCGAATACATAGTCGGGCAGGAACATAGTTTCTTCGGCACCGGCAATACGATCGATAACCGAACCGAGGGCCAGATCAATTCCTAAGCTGCCCCAGGAGTTCCAAGATAGATTTTGTTGCATCAGCTGGCGAAAACTGTATTGGTGCAGGTAATGATCTTTTTTAAATGTCAGGGAGTTACCCAGAACATTGCGCAGTACTTCAGGTATTTTAGTCGAACAGTTTTCCCAGAGGTAATCATATTTGTAGTCCCTGTTTTGAGGTAAATAGTTGTTTTCCAGGAACTGAAATATGTCGTTTTTCTCTTTGTTATTTAGGTCGAGTATCTGTTCTTTAACCCATCTGTTCTCAAGCTGATAGATGTAGAGAAAGTTTACAAATTGTTGTCTGCTTAGGGAGAAAACAGGTCTTCCCCTAGCAAAATTCAGATAAAAATTAGGGGCTTCAAAATCGAAGGTCCCATAGTTGTAGACCAGATCCAGACCAAGTTCAGGATCCTGGACCCTGAAGGCGCTATGGCCAAAAGATGTGTAAAGCTCCATACCTGGTCCGCAGGTGATAACACTAATCTGTGCTTCGGCTGATAGTTGGACAGGCTGAGATAGTCCGGTTAGACAGAAGGTCAAAAAGAAAATAAAATGGCCAAATTTCACACGCATCAGACTTGTCAACCCGAAAGGATCATGCTTAAGTAGGTCAAATATCTAAAAAATGTATCAGCCTGCCTTTCATATCTGGCAAAATCTCGTTTAAGGCATTATCGGCTAGAATTGGTATTCTTTCCGGAGTTTTAAATTTGTCTTACATTTACGCCAACTCATCGGTATGAAGAAAAGGATTCCGCATTTTCTCACGCTGCTCAACATTCTATCGGGTTGTATCGCTACGGTTTTTGCGATGCAAAATCAATTAGAATGGGCGGCTCTATTTGTATTTATCGGGATCTTTTTTGACTTTTTCGACGGGCTGGCTGCCCGACTGTTACATGCTCAATCTGAATTAGGGGTTCAACTCGATTCACTGGCTGATATGATCACCAGTGGCCTGGTTCCAGGCATAGTAATGTTCCAGCTATTGGCTTTATCCCAAACCGGGGGCTGGAATGTGGTCTCCTGGCAGGAATTTCATTTCGGTGATTCCGCTTTAGGGTTAACTTCTTTTTTACCCTTTGCCGGTTTTTTAATCACCCTGGCTTCGGCCTATCGTCTTGCTCGATTCAACACAGATGAAGATCAATTGGAGTCTTTTATAGGATTGCCCACACCGGCCAATGCATTGCTGGTGATGTCCTTGCCACTGATCCTTTTATATCAGGGTAATGATACGATCAACAGTCTTATTCTCAACCCCTGGTTCTTACTAGCCCATATCATCTTGAGCAGTTTTTTGTTGAATTCGAATATCGAGCTGTTCGCCTTAAAGTTCAAGGATTGGAGTTTTAAGCAAAACGCTCTGCGTTATATATTTCTAATTCTCAGCCTGGTCTTGCTCTTAACGTTGAAGTTTATTGCTGTTCCGGTCATCGTAGCCTTATACGTCATCAGCTCTTTGATCACCAGGTGGGAAACCAGACTAATCAGATAGGAAGAAAACAAAAAATCCGAGGTTTATAGATCGCTTGGTAGTGCTCAAAAATTTGGAGAGACGGTAATCCTTTAGTCGCCGTCGCTGTGGTATTTGATCAACTAAAATTCCAGTTTCTTTTTTCTAAGTTCGAAATTCTGACCCAGGTAGACTTTGCGCACCATTTCATCTTCTGCCAGGATCTCTGGAACACCCGATTTTAGAATACCCCCTTCGAACATAAGATAGGACCGTTCGGTAATCGCCAGGGTTTCCTGCACGTTGTGATCGGTGATGAGGATACCAATATTTTTATCTTTTAAACGTGCTACAATGCGCTGAATATCCTCGACCGCCACCGGATCAACGCCGGCAAAAGGTTCGTCGAGCAGGATAAATTTTGGGTCGGTTGCCAGAGCTCTGGCAATTTCGGTCCTTCGTCTTTCCCCACCAGATAGAAGATCCCCTCGATTTTTCCGGATGTGGCTAAGGCCGAATTCCTCGATGAGCGATTCCATTTTCATGTGCTGCTCCTTTTTGCTCAGGTCGGTGAGCTGCAATACGCTAAGAATATTTTTTTCGATGCTCAATTTTCTGAAGACGGACGCTTCCTGGGCCAAATAACCTATGCCATTTTGGGCCCTCTTGTACATCGGGTATTTGGTTATTTCTGTATCGTCGAGGAAAATCCTTCCGCCATTGGGTTGTATCAACCCCACAATCATGTAGAAACAGGTGGTTTTACCAGCACCATTGGGTCCGAGAAGTCCTACTATTTCCCCCTGGTTCACCTCGAGGGAGATGCCTTTTACCACTTTACGGCCTCTGTAGGCCTTCATTATTTTTTCGGCTCTTAACTTCATGACAGAATGGTGCCAAATCTACATATATATTCGCGATTCATACCCGGAATTAACGGATAATTAATGTTCATCTATGGATCAGGAGTAGTATGTTTCTGTAAAACCTAGCGGTGTTCCAGCAGCTCCCAATATTCATATGCCCGCCTGAGGTGCGGAATAACGATAGTTCCTCCGACCAGTGTGGCGATGCTCAAAGTCTCCATGATTTCACTTTTCGAAGCGCCCTCGTCCCTGCATTTTTCAAGATGGTATTTAATACAGTCGTCGCATCTTAGAACGGCCGAGGCCACCAGGCCCATCAATTCCTTGGTCTTCACAGGGAGTGCCCCTTCGCTATAGGCGTTGGTGTCGAGGTTAAAAATTCGTTTTATGACTTTATTATCGGCTTTAAGAAGCCGTTCGTTCATTTCGGCCCGGTACCGATTAAATTCATCGACCTGATTTGGCATAATTCTTAGCTCTTTTTGCTTCTCGTTTTAAAACAACCTTTGAAATATAAATACTGATCTGGTAAAGAATGAGGACCGGTACAGCGACAATAATCTGGCTGGCCACATCGGGAGGTGTAATAATCGCTGAAAGGATCAACACGATGACCAGGGCCACCTTCCGGTATTTTTTGAGTACTTCCGGGGTTACCAATCCGATTTTGGTCAGGAAATAAATAATAATAGGAAGTTCAAATATCAAGCCACAGGCAATTACAGCCGACCTTACGGTAGAAATATATGATGCGAGGTCGATATCGTTAAAAACCTCTTTGCTCACTTGATAGCTGCCGAGAAAATTTATCGACAATGGGGCCACAACATAGTAACCAAACAATACTCCCATAAAAAAGAGCAAGGAAGCTACTAAGATAAATCCCCTGCTGTGCTTTCGTTCTTTCTCATACAATCCAGGACTGATGAATTTCCACATTTCATAAAGCAGGTAGGGAAAGCCAATGATGAATCCTGCCCAGATGGATGTCCAAATATGTGCGGAAAACTGTCCGGCCATCACCCGGCTTTGAATCCTGAAAAGGGGTTCATTATTGCAAAATGCTTCGCTGAAGCCCACCAATCTCGACAATTTGCAAAAAACGGCGTAGGACGGAAAATCAGGATTTTTAGGCCCAAAAATAATGGTATCAAAAATAAACTCCCGCATCAGAAATGCCACAAAACCTACAGCCACAATGGCTACGGTAGAGCGAATAAGATGCCAGCGCAGCTCCTCAAGATGATCGAGGAAAGACATTTCATTATGCTTTGTTTTTGCCATTACAAAATGCCCTCTTGAATTAAATTGTGAAGGTGTACTACTCCGATATAAATTTCCTTTTCAACGACCAGAAGTTGAGAAATACCTTTTGACTGCATTTCTTTTAAGGCCCTGACTGCGAGGACGCTGGATTCAATCGTTTTAGGATTTGTGCTCATTATGTCCTTTGCATTCAGGCCATTGATGTTATCGAACTTATTGAGCATCCGCCTGATATCGCCGTCCGTGACAATTCCTTTGATCTCTTTTCCTTTCATAACTGCAGTAGCCCCCAGCATTTTTTCGGAAATCTCTACGATCACGTCTTTAACGGGGGTATTCATCCCTACCTGAGGTTTGAGATTGTTCTTGGCGATGTCTGCTACCCTCAGATAAAGCTTTTTACCCAGCGTGCCCCCTGGATGATATTTGGCAAAGTCTTTCTGACCAAAACCCCTCAATTCCAAGAGACAGATCGCCAGGGCATCGCCTATGACCAATTGTGCCGTAGTACTTGTTGTGGGGGCCAGATTATTAGGGCATGCTTCTTTTTCCACATAAGTATTCAAGGTGAAATCTGCGTTTTGCGCCAGGTAGGAATCGGTGCTGCCAGTCATGCCGATAAGAGTATTATCGCCAATTTTAATCAAAGGTACGAGCATTTTGATTTCTGGAGTGTTGCCACTTTTTGAGATGCAAATCACTACATCGTCTTTCTGAATCGTACCCAAATCGCCGTGTATGGCATCTGCAGCATGCATAAAAATAGCGGGAGTCCCTGTTGAATTTAAGGTGGCCACGATCTTGGAGGCAATGATAGCGCTTTTGCCGATACCTGAAATTACCACCCTTCCTTTAGACTTCAATATACAATTCACCGTTGCGGCAAATTGTTGGTCGAGCAGTGAAGCGAGGTTTTGGATGGCCTCCGCTTCCGTTTCGATGGTTTTTCTGGCTATGGCGAGTATGCCTTTGCTGTCGCTCAAAATACGATAGAATATTTTATGGTTCTGTTATGAGAATTTGTATAATTATTACAACAGTTTATAACAGAATGTATTATATTTAAGGAACAAAATTACACATTCTTATTTTATAGAACAGTCATAGGGACCGATCTTAAAAATACTGTAGCAACTTACCAATTTATCAAAATCGTATCGAATTAAGACTTCCCGGGAATCTGAGTGCCGGGCTTTTATTATTAGGGAATGGAATTGAAGGAGATTGATTTACGTGCTGCACTAAAAAAATACTTTGGATTTTCAAATTTCAAGGGTCTCCAGGAAGATGTGATCTCCAATGTCATAAAGGGTCAAAATTCCTTTGTCATAATGCCCACTGGAGGTGGAAAATCACTTTGCTATCAATTACCCGCTTTGATCAAAGAGGGTACTGCCATTGTAGTGTCACCACTTATCGCCTTGATGAAAAACCAGGTGGATGCCATCCGTGGGGTTTCCTCAGAAGCAGGGATTGCACATGTTCTGAATTCATCTCTAACCAAATCACAGGTAAAGGAGGTAAAGGAGGACATAAAAAATGGGCTCACTAAGTTGCTTTATGTGGCTCCTGAGTCACTTACCAAAGGAGAATACATCGATTTTCTTAAATCTGTTGAACTATCATTTGTGGCCATTGATGAAGCCCATTGTATCTCCGAATGGGGCCACGATTTCAGGCCAGAGTATAGGAATTTACGAAGTATTATCGACCGGCTGGGCGATGATATCCCGATCATTGCGCTTACAGCCACGGCAACACCCAAGGTGCAGGAAGATATTCTCAAAAATTTGGTTATACAGGATGCGGCTGTCTTTAAAGCATCATTTAACAGACCCAATCTGTTTTATGAGGTAAGACCGAAAACCACCGATGTGGATGCTGATATCATCCGCTTTGTTAAGAAAAATGCCGGTAAATCCGGAATAATTTATTGTCTGAGCAGGAAACGGGTAGAGGGACTGGCTCAGATGTTACAGGTCAATGGAATCAGTGCTGTCCCTTACCATGCTGGCTTCGATGCCAAGACCCGTTCAAGATATCAGGATATGTTCCTTATGGAAGAGGTAGATATTGTGGTGGCTACCATTGCCTTTGGAATGGGGATCGATAAACCGGATGTCAGGTACGTAATCCATCACGATATTCCCAAGAGTATTGAAAGTTACTATCAGGAGACAGGGCGTGCCGGACGGGATGGGGGAGAAGGTCACTGTTTGGCGTTTTATTCTTATAAGGATGTCGAAAAGCTCGAGAAATTCATGTCTGGCAAGCCGGTAGCCGAACAGGAGATCGGGAATGCGCTCTTACAGGAAATTGTGGCCTATGCAGAGACTTCTATTTCAAGGAGAAAGTTTATCCTGCACTATTTTGGGGAAGCCTTTGATGAAGTAAATGGTGCGGGAGCCGATATGGACGACAATTCGAGGAATCCAAAAGAAAAAGAAGAGGCCAAGCATAATGTGGTCAAACTCATAAAATCGATTCAGGAGACCAATGCCAAGTACAAATCAAAGGAAATTGTAAAGACACTAGTAGGATCTACCAATGCACTGATCGCCTCCCATAAGACGAACGAAAAACCTATTTTTGGTACAGGTGCCGATAAAGACGAAGGCTATTGGATGGCGCTAATCCGCCAGGTACTAGTGGCCGGACTGATTAAAAAGCAAATCGAACAATACGGGGTTCTCCAAGTCACGAAAAAGGGAAAAGAGTACTTATCGAAACCCAGCTCGTTTATGATGGCTAAAGACCATGTTTATAACGAGGCTACGGATAACGCTATCATTAAAGCTTCGCGAAGTTCGGGTGGAGCCGCGGATGAAAGGCTTTTAAAACAACTCAGGGACTTGCGAAAAAGAGAGGCTCAAAAACGGAATGTGCCTCCCTTTGTGGTTTTCCAGGACCCTTCTTTGGAGGATATGGCGCTTAAATATCCGGTGACGATGGACGAATTGGTCAATATTCATGGAGTAGGTGAGGGGAAGGCCCGAAAATACGGGGCACCCTTTGTTGAATTTATTTTGCGCTATGTGGAGGAATACGACATTACACGCCCCGATGACCTGGTGGTGAAAAGCACTGGGGCCAATTCGGCCTTAAAACTCTATATCATCCAAAATGTTGATCGGAAACTACCGCTTGAGGATATCGCTTCAGCTAAAGGTCTCGAGCTAAAAGAACTGGTAAAAACAATGGAACAAATCGTGTTTAGTGGCACTAAACTAAATCTGGGCTACTATATCGATGATGTTCTGGATGAAGACCAACAGGAGGAGATCCACGAATATTTTCTCGATGCCGAAACCGACAATATTGAAACGGCTATGAAGGAGTTCGACGGAGAGTTTGAAGATGAGGAGCTAAGGCTGTACAGACTCAAATTTATGAGTGAAGTCGCCAATTAATACCGCCTATTTGATAAAACAAAATCCTGGCCCGAAAGCCAGGATTTTTTGTATTAGTAATTATCGAATCCGCCGCTGGTGATCAGGGCGATGATCACTCCAAAATATATGATCAAAAGCACCAGCATAATCAACGATAGGCCCAGGCCAATATAGGACAATATTTTGCCGGTTTTAACACTCTCGTAGCCTGAATAGGCCCCTGGATTCTCGTCGTACAAGCGCTGAGCTTTCTTGGCGTTATTCAGGCCGATAATGCTAAAAATAGCAGCAAATGGCCCACAGCACACCAGGGCTCCCACAACAGATATAATTCCCATGGTAAGCGTATTACTGGCACCAGGTAAGGGTTGTTGTTCCATGTTTTAAATTGTATTAATGTGAATTGATTATTGCCACTGTTCACTCATCTCCTGCACTTTTTCCATATAAGCATCCCATCCACCCATGGAGGAAATCTGATAATAGGTCCAGAAGAGGTAGAGTATACCAAGAACCAATCCTATAATAGCCAGAACTTTTGCTGTTTTAAGCTGGCTGAAATTGGAATATAATTCAGGATTCTCTTTGTACTTGTTTTCATCTTTTCGTACCAGAAAAAAAGCGATTCCCGCTATAATGACTCCTGGTAAACCGCCAAAACAACAACAGATATATGAAAGAATTGCCAAAACAATAGCGATTGTTACATTGGGTAGTTTTTGTTGATCCATAATGTAAAGTTTAATTATATCAATTTATAAAGAAAGTTGGTTATTATTAAAGTTACTGTACTGATCATCAATATTATACTGATAATATTGGCGTATTTTATTTTCAAAAACTGATCCGCAAGCAGAAAGAGAACCAGCAAGATCATGGGGTATAGGGCAGGATACATATAAAATGCCCCGGCAAAATCGCCATCGAACAATAATAAAACCGATCGTTGCAGGCCACATCCGGGGCAATCCACTCCAAGGAGCTGCTTATTCAAACAAGGCAACAGGTCGGTCTCCTTAATTGCGGTTAGAAAATTCATGGATTTAGCTGGTTTGCAACATACCGGAACTGAAAATTACTATTATTTTTGGGTAATGAAAATAAAAGCATGGATTTATTTTATGCTCATCCTGGTAGGGATTACGGCGATTATGGGAGGAGAAAAGTTGTTGCGCAGAGAGTACGCACAAAGCATAGGATTTATTTTGTTGATGCTGGGCCTCTACAAGATTTCAAGTCTATGGATCCGACCGGATAAAGATGATAAAGATCAGTGATGAAAGAATTTCAGATAGGAGATAAGGTCGAAACAATAGACGATGTGGTCAGAGGAGAGGTCATCGATCTCAACAATGATCTGGTAACGGTAAAGACGTCAGATGGTTTTAAAATGCAATTTTCGGCCGACGAACTGATTAAGACCAACTCAGTAACCGAGATAGATCATGATATTTCCGATAAAGGTTGGCCAGCTGAAAAGGCATTCGAGATAAAGAGAGAAAAGAGCTCCAAAAAAATAAGGAAGGTCGATAAATCGGCGCCGATGGAAGTAGATCTCCATATCGATAAATTGATCTCCCGGCCAGGGCAAATGTCTGTGAATGAAATACTTATTTATCAACTAGATACCGCGAGAAGACAGTTGGAATTTGCACTTAAGAAAAGGATCAGCAATATGGTCTTCATTCATGGTGTTGGGGCCGGGGTATTGAAGTCCGAATTGCAATCACTCTTTAGGAAATACCCAAACTTGTCTTATCGCGATGCCAGTTTTAGCAAATACGGAATGGGTGCCACCGAGGTGTTGATCACATATCCCAATAAAGCTTATTCCTGAAGGGTGATGATCGTACCGTATTGGTCGATATTTAAGTTTGTGATTCGCTCACCTTTGCCGTTTACAAGCGTAATGTCATTTAATTCTATGGCATGCTCGTAAACTGTAGTATCGTTTTCACTTTGTATTGTGGTAACGAGGACTTCACCTCCTTCGGCCAGTATTTCTTCAATAACAACCGGTGTAGCTGGTGGGAACTGATCACAGAAATAGTTTTTACTGACATCATCTGAAAACGTTCGATAGGTTACCTGAGACTGGTTGGGAACGGTACTGACAATAGGGCCATCGGAAGCTTCATTTCTTAAAACACCAGTCTGAAGTTCCAGGATTAAAGATTCGTTCGGATTGAGCTTAAAGAAGAAAGTGCTGTTTACATCGGTAACGGACTCGCAAAACTGTATGGTTGCGTTGTTGAAATCGATCGTCTCGATTTGAAGGTCACCATCATTACAGGAGACCAGAAAGAAAAGTAACAGCAGCAGGAAGCTTCGATACATGCCCCAAATTTAAATGAATTTCAATTGAAATACCTAGCGGTTTCGTTCTATTTTTAAAGGTTTTTAGCATAAATTCGGTTAATTTTGAAAATTCTTTTAAACGATCTATTGTCCATGCAACAAATCTATCTCGACAATGCAGCTACTACCCGGGTTCGCCCTAGTGTCATTGAAAAAATGCAGGAGATCCTGGCCGAGCACTATGGAAATCCCTCTTCTACTCATGCTTTCGGGAGACCAGCCAAGACAGCTATCGAAAAGGCCAGGAAAACGATCGCCAAAACCCTCAATGCACATCCTTCCGAGATCATCTTTACCTCCGGAGGAACCGAAGCTGATAATATGATCCTTCGGGGTGCCGTACGCGATATTGGAGTGAAAACCATCATCACTTCGAAGGTAGAACACCACGCTGTGCTTCATACCGCAGAAGAATTGGCCAAGGATTATTCCGTTAATATCGAATATGTTGATCTGGATGAGACTGGTAACCCGGACCTCCAACATTTGGAGGCGCTCCTGAAATCAAATGATACCCAGACCCTTATCAGCCTTATGCATATCAATAATGAAATCGGAAACATGATAGATATCGATACGGTCTGCAGCCTGGCTAAAGAGTATGGGGCCCTTTTGCATTCCGATACCGTGCAATCCATCGGTCATTATAGCTGGGATGTTCAGCAAACCCCCATCGATTTTATGACGGCCGCGGCGCATAAATTCCATGGACCAAAAGGGGTTGGCTTTGCCTATATCCGCAAGAATTCTGGTTTAAATCCTTTAATTTATGGAGGAGCACAGGAGCGTGGGCTGCGGGCAGGAACCGAGCCTCTTCACAACATAGTAGGCCTTGAAGAGGCTTTCGTAATGGCTTATCAAAAGTTGGAAGAAGAGCATTTATACATCGAGGGATTAAAAAAATATTTTATAGACAAGCTCAGGAAAGAAATTCCGGATATCAAATTCAACGGTACCTCCTCTGACTTGACAAGGAGCACCTATACCATAGTAAATGCTTGTCTGCCGTTCAGCGAAGAACAGGCGCTGATGTTGCTTTTTCATCTCGATTTAAAAGGGATTGCCTGCTCCAAAGGAAGTGCCTGCCAATCGGGCAGTGACCAGGGATCTCATGTACTCAAAGAGATCTTGCCTGAAGAGGAATTGAAAAAACCATCGCTGCGCTTTTCCTTTTCCATTTACAACACGAAAGAGGAGATCGATTATGTTATAGGGGTCCTAAAGGATTTTGCTTCGAACTAAGAATCCTTTCGTTTTTTGGATTTCTGCCTTTCCTTGTCATAAGGAAACTTACGGGTCATTTTTTTCATCATCTTGTCGATGAGGTCATTGGTGTTTTTCCCGGATTTTTTTGTGATCTCATTTTCGTATTTCCAGAGTAGTTTTCCGGTCTGGCCATCACTGATCTTAATACCGATCCGGCCATAATTGGCATCACCCAGGAAATAATCCAGAATACTGAACTCCGCTGGAATCCCTTTTGATAATTGGATATTGAGGTCCAGGTTACCACTGATAATGCCATCGACTTCGAGAATTCTGCTCAATTCTTTAATAGTGTAGGTATCGATATTGGTATATGTGATCTTATGCTGAGCAAGGATAGCATTGGTGTTTTTGGTGTTCTGAAATTCTACCGAAAACTTCTTTTTCTTTTTCCCCCTGCCAAAATAAGTTTCCAAAGCATCTTGTACGGCATACCCCTCGGCTTCCTCTAATCTGATGGCTTCTTGCTTTGAATTAGGTTCCTCCAGTTCGAGAGAGGTGAAAAATGGGATGATAGCCAGTACCTGGTGATCGCTGCTGAGTTCATCGAACCGGTTGCTTTCATACAAGCCTTTTTGCCCATTAATCGGGCTGAGAATCAACATAGTAAAACAAAAGAAAAAAAATCGCATCATAACCTCTGCTAAAAGCGCATACTGAATTTCAGGTTCAACACCCGCGATGTCATGAAATTAGGCACGGCGAACTGTTGTTTGCTGTCCACATCTCTCACCCAGGTATTCGTGATGGCGTTTTGATTGTTGAAGAGGTTAAAAATTTCGAATCCTAAGACCAATTCTTTAAAACGATATAGCCAATGGTTTTCAGGGTACCTGTTTTCAGCATCCACAAAAATATATGAAATTCCTAAATCTGCCCTTCTATAATCTCTTAATCTATTCTGAAAATCGTAGGGATCTGCATAACTTGGAGATCCGCCGGGCAGGCCTGTGTTATATACAAGATTGAGATACATCCTCAGGCTAGGGATGGCTGGGATATAGTCCTGGAACAAAATGGCTACGTGAAGTCTCTGGTCGGTAGGGCGGGATATATAACCGCGGTCATCGATATTTTCCTCCGTCTTTAGATAACCCAGACTAACCCACGATTCGGTTCCGGGCACAAATGCACCATTCATTCTTACATCAGCCCCATAGGCATAAGCAATGGCATTATTATTGGCAGCATAGCGTATTCGAACGTCATCGAGCGTATATGGGTTCACTTTGTCGAGATCTTTAAAATACGCTTCACTGGTAAGCTTAAAGGCCCTGTTCCAAAGCGTAAAACTATATTCATGTCCCAGTACGATATGGTAGGAACGTTGCGCCTTTACGGTGGGCTGTACCTCTCCGGCCTGATCTCGTAATTCGCGATAGAAAGGTGGCTGTTGATATACTCCCCCGGACAATCGAAAGAGCATATCGTCCTGCCAAGCCGGTTTAAGCGCCAATTGTACCCTGGGACTAAAGATGGTATGTGAGGAGGTAATGAGCTGTGGTCCGCCTACCGACCAGTGTTGTGCCCTGATCCCGATATTGTAATAAATGTCGTTATCACCCCATTTCTGTAAGCTGCTATATTGTATAAACCCGGAAACACGATGGGTATTTACCTCATTCTGAGCTGAAATTGACTCGAATGGGACAAGGGGGGCTGTAAAGGGCTCCAGAGGTTGGTTGTTGGTGAATTCGGGACGTGGAGGTCGTATAGAGAATCCGGTAGAATCGATGAATTCAGCTTCCCGTATACGATCGCGAATATCATCATTAGAATATTTTAGACCCCATTCCAACACCTTTCCATCGTTCCCCAACCTTCCGCGATGGGCCAGGTTAAAGATCAAAGCATCGAGGTCATTACGCGAACGGTTAAATTGCGTTCCCACACCTCTGGAGGAAGTTAAATCGCCAAGGGTTTCACTTTCCAAATCTGTATTAACCGGACCGAGTTCATATTGGGCAATCACATCGGAATATTCTTCCTCAACGGTGTGGTATATCGAGGTGGTGAAATTCAAAGTGAGTTGGTCATTGATGAAGTAGTCTGCTTTCAGTGCCCCAAACTCTGTCGTATAGGTGTTTCGCTCTTGTCCTTCATAAAAAACAAGCAAGGCCTGGGGATTGTCGATTGTCCCGAAGTTTGTCTGACGTGTTATCGGTTCGTTCCTATATAGGTTACGAGAAAGATTTCCCAGGAAATTTAAGTGGAATCGATTCGATAACCTCCATGTAAGATAGGTTTGCAGATCGGTAAAGCGAGGGCTATAGTTGGCCCTCGTCTGTTGGCTTTCCAGCAATAACGAGTTATCCCTGTAACGTATACCGCTAACAGTCGAGAAACTACGATCCTTGGAAATTGTTTCCACCGTTCCACTAGCTCCGAGTAAACTACCTTCAATATAGACTCCGAATCTCGAGGGATTCTTATAGGTAATATCGAGCACCGATGAAAGCTTATCCCCATAGCGGGACTGAAAACCACCTGAAGAGAATTCCAGATTTTGCACCATGGAACTGTTCACGAAACTAAGTCCTTCCTGTTGCCCAGACCGAATAAGAAAGGGCCTGTATACTTCAATCCCATTGATATATACCAAATTTTCGTCGTAATTCCCGCCTCGTACCGCATATTGGGTACTCAGTTCGTTGTTTGAAGATACCCCTGGCAACAATTTAAGAACATTTTCCACCCCGGGATTCGCCCCGGGAATGTTGAGCACAGTTTCGGGTGTAATTGTGGTTATGCCTTCCACGCTGCGCTCTCCCGTGGGGGTCACCACGACCCCGTCGACCTGGACTACATCGGTCTTCATAACAGGGTTAAAGGAAAAAGTTTCATTTGTGGTGAGAATGATATTTTCGAGAACAACGCTTTTATGTCCGATATGGGTAAAACGTATACTTATCGTTTTATCTGAACTGACCTGAAGAAGGTAAAACCCCGATTCATCGGAAAAACTGCCAAAGGGCCCGCTGGTGATATGTACATCGGGCAAAGGTTTTTGTTCCTCATCCAGAATTATACCGGTAATGGTTGCTGTTTGCCCCTGGAGGATCAATACAGGACAAATCAACAGCAATAAAAATAAAAGGTCAAGACGCTTCAAAAGCTCAATTTCTGTAAAAGCTACTCTCAAAAGTAGTGGTATTCCCTACATTATCGGTAACGGTAACTTTTAACTCGCATTGTTTGCGGTCCAGGATCTTGTCATCAAAATTATAGGTGATCGTACTGGTCTTAGGCTCATATTCCATCAGGATCCATTCGCCGTTTAGCGTGGCATCGTATGATTTAACACCACTCAGATCATCGGAAATTTGAAGGCTTAAATATCGGTAATTGGTAAGCCATTGTTTGTTCTTAAAGTTCTTAGGCCGGATTTTGGGTGCTGTTGTATCCCGAGCAAGTGTAAAGGTTCCAAGGGACCGGGTTTTTGTTGAAAAATTTGAATCTCGTTTATAGGTAGACATATAATTTGGTTTCGAAAGTTTATCGAGCCTTGCGATGAACATTTGGGAACGCTCATTTTTGGAATAGCCGCCTACATCGAAACTGACCGTAAATTTCCGGTGGGCAGGGACACTGTTATCATGAATCTTTAAGGTGTCGGCATGTTGATCCAGATCGATATAAAAATCCTCATAGAATGTATTGGCCGGAAAATATATGGTAGAGTTCCCCAATTTATAATTGTTGGGACGTTTAGCAATGAGCAATCGTTCAGTAGTCTTATCCATCGGTTTGTTCCTGACCTCCTGTCTTTGGCCTTCCACTGGGATGTTAAGTATGATGTTATTCCCGTGGAGATCTGCAATTTCGATACGTACTTTGTAACTCAGCCCTTGGTTCACCCTTATCTTACCATCATTAAATAGTTGTTTGTAGATTCCCAGTTTATTCCCATTGACCTTAAAACACCTCTGAATCCGTTTGCGCGAGTTGCTAAAATGTTCATAGTCGATCAGGGTATTGATATAACGGGTCTCCTTAAATGAAAATGATTCAAAATCGAATTCGGAATAGACTTTTCCGTTCACGACTTGTTTTACGGAGTACACCCCATTTTTATTGGCAGCCAGGTCTTGTCGGTCGTAGGTCACGACTCCGAAACCAACATCACCAAGAGCAGTTACTTTTTCTGCAAGGTAGGTGCCGTCTGCCTGCCGGTAGAATTTGAGCTGAATTTTGTCCTGGCTTTGATTTGCCTGCGCCTGAGCCGATAGTGGATATACATAGAGTTCCTGCAGGATAGGGCTGGTGGCATCGCGCACTTCGAAGCCATAGAGCAATGGATTTACTGGTTTTTCGGATATGCTATTTCTGATCTCGAAATGCAAATGCGGCCCGGAGGATCCTCCGGTATTACCCGTATAGGCGATCAAATCTTCTTTTTTAACGCTCAATTCGCCAAAATCAGGAAAAACCTCTACCTCGAAAGACCTTCTTTCATACTGTAAACGTTTGATATAGGCCTCGATCTGGGGTGAGAATTTCTGGAGATGTGCGTACACCGAAGTATGACCGTCAGGATGGGCCAGGTAGAGCGCTTTGCCATAGCCCCAGAGTGAAACCTTTATCCTGGTGACCGTACCATCTGCGATAGCATAGACCGGTAATCCCTGCCTTTGTTGAGTTTTTATGTCGATACCGGAATGAAAATGATTCGATCGGAGTTCTCCGAATGTTCCTGCCAGGATAAGTGGGATATCAAGTGGTGGTCTGAAAGTATCCGTTGGATATTCTGCCTGGCCCCAGGAGGAATTAATGAAAAGCAGAAGCAGGCCTAATAGGAAGTTTCTCATAGCGCTTTGGTTGGTACGAAATTAAATAATAGTAATGAAACGATAAAACAGTCTGGAGCAGTGAAGGCCTTTTAAGTGAAAATAGGTCAGCGAGACACAAATATGTTGGATGATTTTATAGCGTTCGGCCAACATGATGTCGAATGCTCTCCAGGCCATAGCCTATATCAGGTCTTGGATATTTTGAAGTATAAACATTTAGCTGTACTTAAGAGTATGGGCTTAAAGTGATACTTCAATAATAATCCAAAAAACTGTTGCGAAGTCGTGTGATCTGTGTTAACTTTGTCTATAACGCATCATTATTTGCAAATGAGTGAATTGGGAGAGATTGTCGATTCCTTGGAAAATAAAGTAAGCAAGTTATTACATAAGCTGGAGTTGCTGGGCCTTGCCAACCAACGCCTGGAGGAAGAGCTCCAATCCGTTAAGAACGACCACGATCTCACAAAAAACTCGATCCTTTTATGGGAAGAGAAATACGAATCCCTTAAACTGGCAAATAGTATGCTGGGCAGTGATAACAATAAAACTGAAGCGAAGCTTAAAATAAACACTTTAATCAGGGAGTTGGACCATTGTATAGCTCAACTCGCGGAATAGTTCAGATATCGAATATGGCGGAAAGGCTTAAAATAAAGCTTTCTATAGCCGACCGGGTCTATCCATTAACCATCGACCCTAGTCAGGAAGAAGGGTTGCGTAAAGCCGCTAAGAATATAGAGCAGCTCGCTAAAAAGTTTGAACAGAATTATGCCGTTCGTGACAAACAAGACGTACTGGCCATGTGTGCCTTACAGTTTGCATCAAAGATCGAGCAGAAAGGCATAGATAAGGTTGAAGATAATATTGAATTGACCGAGCGGTTGAGATCTCTTGATCAATTGATTAATTCGAAGCTAAGCATAAAATAAGTTCTTTTACATAGTATTAAATTACTGCCCACATTGATAATTATTTTTTGGCGAACTCAACACTAATTCTTTAAAAAGGGTGAGTTTAGATTGTAAAAGCATGCTCTCTAGTCAGAGATCCTTGAGCAGTCTGTTAGCCCTAAACCTGTTTATCGGAGTTTGTACAAAACTTCCATCAATGTGGGTTTTTTTATACCCCATTGATAGAGATAGTTTGCCATGGTAAGTACATTGCTGCCCAAGGTAGAAGGCCGAATTATGGTCTTTTATAATTTGCTGTAGCTGACAAGTCCGGTTTAAGGGCGGGCTGAAACCTAATAATTTAAAACTATGGAATTAACAACAAGCATACTGCTAGCTGCTGTCGGGGGACTTCTTCTAGGATTCATCATCGCTAAATTTCTTGAGAAAGGAAAGGCATCCAAGACCATTGGTAATGCCAAGAAAGAGGCTGCGTCTATTTTGAAGGATGCAAAAAGAGAGGGAGAAGGTATCAAGAAAGACAAGATCTATCAGGCAAAGGAAAAATTTCTTGAATTAAAGGCCGAACACGAAAAGGTAATCATCAACAAAGACAAGAAAATTGCGGAGGCCGAGAAGCGAACCAGAGATAAGGAATCCCAGGTAAGTAACGAACTCGCAAAGAATAAAAAGCAGAATGAGCAATTGGAGCATAAGCTCAGGCAGGTCGATCATAAGATCGAATTTTATGAAAAGAAGCATTTTGAGCTCGAAAAACTCCATAAGAATCAGGTTCAGCAATTGGAAGTTATTTCAGGGCTTTCGGCTGAAGATGCCAAAAGTCAGCTACTGGAATCCTTAAAAGAGACTGCCAAGACCGATGCGATGGCTTTTATGCAATCCACGCTGGAGGAAGCTAAACTCACTGCAGAACAAGAAGCCAAGAAGATTATTATCAACACCATCCAAAGGATTGGGACCGAAGAGGCGGTGGAGAATTGCGTGTCTGTGTTTAATCTCGATTCAGACGATGTGAAAGGCCGAATCATCGGGAGGGAAGGAAGAAATATCCGTGCATTGGAATCGGCGACCGGTGTTGAAATAATAGTTGATGACACTCCGGAAGCGATAATTCTGTCATGTTTTGATTCTGTTCGAAGAGAAGTGGCCAGGCTTTCTCTTCATAAGTTAGTTACAGACGGGAGGATTCATCCCGCCAGGATAGAAGAGATCGTACGCAAAACGGAAAAGCAGGTAGAGCAGGAAATCATTGAAGTAGGAAAACGAACGGTTATAGACCTCGGTATACACGGCTTGCATCCGGAATTGATACGGGCTGTTGGCCGTATGAAATATCGTTCTTCCTATGGTCAGAACCTGTTGCAGCATAGTAGGGAAGTGGCTAAACTCTGCGGAGTTATGGCTGCTGAACTTGGCGTTAACACCAAGCTTGCCAAACGGGCCGGCTTATTGCACGATATTGGCAAGGTCCCTAATGCAGAAGCAGAGGTAGAAACCCCACATGCTATCCTGGGTATGCAGTGGGCAGAAAAATTCGGAGAGAAACCAGATGTCTGCAATGCCATCGGTGCCCACCATGATGAAGTGGAAATGAAGTCCTTGATATCGCCTATCGTACAAGTCTGTGATGCGATTAGTGGAGCAAGACCCGGAGCCAGGCGACAGGTGCTGGATTCTTATATCCAGCGACTTAAAGATCTCGAAGAGATCGCCTTTGCTTTCGGAGGCGTTCAAAAAGCCTATGCTATCCAGGCAGGGCGCGAGTTACGGGTTATCGTGGAGAGTGAAAAAGTAAGTGATGAAAAGGCAGCCCAACTCTCCTTTGAGATATCCCAGAAAATCCAAACCGATATGACCTACCCCGGCCAGGTAAAAGTTACGGTGATCAGGGAGACCAGATCTGTGAATGTGGCTAAATAATCTAGGTTAAAATATCGATTACAGAGGCTAAAGGATGCACGCCGCTTCGGTTTCAACCGACCATTGGGGGGTTAACCAACTTATTGTCTGCAATATACACAATGACAAAACGAGGGGATAGTTATTCTTCTTCCGATGCTGTGTCTTCTTCTTCTTCTTCGATATCCGTTTTATCCAAGTTATGCTGCATAATATTCAGCTTTTTCAACTTGGTTTTCCAGGTATTAAGGGTCTCCTTTTGCCTGTTGATATTGTTGATGACCTCCTGAACCAGTGGATTATTCTCAGAATTTTCTGAAAAAAACAGCATGTTATTTTCCAACTGGTTTATGGCGTTTTTGGTCTCATCTATCTTCCTGCGGATAAAGGTGCGTTCATTGCGAATCGCAAATTCGTCTTCTGTTGAAGCCAGTCGTTGGATCTTATTGCCATATTTTAGTAATTCTGACTCCTGCCGGCTCACATCGAGCTTCGTTAAGATAGCATCAACGATCTTATTGAATTTACCGTTTATATTTTTTTTGTTAAAAGGCACCCTTCCAGCGGCTTTCCAACGATCGATCAATGACTTTAATATTTCCAGATCTTTTTCTTTTTTCCCCTTGCTTAGTTGAAAAGCCCTGATCTCCTCGAGGATCTTGCTCTTCTCTTCATAATTAGCCATCTCGGCCGAGTAGGCCTTGTTCTTATTGGCGTGCAAACGGTCAAAATAATGATTACAGGCTGCCTTAAACTCATTCCAGATTTTATCGGAGAATTTTCTTGGCACATGGCCAATATTTTTCCATTCTTTCTGAATACGCTTCATCTCAGCTGTAGTGGATTCCCATTCTTCGCTGTCTTTCAGAGAAATGGCCAGCTTTAGCAATGCTCTTTTCTTGTCCAGATTTTCCTGTTGTATTTTTTTAAGATTCTTGTAAAAAGCATTTTTGCCTCGATTGAAGGCACGAACCGCTTCCTTGAAGGACGCCCAGGTTTTATCGTTGTCTTTTTGGGTCACTCGGCCAGCTTTGAAAAAGGCTTCTCGAAGGCTTTCAACCTCCTTTATCTGCCGCTGTATATCGCGGTGACTTTGACCAGGGATTTCGGCAACCTTTTGAATTTCGTCAATAATTCTATTTTTCTCCTCCAGGTTTTTTTCAAAATCCTTTTCCTGCTCTTTAAAGTACTCCTGCCTTCGTTGGTGCATCGCTTTGGTCGCCTCGCTAAAACGCTCCCAAATAGCTTCCCGGTGCTCTTTGTCTACCGGGCCGATATCTTCTTTCCAGATCTTGTGCAAGGTTTGTAATTCCCTAAACGCTTTATTGATATCCTCTGCCTGGACCAAAGTTTCGGCGCGTTCTACAATTTTAACTTTCTCTTCGAGATTATGTTTGAAGTCCAGATCCCTTAATTCTCTGTTGAGGTGGAGAAAATCGTAGAAAATTTCTATATGGTGGTGATAGGTCCGCCAGACATCGTTGTACTGGCTTCTGGGAACAGGGCCCGCATTACGCCAGTTTTCCTGGAGTTCTTTAAAATTTTTATAGGTGGTATTGATGTCTTCTTCGACATTAATCAGGCTCTTTAGCTCTTCAATAATAGCCAATCGATTCGCCAGGTTTTCCTTAAGACTGTGCTCAAGATTTTTGTAGTAGTGATTTCTCTTTTCCCTGTACTCATTAAAAACTTCGCTAAACTGCCGCTTGGTAACGGAGTTGTATTTGAAGTCTACTTCATTACCCCCCTTGCTGACATATTCCTCTTTCTTCTGTTCAATGAAATCCTGGAATTTATGGTCAAACTCTTGTTTTATGGTATCGACGTGCCTTTTGATCGCCTGTACCTTCTCGTTTTTAACCAACCTTTGCAGTTCCCCTACAAGGTTTTCCATTGTCATGGAATGATAATCGTGGAAAGGTATTTGATGTCTTCGGGGATGATGAGTGTCTTCAGCATCTTCGGCATTGGATTCTTCAATCTCCGCCATAGCTTCCTCCTTGGTCTCAACCGTAGTTTCACCAGGGTTTTTTTCCTGTTCTTGGGGCGCTGCTTCAGCGGTTTTCTCTGATTCCTTCTTATTATCAGTAGTTGCTGAGTTTTCTTCCTCTACAGGATCCTGTAGTTTGTGGTTCTTCTCGTCCAACATCACCGTAGTGTTTGTCTATCACAACTCGGTAGTCTCTTCTAAGATACTAACATGATTGCGAACTACAAAGGTAATGATTCTTCTTTTTAGGAGTTATACAAGCCTTTAGCCCCATACAAATAAACTTGCTAGTGGAAGGGCATATTCCAGATTTCCCAGGCTTTTTCAGCCTGGAATTCCAGCATTCTTTGTCCATTGAGCACTCTTGCTCCTCGTTGCAGGCCTTCTTTCAAAAAAAGAGTTTCGGCAGGATTGTAGATCAGATCGAAGAGGAAATGTCTGTCGCTGATGTGGTGATAGGGCAAAGGCGGCTTTTGAGATAGGTTTGGGAACGTTCCCAGCGGTGTACAGTTGATCACAAGTGTATGTGTCGGTAAATGCTCTGGTCCAAGATCCTGATAGCTTAACTGCCTATCGCCCGGAGTTCTGCTGACAAACCGATATTCAATATTCATCTCACCCAGAACATAGGCCACCGCTTTTGAAGCACCCCCGGTACCCAATATAAGCGCCTTTTTGTCACCTGGCTGTAACATGCCTGAAATGGCCTTTTTAAAACCAAAAACATCGGTATTGTGCCCACTGAGACCCCTTGCAGTGAACTGGATGGTGTTTACGGCACCTATTGCCGCGGCCTTGGGATCAATCTCATCCAGGTAAGGGATGATGACTTCTTTATAGGGGATCGTAACATTCAAACCGCACAAATCTTTATGAGATAAGAGTAGTGAAGGGAATTGATCAATATCTTCCAGATCGAAATTTTCGTAAACATGGTCTGTTAGTCCCAATGTTTGGAATTTGTTGGTAAAATATGAGCGGGAAAAAGAATATGCAATATTCTTTCCTACCAGGCCATATCTATTCTTTTTGTTGTCTGCTCTTACCATAAATTTCCAATGCGATTAATAAGGCGATCCCCAGTAGGATAAATAGGACAGACCACCAGGTTTCCGGATCACTGATCTCAGGCAGGTAGCGTTGATAATTCTTGACGATACCGGCACCATTGGAATCCAGCAATGTAAGGCCCTGGTCATCGGTCATAAAGATGGTCCGTTTCCACGGCCATACAACACCCAGCGAGCCCGTGATAAATCCTATGATCATGGCCGTAGTAATATACCGGTAGTGTTTTAGAACATAGCCCAGGATATGGGATAGTGTTACGAGACCGGTTGCCGATCCTGCCGTAAACATAGCCAGAATAAGCAGGGTATTCAATCGTTCTTCGTTTCGAACAAAACCAAAGTCTCCTTTGATGATCTCGGCTATGGTGTCGTAGAGGGAATTGACCGAATCTACAAGCAGCAGAACGTAGTTGCCCAAAAGGATAAGAATAAAGGAACCCGACAGGCCAGGCAAGGTCATTCCAGACACGCTGATGATACCACAGAAAAATATAAACAACAGGTTGTCATTCTCTCTTGCCGGGCTCAAAAAGCTTATAGATACGCCGATGATTAGGCCTAAAGCCCCTATAGGGATCGTTTTTTTGCTCCAGTGCTGGTAGTCTTTTGAAATATAATAGATCGAACCTATGATCATTCCAAAAAAAGTAGCCCATACATAAAGCTCTTTTTGTTCCAGGAAGTAATCCAATAACTTGGAAACGCTAAAATAGCTGACGAGCATTCCAAAGATGAGAAGTGACAGAAATTGCCCGTTTATATATTGGTAAAAACTTTTGAAGCGTCCGTTAAAAAGTAGTTTAAAGGCTTTCGAATTGATCCTTTGAAGCGAGTAGATAAACTCTTCATAAAACCCGGCTACGAAGGCCACAATTCCCCCGGAGACTCCAGGTACTTTATTGGCTGCACCCATGCCCAATCCTTTAATGACCAAGAAAACTTTGTCTAAGAACGACCTGGGTTCATACATGGATAGATGTGCTTACTTTTTTGAAGCGATTTTTTCGAGTATAAAAATAAGGGAAAATCCAAGTATTGCCAGCGGAATAGCATATTCGAGCTGATTATGTCCTGGAAAATTCATAGGTAACACATTTATTTCTTTAATCGCGACGGTTTTATCTCCAAAGATCCTGGATTCAAGCACTTCTTTCCAGGGCCATATCTTGTTGAGGGATCCCAGTATAAAACCGGTCAGTAAAGCAAGAGTGATATTTTGATAGTGGTGAAACATCCATTTCAACAGCCTGGCGAAGCTCAATAATCCAAAAACAGCTCCAAGGGCCATTACACCAAGGATAAGAAAATCCCTTTCATGTACGGCATCCAATACCGTCTTATAGGAACCTAGCAATACAAGGATAAATGCACCTGAGATTCCAGGCAGGATCATTGCACAAACGGCCAGGGCACCAGACAGAAAGAAAAAAGGAAGGCTATCGCTATTGTCGGCAGGGGGGAGCGATGTTATAAAATAGGCCGACAGCGCCCCCAGTATAAATACAAGGATCACCGCAACGTTCCACCGTTTGATATCGCGTGCTACAAAAAATACGCTGGCCAGGACCAAACCGAAAAAAAAGGACCATACCAATATCGGATGATTCTCTAGCAACCAGCTGATAAGCTTTGCGAGCGAGACTACACTGATAGCTATACCGCTAAACAGTGCGAGGAGGAAGTTTCCGTTTAATTTATGCCAGGCTGCTTTTATCCCTTTATCTTTCCAGGTTTTGAAGGTGGAAAGATTGAAATTGTTCAGTGATGTGATCAATTCCTCATATATACCCGAAATAAAGGCAATGGTCCCGCCAGATACCCCGGGAACCACATCTGCGGCACCCATGGCTATCCCCTTTAAAGTAACGATGATATATTGTAAGAGATTGCGGTCTCCCATAGCAAAATAAAGGACAAAAGTAAAACTTTTATTCAGAAGTGTTCCGATGGCCCGAGATAATACTCTGGGTCCGGTATGAGCGATAAAATTTCGGGAATTCACGCTCGAGTAAAGTCATTTTAGTCCTGTCGAGGCTGAGGGCGATAACCAGGTATTTTTCTGCATTGACGTGGTCCCCCAGCAGATTATACAAGCCAGATATCCTGTAGGGAATAAATGCTTCATCGGGATAGAATTCAAATCCCTGGACCAGGATCTGGACAGCCGAGGCCAAATCGCTTGTGGCTTTCACTACCGATGCCCAATTTAGCCAGGTATCTACCTCGTAATTACCCAATTCTACCGTTTGCTTATAGGCGAAGTCTGCCTCATCAAGATTTTTCAATATCTTATGAATGCCGGCACATTTCTTCCAGTAAAGCGGATTTTCCCCATCGATATTGATCGCCTTATTGATATAATAGAGTGCTTTTTCATGATTTTTCTTTCGGCAATAGAACTCCGTAATGGCGATCCAACCCTTATCCAAAAGAGGATCTTCATGGACGGTCTGATAGTAATAATATTTGGCCAGATCATCATTGTCTAGCTTCTCGTGGCATTTACCCATACGCAAATAGGCGTGCGATGTAGGATCTTCTATATTGATTGTGGTTTCGTAATTGGTAATGGCCTCGTTATACTTACCCATTTTTTCGAGCACCCTGCCTTTTTCAAAATAAGCACCGATAAACTCATCATCCGAAATAATGGCAAAATCAAAGGCGGCAAGAGCTTCCTCCAGCAAGTCCTTGATCATATACTGTTTTCCCAGCTGGTGCCAAGCGACCTGTGAATAAGGATTTTGTTCGAGGTAGTCGTTTAGAAAGTGGATCGCTCCATCATAGTCTTCCAGGAATTCAAAACAATAGACAACATTGTACAGCGAAGAATAATCGTGTGGGTCTAAACAGACACACTGCATGAAATTCTTTTTAGCCAGTTCAAAATCGTCCATAAAAAGATACTCCATGCCTAGCAGTGAATAAATATCCAAGCTATTGCTGGAAAGCTCCAGTGCCTTTTCCAACAGAGCGACAGCTGCTTCATGATTGTCTTTTTTGGAGTATATGTTCGCGCGCTGAATATAGATTTCCTCGTTTGAGGAGTCCAGGAGCTGTAACCGATCGAGCATCTTTTCGGCCAGGTCGAGATTATTCTCAAATACCAATACTTCGATATTTAATAATTTCAATTCGATGGAATCAGGATGTTGACGCAATCCGATCTTGATCGCTTTTTTTGCAAGGGAGATCTTTCCGTTATTGAGGTAGTGATGAATAATGTCTTCGAAATCCTCAGAGTCAAAAAAATAGACATCATCTGTCTTCAGCATGGACTCAAACTTCGCAATGGGTTGGTTTGGCCTTTCGTCAGGGTCTAACGCCATAGAAACGTTGTTGGTTACACTATGGATTTAAATTTAGTCTTTTAAAATCTACGCGTCTGGTAAGATTCAAGCTATATTATTAACAATTTAGTTAACAAATTATTGTTGTAATTCTGCTAGAACTTCAAGAATTATATCGCACCCTTTATCGATCTCCTCGCTCGATATCGTCAATGGTGGAGATATCCGAACAGCGCGTTGTTCGAAAAGCAGCCAAAACAGTACAAGCCCTTTAGATGCGCATGCTGTCACAAGGCGATTAGCGGTTTCGGCGTCCCTCATTATCATCGCTAGCATTAGCCCTTTTCCTCTGATTTCATCGATCAGAGGATGGTGTAACCTCTGTCTAAACTGTTCTTCCTTTTCCAGGGTCGAGGCGATCAAATCACTTTCCTGAAGGACTTCAAGGGTGGCAAGTGCGGCCGCTGCGATCAGTGCATTACCGCCAAAAGTGGTGATATGCCCGAGGATAGGATTCTGGCTTAAACTCAACATGATGTCCCTGGATGCCGTAAACGCCCCCACAGGGAGTCCGGAGGCCATCGACTTACCCATCACGAGAATATCGGGTACTATATTGTAGTGCTCAAAGGCGAAGAGTTTTCCTGTACGGCCGAAACCAGGTTGAATCTCATCCAATATTAGGAGCGTTCCCATTTCCTGACATTTCCTTTGAACCTCTAACAGATAATTATTTTCCGGAAGTATAAACCCGGCCCCGCCTTGAATAGTTTCTAATACTACTGCTGCGGTTCTCTTACTGATCTTATCCAGGTCTTCAACCACATTGAAGTCGATAAAACTCACGTCGGGTAGTAATGGCCTGAAAGGGGCTTTTCGCTCCTCAAAGCTCATCAGGCTAAGACTACCCATTGTATTGCCATGATAAGCATTCCTGGCAGCGATAATTTCTGATCTTCCCGTAAAACGCCTGGCCAGTTTTATCGCTCCTTCCATCGCCTCGGTCCCGGAATTAACCAGATAAGTCATCTCAAGTGGATCGGGCAGGGAGGCGGCTAACTTTTTGGTGAGCCCGATCCCAGGCTCCTGGGCATATTCGCCATAAACCATTACATGGAGGTATCTTTCGCTTTGCTCTTTAATGGCCTTAACCACCCTGGGATGGCAATGACCGAGTCCGCATGCAGATACACCGGCAACAAAATCCAAATGCGCCTTTCCCTTGCTGTCGTAGATATACGATCCTTTTGCATGAGAAACCTCAAGACCCAGTGGAGTGGAGGTGGTTTGGGCCTGGTATTTTAAAAAGTCCTTATCCATCAGGGTCTGCCCGTTTTAGAGGGCGCAGTATTTTTTTATCCTCGATTGCCTTGCCATTGGGCTCGAGCAAGTTCTGTTCTTCTTCCGGCAGATTCTCTTCTTCCTGCGCATCAAGGGGATGGTCAACACCCTGGATCCTGACCAATTCAATGTTATTGTCATCCTCGTCGAAGATATCGTCTTTGGAATGTATCCTTTCATCGCCTCGCCAAACAAAGCCTTTTAGTTTTCTACTGTTTATGGGTAATTCCTTTTCCGGGAAAATATCCCCGTCCGGATCTGTAAAAAATGTGATTTCCTCGATATCGCTGCTGTCTAACTTCATCTGAATGGCACTACAAATGGTCTTGTTGATGCCGATGAGTTCATTGTCGTCGTTGTACATATAGTAGATCACCTCTGTGTTCTTAACCAGATCCACGATCCTCAGTTCATTTTCGATGAATCGGCCGAAGAGATCTTTGCCTTTAGCTTGATTATATCCCGTTTTGCTCACGCTATCGAGGGAAATAATAAATGCGTTGTTGAGCACTTTTAGCGAGTCTAGTTTTTCGGTTTCGCTGTCGCTGATTAAATGGATACTATCGCCAGTCATTTGGTTCTCTAGATTCCAAAGCACCGGATTGGTAACCATCTGAGTAATCCCGGTACGTTGTTCATAATGTATGGAATCGCATTTGCCACTGAGATCTGTTTTATAGAATTTGGCATTTCTAAAAGCCCTGAGGATCCTTTCATCAGGTTTACCGGTTACCATCAGGGTATCACCGTGCATATATAGCGAGTCTTGTTCCACCAGGCTCACCGAAACCGCCCTTTTAGTGGCAAATAATGAATCTTTTGCCTTAAAAACTTCAGCATAATGGGCCCTGATAACCCCCTGGTTTATCGTATCGGTTACCTTGATATTATTGGTGGCCGAGGCAAATTCAGTCGCTTTGTCAAAATAGACGCTGTCTCCTTCAATAATTCGGTTATTGTAATCGATCCTGGTATTTTTTATGCCGTATCCACTTTCGATTTTGGTATCGTAGAACCCCCTTTCACAATAGATCTTATAGGTATCTCCGGTGATCGTTGAAGGACCATACATATAGGCATTTCTTGAAGTGGTGTAATAATCGAGTTGTTTCGATTCAAGAGTGTACTCCGGATTCCTGATCCTAACGCTATCGAGAAATCGGTACTTTTTAGGGATCATGAAATACCGGCCTTTCTTACTGGTTAGGGTATTGGCCGAATCTACAATAGTTCCCCCGCTATTGTAATAGGATTCCTGAAGAGCACGGTCCCAGTAAAGCGTATCGGTACGAAGTGTCATTTCCGGATTTCTTAAGATTACCCGCTCCCAGGCCTTGGCCAGGCTTTTATTGCCGTCGAAATTGATCCGTCCACTGGTCAATTGAATGCTATCGCCCTGTTGTAAACGAATATTCCCAATCGCCTTTAAGCGATTCTCCTTTTGATAAAAAATGGCGATATCACACCAGAGATTTGCCCCCTCATGTTCAAACTGAACCTGT
>JAHEJJ010000055.1:0-2668 GCA_024638915.1 Robiginitalea sp.
TGAACGGAGAGGATTTTCAGATGATCCTGTCCGATACTCCGGGCATCATTAAACCAGCCTATAGCCTGCAGGAGTCGATGATGGATTTTGTGAAATCGGCCTTCGAGGATGCCGATGTACTGCTCTATATGGTCGAGATTGGGGAAAAGGCACTAAAAGATCAGCAATTTTTTAAAAAAATTAAAAACAGCCCGGTACCAGTACTCCTTCTGCTGAACAAGATCGACAAAACAGATCAACAGCAATTGGAGGAACAGGTACAATATTGGCAGAATGAACTGCCAAAGGCCGAATTGCACCCAATATCGGCCCTTAATAACTTTAATGTTAAAGAGGTTTTTGAACGAATCGTGGAACTGCTACCGGAAGCTCCTCCTTATTATCCTAAAGACCAACTTACCGATAAGCCGGAACGCTTTTTTGTCAATGAAACCATAAGGGAGAAGATCTTAAAGTACTATAAGAAAGAGATCCCCTATTCGGTGGAAATCGAGACGGAGGAATTCGTTGAAGATGACAAGATCATCAGGATACGTTCGGTGATACTTGTAGAGCGCGATTCGCAAAAAGGTATACTCATCGGCCATAAGGGTACAGCCCTGAAAAAAGTCGGAGTGCAATCGAGAAAGGAGCTCGAAGCGTTTTTCAGCAAGAAAGTATATCTGGAACTCGTGGTCAAGGTAGCCAAAAACTGGCGAAGCGATCCTCGTTTACTAAAGAGATTCGGATACCAGTCCTGATCTATATCTTCAAATCGAGAGTACTGTTCATAAAGCCGTATAACTGGTTCATCTGTGGTTTGCCCTTTCGCCTGCCTGCCCTGCCAAAACCGTAAAGCACAATCCAGAGGATTATCATAAACACCATGGCCCCGACCTGAAAACCGTAAGGTTCATCAAGAGCGGCGTAGGAATAAGCCCAAATGCCAAAAATGATAAAAAAGGTGGCTACGCCAAAATGGATGAACATGAAGAAGGTCCAGAGTGTAGGATTGGGACCAAATAAGCCATATAATAGCGATTCTTCCTCGTCTACCCCGTTGATTTCCAGGTGTAGTTGCGGCGACCAGAAGTGAATGTTCTTTTTATTGAATTTGATAAAGACATGGTCGTCTACCCGTTTAACAATAAAAGGATCTGTCTTGATATTTTCAAACGAATTCAGCGCGGTCTCCTTGGGTTCTTTAAGTTGAATCTGGAACCGTGGCCTCAGTACAATATCTTTGGGCAGTTGCTTCATCAGCGTTCTTGTTTGGCAACGAAAAGGTAGCTATTTCTTCTTTTAAACACAACGTGCGTTTTAATTGGTTCGGTCAAAACTTAGTCGATCAATGCAGATGAATCTCCAGTGGACTTGAAAATACAGGCTTTAGTACTACCTTTGTCCCCTAAAATTAAAGAATGGGAGCCATTGTAGCTATCGTGGGAAGGCCTAATGTGGGAAAGTCTACTTTCTTTAACCGCCTCATTCAACGAAGGGAGGCCATTGTCGATGCGGTCAGTGGGGTTACCCGCGACCGGCATTATGGCAAGAGCGACTGGAATGGTAAGGAGTTTTCCATTATCGATACCGGAGGCTATGTTGTTGGCAGTGATGACATCTTTGAAAAGGAGATCGATAAACAGGTTAACCTGGCTATAGACGAGGCCGATGCCATTGTTTTTATGGTTGATGTAGAAACAGGGATCACCGGGATGGACGAAGATGTCGCCAAGATATTAAGACGTGTTGAAAAGCCGGTCTTTCTTGTGGTAAATAAGGTTGATAATGCCAAAAGAGCCGAAGATGCTGTTGAGTTTTATGGCCTTGGCCTCGGCGATTATTATACTGTTTCGAGTATCAACGGCAGCGGAACGGGCGAATTGTTAGACGAACTGGTAAAAGTTCTACCCGAGGTTGAAGAGGAGGAAGACGAATTGCCAAGGTTTGCCGTGGTGGGCCGTCCTAATGCAGGGAAGTCTTCCTTTATCAATGCGCTGATTGGCGAAGAGCGCTATATCGTCACCGATATCGCGGGTACTACAAGGGATAGTATCGATACGCGGTATAATCGTTTCGGGTTTGAATTTAACCTGGTGGATACCGCAGGCATAAGAAGAAAGGCAAAAGTAAAGGAGGACCTGGAATTCTATTCGGTGATGAGGTCTGTCAGGGCTATTGAACATTGTGATGTCTGTCTGATCCTTTTCGATGCTACCAGGGGATTTGATGGTCAGGTAGAAAATATTTTCTGGCTGGCGCATCGAAATAATAAAGGGGTGGTGATCCTGGCCAATAAATGGGACCTGGTTGAGAAAGAGACCCAAACCGTTAAATCCTACACCCAAAAGATTAAGAAGGCTATAGAACCTTTTACCGATGTGCCGATCTTATTTATTTCGGCCTTAAGCAAACAACGTATTTACAAAGCCATTGAGACCGCGGTCAAGGTGTACCAAAACAGATCGAAACGCATTCCTACGCGAAAGCTTAACGATGTATTGCTGCCGATTATCGCGCAAACTCCTCCACCGGCCTATAAAGGTAAATATGTAAAAATTAAGTATATAACCCAGCTGCCTACCTCTTATCCGCAGTTCGCTTTTTTCTGCAACCTGCCGCAATACATACGCGAACCCTACAAACGTTTCCTGGAAAACAAACTAAGGGACCATTTCGATTTTAGCGG
>JAHEJJ010000055.1:2768-14636 GCA_024638915.1 Robiginitalea sp.
GGAAGTCGGAAGTCAGAAGTCGGAACCTGGAAGTATTCAGTATGCTATCAACCGATTATTGCAATTATTCAATGTTGCATCTATTTCGCAGCTTTTCACATGGAACTGTCTAACACCACCGGCCTGCTGCTACTGCCAATTTTCAAATTTCAGCTTTCATTTAAGATCTACCATCCGCCGGAAGCACCACCACCTCCGAAACCACCGCCTCCAAAGCCTCCACTGAAACCACCACCTCCAAAGCCTCCGCCTGAAGATCCGCGGTAGCCACCCCGACCCATATTGCTGAGGATGATGATATCCCAAATATCGAGCCCTTTCTTACGACCTCCTTTACGGCCTCCGCGGTTACCCCGGTTACGACTCGACAGGATGATCATAATGACGATAAAGATGATGACAGGTAAAATAGTTCCAAAGGGAAAACGGCCATTCTCGTCAAAACTCCTGTCTTCCTTAAACTCTCCTGTAAGCACCTGGAAGATGGCATCTGAGCCCTTGTCCAGACCTGCATAATAGTCGCCCCTTTTGAATTCAGGAATGATGACATTTTCTATGATCCGTCTGGAAAGTGCATCGGTTAGCCTTGCCTCCACTCCATAACCGGTATTGATAGCGATTCGTCTGTCGTCCCTGGCCAGTAAAACCAGAATACCATTGTCCTTATCCGCCTGTCCTATACCCCATTCCTGACCCCATTGCGCTCCCAGGAAGTTGATATTCTCGCCTTCCGTGGATTTGATGACAGCGATCACGATCTGAGTAGAAGTACTGTCTGAATAAGAGATCAGCTTTTGTGCCAGGTCCTTTTTCTCCGACCCACCCAAAAGCCCTATATAGTCATAGACGCTGGTTTCAACATTTGGTTTTTCGGGTATGGTGAACTGAGCAAAACAAGTAGTGCTGATCAGCAGCAACAGCCATGTCAACTTAGGCTTTGGATATCTCATCGCTCAGTTCATTTGTGTCGTCTGATTTCCAGGGGAAATGTACCTTGAGTTCTTTCCCTGCTTCGATGATGCCTTCAACGATTCCCTGTTTAAACTCTCCTTGCCTGAAGTGTTCTTGTATGATATCCCGGGTACTGTCCCAGAATCCTTCCGGCACAACCCTGTCGATACCCTTGTCTCCCAGAATTACAAACTTATGATCTTTGACAGCTACATAGAGCAGAACCCCGTTACGCTCGCGGGTATTATCCATCTTAAGTTGATGAAATAGCTGCCGGGCGCGCTTAAAATGATCCTGGGCACATGTTGCTTCAATATGGACCCTGATCTCACCCGAAGTATTATTTTCGGCCTCCAGGATGGCGGAGACGATTTCCTGTTCTTGAGCTGCCGATAGAAAGTCCTCTACTTCAGACATGTTTAGGAGCTAGTCGAAATCAAATTCAACGTCAGGGGCCTGATCCGAGCCGGGATCTGCCTGGTAGCGTGGCATCTCTTCGAAGCCGAACCATCCGGCAAAAATACTGTTGGGAAACTTCTTGATATGGACATCGTAAATGTTAACGCTTTCATTGAAGCGATTCCGCTCCACGTTGATTCGGTTTTCTGTTCCTTCCAGTTGCGTTTGCAATTCGAGGAAATTCTGATTGGCTTTGATGTCAGGGTACCGTTCTACGGTGACGAGCAATCTCGAAAGGGCGGAAGATAATCCGGTTTGAGCCTGTTGGAAGGCCGCTAAATTCTCTGCTGAAAGATTATTAGCATCAATAGTGGTGGCGGTAGCCTTTGCTCTTGCTTCGATCACATCGGTCAAAGTCCCCCTCTCAAAATCGGCCGCACCCTGAACGGTTTTGACCAAATTACCGATCAGGTCGTTTCTGCGCTGATAGGAGCTTTCTACATTAGCCCAGGCGGTTTTTGCATCGGCTTCGAACTGGACGGCGGTATTGTTAAAACCAACGGCCCATTGATAAAGGCCGATTCCGACGACCACCAGGACAATTAACGGAATTAACCATTTTTTCATAATAGTGTTCTTTAGTTAGTGTTGCTTAAAGTTGTTCCTTTATTTTAATGAGTTCTGTTTTGACTTTCTCGAGTTTTTGAATGATCTCGAAATTGCTAAGTGTTTTTTGCCGTTCTTCCCTCAGATGGGTTTTGGCCCCGTCCAGGGTAAATCCGCGTTCTTTTACCAGGTGATAGATCAACTGGAGATTCTTGATGTCTTTAGGAGTGAATTTCCGGTTGCCCTTAGCGTTCTTTTTGGGTTGAAGTACATCGAACTCTTTTTCCCAAAATCGGATGAGCGAGGTGTTGACATCAAAAGCCCTGGCAACTTCACCGATGCCGTAATAGCGTTTTTCAGGTAATTCTATATGCATTAATCCAAGGATTGGTTCTCCTGATTGGCGTATTTGAGCATATTCTCAAATTCTTCGGGTGTCAAACTTCCATAATAGAAATTGATCGGGTTGATGCGGGTTCCATCCTTCCATACTTCATAATGCAGATGGGGAGCCTCGGATCTTCCTGTGCTTCCTATAAAACCGATTAGGTCTCCGCGTTTCACCTTCTGGCGTTTTTTGACATTGTACTTGCTTAGATGCCCGTATAGTGTCATATACCCGTAACCGTGATCTATCCTGACATGTTTGCCGTATCCCGATGCAGCATTATCAGCCCTTTTTACAACTCCGTCTCCGGTGGCATATACCGGTACGCCCTTTGGAGCGGTAAAATCCATACCCCAATGCATCTTCCGGGCTTTGGTAAAAGGATCAGATCTCCAACCATAACCCGATGCCATACGGGTAAGGTCGTCATTATTGATCGGCTGAATGGCCGGGATGGCTGCTAAAAGTTCTTCTTTCTCCTCGGCCAGCTTTGTGATCTCATCCAGTGATTTCGATTGGATGACCATTTGCTTTTGTATGATATCCAACCTCCGCGTGGTGGAGATGATCATTTCTGAATTATTAAATCCCTCAAGTGATTTGTATCGGTTGATTCCCCCGAAACCGGCTCTGCGCTGTTCCTCGGGTATAGGATTGGCCTCAAAATATACTCTGTAAATATTGTTGTCCCTGTCTTCCATATTGGCGAGAACCTGTTCTATCTGCTCCATTTTCTTATCCAGCAATTCGAACTGCAACTCGTAATTTTTTACTTCCCTCTGAAGGGAAAGCTCTCTCGGGGTATTGAGAAGATTGGTATTCAACAGCAGGATAAGCGCCATAAATCCAAACAGAGCAGAGCCCGATACAAAAAAGAGTATATTTCTATACTTCCTAGATTTTTTGGGTTCTATCTTTCGATACGAAAGTGTATCCGGATCGTAATAGTACTTAACTTTAGACATGAAGGGATTTTATCCTATTTTTGTGCTTGTCAATTTACAAAACAGACAAATATAAAAATTGTTTTGTAGAATGCGTTAAAATCGTCGAATCCTCACCTTATTATATGAATTCCAAGGAAATAAGAACCAATTTTTTAGATTTTTTTAAGGAGAAAGATCATAAAATTGTTCCTTCTGCGCCGATGGTGATCAAGAACGATCCTACACTTATGTTCACCAATGCCGGCATGAACCAGTTTAAAGAATATTTTCTGGGACATTCCAAGGCTAAAGTCAAGCGGATAGCCGATAGCCAGAAATGCCTCCGGGTGAGCGGTAAACATAACGATCTGGAAGAAGTTGGGAAAGACACCTACCACCATACTATGTTCGAAATGCTGGGGAACTGGAGTTTTGGTGATTACTTTAAAAAGGAAGCGATCAATTGGGCCTGGGAATTCCTGACGGAGGTATGTAAAATTGAAAAGGACCGCCTTTATGTTTCTGTTTTTCAAGGCAGCAAAGATGGGGATGCACTGGAACTGGACCAGGAAGCATACGATCTCTGGAAGGCTATCGTGCCGGAAGACCGGATTATCAAGGGCGATAAGAAAGATAATTTCTGGGAAATGGGAGAACAGGGACCCTGTGGACCAAGTTCAGAGATTCACGTAGATATCAGGTCCGATGACCTAAGAAAACAAACCGCAGGGGCATCACTGGTGAACCAGGATCATCCGCAGGTGGTCGAGATCTGGAACCTTGTATTTATCCAGTATAACAGAAAGGCCGACGGTAAGCTCGAAGCGTTGCCGGCACGTCATGTCGATACCGGGATGGGCTTTGAAAGACTTTGTATGGTGCTACAGGGCGTGCAATCTAATTATGATACCGACTTGTTTATCTCCTTGATCAGGGAAATGGAGACCATCACCAACTCAAGCTACGGAAAGGCAGAAGAAACCGATGTGGCAATCAGGGTCATCGCCGACCATGTTAGGGCCGTAGCTTTTTCTATCGCAGATGGTCAGCTACCCAGCAATACCGGAGCAGGCTATGTCATTCGGCGAATCCTCAGAAGGGCAGTGCGTTACGGGTTTACATTCCTGGCAACAAAAGAACCGTTTATGTATCTTTTGGTGAGGGTGTTGGCTAAAACTATGGGGGAGGCATACCCCGAACTCAGGGAGCAGCATCAGCTCATTGAGAATGTCATCAGGGAGGAAGAACATTCATTTCTCAAAACGCTAGAACAGGGCCTCGGTCTGCTCGATGAGGTAATATCAAAGTCCAGCAACCGTAAGGTAGATGGGAGAAAAGCTTTTGAACTCTACGATACGTTTGGATTTCCTTTCGATCTGACGGCGCTGATCCTATCGGAAAAAGGATATGAATTAGATGAAGAAGGATTTCAGCTCGCCATGGAGGAACAGAAATCACGATCAAAGGCGGCCTCAGAAGTATCATGGGAGGACTGGCAGGTATTACAGGAGCAGGAAGTCTCCGAATTTGTGGGTTATGATCAGTTAAAGGCCAATGTTAAGCTAGTGAAATACAGGAAGGTGAGTTCTTCAAAAGAAGGCGATCGCTATCAGCTGGTATTAGATCGCACGCCTTTTTATGCCGAAGGTGGCGGACAAGTGGGCGATAAGGGTTATCTGGAAAGCTCAAATGGAGACGTGATCTACATCGTGGATACCCTTAAGGAAAACAACGAAATACTTCATATTTCCAAAAACCTTCCAAGACATTTAGATGAGGAGTTGACCGCTGTTGTGGACCGTAAACAGCGCCAGCGAACCGCACGGAATCATACCGCAACCCACTTGCTGCATCAGGGACTTCGTGAAATATTGGGCTCGCATGTTGAACAAAAAGGATCTGCAGTGCATTCTAAATACCTCAGGTTCGACTTTTCGCATTATGCCAAAATGAGCGAGGATGAGATCCGACAGGTTGAGGATTTCGTCAATGCGAGGATAAATGAACATCTTCCTTTGCAGGAGCATCGGGAAGTACCAATGGACAGTGCATTGAACGAAGGTGCTGTGGCCCTTTTTGGCGAAAAATACGGAGAAAAGGTCCGTACGGTTCGTTTCGGCCAGTCCATCGAACTGTGTGGCGGGACCCATGTTGAGAATACCGCGGAACTCTGGCATTTTAAGATAACTTCCGAAAGCGCTATTGCTGCCGGAATCAGGCGTATTGAGGCCATTACTTCAGATGCCGTAAAATCGTATTTTCTGGATAATGAAAAGTCCGTTCGTGAGATCGAAGCGATGTTCAAAGGAGCTAAGGACCCGGTAAAGGCGGTGGAGTCTTTACAGGCGGAAAACTTGCTTTTGAAAAAGGAGTTGGAGCAAATGCATAAAAAACAAGCCAAGGTCTTGAAAAACGAAATCAAAAAAGACCTGGAAGAGGTTGATGGCGTTTTATTCCTTTCACGAAAAGTTGGTCTCGATGCTACTGGTATGAAAGACCTTTCTTTCGAATTGGGCAGTGAACTTCAAAATCTTTTTCTTGTTCTTGGTGCCGAGAAAGATGGTAAGGCATTGATCAGTTGTTATATCTCCAAACCACTGGTCGAAAAACATCGATGGAATGCTGGCAGTATGGTGAAAGAATTAGGCCGTTATATAAAAGGAGGAGGGGGAGGACAACCCTTTTTCGGCACGGCCGGAGGCAAAGATCCAGCTGGGATCCCCGAAGCACTGAAAAGTGTTCGCTCATACCTCGAAAAATAATTCTATGCTGCGCTTCAGAATGAAATCATTAAACTGGAAATATATTTTGGGAGAACTATTATTGATATTTCTAGGGATAAACCTGGCCATATGGTTTAATGACTGGAACGATAATCGAAAATTAGATCAAAAAAAACAGATTGCGATCGCAAAGATCGAGGAGGAGATAAAGAATAACCTTCAGGAGATAGTCAGGGCCAGAAAGGAAAATCAGCATATACCAGGCTCTATAGAAGCATATAAAGATTTACACTCCAGGCTGAATGGTGGCATAGTGGTTTCTCCAAAACAAATGGCCATATATCAAAAAAAGTATCCTGTTTTCTATCGGATAAAGGATTCCATACCACAGGAAAATGGTCGCTTTCGATATGAGGGCGATACGTTTATCAATCTCGAGCTCGCGGCATTATCCGAAATCGCATGGGAAACCACAAAAGATATGGGCATTGCCAATGAGTTGGGTTTCGACTGCTTATATGAACTGGAAAATATGTACAATGTTCAAAGGATGGTAGCCCAGGAAATCCTCAAATCTGCAGAAGCGTTGCAAACCAGTGATATTGAAAGACTGTTACGCGTAATGGAGTTTATCAGGCAACTCGACGTACAGCTGGAAGAAGATTATAACAGAGTTTTGGAAAAAATCCCTAATTGCTCCTGAACCAGTAAAGGATTACATGAAACTTATCACGGAAATCCCATTAGAAAAACAGTCCCCTGTAATCGACTACAGGAGTAAGCTGCTGCTGCTGGGGTCTTGCTTCGCCGGGCATATGGCAGACAAGCTGAATTATTATAAGTTTCCGTCTTATGTGAATCCGTTTGGTATTCTCTTTCATCCGGCAGCTTTGGAAAAGCTAGTCCAAAGATCCATGACGAATAGGCTTTATTCCAAAGAGGAGCTGGTCCATTTTAATGACCTTTGGCATTGTATGGATGCGCATTCAGATTTAAGCCATCAGGCGGTCTCTACTGCGATACAGCGATTGAACGAAGGCCTGGAGATAATGCATAAGGGAATAGTTGAGGCCACCCATATCATAATCACCCTGGGAACTTCCTGGGTATACAGGTACAAAAATTCCTCTCAGATAGTGGCTAACTGCCATAAAATACCCCAGGATCAGTTCGACAAAGAATTGCTCTCCGTAGAGGATATATTTGTGCGATTAGAAAATATAATTGCTCATATTCAAACGATCAACCCTTCGGTGAGCTTCATCTTAACCATTTCCCCGGTACGCCATCTAAAGGATGGGTTTACAGAAAATATGCGAAGCAAGGCTCATTTGATCAGTGCGGTACAAGATATTGTGGTGAAAGAGAACTGTCATTATTTTCCCGCTTACGAATTGATGATAGACGAGATGCGCGATTATCGATTCTATGGCAGAGACCTTGTGCATCCCAATGAATTAGCGATCGATTATATCTGGGAAAAATTTAGCACTTCATGGATCGATGAAGGCTGTTCAGAAACGATGCGCAAAGTGGATCGTATCCGAAAAGGACTGAAACATCGTCCGCTCCACCCAGAATCTCAACGGTATAAGGACTTTCAAAAAGAAATAGCGTCTACTATCAGAGAGTTACAGCAGGAGTATCCTTTTATGGAATTTTGAATCTGCGCAACTATCCCCCGACAAGTTCCTGGTTCACCAGGGCCAGACCATCGTCTATGAGATGCCCGAATTTCGGATTTCTGTTTTTTACGCTTTCGAGATGATCTTGTATTTGGGTGGCGAATTCAAGATCGCCATTGGATTTGGCCAGTTCATAGAGTTCAATCGATAACAGCCAATCATTCGGGTAGCTATCCCTGAGTTCTTTAAAGACCTTATTCCTCGAGATGGTTGTGTTGATGCCTTCCCTGAAATGGCGGATCTGCTCGTAATAGCGTTCCAGTCGGAGATATTCCTCTGACCTTTCAGTTTTTATAGTGCTGGATGATAGCCGGTGTGTAATCAGGTTGAAACTGTTCAAATCGGCCGGGCCATTAAAAGCGGAAACCACAGAAACACCCACCGCCATATTGTAAAAGCCATGCTCAGGTCTGAAGATCACCTCATCTTTATAGCTTACGGTACAGTTATCAAAAGTGATCAATATGATCTCCCCTCTTAAATTCCTGGTGCCCGTAATGATATCTCCGGTTACTTTGATATGGCCCTCAAACTCAAGAGAGACCTTCTCGCCCTCATAGATATTATAGGCCTTGAGATCTCGTGGGCTCATATCTTCAATAGCCAGGTTGATGCCTTTGAGTTTGCCAATAGGTGTTCCGAACCCATCCGGATGATGTATTGTACTATGCCCAACCAACTCTTTTTCTCTGTAAGATAAGGCTGTAGGGCCGCCGGTCTGTATATACACCGGTTTCCCTTCGTGCTCTATTACACTGCTGAAAATACCCGAGATCTGTATGCCCGTACTTAATTCGATGGTACCCAGTTCCCGGGCATGGATTAGCTTTTTAACACCGCTTAATCCACCTTTGCGCAAGGCCATGGTATTGGCAATTTCTTCGAGAACCTGACTCAAGTAGGCAAAATCTGCGGTCACAAAAAGCTGAGGTTGAGGTTTTGTAATGTCGAAGGAAGTATGGGCTGCCTCGATGGAGTAAGGTATTTTCTTTACTTTATCGGTCATACACCAGGCGCTTTCCCCAATAGACGACAACAATCCGGCCCCGTATATCTTCGGATCGTCCGGGTTGCCGATCAAGCCGTATTCCACAGTCCACCAGTGCAGGTTGCGAATCAGGGCCATTTCACTGGGTTCCCCCATGTTATCCTGTAATATCTCGATTTCCTTTTCCGCTTTTTCGATCTCTGCCTGAGGGGTTCCCGGGGCCTCCTTGATGATGGAGAGGTGTCGGACGGCATCGTAGAGTTCATAATCTTTGGCACTGGAGATCGCCTTGCAGCCTATTTCACCAAAACGCCTCAGATATTCGGCGTATTCCGGATTTGCAATGATAGGGGCATGTCCGGCTCCCTCATGGATAATATCGGGCGCAGGGGTATATTCGATATGTTCCAGTTGTCTGATATCAGAAGCAATGACCAGGACGTTGTATGCCTGGAATTCCATAAACGCTGCCGGAGGTATAAATCCATCTACTGCCACGGCAGCCCATCCTATTTCCTTTAGAATACGATTCATCCCATACATATTCGGGATATGATCGATCGAAATCCCTGTTTTTTTTAAGCCAACGGTATAGGATTCATGAGCCACCGTACTCAGGTAGTCGACGTTCTTCCGCATAACATAGCGCCAGACAGCCTGGTCGATGGCCGAATATTCCTCATAATCCTGAGGTTTTATGTACTGCTTAAGATGTTCGGGAAGTTTGTCAAGTATGGGATTACTCTCGTAGGACATCGACATATATTTTGCGCTAATAAAGGTACAAAAAAAACTGCCCTGAAGAGGATATTCAGGGCAGGGAGTTCTTAATTGGAGGCCACCGCATTGGGCGGATATTGTTCCATTATTTCCGAAACAAACTGTCTGATTTGTTGTTCTTTTTTCTCTATTTTTTTCGATTTGTTCAGGGTTCCGACACCTTTACCCTGCCATACCAACTGTTTGATTTTAGCATCGATCAGATCTATATAGAGGGAACCTTCGGTACGGGTGCTTACTGTTGGACCATAGTAAGCCGGACCCCAGCCCCAGCCAGGCCCATACCAACCTCCCCAGCCTCCCCAGCCCCAACCTGGTCCCCATCCCCATCCGTAGGGATAGTTATACACGTCGACCTGTTCTCTTTCCCTGGTGAAAATACTCACGAGTAGATCAGGGTCTGTTGATTTTACAAATCCACGGGCATTCATTTCGTCTTCGATAGCACGGAGGATCCTTTTTTTATCCAAATCGGAAATCTCTGCCTGGTCTATTCCGGTCTTGTAGAAGGCATAACTTTTATAGGTGCTAAAATCGGCTTCCCTGTCATAATCGGATAAAACTTTTACCGAACTACAGGACGATAAAAGTATGGTCGCCAGGACAGAAAGCATCAGCCATTTCATTTTTTTCATAACATTTTCTTTTTCTGGGTTAGTAAGCCATTATAATATCAAAAAAAGGCACAAATATTATGCCGAAACAGATAAAAACTAACCCTAATTAGTACGGCCATCGAAACCATATGGACAGTGGCGGCAATTACTCTCACAACAGGAGCCTCTTTTGAGATGATACTGCCTGGTGAACACCCGGTATCCTTCTTCTGAAAGGTAATAGTCTCCTTCCTCCAGCGGGATCTGCTTTTTCATAGAATACAAAGGTAAGATTTTAGCGAATGATGAACCCCGGTGATTTTTCTTGCGGGTGGCCACTGTTCACAAAAAAAGGATATTATCGATAGATCGTACTGGATATTTCATAAGTAAATCATTAATTTTAACAATCTCTTTTGGATAAAAGCGTTGTATAGGCATCATGATTTTAGTGTTCAAACACTTGTTTTATAGCAATTATGTGGGCTTGTCCCTTTGGCCATTTATCTTCGTAAAACATCAGGAACTTAAAAAGGACCATGTATTGATCAATCATGAAAGAATCCACCTGCAACAGCAAAAAGAACTCCTGATCCTGCCCTTTTATTTGTTTTACTTCTCCGAATGGCTGTTGCGATCTATAATCTATTTAAATTTTTACCGGGCATATCAGAATATCAGCTTTGAACGGGAGGCCTATTTTAATGAAAAAAACCTCAATTATTTAGAGCAACGTTCTCCCATGGGGTTTCTCAGGTACCTCAGGTCGTTAAATCTGTAAAAAGTGATCGCGGGGACACAACAATTGCATCTTCCTATTTTCACTAAAAGGCAATTAGAAGTCTACGTTAAACGATTAGATCTTGTGAATTTACCTGTGGCAGGTAATAAATATTTCAAACTGAAATATAATCTCAACAGGGCCCTAGAGGAAGGGTATCATACACTGTTAACCTTTGGCGGAGCTTTCTCCAATCATATACTTGCCACCGCACAGGCCGGTAGAGAATTTGGCATGCCTACTATAGGAGTCATCAGGGGGGAAGAATTGGCCGATATTTGGAAAGATAACCCTACTCTGAGGATGGCTTCTGAGGCGGGAATGCGTCTGATCTTCGTGAGCCGGGAGAATTATGGAAAGAAAACCGATCCGCCCTATATCCGGAATCTGAGGAAAGAACTCGGCCCGTTTTACCTTTTGCCAGAAGGGGGTACGAACGAGCTGGCGGTGCTGGGATGTGAAGAGATCCTGACGGCGGAGGACTCGAATTTCGGGTACATCTGCTGCCCCGTCGGTACCGGGGGTACGATGGCAGGATTGGTCAATGCGAGTGCTGAGGGTCAAGAGGTTTTAGGCTTTGCTTCGCTGAAGGGGCATTATTTCCAAGAAGATATTCGTAAATTTACACCCGGGGAAAATTGGAAAGTTTTGAGCGATTACCATTTTGGGGGTTATGCCCGGATAAGTGAAAAGCTTATTTTGTTTATTAATAATTTCCTTTTTGAGACCGGAATTCCTCTCGATCCTGTATACACCGGTAAAATGATGTTTGGGTTGATGGATTTGGCAGAGCGGGATTTTTTTCCTGTCGGAACCTCAATCCTTGCGATCCATACAGGCGGACTGCAGGGTATAGAAGGGATGAATATATTGTTGAAGAAGAAAAATATGCCATTGCTGGGCTTATGAGAAATTTATTTTTAGTGGCTATCACAGCTTTTTTTATGATAGGATGTGGCGCCAAGAAACGTTCGGGCGTCACAAATAAGAAGGAAAAGACCAAAGTGGCGTCTACCCAAAAATTTGAGTTTAAGGACCCCGATCT
>JAHEJJ010000016.1 GCA_024638915.1 Robiginitalea sp.
GGGTATGGTTAAAAACACCTATGGAACCGGCTGTTTCATGCTTATGAATATTGGCGATAAACCGATCGTTTCCAAAAATAATCTGCTTACTTCCGTAGCCTGGCAAATCAACGGCAAGACACAGTACGTCCTGGAAGGCAGTATTTTTATTGCCGGTGCCGTTGTCCAGTGGCTTCGCGACAGCCTGAAGATCATCAAAACTTCCTCGGAGGTAGAGCAACTGGCCGGTTCGGTAAATAGCTCCGAAGGTGTATACTTTGTGCCCGCTTTTGCCGGATTAGGTGCCCCTCACTGGAATCAACATGCCAAGGGAACCATCTTCGGTCTTACCCGTGGCAGTACCGATGCCCATATCGCACGGGCAGCCCTTGAAGCTATCGCCTATCAGGCCATGGATATCCTCAACGCCATGGAGGCCGACTCAGGTATTGCTATAAAAGAACTTCGTGTAGATGGCGGAGCTACCGTCAATAACTTGTTGATGCAAATTCAGGCGGATGTGATCAACACCATTACGGTCCGGCCAAAAATAATAGAGACAACCGTAATGGGAGCTGCATTTCTGGCAGGACTTGCCGTAGGTTATTGGCAGGATTTGGTCGAAATACAGAAATTATGGCAAACAGATGTTCGTTTCATACCGACAACCGACA
This sequence comes from Robiginitalea sp., assembly GCA_024638915.1. Lineage (GTDB taxonomy): Bacteria > Bacteroidota > Bacteroidia > Flavobacteriales > Flavobacteriaceae > JAHEJJ01. The sequence continues at coordinate 654 of JAHEJJ010000016.1, forward strand.
GAACCTCGATAGAAGAATCTGTAAAAGGCTGGTATAATGCAGTAGACGCGCTCCAACATTGGACAACTAAATCGTAAAGAGATATGACACCTTTTGTAGCAGAAATCGTTGGTACATTTATCCTGATGCTACTCGGATGTGGGGTGAATGCCAATGTAGTATTAAAAGACACAAAGGGCAACAGCAGCGGTAGCTGGATACTGATTACCACAGGCTGGGCCATGGCGGTTTACGTAGCTGTAGTTATTGCATCGCCTTATAGCGGCGCCCATATTAATCCCGCGGTAACCGTAGGGTTAGCGGCGGCCGGATTATTTCCATGGAGCAGTGTTGCCCCCTATATAGTTGCCCAATTTGTTGGAGCAATGCTTGCGGCTTTTATGATCTGGCTAAACTACCGGGACCATTTTAACCGGACAGAGGACAAGGATTTAAAACTGGCGGTGTTTAGTACTGCTCCTGCTATCCCTAATACAATGTTGAATTTACTGGGTGAAATTACAGGAACATTCGTCCTTGTTTTTGCTGTATTGTTTTTTACCGATGCCACGATCCTCGAATCGGATTCCATAATCGGGCTGGGATCATTGGGAGCTCTCCCGGTGGCCCTGGTGGTCTGGTCGATCGGTATGTCTTTAGGCGGAACCACAGGATATTCAATAAATCCCGCCCGCGATCTTGGGCCCAGGATTATCCATGCTCTTCTGCCAATCAAAGGAAAAGGGACGAGCAATTGGATGTATAGCTGGATTCCGGTAATAGGCCCTTTAGTGGGCGGAATTCTTGCGGCCCTCGCCAGTCATTTACTGGTTGCGTGAAACTATGGCCCGGGCTGCAATATAAGAACCGGTCCAGGCCGATTGAAAATTGAAGCCTCCTGTGATGCCATCAATATTGAGGACCTCGCCTGCAAAATAAAGGTGAGGGTGTATTTTGCTTTCAAAGGTCTTGAAATCTATTTGTTTCAGATCTACCCCTCCGGCTGTCACAAATTCTTCCTTGTTGGTGCTTTTTCCATTCACTTCGAACTCGGAAGAGCAAAGCGTTGTGGCTAAACTTTCGATATTCAGTTTGCTCATTTCAGCCCAAGTAAGGCCAGAATGCACCCCTGAAGATTTTACCAGTTTTCCCCAAAGCTTTTTCGGGAGATCAAATGCCTGAGTTCTGAAAACCGTTTTAGATCCCTCTACAGATTTTATATTTTTTAAAATAAGGATAACACTATTGGCATGATAATCCGGGATCCAGTTTATCCGGATCCGAAAACTATATCCCCAATCGAAGAGATCACGGGCGCCCCAGGCAGATAGTTTTAAGATGGCCGGGCCACTCAATCCCCAGTGCGTAATGAGAAGTGGACCTTCAGTCGTTAAAAATTCTTTTGCTTTAGACCGACTTTTCAGTCCGACAGACAATTCCCGGTTTCCATGATTAGGTCGTAATACTTTTACCCTCGCATTAAGGCTAATGCCTTGTAAGCCCTTTATACGCTCATCCTTAATATTGAAACTGAACAAGGAGGGTACTGGCCGGACAATATGATATCCTTTTTGGTCCAGCATGGACCATATTTTTGAATTACCTCCCGTAGCGATCATAAGGTATTTAGCAGAAAATGATCGGTGCCTGCTCACCACCTGCCATCGTTGGCCTGAATCGGATTCTGGCTGCTCAGATGGAATGATATCGAGAACCGGCGTATTACTATGAATCTCGATCCCGTACTCCTGAGCCTTATTCATAAAAAAATCGACTATGGTCTTGGAATCGTTCGTAACCGGGAAAATTCTCCCATCTTTTTCCGTCTTCAAACCGATTCCATGGCCTTCGAAATAGGAGGTGGTATCCCGACTGCTATGTATGTGAAAAGGGCCGAGTAATTCTTTGGTGCCACGCGGGTAATGCTGCACGAGTAAGGCAGGTTCACTTATGATATTGGTCAGATTGCATCGGCCACCTCCGGAAATTTCTACCTTGGATAAGAATCTTCCTCCCTTCTCTAAAATGGCTATTTTGAGCGTTGGTGCTTCTTCAGCCATATGTAAGGCACCATAAAAGCCGGCCGCCCCACCACCGACAATTATTACATCATACATCGCTAAAGCCGTTCGGGATAATCGGAAAAGATACCGTCGACCCCCATTCTCTTCAATCGCTCAATGTCCTCAGGATCATTGACCGTCCAGGTATATACTTTAAACCCGGCAGCATGAATGGCCTCTACCTTGCTCTGGTCTAAGGTCCTATAATCCGGGTTAATCGCTACTGCGTTCAGCTCCCGGGCAACGGGGATGGCCTCTAATGGGTCATCTTCAGTTAAAACAGCAATTGCAATCTCACTATTATAGGTCCGAAGATCTTTTAGCTCTTCCCAATTAAAACTCGAAATGAGAAATTGATCTGATGTCCAACCCTGGTTTTCAATATATTTTCCAATGATGAAGTTAACCCGGTCTGACGTATTAGCGCCCTTAAGTTCGATATTGAGTTTTGCCTTTTTATCGATCAGTCGCAGTACATCCTGAAGCAGAGGGATTCTGTGATTTCCCTTAAGCTTCAGGTTCTTGACACCTACAACATCGTATTCTTCAATTCTACCACCGCTGTTAGATAATCGTTCCACACGTTCATCGTGAAATACGACGATCTCACCACTCCGGATCCTAAAGACATCTATCTCTATCATGTCTGCGCCAAAATCCAGGGCTTTTTGAACAGAAGCTAACGTATTTTCCGTTTCATGTCCCATAGCCCCCCTATGGCCGATAACAAGTGGATCTTTCATGGTGTTTGCGCAATTCATTGTAATGCCGCCAATAAACAAAAATGCCAGCACATAAATCAACTTTTTCATAAAATCTAAAAGTATACGGAGTTATAGAAATGATGGTAAAAATACGATTTAAGTTCATATAATACAGTGAATCCAGAGTAGATCTGAGTTATATATTTATCAATATTTTTTAGATAATAATCATTATTCTATAATATAATTAGAAATATGATAAAATATATTTAATATCTTTGAGATATTATCAACCAATTAACATTCAAACTATGTTTACCAAACAAAATTTACTCGCAACTTTAGCTGGGGCGCTTACCATGTTTATTCTTGGTTATTTAATTTGGGGGATCGCCCTTGTAGATTTTTACGCAGGACATACCATTACTGATATCATGAAGGAAGTACCCGATTTCGGGATGCTGGTGGTAAGTCACATCATCGGATCTTTTGCCCTGAGTACAATTTATAGCAAATGGGCTGGCGGAAATTTCGGAGCTGGATCGGGATTTAGCTTTGGAATATGGATCGGTATTTTTGCAGGCATTTCGTATAGTCTCTTATGGTATGCTACATCCACTATGATGGATCTTACCGGCCACCTGACGGACGCCATTGTCAACCTTGTATTCTTCGCCCTGATCGGGGCGGTAATTGGATTTACCTATAAGGCTACAGCTCCAAAGGCAGCATCAAACTAACCCACATAAACCAGCAACTATAAACGGGTCTCGTAAAAACACGTAGGCCCGTTTTTAATTTAGCCTGAAAATATACGACTCCAGAGGTGAAAGAGAGACCTGGAAACTTCCCTGATTATCCTTGACCATTAGATCTACAACCTTGTCATAAAGGGCATCTTTCAATTCATACTTATTATTGTTCAATCCCCATTCCGAAATAATGGCAGGAGGGATTTTAAGGTCGAGGTCATAGGATCTTTCACTATCAAAGTTAGTGATGATAAGAAGTTTTTCACGCTCCGACCACCTTACAAATGCAAGAACACGATGGTCGTAACCTGCTGTATGCTCCTTGTTGTAAAAGTGGATTTCCTCGTATTTGCCCATCAGGGCGTCACTCGAAATTGTAATATTCAGCAAGCGTTTGTAAAAGTCTCTCAGCTGTTCCTCCTCTTCATTGAGCTGACCCCCATCAAACTTTTTATCATTCACCCATCGCTGATAATGAGGCACCCCGATATAGTCATAGATCGAGGTACGTGTGGGGTCTCCAAAACCCGCATTTTCAGCCCCTGGCTCTCCTACCTCCTGTCCGAAATAAATCATGGTCGGCGAAGTACTGATGGTGGCCGATACCACCATGGCGGGTTTTGCCTTTTGTGCATCTCCCGCAAAATCAGGACTTGCGATACGCTGTTCATCATGGTTTTCGAGGAAATGAAGCATTTGGTGCTCAATATCAGCCAGTCCTTTTTGTACGACTGGAATATGATCGGTCCATCCATGTCCCTGAATTATATGTTTTATACTATCGTACAGCTCTACCTTATCGTATAGGTAGTCCATCTTACCTTTGAAAATATAATCCCGGTAAAGGGCAGGATTATATACTTCGGCTACCAACATCGCCTTCGGGTTTTTATGTTTGATATTTGAGTTCAGATAGCTCCAAAATTCCACGGGCACCATTTCGGCCATATCAAACCTAAACCCGTCTACTCCTATGTCGAGCCAGTAGAAAGCTATATCCCTAAACTTTTCCCAGGAATCAGGCACATCTTTGTCGCTCCAAAACTGATAATGCTGCTTATAGTCCTTATCGGAATAGTCATCGGGCAAAAGATCGAATTCCGGTATTCCATCGGGAGTTACACCATAGTTGATTTTAACGGTTTCATACCAGTCGTTGAAGCCTGGTTTTGCCGATCGAGATCCATTGCCGGTCCATTTAGCAGGTACTTCCGGGAACTTGCCATCGGAAAGAGGATGCTCCTCACCGCCCAGCGGTCTGTATCCGTTATGGCCATCTGGTACTTCGAATGCTTCACCCGGGATATAATAGAAATTATTGTCTCGCTTATATACCACCGAGGTATCGTCAGAAGCGCCAAAAGCTTCACGGCCCTCAGGTGTAGATTGTCCTTCATAATTTCGTGCTACGTGATTCGGAACAATATCGATAAGTACTTTTAGTCCCGCCTCATGACTGCGGTCTACCAACGCTTTGAATTCCTCCAGACGTTGGGCAGGATCATCGGCCAGGTCTGGGTTTACATTATAATAATCCTTAACGGCATAAGGCGAACCCGCTCTTCCTTTGACCACGTCGGGGTCGTCGTTTGATATACCATATTCTGTATAATCGGTGATCAATGCATGATGTGGAATACCCGTATACCAGATATAGGTGATCCCCAGATCGCTCAGCTCTTGCAGTGCCTTTGGAGTAAAGTCAGAAAATTTACCCACCCCATTATCCTCGAGCGTTCCCCAGGGTTTATTGGTGGTATTGGTGTTTCCAAAAAGTCGGGTAAACACCTGGTAGATTACTTCTTTCTTTTTAGGATTTTGCTTCGGGTTCATAGATATATCTTCTTTTTCTTTTTCCCCGCAGGCAGACGCACATACAAATAGCATGCATAAGCCAAGGGACCATAGTCGGTTAATAGTATTCATAAGGCGTATGGCACTACGGTAAATCATTTAAGTTCTAAAATATAGGCGGTTTTGCCCTCGATCAACAGCGTTTCAGTCAGGTTCATCACATCGCCGCTGTGGACATCAATTCCCCGGGTATATAGTTCTATGTTTTCCTGAAATCGATCTGGGTTAAGTTCTCGGGAATCCTTATTAGGGTTCAGTATTACCATGACCGTCTGGCCGGGAAGTGTCCTGAAATAGACATAGACGTTTTCTTCCGGGGCATAATGTGTCATTTTACCATTATGTATCACCTCGGAAGACTTACGCCAGTTGAACAGTCTGGCACTAAAATCATAGTATTGATTTTGAAGGTCGTCTCTTCCCGATCTTTCAAAAGCATTTGCCTTATCGCCCGGCCAGCCTCCGGGGAAGTCCCTTCTGATATCACCATCTCCTAAGGATTTTTGACCTCTCATACCAATCTCGCTACCATAATAGATCTGTGGTATTCCCCTTGTAGTAGCCACGAGTGACAAAATAAGCTTATAGTCAGCGATGTTTGGATAGATTTCATTAATCCTTGGCGTATCATGATTTTCAGCAAATACCATAATATTCCCGGTATCGGGATAGAGAAAATCATTGACAAAATTTTCATAGATCTGAACCATCCCGGTATTCCATCGCGGTTCCTGCTCCTCAAATACCTCGCTGATCGCGTTGTGCAGAGTAAAATCCATAACGGACGGAAGATGCGAGTTGTAGTTCTGCAGCGCTCCGATTTTACTGTTTTTCTGCCAAAACGCGATCTGGGCCTGATCGTGCATCCAAATCTCACCGACAATATTTAAAGACGGGTACTCATCCATAATCGCCTTTGTCCATAGTGCAATCGTTTCCTTATTATTATAGGAGTAAGTGTCTACACGAAGACCATCGAGATCGGCGTATTCGATCCACCAAAGTGCGTTCTGTATAAGATAGGTCAGCATCTTGGGATGGGTATGATTCAGGTCGGGCATGGAGGGCACAAACCATCCCTCTATAAAGTTTTTAAGATCCAGTTTGGAAGCATAGGGATCCATCTGGGTTGTCATTCTGTGATTGGTCTGATGATATTCTGAAAAATTATACACCCAGTCTTCATCCGGCATGTCTTTGATCATCCAATGTTCCAAACCCCAGTGGTTGGTTACATAGTCCATAATCAGTTTCATGCCCCTTTGATGCAATCCATCGGCAAGCTCCACATACTCTTCATTGGTCCCGATCCTGGGATCTATGCGATAAACATCGCTTTGGGCATATCCGTGATATGAACCCCGAGAATCATTGTCTTCGCACATGGGTGTACTCCAGAGGGCCGTTGCACCGAGATTCTCTATATAGTCGAGATTATCAATAATACCTCTGAGGTCTCCCCCATGCCTTCCCCCCTGCTGAGACCGGTCTGCGCTTTCTGACATTTCCGGATGAGAATCCCTGGAGGGATCCCCGTTGGCAAAACGGTCGGGCATGATCAAATAGATCAAATCTGAAGAATCGAATCCTTTTCTGGAACCGGAATCCTCCCGTCTTTTACGAAATTCGTAGGGGACCGAAATCAGCGGGGTATTTTCTTTGCTAAAGGTAAATACCACAGTGCCAACTGGCTGTTGGGTTGTTTCAACTGTAACGAACAAATAATTGGGATTCTGGGTACGATCTACTTTTTTGATTTTAATATCCTCCGAACCTGGCTGGTAGGAGGCAATATTATTACCATAAAAAAGGATCTCCAGAACAGGTCGTTGCATACCGGACCACCAAAATGGCGGTTCAATTCTGTTTATTTGGGACGAAACTTCATTCATTGTAAGTAATAGTACAAAACAACAAATTATTCTGATCGCTATTCTCATCCTGAATTGTAACAACGCTATGCTGCGCTTCTATAACTTTTATCATCCGACATAGATCGCCCTAGGCTGTAAAAGAATTTGTTTCACTTACCTCACTTGATGGGGTCAAAACCAGTCTTTTTCCATAGATCCGGATCGACATTTCTTCTTTGCCCTCAAGCGTAAAACTCGTTTTCTCTTTGGTAACTTTTACTTTTAGTACACGGTTTCTAAAATTAACCTTGAAGGAATATGCTTCCCATTGATCGGGGATTCTCGGTATAAAGGTCAGTTTATCATCCACCACTCTCATGCCCCCAAATCCTTCTACGATGCTCATCCAGGTACCGGCCATGGATGTGATATGCAACCCTTCCTCCACTTCTTTATTATAGTCATCAAGATCGAGTCTCGAGGTCCTGAGGTAGAGCTTATAGGCTTTAGACATTCTATCGAGTTTAGCGGCTAAAATCGAATGCACGCATGGAGACAAGGACGACTCATGAACTGTAAAGGGTTCATAAAAATCAAAATGACGCTCGATTTCTTCGAGATCGAAATGATCTTCGAACAGATAAAAACCCTGCAGGGTATCTGCCTGTTTTATGTAGGGAGATCTCAGAATTCGGTCCCAGCTCCATTTCTGGTTGATCGGTCTATGTGACCGGTCTAAATCGGAAACAGTGATAAGTTCCTTGTCGAGAAAACCATCTTGCTGAAGGAATATGTTGTGCTGTTCTGAAAAAGGGAAATACATATTATCAGCAACTTCGAGCCAGGCTTCTGACTCGGCAACCGATATTTTGGTCTGACCTACGATCCTTTCGTAATCCTGGGGGTAGCCTTCTTTGACCTTATTGAGTTGCTCTACTGTATAGCGGATACACCATCTGGCCAGGTAGTTGGTGTACCAGTTGTTGTTCACATTATTTTCATATTCATTCGGCCCGGTCACCCCAAGGATAACATACTTGTTCTTCTGGGTGGAAAGCGATGCCCGCTGTTGCCAGAATCTCGAAATAGCTATCAATACTTCGAGACCCATTTCCGGGATATAGGAATAGTCTCCTGTAAACCTGTAATAATTGTATATCGCAAATGCAATAGCTCCGTTTCGATGGATCTCCTCGAAGGTGATCTCCCATTCATTGTGACATTCCTCACCATTCATGGTAACCATGGGGTAAAGCGCTGCCCCTCCTGAAAAGCCCAACTTTTGAGCATTCTCAATGGCCTTTTGTAAATGGTTATATCTATACTGCAAAAGGTTCCTGGCTACCTTGTGGTCTTTGGTAGCCATATAAAAAGGAATGCAATAGGCTTCTGTATCCCAATAGGTGCTACCGCCATATTTTTCACCGGTGAAGCCTTTGGGCCCTATATTGAGTTGCGAATCTGTTCCAAGATAGGTTTGATTTAAATGAAAGATATTAAAGCGGATTCCCTGCTGTGCTTCAACATCGCCTTTAATTGTGATATCACTCATATCCCAGATCTTGGCCCAGGCTGTTTTTTGCATATCCATCAAACGATCAAAGCCCAGCTCATCGGCCTTTTTAAGAACATTTTTCGCTGCCTTAACCAATTCATCGCTTTTATGATCCCTCGATACCGTGTAGCCGCCATACTTTAATAAAGTTGCCGTTGCGCCTTTCTCCACCTCCTGTTGATATCTGTGGCCCACCCAGAGTTCCTCGCGAATTTCTTCAATATGACCTGCATTATTACCGGAAAGTAGTCGGGCTTCCATGAAAGTACAGGTATCGAAATGGGTTTTCATGGTATGGGCTTCAATAAAGGCCTGGGATCCTTCAGAGATCACCTTTGTGGTATTCCAGAATTTATCGTCCCAATTGCTGTCTTCATTTTTAATCCCACTGTCGAGGTATGGCACAAACTCCACGGTGGCTTGCTGGTTCACCACGGTTAGTTCATATTTGATCACGCCGAGCTCATCCAGATCAAGACTGAGGAACCTGGTCGACTTCACCATTACATCAAGCCCGTTTGGCATGGTGGCCTCAAAACTTCTCTGGTACCAACCCTCCTTCATATTGAGTTCCCTCCTGAAGCTTTTTATTGAAGTACAGGTGTTCAAATCGAGTGCTTGTCCATTTACTGATACATTGATTCCGATCCAGTTGGGAGCATTGAGAACTTTGGCAAAGTACTCCGGATACCCGTTCTTCCACCATCCTACCCGGGTCTTGTCTGGATAATAAACCCCAGCGATATAGCTTCCCTGGAAGGTATGACCCGAATAATGTTCTTCAAAATTTGCGCGTTGGCCCATGGCCCCGTTACCTATGCTGAAAAGGCTTTCTGAAGATTTAACGTTTTCCTTTTCAAAACCTTCTTCGATGATCGACCATTCATCTGGCAATATATAGTCCTGATTCATTTATACCTTATTATATAGTGTTACTTAAAATGTTATACCTTACCGTTGAGTTCGCTCACCAGATTTGACAAGAAATCAAAATCGATTTCCGTGAAGTTTTTAAAATTATGATCTGCTTCTGAGAGTACTTCACTATTGCCAATACCGACACTTTTCATGCCTGCGGCGTTGGCGGCTTTTATTCCCGCCCGGGCATCTTCGAAAACCACACAATGCTCCGCCGCAATATCAAGGGCTTCAGCAGCCTTCATAAATACTTCCGGATCTGGCTTGGCTTTGGTCACGGCATTGCCGTCTACCACCGTGTTAAAGTAAGGAATTAGCTTCACCTTTTCCAAAATAGCTCGGGCATTTTTACTGGCAGAGCCCAAAGCCATAGGAATGTTGCGGTTCTTGAGATAGTCGAGCACCTTAATCACATCCGGCAGAATTTCCGTTTCATCCATGGAATTGATATAGGAAAGGTAGTCCTCGTTCTTCTCCTGAAGCCATCGGTCGAACTGTTCTGGTGAGACCCTGATGTTGCCCATCTCCAATAAAATCTCCAGGCATCTTTTCCGGCTTACCCCTTTAAAACGTTCGTTATCGATCTTGGTAAACGGGATTCCTAAATCATCCGCGAGTTTTTTCCAGGCCAGGTAGTGATATCCGGCGGTGTCGACGACTACCCCATCCAGATCGAAAATAAATCCAGCTTTAGTCATGTAAAAAATAAAAAATTGTTTGTGAAGTTAATGTATTGTTGATTCTCGTTCAATGATTGTGGCCTGAATTATTTCGGTTCGGAAATTTTCCTGTTCCCGGTCGCTTTCCACTTTTTCAATTAACATCTTCGCTGCGATTTCTCCCATCCGGATCCCATGCTGTGCCACAGCGGTCAGGCTAGGCGAGGATAGTTTGGAAAGAATTCCGTCCGTAAAGCCTATGATGGATAGATCCTGTGGAATCCTTTTTCCCATGCTTTGAGCCATCCGCATGGCCCTTACAGCAAATATTTCATTTACGCATAGCACCGCATCAAAAGATCGACTTTTAAAAAATGCTTCGCTTTTATCTTCATTTTCAAATTGAAACGGCAATTGTAGTACGAGGTTTTCATCTATCTCGATCTTGTGCGCCTTCAGTGCACTAAAATATCCATCTGCCCTCTTGCTGCTCACACCCAGATAATTTTCCGTTGTGAATAACGCAATCCGTTTTCTGCCGCTGTCGATCAGTTTCTTTACCGCATCGTAGGCGGCCTGCTCGTCGTTGATGATCACCTTATCGCAAACCACCTCGTCTGTTACCCGGTCAAACAGAACCAAAGGAATACCTTGTTCTGTTACTTCTTTCAGATGATTAAAATCGTTCCTCTTTTGCGTTTCGGCAGAGAGAGCCATGATAAAACCGTCTATACTGCCATTAGCGAGCATCTCCATATTAATGACCTCCTTGTCAAAAGATTCATCCGAAACACAAACGATAACATTATAGCCTTTCTCATTTGCATATTTTTCAATTCCCCTGAAAACCGTGGTAAAGAAGTGATGTACGATGTCTGGTATGATAACACCGATATTCTTTGTGCGTTTATTTTTCAGGCTTATTGCAATATTGTTTGGTTTGTAATTGTAAAGTTTAGCGAAAGCCTGGATTCTCTCCTTGGTATCCCTCCCGATTTCCTCGCTGTTCTTCAAGGCTTTTGATACTGTGGATATAGAGACGTCCAGTTCCCTGGCAATATCCTTAAGCGTTATTTTTCTTTTCAAAAGGAAGGATTAACTGTTAAAAGTTAAATTAAACCTAAAAAAATAAATTGTAAATAATTGTTCATTTTAACACAAAAAATTATCTTGGCCCCGGTTATCAGAGAAGAATTTGGATTCGTGTGAATAAAAAAGTACTATATTTGTCTTGATTTTGTCAAATTATTCACCCCCAAACCGCAGTTTTCATAATTTAAATTGTATTGAATTATGAAACTGTTATTTTTTAAAAGTTATCAACACGAAACCGATTTCGTATCGGTGGCGTATTGCCAGTTTTAAGACTTTAACAATTTTTTATATATGTTTAACCTTTGGATTTAAAATTAACTAAACTTAAAATTAACTTTTTATGAAGATTACGCTACTTAAAAGCTTTTTACTAGTTGGAGCTATATTTTGCTTTGGACTGGTTGAAGCGCAAGAAGTATCAGGTACCGTTAACGATGCAAATGGTCCTCTACCCGGGGCTAGTGTTGTACTCAAGGGAACGACTACTGGTACGCAAACGGACTTCGATGGTAATTACATCTTGAATAACGTGACAGCTGATGGTACATTGATATTCAGTTATATTGGGTACAGTACTCAGGAGGTTGCCGTAAACGGACAGACCACTATCAATGTAGTTCTCCAGGAAGATGCGCAGGCATTGGATGAGGTAGTTATCATTGGATATGGTACCACTACCGTTAAAGATGCAACAGGTGCTGTTGCTTCTGTAACCGCTGAAGATTTCAACGGTGGTGTCATCGCATCTGCAGAACAATTGATCGTGGGTAAAACCGCGGGGGTTAACATTCAACAGACCAGTGGTGAACCGGGAGCCGGAATTACTATTAACATTCGGGGTTCCAATTCTGTTCGGGGTAACAACAATCCGCTTTTCGTTGTGGATGGTGTGCCATTATCCGGAGAGAATACATCTCCGGGTGTTGAAACAGGAGATGGTGGCTCCGCCACCAAAAACCCGCTGGCTTTCTTAAACCCTGCTGATATCGAAAGTATCAGTATACTTAAGGATGCTTCTGCAACAGCCATCTACGGTTCCAGAGGTGCAAACGGGGTTGTGATTGTAACGACTAAAAGCGGAAAAGCCGCCTCAGGCGGTGTATTCGAACTTAGTTCGAGTTTGAGTATTTCAACACCCGCTAATTCTTATGACCTGCTCGAAAGACCTGCATTCTTAGCAGGAGTTGCTGCGCAGGGTGGAGATGCAAATGCTATAGATTTTGGTAATAACACCAACTGGCAAGATGTTATCACAAGAACAGCAGCCTCTCAGAATCAAAACCTGTCCTATGCCAACAACTATGGAAAGGGTAACATTCGCGCTACCTTTGGATACGGAAAACAATTTGGTGTGGTTGAAAATACAAGCCTGGAGCGTATTACAGGAAGGTTAAACTGGACTCATAGATTTTTTGATGATAAGTTAACCGCCAACATTCAGGCATCAATTTCCAGGGTTAATGACGAAACCACAGCCTTAGCGGGTCAGGCAGGATTCCGTGGTAACCTGATCGGTGCCTCTTATTCTGCAAATCCAACATGGCCGAATAGCCCCAATTTTGACGAGGGAGGAACACAACTTAACCCGACAAATTACCTGGCTACCTCGCAATTTGAAACGAAGACAAACAGAGAGCTTTTGAACGGATCGCTGAATTATGATTTTACACCTGAGTTATCAGCCAAGCTTAATCTCGGATACGACCATTCTGAAGGTCAAGCCCTTGGTGTTATTTCTGGTAATATTCTGGGATTGGATGCTATTCCTGGTGTTGGTTTCGGTAATTTCAATGTGCTGAACAGAGAAAGTAAGTTGATGGAAATCACCGTCAATTGGAAGAAGGAATTTGATAATTCTTCGCTCGATATACTCGGTGGATATTCCTTCCAGGATTTTAGAACCAGCGGGTTTAACTCTGAAGGACGTGGTTTTGCTACTACCAATCTGAATACAATGGGAATGGATTTGGAGGAGACCATATTCACTGCGCAAAAGACAATCACAGGATCTTATCAGCAATTCTACTATGGCACTAACACCACAGGTTTGGTGATTAACCGACTTTTCCCGGATGTGGTTGCTGCAGAACCCGGTTCCAGTAATTTTGCAAGGCTGGTGCAAGCGGCAAGTTTAGATCAGTTCGACAATACGGATGAGTTACAATCGTTCTTCGCTAGGATAAACTATTCTTTGGCGGATAAATATTTATTTACTGCAACCGTCAGGGCTGACGGATCTTCCAGATTTGGTCCTGAAAACCAGTATGGATATTTTCCTTCAGGAGCTTTTGCATGGAAGATCAATGAAGAAGATTTTGTAGGAGAAAATGTCTCTACACTTAAACTAAGGTTAAGTGGGGGTATTACAGGTAACCAGGATGGGTTGGGTTATGGAAATTTCGTAGCCAGGCAACGTTTTAGCGAACGCGGCACAAACCCGGACAGGACAGTTAATGATAACGGACTGGCCATTGTAGCCACTGATAGGCCTGACCTGAAATGGGAAGAAACGCTCAACTTAAACTTTGGTTTAGATTTCGGTTTTGCTGCGGATCGTCTTACAGGTAGTATAGACGTATATCGGAATGAAACAAAGGATGTTCTCTTGAGGACTCCTCCGGCCGCACCAGCGGTAGATCCATTCCAGTTCGGTAACGTGGATGCCAAAATTGAAAACCGCGGTATTGAATTCTCGTTGGGTTACGATTTTGTACAGACCGAGAATACCACTTTCTCGGCCTCTTTCAATATTGCCTATAACCAAAATGAGGTGAAAGACTTTGACAGTGCAATTAATACGGGCGAAATCAACGGCCAGGGGCTTTCAGGTGCATTTTCCCAGAGGTTTGAGGCAGATCGGCCATTATTTTCTTACTACATGGCCCTCTTTGAAGGCTTTGACAGCGACGGTTTCCCCATCTACACAGATGTGGATGGCAATGGAGTTGGAGACCCTATTGCAGACCAGACTTTTGTAGGTGAGAGTGCGCTTCCTAAAGTAACCAGTGGACTTTCTTTGAATTTCCAGCATAAGCGGTTCGATGCTTCGGCATATTTCTCCGGACAATTTGGATTCTATGTTTATAACAACACGGCAAATGCATTTTTCTATGCAGGTTCTTTGAATAATGCAAGAAACGTTACTCCGGATGTACTTACCAGTGGTGAAAACCCTGCGGCATCTGCAGATGTTTCTACAAGATTCCTGGAAAAAGGTGATTTTATCAGGATGCAAAGCGCAACCATTGGGTATAATATTCCTCTATCTGGTGAAGGTGCTTTAAAAAGTCTTCGCTTATCATTAAACGGTCAGAACCTGTTTTTGATCACGGATTATAGTGGACTTGACCCTGAAGTAACAGTAAGTACTGGTGATTTAGGATCCGGAGTGCCTTCAAGAGGTATAGACTATTCAGGATATCCAAATCCAAGAACAATAACTATTGGCGTTAACGCATCGTTCTAATTAAAAAAATTGTAAATCATGAGAAGAGATTATTTAAAACCTATTTTATTCACATTCCTTGTAGTTGTCGGCCTTTCCTCCTGCACAAATCTTGAGATTAAGGAAACTGACTCCCTTATCAGTGAAGGTTTCCAGGGACTGGCAGATGCTTCTTCAGCGGTTGATGACCTTTACGGCCGTCTAAATACTGAATATGGAACCCAGGAAGACATATACGCCCTTATGGAAGTAACGTCAGATGCAGCCATAGTACCAACACGTGGTGGTGACTGGGGTGATAACGGTAGATGGAGAGTATTGCATCAGCATGCCTGGACCGAGGAACAATTATTTGTAATAAATACATTTGGCGACTGGAATGCGATTCAGTTACGAGCATCTCAGGTATTAGATCCTAGAAGTAACCCAACTCCGGACAACATCGGAAACGCAAGTATGGTTAGAGCCTGGGCGGTATGGGTAATCCTTGATCTTTATGGTCAGGTTCCTTTCAGAGATGTTTCATTGCCTTCTTCGTCTCTGCCAGAAGTTTTGACAGGGGCTGAAGCAGTAAATCTGATTCTTTCCGATTTAGATGCGGCCATTTCTAACCTGCCAGCCACACAAGCCGGTAGCGGTGCTGAAAACGGAAGAGGAAGTAAAGCGGCGGCCAGATATCTTAAGGCTAAGGTCTTATTGAATAAGCATATTTATATTGGTGGTAGCCCTGAACAAGCTGATCTGAACGAAGTCATTTCGTTGGTCGATGCTATCGATGCAGACGGCTTTGCACTTCAGGCAGGCTATTTTGATATTTTCCGCGAAAGTGCAGATACTGAAACCATTTTATGGTTGGCCGCAGACGTGGGTACCCGCATATGGAACGGTCTTCACTACAACTCGACTTCAATCGAAGGCGGTGGATGGAACGGTTTTGCTACATTGGCGGAATACTATGACCTCTTTGAAGGTGATGCGGATTTCAACCGCTTTGATGCTGCAGACGGTAATCCATTAGATGGACAGGAAGAACGAAGAGGTGGAGTGCCTCCTGCAGGAAAAGCCTTTTCCGGAGAGCCTGGAACTTCCAATAACGGCGGTTTCGAAGATGGCTCCAACGTAGGCTACGGATTCCTTATCAATCAACAATATGGCCTTGATGGTACGGCAATTAACAGCCGTCCTGGTCCTCCTCTAACTTTCAAGAGAGACTTTTTTGATGGATCAGGAGCTTCGAGTTTTATCAACAATGATGAGACTACGGGTATCAGGGTGATCAAATATCAGCCCAGATATGGTGGCCGCTTAAATCACATTATCGTTTTCCGATATGCAGATGCTTATCTGATGAAAGCTGAGGCTATGTTGAGACTCGGAAATGACATTACCTCTATGGTAAACGATCTTAGGGTTCTCAGAGGTGCCAGCCCACTCGGATCTGTTAATGAGCAGGCTTTGCTCGATGAGAGAGCAAGAGAGCTTTTTGCTGAAGGTTGGAGACGAAATGACCTTATTCGTTTCGGTCAGTATGGAAGAGACTGGTTGTTTAAAGAACCAACCTCTGTCAACAATCCAGACAGACAATTGTTCCCGATTCCAGCACCTCAGTTGCTGGCAAATCCAAACCTGATTCAAAACCCAGGTTACTAAAAAGGACCATTTAAATATTTAAAAACCCTGACTCACGTCAGGGTTTTTTTATTTCCTGATTTGACATATCAGTCTAAATGGAATATCTTCCTAAGATTATTAGCTGCTATTTAAATGTACTATATCGGTTATGATATCGGAAGTTCTTCTGTCAAAGCGGCCCTGGTCGAAATGCAAACTGGCCGGCCCTTAGAAACCATTCACGAACCCGCCGAAGAAATGAAGATCATATCTCTTCACAAGGGTTGGGCCGAGCAAGATCCCCATACATGGTGGCATTATGTATGCAGGGCCACAAAGAAGCTCCTCAAACGAAATCAGATCGATCCTCGGGATATCAAAGGGATAGGTATCGCTTATCAGATGCATGGATTGGTTGCAGTAGACTATGAAGGCCATATTCTGAGAAATAGTATTATCTGGTGCGATGGCCGCGCCGTTGAAATAGGCCAGCGTGCGCTTGATGATCTTGGCACTGACATTTGTAGAAGACGTTTGCTAAATAGCCCGGGGAACTTTACAGCTTCAAAACTAAAATGGCTAAGAGAAAACGAAAAACAACTCTATGATAAAATTTACAAGGTGATGCTTCCAGGGGATTTTATCGCCTATAAATTTTCAGGTAACCTCAATACCACCATCCCCGGACTTTCAGAAGGTGTCTTCTGGGATTTCAAATCCAACGAAACAGCTTTTTTCCTTTTGGATTATTACAAAATCGATGGGCAGCTCCTGCCCGATATTGTAGACACCTTTTCACTGCAGGGCACTGTTTCCAAAGAAGGTTCAGAAGCCTCAGGTTTGAAGAAGGGTACACCAATACTCTACAGAGCCGGCGATCAACCCAATAATGCCCTTTCCCTGAACGTGCTGAATCCGGGTGAAATAGCCACAACAGCTGGCACATCGGGAGTGGTTTATGCTATAACAGACTCCTTGTCCGTGAATGAATTTGCCAAAGTAAATAATTTTGCTCATGTTAACCACAGTAAACATCAGATCAGGATCGGAAAACTGCTTTGCATCAACGGAACCGGCATCCTATACCGCTGGTTGCTCCAATCTCTGGATTTCTCTTCCTATGAGGAAATGAATGCCGCTGCTCTCACGGTTGCTCCGGGATCTGAAGGCTTACGTATATATCCTTTTGGAAATGGTCCGGAGCGCATGCTCCACAACAGGAACATTGGTGCCCGGATCGATTTCCTTAATTTTAACACCCATACAAAATCCCATCTTTGCCAGGCCGCTCTGGAAGGGATAGCATTTTCATTCGCCTACGGCATGGAGATTATGAGCCATGATGGTATTACATGCCATAGCATTAGAACAGCTCACGATAATCTATTCCAATCGGAACTATTTGGGCAGATGGTGGCTACCCTCTTTGGGTGCAAAATTGAAGTTTACAATACTACCGGTGCCATAGGTGCTGCCCGGGCCTGTATATTGCATGAAGGAGAATTCGACACTTTTAGCGCACAGCTCAACGAACATGATTACCTTAAAGGCTATACGCCGGATTCATCTTCTTCTACCTTGATGGAGTCCTATGCCCATTGGAAAGAAGGACTGACTACTAATTTAAAATCTCATTAGGATGGCTTTAAGAAATACAAGCGATTATTATAAAGGGGTTGGAAATATTCCTTTTGAGGGAAAAGATTCAGACAATCCACTTTCTTTCAAATACTATAACCCCGATCAGCTGGTAGCCGGGAAACGAATGGGCGAACATCTTAAGTTTGCCGTTGCCTATTGGCATTCTTTCTGCGGCACAGGGGCCGACCCATTTGGTCCCGGCACACTACAACATCCATGGGACATACCCTCAGATCCAATGGATGCCGCAAAGGCAAAGGCAGATGCCGCCTTTGAATTTATCGAAAAGATCGGTTTCGATTATTTCTGTTTTCACGACTTCGATCTCATACGCGAAGGGAGTTCCCTCAAAGAATCAGAAAAAAGACTTGCTAAAATAGTGGAATATGTCAAAGGCAAAATGCAGAAGACCGGTGTACAACTTCTATGGGGTACGGCCAATTGCTTTTCAAATCCACGCTATATGAATGGCGCGGCAACGAATCCTGATTTTAAAGTGGTGGCCCGAGCAGGCGCACAGATCAAATTAGCGCTCGATACCACCATAGAACTCAATGGTCATAATTATGTATTCTGGGGAGGGCGTGAAGGCTATATGTCTTTATTAAATACCGATATGAAAAGAGAACTGGATCATATGGGGCGATTCCTGGGCATGGCTCGTGATTATGCTAGAAAGGCAGGATTTAAAGGTACTTTTTTTATCGAGCCCAAACCGATGGAACCTATGAAGCATCAATATGATTTCGACGCGGCAACCGTGATCGGATTTTTGAATCATTACGGCCTGGAAAGCGATTTTAAACTCAATATAGAAGTTAACCATGCCACACTGGCCAGCCATTCCTTTGCGCACGAACTGGAAGTAGCAGCCAGCCATGGTATGTTGGGCAGCATAGATGCCAACCGCGGAGATTACCAGAACGGCTGGGATACCGATCAATTTCCCAACAATATCACCGAAGTAACCGAAGCCATGCTCATCCTGCTGGAGGCAGGAGGCCTTAAAGGAGGCGGTATAAATTTCGATGCAAAAATCAGAAGGAATTCCACAGATCCCGAGGATATTTTCCATGCCCATATCGGCGGTGCAGATACCTTCGCCAGGGCGCTGCTGATCGCCGACAGGATAATAAATTCTTCCCGCTATACCCAACTCAGAAAAGAACGCTACAGTTCTTTCGACCAGGGCCATGGCAAAAAATTTGAAGAGGGAAGACTAGCTCTTAAGGATTTGTATGAGATCGCCATGGAAGGAGAGGAGCCAAAATTGCGCAGTGGAAAACAGGAACTCTTCGAAAATATAATCAATCAATATATTTAGAAGTTTTTGGGACATTAGATCCTGATTTTATCCAAGAACGTGACAGCGTATAAATATTTTACAGATTCTTGGGCCAATTAGCCCGCATTAACCATCACCACTATGACTTCTTCATTCGGATTTTGGGATTATTTTATTTTTATATCATACGCCTGTCTCATCCTGGGCGTGGGTTTATATGTTTCCAGAGATAAGAAAGGACATCAAAAAAATGCGGAGGATTATTTTCTTGCGGGCAAATCACTGCCCTGGTGGGCTATCGGTGCTTCCCTGATCGCTGCAAATATATCGGCCGAACAGTTTATCGGGATGTCGGGTTCAGGCTTTGCAGTTGGTCTTGCGATTGCTTCCTACGAATGGATGGCAGCCGTTACCCTTCTTATCGTTGGTAAATTTTTCCTTCCCATTTTTATAGACAAAGGTCTCTATACCATTCCTGAGTTTGTGGAAAAACGCTATTCTACCAATCTTAAAACTATATTGGCGGTATTTTGGATCGCCCTATATGTCTTTGTCAACCTGGCATCGGTACTCTATCTAGGTGCCTTGGCGCTCGAAACTATCATGGGCATACCCATGGTTTACGGGGTCATTGGCCTCTCCTTGTTTGCTGCGGCTTACTCGCTCTATGGAGGACTTTCGGCTGTGGCATGGACCGATGTGATACAGGTAGTATTCTTAGTTATTGGAGGGTTGATCACATCCTATCTTGCATTAGATGCAGTTTCAGGCGGACAGGGAATATTTAATGGTATGAAAACCATTTACGAGGCCGTTCCCGAAAAGTTTGTAATGATTCTCGATAAATCTAATCCCGAATATAATAACCTTCCCGGTCTGGGAGTACTGGTGGGTGGATTATGGGTGGCAAATCTTTATTACTGGGGATTTAATCAATATATCATTCAAAGAACCCTTGCTGCCAAATCGTTGCGTGAATCTCAGAAAGGTATCGTATTTGCAGCCTTCCTGAAAATAATCATCCCTTTTATAGTGGTCATTCCAGGTATCGCCGCTTATGTGATGGTAAATGATCCGGGTACTATGGATCGCCTTGGGGATTTGGCGATGAATAATGTTCCTTCGCTGGCGCAGGCCGATAAAGCCTATCCCTGGTTGCTTCAATTTCTTCCCGTAGGTTTAAAAGGGGTGGCCTTTGCCGCCCTGGCTGCAGCTGTGGTGTCGTCCCTGGCCTCGATGCTGAATTCCACTTCTACGATCTTTACGATGGATATCTACCGTCAGTATATCAACAAAAATGCCACCGACAAGAGCACAGTGAATGTAGGCCGGCTATCAGCAGCAGTAGCATTGATCATCGCATCTATAACGGCACCATTACTCGGCGGGATTGACCAGGCATTTCAGTTTATCCAGGAATATACAGGATTGGTAAGTCCTGGTATCCTGGCCGTATTTGTCATGGGGCTCTTTTGGAAAAAATCCACAAACAGGGCTGCCATATTAGGTGCTCTTACTTCAATTCCTATAGCGCTTTATTTCAAAGTAGGTCAGAATGGATGGTCCGAGAATCCCTTCTTCGTCGATATTCCTTTTTTAGATCAGATGGGCTATACAACACTGCTGACCATGGGGGTTATTGCATTGGTGAGCCTTAGCCAGAATAAAGGACAGGAGGATCCAAAAGGCATCCCACTTACCAAAGAACTTTTTAAAACCAGTCCTAAATTCAATATAGGTGCATTTGCAGCCCTCATCATTATTGCAGTCATCTACGCCCTTTTTTGGAATTGATGTGATAATTAGCTGGTGCTTTTAACTTAGAGAACCGATTTATCTATTGGGAAAGGGATAATTTTTGCGTAGCTAAATATTTTCAGCGATACGTTAATTCTAAGGGTTTCAGTCAAATTTGGTTCCTTATAGATAGGCTGTATACTTTACTTGATGTATTTTTGCAGCAATGTAAAAAGTATTATAAGGTGATGTTGACGCATTCGGTAAAACGCCTGTTAAGTATATTATTTTTTAGCTTTCTGGCACTTTCCTGTACGAAGAAAGAGGAAAAATCACAAAATGATTCCGCACAGACTCTTTTTCATGCCTTGTCTTCTAAAAAGACCGGTATATCTTTTGTAAATCAGATCCAGAATAAAAAGGATTTCAACATTTTTAAGTACCGGAATTTTTATAACGGAGGAGGGGTAGCTATCGGCGATATAAACAATGATGGATTAGCTGATATCTACCTGACAGGTAACATGGTGCCCAATAAACTCTATCTGAACAAAGGCGATTTCACCTTTGAGGATATATCCGAAACTGCCGGAGTTGAAGGCGATAAACCCTGGTCTACCGGAGTGGCAATTGTGGATATCAATTCGGATGGACTCCTGGACATTTACGTTTGTAATGCCGGGAATATGGAAGGTGACAATCACGACAATGATCTCTATATCAATAACGGCGACCTGACCTTTACCGAGAAGGCAAAGGAATTCAATCTGGCGGCAACAGGTTTTACCACTCATGCCAGCTTTTTTGATTATGATAAAGATGGGGACCTGGATGCTTATATTTTAAATAACAGTAATATTCCCGTTAGCAGTCTGGGTTATGCCGAACAAAGGGAGGTAAGGGCACAGGACTGGGAAGGTGTTCCCGACATCTTTAAAGGGGTTGGCGATATGCTAATGCGGAACGATGACGGCAAATTTGTGGATGTCAGCGAAGAGGCCGGTATCTATGGCAGCCTCATTGGATTTGGCCTCGGGGTCATGGTAACGGATATCAATCATGATCTTTATCCAGATATCTATATTTCCAACGACTTTTACGAAAGGGATTACCTCTACATCAATAAACAGGATGGGACCTTTTCAGAGGAAATCAAAAACTGGACTTCCCACCTATCGCTTTCAGCCATGGGGATCGATATGGCCGATATCAACAACGACGGGCATTCAGAAATCTTTATTACCGATATGTTGCCCGAGCCAGATCAAAGAGTGAAATCCGTGATGGAGTTCGAAGGTTACGATGTTTTCAGGTTAAAGCAAAGCAAAGACTTTTACCAGCAGTATATACAAAATACCCTGCAACTCAACAACGGCAACGGTTCTTTCTCCGAAGTGGCGTATTACAGCGGTGTACATGCCACGGATTGGAGTTGGGCCGGGCTATTATTCGACATGGATAACGACGGCCTCAAAGATATCTATATCACCAATGGCATAAATCATGACCTGACAGATCTCGATTTCGTCGACTTCTTTGCCAACGAAATCATACAAAAAATGGCATTGACCGGAAAAAAAGAATCCATCGATTCAATAATCAACAAAATGCCAATTCGCCCCCAGCCCAACTATGCCTATCGCAATAATGGAGATATCACTTTTACAAATGCAAACAAAGACTGGGGATTCGAAATTCCAAGCACCTCCAATGGAGCTGCCTATGGCGATCTCGACAACGATGGTGACCTCGACCTCGTGGTCAACAATGTCAATATGGAAGCATTTGTATATGAGAACCGAACCGAAACCTTGCTCGATCACCATTTCCTCAGAATAAAATTTGAAGGAGATGGCCAGAACAAATTCGCTATTGGTACAAAGGTCAATCTATATTTTGAAGATCAACTGATCACTCAGGAGTTAATGCCCTTCAGAGGATTTCAGTCTTCCATGGATTACGCAATGACAGTGGGTTTAGGGGCGATAAATACCATAGACTCGATACGCGTCATATGGCCAAGCGATCGCACTCAGAAACTAAGCAAGGTAAAAAGCGATCAAACCTTGACATTCCGTCATTCAGATGCAAAAGAAATCTATAGCCCGCCTGCCGTACAGAAGAAAGTGCCCTTGATTAGCGAACTTAAAAACGATGGCCTGATCGCCCATAAGGAAGATCGCTATAACGATTTTAATTATGAAGGACTTATTTATAGTCTGGTTTCACAGGAGGGTCCGGCCCTGGCAGTGGCCGACATCGACGGTGATGGAAACGAAGATTCCTTTATAGGGGGGGCACAAGGACAGGCTGGTGTGATATACAGACACCTCGGTGCAGGCAAACTCTCTGTCAGCTCGCAACCAGCTCTTGATAAAGATGCCGCCCTGGAAGATACCTCCGCAGCCTTTTTTGATGCGGACGGAGATGGAGATATGGATCTTATCGTTGGTACCGGAGGAAATCAGGTGGGATATGAAACCTCTTATCGTGCCAGACTCTATCTCAATGATGGCAAGGGATCGTTTAGCAACTCAGGAAGAAAGATTCCATCTACTTTCAAGAACATCTCCACCATAGCTCCTTTTGATTTTGATGCTGATGGTGATATAGATCTCTTTATCGGATCGAGAAGTGTTGTAGGCACATATGGGGTAAATCCTAACCACCTTTTTCTTGAAAATGATGGCACCGGTGACTTTGTAGATGCCACTGAGCGCCTTGCTTATGACCTAAAAGATGACGGAATGGTTACCAGCGCTCTTTGGGCTGATCTTGACGGAGATGATAAGCAAGATCTTTTAACCGTTTCAGAGTGGGGCGCACCTACAATATATAAAAATTCTGGAAGGCGATTGTCCAAAATACCCAGCGATCTGGATAGCCTAAATGGTTGGTGGAATACGGTACAGGCAGCCGATCTGGATAATGATGGCGACCAGGATCTTATCCTCGGTAACCAGGGTAGCAACCTGCATTATAAGCCCAATAAAGAAAATCCGATCAAGCTTTGGGTTAATGATTTTGACAACAATGGCACAATTGAACAAATAGTTACCCTACAGGAAGATGGGAAAGACTACCCCATACATCAGAAAAAAGAAATTACCAATCAGATCATAGCCTTGAAGAAAGAGAATCTAAAAGCTTCTGAATACGCCAGGAAAACTATAAATGAACTATTTCCCAAAGAAGTTCTGGAAAACTCGATCGTAAAGGAAGTAACGATTTCCGAAACCGTAATTGCCGTAAATGAAGGTAAAGGGAAATTCTCTGTTAAAAAACTCCCGGGAAGAGTGCAACTTTCCTGTGTTTGCAGCATCAGTTGTGTAGATATCAACGATGACGGATACCTCGATCTCATCATGGGCGGGAATAATTTTGAATTCAAACCTCAATTCTCGAGACTCGACGCAAGTTATGGTCATGTATTACTAAGCGATGGAGAGCTTAATTATAACTGGCAGGATTACGACACCAGTGGATTTTTTGTCAAAGGTGAAATAAAGTATTTGCAGAAGTTCAGGGATAAGCAAGGTAAGACCTATGTCATCGCCGCTATTAATGACACGGAACCTAAGATATTTTTATTGAATGAATAAGTACAGCATTGGACTTATTGCGTTTGTTATTCTTATCGCTTGTGATTCATCAGATGGAGGTTTATTCAAGAATCCATCTCCTGAGGATACGGGCCTGGAGTTTGTAAATTCCCTGAATGAAAAGGAGGATTTAAATATTCTGGACTATCTCTACTTTTACAATGGTGGTGGAGTAGCCATAGGAGATATCAATGGAGATGAACTTCCGGATATTTACCTTTCGGGAAATCAGGTAAAGAACAAACTCTATCTCAACAAAGGAAATCTACAATTCGAGGATATCACTGAAAAAGCCGGTGTGGCGGGCAATAGCACATGGAACACAGGCGCCGTCATGGGCGATGTTAATGGAGACGGATGGCTGGATATCTATGTTTGTGCCGTGGTAGGGATCAATGGTTTTAATGGGTATAATGAACTGTTCATCAATAACGGGGATACTACCTTTTCTGAAAGATCGGCAGAATTTGGTTTGGATTTTGACACCTATAGTTCCTCTGCGGCTTTCCTTGATTATGATCTCGATGGTGACCTGGACCTTTACCTGCTGAATCATGCCGTGCATACCCAGGAATCGTTTGGAAAGGCAGATCTTAGATTTAAGAGAAACTTCCAGACAGGAGATAAACTCCTTCGAAATGAGGGTGGTTCTTTTAAGGATGTAAGTGAAGAAGCGGGTATTTACGGTGGTGTTAATGGCTATGGACTTGGCGTAGCAGTTTCAGACTTCAACCAGGATGGATTTCCCGATCTCTATATCGGCAATGATTTTCACGAAGATGACTACTACTATCTCAATAACGGAGATGGTACTTTTAAGGAGTGTTTAAAAGAATATTTTGGCCACACCACCCGATTTTCAATGGGTAATGACGTAAGCGACATCAATCATGATGGCTGGCCTGATATTATATCTTTGGATATGTTGCCGGAAGACGAAAAAGCTTTGAAGTCTTCCGAGGGTGATGACGATATACAAACCCAAAAATTAAGGGTAGACCTTTTTAACTATCACTATCAGTTCACCCGCAATATGCTGTACCTGAATGCCGGTGGCAGACATTTTACAGAAACAGCATTACAAAGCGGGGTGGCCGCAACGGATTGGAGCTGGAGCGCTTTATTTGCCGATTATGACCAGGATGGAGAACAAGATATTTTTGTAGCCAATGGCATTCCGAAAAGACCCAATGATCTCGACTATATCAAGTTCATTTCCAATGAGCAGATCCAAAAAAAAATAAACAACACAAGATTAGTGGATCAACAGGCCTTGGATATGATGCCCTCGGGTGCAGTGAATAACTATTATTTCAGCGGCAGCCCGGAAGGGGGCTTCATAAACAACTCCGGCTCCTATATTAAACGGGATACCCTGATTTCCGGTGCTACAGCGATCGGCGATCTGGATAACGATGGCGATCTGGATATGGTCACCAACAATATAAACTCCCCTGTGTCCCTGTATATCAATAAAACCGATGACTCGGCAAATTATTTAAAGCTTAAGTTCGACTATCGCCTGCCAAATAAAATCGGTGTAGGAACCAAAGTATTCTCCTACCACAACGGAACTCTTCAGTATAAAGAATTATATACGGTCCGAGGGTTTCAGGCTTCCTCTCAACCCATGGTTCATTTTGGCTACGGCAAAGTGAGTAAGGTGGATTCACTAAGGATAGTTTGGCCAGATAAG
Organism: Robiginitalea sp.; assembly: GCA_024638915.1. Taxonomy (GTDB): domain Bacteria; phylum Bacteroidota; class Bacteroidia; order Flavobacteriales; family Flavobacteriaceae; genus JAHEJJ01. The sequence goes on from JAHEJJ010000016.1 coordinate 27,103, forward strand.
ACCAGCCAGCTATTAACGGATATCCAGGTCAATCAGACGCTTACAATTTCACCTGATCAGCCACAACCCTTTAATTATGAATCAATTCGATCAACGGGCGACAGGATTTTCAATAAAATAGAGGGTGCCCTGGGTATCGATTTTACCCATACTGAGGATAATTATATCGATTTCAATCGTCAAAAGTTAATCCCTTATAAAATATCTGATCGGGGTCCGGGAACGGCCGTCGGCGATCTCAATGGTGATGGAAAAGAAGACATATACTTTGGAGGCTCCCGTTCGAAACCCTCACAGGTATATTTTCAGATCAGTAATGGATTTGAACGGCGCCCGGTCGAAGAAATAAGCGCAGACTCGATTAAGGAAGTTGTGGTAGCAGCCATAGGAGATTTTGATGGAAATTCAGAGAATGATCTCATAGTAGGTATTGGTGGCGGTGATTTTTTTGATGGGATGAATCAGCAACTCAACAGTTATTTCCTGCAGAAGCAGGGAAGATTTGTACAAAGTAACATTCCAGAATCATTTCATAATACTGCGGTGATCAAACCTTTTGATTTTGATAATGATGGTGACCTTGATGTCTTTGTCGGAAACCAGTCGATTTCCAATGATTTTGGAAATGTTCCCACATCTTTCCTGATGGAAAACAGATCAGGAGAATTCTATGTGGTGGATAATAACCAACTTAACAAGGCAGGAATGGTCACCGATGCCGTTTGGGAAGATTTCAATCGTGATGGCAAACCCGACCTTGTTGTAGTCGGTGAATGGATGGCGCCAAAGTTCTTCAAGAATGAAAAAGGGAAATTAAAGGAGGTATCACTCTTTGACCAGGAACTTAATGGGCTGTGGCAGAGTATCGAAGTATTCGATATCGATAATGATGGGGATAAGGATTTTATTGTTGGAAACTGGGGTAACAACAGTAAGTTTACCGCATCGGAAAAGCAACCGCTTAGAATGTATTATTCAGACTTTGATGATAATGGAAGTACAGAGACGATAGTGGCCTTGGCCAGGGGCAAGAAGTACTATCCTATTGAAGGACTCGATGGACTCGCCGGTCAAATGGTCGATCTGAAAAAACAATTTACCCAATACAAGGATTTTGCGGGTAAAAGCATAGAGGAAATTTTTGACCGTAAAATGTTGGCTAAGGCCAAATTATGGGAAGTGCATGAATTGCGTTCCGGATATCTCATCAATCAGAATGGTTATTTTGAGTTTAAACCTTTTTCAAATGATCTTCAACTAGCGCCCATAACAGATTTTCTTGTTTTCGATTTTGATTCAGATGGCTTCGATGAAGTCCTGGCGGGTGGGAATTACTTCGGTGTAAAACCTTATCACGGAAGGTTCGACTCTTTTGCAGGGGCGCTTATAAAGAACAAAGATGATATTGTTACAGGAGGTGAATTGGGCTTAGACTTCATTCAGAAATCGGTGCGGCACCTGAACATTATTTCCATGAATGGGCGGCCCTGTTTATTGGTCACTTTCAACAACGATAAAGCACAACTATACGAATTAACTAAACATAAATGACTGTAATGAAGTATGTTTTAGGTTTGATGGCCTTAATGGTATTTACGGCCTGCAGCAAACAACAGTCACCGATCGAGGTGAGTACGGAAGACTACCACAAATCGGTAGACAAGGTTACCGAAATCATGATTCATGATATATTTTCGCCACCGGTAGCGAGCAGGATCTATGCCTATCCTAATATTGCGGCCTACGAAATACTGGCCCAACAGAACAACGAATATATTTCCCTTGCCGGTCAGGTAGAAGGTTTGACTTCTATACCCGAAGCAGGAGCAAGTGATATTAATTACCCATTAGCGGCCCTGATAGCCTATATGGATGTGAGTCGAAGGCTAATATTTTCCGAGGAATCGATGACGATATATCGCGATAGCCTTTACCAGCAATGGACCAATACCAATGAAACAGAGTTTATGGCTTCAAAGGAATATGCCTTAAAAGTGGCAGAACATATTGCAGCCTGGATGGATGGGGACAATTACAAACAGACCCGGACCATGCCTAAATTTACTGTCGATATAGAAGATCCATCGAGATGGCAACCTACACCTCCCGCCTATATGGATGGTATCGAACCGCATTGGAATAAGATCCGGCCGTTTGTAATCGATTCTGCAGAACAGTTCAGGCCAACTCCTCCTCCTCCCTTCTCAATGGCAGAAGATTCTGATTTTTATAAGGAGCTAAAAGAAGTATACGACATAAGCCAGAAGATCACGGCAGAAGGTGATGAATCAGAAGAAATTGCTATCGCCCAGTTCTGGGATTGCAATCCTTATGTTTCGGTTACGCGTGGTCACCTGATGTTCGCTACAAAAAAGATCACTCCCGGTGCCCATTGGATTGGGATTGTAAAAATTGCCTGCAGGCAAAATAAGAGCGATTTCAACCATATGGTATATGCTTATACCAAGACCTCCATAGCCATAGCCGATGCCTTTATAAGTTGTTGGGATGAAAAATACCGATCGAGTTTGATAAGGCCGGAAACCCTTATTAACGAGCATATTGACGAGAATTGGAAACCGGTGCTGCAGACACCACCCTTCCCGGAGTATACCAGTGGCCATAGTGTTGTCTCCGGTGCTGCCTCGACCGCGCTTACCAGCATATTTGGTGCAGACTTCGCCTTTGCAGATGATACAGAATTGCCCTATGGTCTTCCCGTGAGGAATTTTGATTCCTTTAATCAGGCCGCAAATGAAGCCGCCATAAGCCGAATGTATGGTGGAATCCACTACAGAAAAGCGGTGGATATAGGTCTTCAGCAGGGGCGTAGTTTGGGGCAATTTGTGCTCGAGAATCTATCTATGGTTAAAGATGAGAACTTAACTTTCAATTGATTTTATGAAAAAGAAAGTATTGGTATCCCTTGGCATCCTTATTATAGCTGGGATAGTCTGGTACCTGTTTATCAAACCTTATGACTACCTGGTGAACTTCAAAGCAGATTCTTATCCGGGCATCGTAAACCAAACCATAAAATTTTGGAATGCAGAGCTCGATAGTTCAAAGATTACAGAATCAAAAGATCTTCGCCATGTGACACAAATATTAAAATTTAATGATTCTGTTCATAGCTATGAATGGAAAATAAAGCCAATTAACGATTCGACTTCTAAGGTTAAGGTCTACGCGAAAGACCTCAACCATAGCCTGGCGAACAAACTCTCAGTTCCCTTTAAGGACACGGATTTTGAAAAGCGCACTCGAAAATCCCTGCTCAATTTTCTCGAAATACTCAATGAACACCTCGATAATATCAAAGTTACCATTGAAGGGGAATCTGAGACAAGATCTACCTTTTGCGCGTGCACTACAAATACCACGAGCCAATTCAATAAAGCCATGGGCATGATGAAAGACTACCCGCTGTTAAATGCTGTATTGCTCGACAATGGCGTAGAACTCAACGGCCCCCCTATTCTTGAAGTTTTGGAATGGAACAGGGAAACAGATATTCTAAAGTTCAATTTTTGCTATCCCATCATCAAATCGGTTATCCTGCCCAAACATCCTGAACTGCACTACAAACAATTGCATTCTAAAAGGGCTATCAAAGCGGTATATAATGGGAATTATATTACTTCCGACCGTGCCTGGTACGCCTTGCTCAATTATGCCAAGAAAAAGGGTTTGGAGGTAGATGGTTTACCGATCGAAATCTTTTACAACAATCCGAATTTAGGGGGAAACGCTATTAATTGGAAAGCTGAGGTCTTCTTGCCTATCAAAGAAGCAAATGAATAAATGTAGCATTATACTGGGTCTCCTGCTCTGTATGGGTTGTTCTAATTATGGACAACTCAGCTATGTCGCTAAACTTCCCAAAAAGCTGGATGAGAATTCCGGAATGGTCCATATCAGCGATAGTACCATATGGATGATCAACGACAGTGGTGGTGCCGATAAGATCTACCAGGTTAACTTCAAAGGAGAACTCCTTAAAGAATTTATAGTCGATAATGCCAAAAACAAAGACTGGGAAGACCTTGCTGTAGACAAGGGCGGCAATGTCTATATTGCAGATACGGGCAACAATAGCAATCGAAGGAAAAATCTCGTGATCTATAAAATTCCGAATCCCGAGATCGAGAAAGGAAAAAAAATCGAAGCACAAAAGATAGAACTGAGCTTCCCTGAACAAAAAAAGTTCCCTCCTAAAAAAAAGAATTTAAAATTCGATACGGAAGCGATTTTCAACAATATGGGCAACCTTTATCTCATCACCAAAAACAGGGCACATCCTTTCGACGGAGAAGCTCTTATCTATAAGGTCCCGGCAATGAAAGGCAGACATAAAGCCCAACTGATAGGTAGTTTTACGCCTTGCAAAGAATACGCGACCTGTCGTATTACCTCGGCTGATATTTCTCCTGATGGGGAAAAAATTGTTTTACTGAGTTATGGGAAACTTTGGGTGTTTACAGAATTCACTGAAGATAACTTTACCCGGGGCAAGCTCAGATTTATAGATCTGGAGGCTACTACTCAGCTTGAATCGGTATGTTTTCTAAACGATACCACATTATTACTTTCCGATGAGCAGAATGTCGGTACCGGCAGGAATTTGTATACTTATCATTTGGATTGAGTTCTTAATTCAAGCTCGATCACTAACTAAGCCTCAACGGTCCGCTGTCAATAAATGAGTTTATAATAATTGTGCGTCGTCTACACGCACACCTAAGCCTTTGTTTCCCGTCAACTGTTCACCGTCCACCGTCAACCGTTTTAATTAATTAGGTGTATACCAAATCGGACTTGTATAAGCACGTTCCTGTTGACTGGTAGGAGCTCCCTCCGGGATAGGTACTTCAAAACGGAATGCGTCGTAGAGATACCAAGGAGGTGTAGGTATTTCGAGCACACGTGCGTAATAGAAAGCACGCTCATTTGAATCAAAATCCGGATCGGTCCAAATAGCAGCTAGTTCAGAGGCCCCGATTGTATTGGTCCAACTGGCTGTAGCCACATCTACCGTATTCCCTACCGGCGGTAGTTTTCCGTTGCTGTCTAACTTACGATTTCCAGACCACGCTACCTCGTAAATCTTCTCATGGGTTTTTCCTTCTTCATCAAGCCAACCTTTGATAATTTGTATCCTGTCTAAGTTACCACCAATAGCATCCCGAATGGCATAAACCATAAAACTGGGCGATTTACCATCTGGCGCATTGGTAAGATCACCTCCCATGGGTACGCCTTTCGAATAACCGGCAAATGCGGGTTCCCTGTTTTGCACATCTTTTTCAGTAAATTCCCATCCACCAAAAAAACGTATCATCATCCTGGGGCCTGTTGTGGCGTAAACTTCCTTGCGGTGCATGGCATCAAAAATAGACTCCCGGGTATTTTCTTTGGCCCAAACACCGGTTATTCCAGCTGCGAGTTGGCTCCACCCCACTATCTCACCATGTTCAGTCTTCATAAAAGGATGGGTCATCCGTTCGGGGTTAGGTTCATATCCCGTGTGCTTTCCAAAAAAATTGTTTTCCTCAGTCGTAGTCAGACCGGTATGGCTATCTGTTGCACCCTGCAGTCCGAATTTATAAGGATTGGTACCCAATCTTTCCTCAATCACCAAACCATTCTTTAATGCCTCCCGGAGATATTCATATTGCAACATCGTATCTACCTTGGCCTCACTTACATCTAGATTACCAATATCCCATTTGTAATAATCTGCAAACTCATCATTTGGTGATAAGAAAGGATGGGCTTCACCATCTCCTTTTATCTGCATTGCTTCATAGGTTCGTTCCCATTTAGCCCTTTGTTCCACATAAAACTTATCCAATTTTCTACCTGTATATTGAGCATCCACAGGAAACATGATGCCATTGGATAAATTCCCGTTATGTGCCAGTGTCTGTACGCGTCCACCGGTTTTAGCTTCGTATTCTTCAAGATATTTATAAAGATCCATCGGGTCTGGACTGCCAATGGGTGGTTGGGTAGTATACGGTACTACCTGTCCGGCCTTATCGGCGCCATCCCTGAAAATCACATTCCGGTGCATATTGCCCCCGTTTACGAGAGAAGTCCATTCGAATCCAATAAAAGACGTGAAATTTCCGGGGTCATTATACTCTTCTGCCGCAGCGATTACATCATCCCATATGGTTTGATACTTATCTGATCCTGGAGAGTAATTGCCAATTAGCTCTGGATCCATTTGACCTTGAGAGAAAGTGTTGATTAGATCTAATGTAGCCTCCACAGCCTCCTGACCACCCGCACGGAAGCCCTTGGACCACCGGGCTCCTTGTTCATATTCCATTACTATAGGATCAGCAGAGAGCAAATCAGTAATAAAACCAAGTCCGTCTGAATGATCGGCTACCACCAACCAATCCAAAGGACGCGCCAGCTTTGCTTTCTGTCCGGAAGATGCCATTACTTCCTCACCGCGCGCAAATCTATAGGCATCTCGTACCCCCAACCTGTTGCCGAAACCTCCTGCATCCATCGATAGGCCCGTATGCAAGTGGGTTTCCCCCCAGAGCGGCCGACTCGCAAAATCCCGTTCGGCGTAAGGGGAGTAAGTCTTACCTGTGTACTCTGTGGAAAGCATCTTGCGAATAACCTCATCGGTATGGCTGGTTTCCCCAACTTTTAAGGGTTCCTGAGAACCCATGACTGCTTCAGAGTCCCTGGAATCAGCTTCCTTCTTTTGCTCACAGGATACAAAAGTTGTCAAGAAGATTAATGCGAAATAAAGGATGGTTTTTGATTTCATAGTGGTAGTATTGTAAAGCCTAAATTAATCATATTTGCCCTCTTTTACTACACTTATGATAGGATTATTTATGAAGAATTAATGTGGGCTGAGGCTAAGGGTCTTGGTGGACGGTGGACGGTGGACGGTGGACGGCAGATGGTAGACGGTAGACGGTAGACGGTGGAAAAAAAGTTTCTTACAATAGGACCGTCTACCGTCTACCATCTACCGTTTTAATAAGGTGTATACCAAATCGGACTTGTATAAGCACGTTCCTGGGTGGTTAAAGGTACCCCCTCAGGTACTTCCACACCCAATCTAACTTTATCGAACAAGGTCCATCTCGGTGTTGGAATCTCTATTACTCTGGCGTAGTAAAAAGCCCTTTGATTTGGATTAAAATCAGGGTCAGACCACACAGCAATTAATTCCGGTGTCCCGATATCATTTGTCCAGGTAGCTGTATTGAGATCAACCGTATTGCCCACGGCAGGTAATTTACCATCACTTCCTGGAGTGCGATCACCTGACCATGTAACATCATAGACTTTTTCATATTCCTTTCCCTTCTTATCGACCCAGCCTTTTATAATTTGTATCCTATCTAAGTTCCCAGAGTAGGGATCCTTCCGCGCTGCCACCAGAAATGAAGGGGATTTACCACTTGGTGCATTGGTCAGGTCGCCTCCCATGGGCACTCCTTTATAGTAACCAGCATCTGCAGGTAGCCTGGTCTTGGTATCGGTATCATTAAAGTTCCAACCTCCGAAAAAGCGAACTACCATTCTGGGCCCTGTTGTGCCATACGTCTCCTTTCGCATCATGGCATCAAAAAGGGCTTCACGGGTATTTTCTTTGGCCCAAATTCCCTGATATCCGGCCGCAGCTGGCATCCAACCGGAATATTCTCTATCTCCTACTTTGGCCATGGGGTGTTCCATTCGTTTCTCATTGGGTTCCATCCCTGAATGTTTGCCAAAGAAATTATCCTCGCCTGCTGTGGAGAGGCCTGTATGGCTATCTGTGGCAGCAATCAATCCAAATTTGTATGGATTAATCCCCAGTTTTTGTTCCAGTTTTAATCCAAGCAGCAGTCCACTTCGGGCATATTCATATTTGAGCATCGCATCGGTTTTCAACTCGCTAAGATCGAGATTTCCCAAAGCCCACGTCTCATAATCGGCAAATTCATCATTAGGAGACAACAAAGGATGCGTTTCGCCATCCCCTTTGATCTGAGTAGCTTCATAAAGTGGCTCCCAACGAATTCTACTGCTGGCATAGTTCTTATCAATGGCAGTCCCATAGCGATTTGTTGTTTCTGGAAACATCCAGCCGTTACTCATATTGCCATTATGTGCTATAGCCAGTAGCTTACCACCTGTTTTTAACTCATAATCGGTCATCCATTTCCATAAATCCACCGGGTTCGGGCTTCCAAGTGGAGGTACAGTTGTATAGGGTTCTACCATCCTTGCCAGGTTGCCCCCATCGCGATAAACCACTACCCTGTGAAGATTAAACCCGAGGTCTGTAGAAGTCCATTCATACCCTATAAAGGCGGTAAACTGACCCGGATCGTTATATTTTTCTGCAGCATCCACAGCCACTTTCCATGCAGATCGATAGGCCTCCGAGCCCGGCAAAGAAGCCAGTGCTTCTGGCATGGTATTTTGAGTGAGGGACTGTATGATCTCCACGGCGGCATTAACTCCTTCCTGTCCTCCGGCCTGTACCATATCGTACCAGCGACGACCTGTAGGATCTGCAAGCATTGATGGCTCTCCCCCAACTAGGCGAGGAAAGAATCCCATATTATCGCTATGGTCAGCTACAACCAAAAAATCAAGTGGTCGACCCAACTTAACCATCTGGCCTGTAGAGGATCGGATCTCTTCACCTTTTGCAAAACGATAGGCGTCCTCGGGTAACAACCTTGCCCCAAAGGCACCTGCATCCATAGACATTCCCGTATGTAAATGGGTTTCACCCCAGAATACTTGTGTCGGGAAATTTCTCCCGGCATAGGGTGAGTAGTTTTTTTGCTTCGGATAGGCACTTTCCAAAGCGTCATTACTGGGTACAGGATCTTGGGCCAATGTTAGGGGTGCAACAAAAGCAGTAAGAAGAGCTGCTAACAGATAGGAATTGAACTTTTTCATATTTGATGGAGTTTGATATCTAAATTGTAAATGGCAGGCAATGCAGCCCTATAAACTTATTTAACTGTATAACCTTTGGCTTCCATACAAACACCAAAGGCTCGTTTGTAATCATCCAACATTTTCGCCTCAGTAGCAGCAGCGTTCGCATTATTTTGTTGTTGTTGTTTGGCGTCACCGTATTTTTTGGCTCGACGCCCCCGAATACCGCCCAGAATAGCACCAATGGCGGCACCTTCTCCTGCATCACCTGCTATAGCCCCTATGGCCGCACCTGCAGCTGCACCACCGGCAGCACCGCGAATAGCCGATCCATCTGCGGAGCGATCCACCTGTGCGGCCTGTACCTGTGTCGGATTCATGGGATCATATCCCGTCTGTTGTTTGGCCCAGTTAAAACAGGCCATCTCATCTGCATCTTGTTGAGCCTGGTCTTGTCCTTCAGCAGGAAAAATGAAAACCCCAATGCTTGATCCAATGGAGGAATTATTTTGGGCTATAGTTTTGATTACAGGTAATAGAAATAATAGTATTAGAATTTGAATATGCTTTTTCATGATCTTTTACAAATTGTCTGGGTTAACAAAAACATAGCCGAGTTGTTCCAATACATCAGCTTCATTATAGAAGGTATAGCTCTTGCTTATTTTATCTCCTTCTATCTTATAAACTGTATTGGCCCATATAGTTACTTTTTCACCGTCTTCCTTATAGGTAATTTCCAACTGGGACCAATTGGAAACCCAGTGTCCCTTGTTCTCACCGTCAGGAATAGACATTGCCACACTTCGAGAGGACCTATAATCGATCTTTTCGTATAATTCCTCCACATTGTTTTTCCAACTTTCCACAGCTCCTGATTTATCAATACTATCGTTGGCTGACGGCCCATAGCCCATGTAATCTTCAGCCAGAAAAGAATCCATCAGATCGTGGTCCAGATTTTCTACCGATTCCACATATTTCTCTATTAATGCGATATTTCCTGATGCTTTTTGGTTCGCATTTCGACAGCTTCCCAGAAAGCTCAAAATGCCAATAAAAACAATGATTTTCTTCATAATTAAAATATTTGAAGGATTGTACTTTTAAGACTTTTTTCAGTTGAATAAGCCTGGTGTTATAAATTTGTTGAAATATATAAAAATTATCTTGACAAGTTGTTCAGATCGCTAACAGCAATAAATCGATTCAATAAAACCAATCTTCGTGAAGATATATGATTTTATTTCCAGATGTTGGGATTAGACAATGGTTAAATGGTTTATTTTAGCGTTGATTTTATGCTCTTCCGAGTAAAACGGCCATGAACTTTTCAACCAACAAGTCCGTATTCCTTTCAAGTACGTATTTGCTTTTTTCCATGTTGCTTCAGAGCCAGGATATTGAACCGAGAAGATGGGGTTCCCTTCCTCTTGGTGCCCAGGCTATTGGAGCCGGATATGTCTATAGTTTTGGGGATGTCTTATTCGACCCCATACTGGAAACCCAAGACGTAGAAGTCGATGTTCATTCTATCGCAGCCACCTTTATACACCCTTTCAGACTGGGAAAGAAATTTGCGAGATTAGATGTGCTTTTACCTTTAAGCTTTGCACGCTGGGAAGGGCTTTTAAGTGGTGAACCTGCGAGCGTCGAACGCAATGGACTTGCAGATCCGCGCATACGGTTTTCATTCCATCTATTAGGTCCACCGGCACTAGGCCCGAAAGAACTAAAAGAGTACCTCTTGGAAAATCCCAAATACACAACGATTGGTGTGTCCCTGGCAGTTACTTTGCCCATTGGTCAATATTCTAACGATAAACTACTGAACCTGAGTCCTAATCAATTCATATTCCGCCCTCAGGCTGGTATAGTGCACAATTGGGGACTTTGGTCTATTGAATTTACTACCTCCTTACTTTTCTTTACAGATAACAATGATTTTTTTAATAACAGTGATAAAGAACAGAGACCACTTTTTTCCAGTCAAGTGCATTTGATAAAATTCTTTCCTTCTCGCGCCTGGGTGGCCATTGGGGCTTCTTTTGGTGGTGGCGGACAGTCTGTGGTAAACCGTCAGCCTATCAACGATATACGCGGCAACCTGTTGGGTGGCTTTTCATTTGGCTATCCTTTAGGACAAAAGCAAAATTTAAAACTAACCTATTTCCGATCGGAAACGCTGAAGGATATTGGAGCTAACACCAACAATCTTATATTTGGCTGGTCGGTTGCTTTCTAACTACTTATAATTTACAAGGATAATTTCGGCTTTTACGTTATTACCTCCGGACTTCTGCTGGGACTGAATTTTAGATTTTAATCTTATATTGCCTTTTTTAAATACCTGATGCTATGATAAATCCAAAAATTACCGGACTACTACTTTTTATTTGCACAATCGGCCAGATCCATGCTCAGGAAATGAGCAAAGAGGAACGCAAAGTCCAGATCTTTACCTATGAAGAGAAGGCCAATCTCCAGAACTGGTTCAATGAGGAGATCAAGCAAATGGAACTCACTGAAGAACGATCGGCCCAGTATAGCGCCGTGATCGTGTACTACGTTGCCAAAATTGCTAGGCTGGACGATAAGGACCAGGAATTTACCAAAGAGGAATTTAAAGTGAAACTCAATGAATATTTGGGTAAACAGGATAAAGAGCTTCAGGAATTTCTTTCGCCAGAGCAATTTGTGATCCACAAGGAGATCTATGGGGAGTTTTTGCGGTCTGCTTATAAGCGCTGGGGGATTGAGTAGGGAATACGACGGACGGTAGACGGTGGACGGTAGACGGTAGACGGTGGATGGTGGACGGTAGACGGTGGACGGTGGACGGTGGACGGTAGACGGTGGACGGTGGACGGTGGACGGTGGACGGTCGATGGTGGACGGTTAAAAGTGGACTCGGAGCACAACGGAGATTTCTGCCTGAAGGCAAGGCAGGCTAACCAAGCGTATAAGGGGGAAGCGAAGACGGAAAACGGAGAAGGTCGAGGTGGGCCGCGAACGTCCAACAGGGGCAGGTAGAATCCCACCGATAAGCCTGGTAGCCTTTGCTTTTTGTACGATAGGCTATATCATAATCCTCTTTGGAAGAAAATAATTTTACTTAGTTAAATGAAAAATATTATTAGACAGCCACTCCTTCACTTTTTACTGATTGGGTTCGGTTTTTTTCTGTTGTTCAAAGTGTTCGGGGACGATGACGATCTTGATTCCAAGACTATCGTAGTAGACAAAGAATCCCTAATGAACTTTTTCCAGTACCGCTCCAAGGCGTTTAATCAGGAAGTATTCGAAGAACGATTGGCGTCTATGCCCAGGGAAGAACTGGATAAAATGATCAATGATTATATAAGGCAGGAGGTACTTTACCGTGAGGCCATGGCTATGGGCCTGGATAAAGAAGATTTTATCATCAAACAAAGGATGATCCAAAAAGTGGAGTTTATCTCACAGGGGATCGCCGAGGCTGTCACACAGTTGACGGACGATGAAATTAAAAAGTATTACGAGGAGCATATGGAGGGCTATTATGTACAACCCTTTGCTACGTTTACTCATGTTTTCTTTGATTATGCGATGTGGGGGCGAGAGGAGGCTAAATCGAAGGCGGAGGCTGAGGTGACTTACCTTAATAAAAATAGAGTCACTTTCAACCAGGCACCGAGCCGTGGCGACCGGTTTTTCTACCATACTAATTACGTTGAGCGCGATCCGGAATACGTGGCCAGTCATTTTGGAACTGAAATGACCAAAGCCATTTTTGAAGCCAGTCCGTCTGATAAGAACTGGATTGGCCCTTTTCCCTCTGAATATGGTTACCATATTGTAATGCTTACCAAAAATGAACCCGGAAGATATCCTGATCTGGATGAAGTGATCAGTCGGGTGACAGACGATGCACAACGTGAATTTACAAGGCAGAAGAACGAAGAGACCATTCAAAGCATCATAGATGAATATGATGTTAGGGTGACTTTGGAAGTTGATACGGAGGGCGGTAGTGACGGTTGATGGTTGACGGTGGACGGTGGACGGATAACGGTAGACGGTGGACGATAGACGGGGGACGATAGACGGGGGACGGTGGACGGTTGACGGTGGAGGGTGGAGGGTGGACGATTAGAATGCATATCGATTTCAGTCCTGGCTGATAATTTTGGAGCTAAGATGGGACGATTTAAAGAGTTAAGAGTATGGCAAGATTCAATGAAGTTGGCCGAACATATATACGGAATAACAAGATTAGGATCATTTGCGAAAGACTTTGGTCTAAGAAATCAGATACGAAGAGCCGCAGTATCGATATCTTCAAATATTGCGGAGGGTGACGAAAGAGCAACTGATAAGGAAAGTATTTATTATTTCAATATTGCAAAAGGGTCTACAGCTGAAGTTATTACTCAGTTGAACATAGCATATAGAATTGGATATATCGACAACAACTTATTCGCAGATTTGGAAAACAAAGCTGAAAAAATTAGGGCCTCGCTCAAAAATCTTATTGCCGCAAGGAAGAAGAACTAACCATGTTTAAATTGAAAGATATAATTGAAAGAACCGTCTGCCGCCTACCGGCCACCATCGGCCCAAAATTGGTTAGTAAGATACTATGGTTATTCGCATTCTTCTTTTACATGACCTTTGCTTCAGCCCACGAGTCGCGCCCTTTATTCGTAGAAGTAACAGAAAAAGAGGCCGGCGTTTACGAACTGCGCTACAAAATCCCTGCTACCATTCCGGAATTCAACCTCCCTGAAATTTTTCTACCAGATTCTTTCGAAGCATTGGACCGTATTGTGATTTATCAGACCTCTGTGGGATTTATCAAAAAACAAACATTAAAATCGACTATAGGGCTCAATGGAGGAGATATTCGGATCAGATATCCGGTAATGAACCCTTCCGTTTCCTGTATTATGAAGGTCGTGCTACTAAACGGACAGAAATTCAACAAACTCCTGGGTCCGGATGAATTGGTCTGGGCCGTTCCGGAAGAAGAAAGTTGGGCCGCTGTGGCTAAACAATACACCATCCTGGGAATACAACATATCCTCGAAGGTTGGGACCACCTGCTATTCCTTATCTGCCTAATGCTGGTAGCCGGGGTTGGTAGAAAGCTATGGATCACAATCACTGGTTTTACCATAGCACATTCAATCACTTTGGCATTATCGGCCCTTAATGTGGTGCGTTTGCCAATTCCTCCAGTGGAAGCCGTAATTGCCTTAAGTGTGGTTTACCTCGCTGTTGAAATTGCTCTGCAAAAAAAGGACTCGCTCACTTATCGATATCCCATTGCCGTTTCTTCTTCCTTCGGATTACTGCACGGTTTCGGTTTTGCAGCCGTACTTGCGGACATCGGTTTGCCGCAGGTGGAAGTGGTCACCAGCCTACTTTTTTTCAATATAGGGGTAGAAATCGGTCAGATCATCTTCATCCTGGGTGTTTTATTCCTATGGGTTTTGATTCAACGAATCAGAATAGTCAGCAAATTGCACGATTTCAACCTCTCCAGAAGTTTCCTGGAACGTTCAGTTGCCTATTTCTGTGGAATCATCGCCAGCTACTGGATGATTGAAAGGGTATATGGGTTTATTATTTGAAAATCTCCTTTGACTACCCCCACATTAAAGGTTTCCTTATATTGTGACACATTCAAAGAGTAAAATCTTGAGGAACCTCTATTTTATCTTTCTTGCTTTTGCATTACTTCATGTTAATTCGGTGACGGCCCAAAGAGATACGCTGGTGCTATCGAACGGCAATATGATCATTGGTGAAGTTAAAATTCTCGACAGGGGAATACTAACCATTGAGACCATTTACAGTGACGAGGACTTCAAAATAGAATTCAACAAGGTCCATGAAATGATCATCCAAAGGAACTGCCTGATGCTGCTTACCGGCGGGCGAAGGCGCTATGGTAATATAAGAACGGTAGATAAACGATTGGCCGAAATTACCACATCAGATCACGGCGTGGAACAGGTACCCCTAAATCAACTCTTTGTTTTACAAGAGGTCGATGACAATTTTTGGCGACGGTTCAGAGGCCGGTTTGATGTCGGGTACAACCTCACTAAAGCCAACAACAACGCCCAGGTAACCGGGGAGGCAGTCCTGGATTATAACGGGCAGAAATACCTTTCTCAGGCCTCGGTAAATCTGTTGAGTTCAACGCGGGATGATGTTGAAGAAACCCGTCGGATCGACGCAAAACTTAACTTCCAGCGGATCCTCAAGAATAATTGGTTCATCAGTGGTTCGGTTTCGTTTTTGAGAAATACAGAGCAGGCTCTTGACGGCCGGACCAGCCCTAGCCTGGGTGTTGGTAGACTACCCATTAGCACTAATAAACTATACCTTGCGGTTTCGGCAGGTCTTACGCTTAACATTGAAGACTTTGTAGATGATACACAAAACAAAACCTCGGCCGAACTCTTTTTTGATACGAGTTTTAATATGTACAGTTTTAAGAATATAGATCTGATCACCGGTGTACGGTTTTATCCAAGTTTAACCGAAAGTAAACGATACAGAGTAGATTATGATCTGACATTGAAATATGACCTCCCGCTCAACCTATATATTAAATTAGGTTTTAACTTTAACTATGATAATCAACCGGCCATTGTGGGTAATGAATTCGACTATATTATCAATAGTGGTTTTGGATGGAAATTCAACGACTGAAAACATCCGCTATAACTAATTAAGTTTATTAAATTCCAAATCAGCAATGAACGCAGCCGATTTTCTCTCCTTTATCCCTCAGCTCCTATATGGTATTGCCCTTGCCGAGTTGTTCAGCCAATGGCGACGTTTCTTCGAAAAGAAATATCGCTACTGGCCCTATATTTTGAGTACGGTGGTTTTTACGGAGATCGCCATTTGGAATGTATATCTATTCCTCTCTTTTTCCCAGGAAATCTCAACGGCAAACTATTTTCAATATTGGACCTTTTTGCTCCAACCTATACTATTTTTGCTGATGGTCCATGCCCTGACCCCTGATCCTGAAACGAAAAATACAGAAGCTTATTTCAGGAAACGAATGCCTGTTGTCTTCGGGCTAATGACTTTATATATCGGGAGTCACCTGATCCCGGGTCTTGACAGTGCAGAGAAACATTTCCTTCCAAGATTGGCAATCATAATTGTTGCGCTGAGTATTGCCCTGAGCAGAAAAGTTTTCCTTGTCTATCTACTTGGGTTGTTATGGTTGATCAGTCTGTTCTTCAGGCATTGAACACAAGAAATTTTTATGGGCAGATAATGTAATCCGAACCGTGGTAAGGGACACTTAATCATTCCTTATGTGAAGGTTAATTGACTGCCTTTTGTTATCTTGTGACGATTGTTCAACCACCGTTTTAGAAAGATTTCTTTCATGAAACTACTCTTTTGTCTCTTGACGCTTTTGATTGGTTTTCACGCCTTTGGTCAACGGGATACACTCCGCTTTAAAAACGGCGATGTCATGGTAGGTGAGGTGAAAAATTTGTCCACTGGGGTTTTGACGGTTAAGACCAGATATAGCAAAAAGGATTTTAATATCAAGTTCAACAGGGTCGGGGAAATGATCATCGAACGAAAGTGCATCGTTGTACTGACCCAGGGGCAGAATCGTTTTGGATATGTGAGAAGCACAGATGACGGTAAGATCAGTATTACCGAAAACGACGGCAATGTTATTCTGGTACCCATCAACCAGATCAGCTCACTGCAGGAAGTGGATGATAATTTCCTGAGCCGATTCCGCGGCGCTATTGATATTGGTGCTAATTTAACCAAAGCCAACAACAACCGTCAGCTTAATACCTCGATGCGTGTATCTTATACCGGACAAAAATGGCTGATAGACGGCACACTGGATATAAACATCTCTACCCAGGACAGTGTGGCCGAAACCAGCAGAACCGATGCAAGTATAGAAAGTTTAAGGCTACTCAGGAATAATTATTTTGTCATTGTAGATGTTTCTTTCCTTCAAAATACAACACAGGCCCTGGATGCCAGGATAAGCCCAAGTCTGGGTATAGGAAAGTTTATTGTCAACACCAACAGAATGTATTTGGGGCTTTCCATTGGTATTAACTACAATATTGAGCGATTTGTTGATAACGCTCAAGATCGTCAATCTACTGAAGCGTTTTTTGCGGCCGGCCTAAATATGTTTGATTTTGAGAAAATTGACATCACAACAAATTTAAGACTGCTACCCAGCTTGTCTGAACAGGAGCGATTTAGGATTGATTACAATTTTAAGATCAAGTATAAGATTATCAAGGATTTTTACATCAGTGCAGGACTAACCATTAACTATGATAACCAGCCAGCGACTATCGGGCAAGATTTTGACTATGTTGTGAATACTGGGTTTGGTTGGAAATTTAATGAATGAACTGTTCCAAATATTTTGAATGATGCAATCTGCTTAAGCAAATATTATACATTAGGGCCTTGAAATTATTATCTTAAAACCAAAAGATACCAATGGACATTGTAGCTGGCATAGATATAGGAGGCACCAAAACCAAGGTGGGTCTCGTGACAAAGGAGGGGAAATGCCTGAAATCCACCTGGTTCCGTACCCGTGAATATCCCGATTTTGAAAAATATCTGGATAAGCTTTACGCTACAGTCAAGTCGCTTGTTAACGACTACCCTGAAGATTTAAACGTTCTCGGTATTGGTATCGGAGCTCCCAATGCCTCAAGCAGGCACGGGACTATAGAAAACGCCTCCAATCTGTTATGGAAGGGCACTGTCCCCATACTGGCTAAGCTCCAGGAACGTATTTCAGTACCCATGAAATTGATGAACGACGCCAGTGCGGCTGCCCTGGGCGAAATGTTGTTTGGCAATGCCAAAGGCATGAAAGATTTTATAGTAGTTACTCTGGGTACGGGATTCGGAGCCGGTATTGTGGCCAATGGCCAGCTTATTGATGGATATGACGGCTTTGCCGGCGAATTAGGCCATGTGGATATGACCCTGGGAGATGGGAGATTAACCGGTTTGGGAGTTCGTGGCGGCCTCGAAGCCTATGTTTCGGCTACGGGATTGAAGCGCACCATCCTGTTCATGATGAGTAAGTATATGGATGAGAGTCGGTTTCGCTCCATTGCCTTTAATGACCTACATGGTGAGGATATTACGAAGGCTGCCGAAGAAGGTGATCCTATTGCCCTAAAGGCCTTTGATTATACCGCTGATATATTGGGACAAGCGCTCGCTAATTTCACCGCCTTTTCCCAACCCGAGGCTTTTTTCCTGCTCGGTGGTCTGATAGGCAGTGGGAAATGGATCACCGAACCGCTTAAAAAATATTTTAACGATTATCTCCTGGAAGTCTACAAGGGTAAAGTGAAACTTATGTATTCAGGCATGAAAGGGAAGACAGCGGCTATTTGCGGTGCCGCGGCCTTAATTTGGGAAGACCATCAATAATCAATTGGTATTATCACTATCCAACATTTTTTGACCCAGGAATTTACCAACCACTATGGCAGTTATTATAACTAAATAAAACTGCCCCAGAAGCCCTAATAAAACAGATGCACTTCTGGCCAGTTCCGAGGTGGGTGCAATTTCTCCATACCCGATGGTCATCAGTGTAATATAGCTGAAGTAAATCAGACTTGCCCTGGAGGAGGCAGAGTTGATCCCTTCACTGATACCGCTATAAGACCCCGGTTCTATTATCTCAATTGACATAAAAAGAAAAGATCCCAAGAGTCCTAAACAAATATAGCCGCTGATAAGCCCAAGTATCACGGTTTCATTAACCTTATCGGCACGCCATACCTGCGAGATTACCTCAACGGTAACAATAGCATAAAACAGAAAGAAAAATCCAAAGCGGAGGTAGTTTAATAAGGATTCGCTGCCCGATACTAAATTTTCCATTAAATAGGTCAGAAGGATGACCAATAGTAATGATACATATAGTTTTTTGGCCTTCGATTTCTTATATACCAGCAGAATTCCGGTCAGGATGTTAATTATTAGAAATAAGGGAGCTATGATTAATTGGTAAAGTTTTTCCGGGAATATTAAATTACCGAAAAGGATCGCACACAGGCTAATAATAAAGACCGTAAATCTTTTTTGATATAATTGATCAAGCCCGTTCATTCTTCGAGTAATTCCTCATTGAACGTATACTCTTTGTAATTCACTTTAAACAGGATACTGTAAAAGGAAGGAATAAAAAGCAGTGTAATTATAGTGCCAAAAAGCAAGCCGACCATGATACTTACCGCCATTCCTTCCCACATTTCACCTCCGCTCAAATACAGCGGAATGAGCCCCAATACCGTTGTAAAGGTGGCCAGCAGAATAGGACGAAATCTCTGAAGACATGCAGCAATAACGGCATCGTGTGTGGTTCGCTTCAAGGTTTTCTGTTCCACTTCAATCCGGTCTATCAGCACAATGGCGTTATTGATCACGATTCCTGCTAAAGATATTACACCAAGGAAAGGCATAAACCCAAAAGGTTCCTGAAATGCCAATAGTCCAATGACTACACCAATAATACCCAAGGGAATGGTTAAAGTAACCATGACCATTTTGCGGAAGGAATTAAATTGAATGATCAATAGTAATACAATAATAAATCCGGATAGCGGCAAATACTTGAATACCGCACCCATATTTTCAGCCGTATTTTTGGCATCACCTGCAAATTGGTAACTATAACCTTCAGGCCAATTTTTTATTTCCTCATTAAGCCAGGGAGTAATTTCGGCCGTGATTGCCGAGGCATTGCCATCTTCCCTCAATTCACTTGATACATTAATGGTCCGGTCCAGGTCTAAGCGCAGGATTTTAGCGTACTGCCACTGAGGGATGATACTCGCAACCTGCAATAGTGGCACACTCTTACCACTACCCTGCGAATAGATATTTAAGGTTTCGAGAGATTCCAATGATTGCTGCTGACTGGCATCACTTCTCATCAAAATAGGAATAGATTTGTCGTCCTCCCTGTACTCTCCTGTCTGGAACCCATCCAGTACCGTTTGAAGTGAAGTGGCAATATCCTGGCTACTGATCCCTGCTACCTGAGCCCGATTCTGATCGATGTCAATAACAAACTTCTTACTCTTCGGACCCCAGTCATCTTTCACATTCTTAGTGCCTG
>JAHEJJ010000017.1 GCA_024638915.1 Robiginitalea sp.
ATCCTTCTCCATAATTCGTACTTCTTATCTTAATAACAACTCAATCCCTGTTTTTCCTGATTATTTTATCTTAAATCCTTCCAAACCCTCTTTTAAAGCGTTAAAAGCACTATAAATCCGGTATTCTACTACCTTTCGGGTTACTCCTAACATGGTGGCGATCTCCTCGTGTTTTTTACCCTCTACCTTGTTGAGTAAAAAAGCTACCCGTTGCTCCTCTGTTAAAGTAGCGAGCACGGCCTGGTACTTTTGCAGGTATTCCTCTTTTTCCATAAGGAATTCTGGGTTTTCAGAAGTGTAGGATTTGGGCTTGCCTTGCTGGTATTTGAGTACCACCTTCTGATGCTTGATCTCGTTGAGCATCATATTATTGGCCACCTTGTAGAGGAAGGCCCGTGCGGAGGACAATTTTATTTTTTTACAATTCTCCCAAAGTTTGACAAAAGCTTCCTGGGCCTTGTCATTAGGATCCAGATTCGTTCCGTATTTATAATAAAGATAATCGTGCAGTTCCCGGGCGTATTTCTCATATACCCCCGAAAAAACTCGTTGATCGCATATATCCTCGTGCAGGTCTTTGTTCAATGCAGGTGGAAAGATTTATTTAAAGGTAGAAAAATATTTTTTTAAAAAATATCAGGAATTTTCAGGACTAAGTTGTTTTAGTAGTAAAACTATTAATCGCTTAATTGAAATATTATGAGAAAGAATCTTAAATTACTTATTGCATTGGTATTCAGTCTGGCCCTGCTCAATACGGCATGCCGCTCTGAAGAATCCGAGTTTATTGAAGCCCCACAGAACGAATCGCTGGAAGCTAATTCCAGGATCGCAGACCTGCTGCAAAGAACCGCACAAAACGATGGCTCCGATGATAACATCATTGATAATGCGAGCTGTCTGGACATCGAATTACCCGTGACGGTCAATGTCAATGGCCTTGAAATAACCATCGACAGCGAGGAGGATTTGGAACTTATCGAAGATATTTTTGATGAGTTTGATGATGACATCGATGAACTCGAAATTTTCTTTCCTATTACCATCATCCTGGCCGACTTCACCCCAGTCACGATCAAAAACTTTGATGAACTGGAAGATCTCGCCGAGGATTGTTTAGGGGAAAATGAGGATGATGAGGATATTGAATGTGCTGATATTCAATACCCTGTCCAGGCCAGTATCTTTGATACTAATAATGAATTGATCGGGACCCTTTCTATCGATGACGACGAAGAACTCTACTTGTTTATCGAAGATCTCGACGACACCCAGATTGTAACCATAGGATTCCCTATAGAGGTAATACTTTCTGATGGAACCGTTGTTGAAGCGTCTAACCTTGACCAATTGGAAGACATTCTGGACAATGCCGACGACGACTGTGATGAAGACGATGACAATGATTACAATGACGATGATTGTGAGAATTGCGATACTGAATTATTGACCGATGTTCTGACCGGTTGTTCAGATTGGTATGTGGACAAGTTGGAAAGGAATGATATGGACCTGGATGAAGAATACACCGGATTCTTATTTAGTTTTTCGGCCGAAGGTGATATCGAAGTGACCGATGGAGTAGATATTTTCCAGGGTAGTTGGGAAAGTTCAGGTAGCGGAAACAATATGGTGGTGACTATTAATATCCCCGAATTGCCAGACTTCAATGATGATTGGAACCTTCATGAGATCGAGCAGGAAGGTGATGATTATGAGGTAGATCTGCGCCTGGGTGATGACCGACTACGATTTGAAAGTGATTGTCAATAAGACCTTTTAAAGGGGGTCGCCGACCCCCTTTTAAGATTTAAAGTAACAGTTCCAAAAATATAACACTATGAAAAAGAATGTGATTTATCTATTCGGCTTGTTTTTCCTGTTCGTACTCGTTGGGTGTACTTCAGATGATAATGAAAATCCCAACAACCTCAATGCCCAAATCGAGGAAGTCACCGATCTGGCCGTTTCC
The DNA here is from genome assembly GCA_024638915.1 of Robiginitalea sp. Classification (GTDB taxonomy): domain Bacteria; phylum Bacteroidota; class Bacteroidia; order Flavobacteriales; family Flavobacteriaceae; genus JAHEJJ01. The sequence goes on from JAHEJJ010000017.1 coordinate 1,973, forward strand.
GGTAATTGGATTGTCACCAGCTTTATAGATTCCGGAGTGGATGAAACCGATGATTTTGATGGTTATGTCTTTTCCTTTAATGCGGATGGCTCACTCATGGCTACCAATGGTGCGAACACCGTAGAAGGCAGCTGGTCTGTCACCGGAGATGACAGCTCTGACGATAGCAGTGATAGCGATGACAGCAGCGATGACGTAGATTTCAACATCTTTTTTGCCTCTCCAGACAGTTTTAGTGAGTTGAGTGAAGACTGGGAGATTGTTTCCCGTTCCAACAGCAGGATAGAGCTGATTCATATCAGCGGCGGTAATGGAGGAACAGACTCACTCGTTCTTGAGAAGAACTAAGCCTGCTTAGAAAGAAGACTCCTTTAATTACAAAAGCCCCTTCCAGGAAGTCTTCGCCTTTGAAACCTTGCATTATATGTAAAGAGGTGTTTTACTAAAAATGAACAGGTTTTGCGATGCTGCCCCGATACAATTCGGGGCAGTTTTGTTGTATATTTAATCTGAATGAAATTCTTAATCCTTCCAAGATGATAGAAGTTCCTGGCTATTTATCGCACCTCGATCCGAAACTATTGGATAGCATTCGAAGCACGGCCATATTAAAAGAATTACCAAAGAACACAGAAATCCTGAGAGAGGGTCAGTATATAAAAGTGATACCCCTGGTTTTAAAAGGCTTGATAAAGGTTTTTACCCGTTATAAGGACCGTGAGTTGTTGCTTTATTACATTCAGCCTGAGGAGAGTTGTATTATGTCTTTTTCTGCCTCGCTTGGAAACGATCCAAGCAGTATCTATGCCGTGGCTGAAGAAGATACTAAAGCACTTCTATTACCTGTCCGTGAAGTCCAAAAATGGATCGTGAACTATCCAGGCATGAACCGTTTGTTTTTTCAGCAATACAAACAGCGATACACCGAATTACTAGACACGATTCATCATGTTATGTTCGACAAAATGGACAAACGGCTCTACCAGCATTTACTGACCAAATCCGAAGTAAAAAGTCAAAACCCCTTAACGATCTCACACCAGCAGCTGGCCGATGAGCTGGGCACGGTCAGGGAAGTGATCAGCCGGGTGATGAAAAAACTTGAAACCGAAGAATTGGTTAAACAACATAGCAACAGGATTGAATTGTTGAAATAGTGACCTAAGTCACTGCACAGATGTTGGAAGAATACTATTTTGGACGATGAAATGATGAGAAAGAAGCTTTTGAAACTTGGATTGGTATGTATACTATGTATTATCCTAGTGACTGGAATCGTCTTGCTCGTTCAAAAATTGTTCAACTAAAATTTTACACTGATGAAAAAAAACATGGGTTCCACAGACCGAATTATACGATTTGTAGTTGCTGCCATAATTGCAGCTCTTTATTTCAGCGGTACGATTACCGGAACACTGGGGATTGTCCTTTTGGTTTTGGCGGGTGTTTTCGTGCTTACCAGCTTTGTGAGTTTTTGTCCGCTGTACGCTCCTTTCGGAATATCGACCTGCAGTACTAAGCAAGAGTAGATGAAATTTTTGGGTATTTCGATTCTGATGCCTTCTAAATTTTGTATAGCTTACAAATCGACGGCTAATTGCGTGTAAACACGATGCGGTCACCGATCTCTAAACCCCACTGAGACCTTAGTCCGGCATTGATTTCCAAAACATACCGCACGGGCACCTGGGAAGAGATTCCCGATTCGTCCATGGCCTTGGCATGGTCTTGATAGCTCGCAATTTTCAGCTCATCATCTATAAAAATAATATCGAGGTCGAACTCGGTGTTCTTCATATAAAATGAATGCATGCCCACATCGTCGAATATAAAAAGCATACCCTGGTTTTTATCCATGCCCGAGCGGTACATCAGTCCGGTACTGGTTTCGTATTCCGTATCGGCTATCTCAATATCGATCTTAGCGAGAACAGACTCGGTCCCTGTCTGGTAAACCGACAGTTCTCCTTCTCTTGTAAAAGTAACTTCCGGGGTTTCTATAGCCTGTTTTGGAGGAGCATCTTTACATGCGCCCAGGTTTAACAATAACCAGCCTGCCAGGGAGAGACCAATAATCGATTTACAACTCATAGGTTTATGCTTTTTTGGCAACAGGCCTTAAAACAAAATAGAGGCCGATGATGATAAAGGGAATGCTCAACCATTGACCGGTAGACAAGAGCCCAAGAGACTCTTCAAAACCACCCTGACTTTTTTTAACAAACTCGACAAAGAAACGGATCGTCCATAATAAAATCAGAAACAGTCCAAATAGAAATCCAGGTTTTTGGCCCTTATCCGTTTTCCAGTAAAGCCAATAAAGGAAGATGAATACAAATATGTATGCTATTCCTTCGTACAACTGTGCCGGATGCCTGAAAGGGATCGCCTGTAGGTATTCTGCAAATTTAGGATCTAGTTCAAGTGCTTTATAAGCGGCATCGGCTGTTCTCTCTTGTGTGATCTGAAGCGCCTTATATGCTGGCATATCGTCTGAATCCCTCACAAATCGTGTTCCAAAAATAAAGGACTCGTCGGTAACTTTGCCATTGATCTCAGAGTTGAAAAAATTGCCTAATCGTACCATAAACGCCCCCAGTGATATAGGGATGACAACGCGGTCGAGCACCCATAGCAGTTTTAGATCTTTATACTTCCGGGTAAGTAAATACATACCGACAATCACGCCAATGGCCGCGCCGTGACTCGCCAGACCGGTAAAGCCCGAAAATTCGTAGCCGTTGATCAGCCCGAACAGTGCACTGCCCGACTTCTCCCGTATCGGTAAGAGAATTTCTGCCAGATGGTTTTTATAGTACGCCCAATCATAGAAGAATACATGGCCCAGGCGGGCTCCCAACATAGTAGCCAATACCGTGTAGATAAAAAGGGCATCTAATTGTTTTTCGGTCTTCTTTTCCTTTTCAAAGATTTGCTTCATCAAATACCAGCCGACGGCAAAGGCGATGATCCAAAGCAGGTTGTAATATTTGATCTGTAAAGGCCCCAGGCTGAACAGAGTGTCGTTGGGGTTCCATATGATGCCTAGAAAAAACATTGAGTGGATTTAAAGGGGCTAAGATAGTAAAATAGAAAGTGCATTGTGGCAGGTATAGCTAATATTACTAGGGTGCCGGATCATAGCCGCTGCCTCCCCAGGGCGCTGGAGCGACAAGAAAATGTATAGTATACATTTTTAGCGACAGGCGAGATGGCGCGCTGGCGAGTTGTCATCCCTTTAAGGAACCGGATCGTAACCGCTGCCTCCCCAGGGATGACAACTCCCGATCCTTTTGATCGACAGCCACCCGCCTTTAAAAAGGCCATGTTTTTGAAGGGCTTCTACGGTATAATGTGAGCAGGTAGGAGTATACCGGCAGCTTGCCGGTAGCAGGGGGGAAATCAATTTTTGATATATCCTGACCAAAAACACGAAAGGAGCGATCAAAATTTTTTTCATACCTGTCAATTCTTGATGATTCGGGTGCTGATTTTAATGATTACAGGAGGATCAGGAAATGATAAAACTGGTGCCATCCTTACCGTCCTTGAGCTGAATACCCAAATCCAATAATTGATCCCGGATCTTGTCTGACGTGGCGAAATCTTTGTTCGATCGTGCATCATTCCTCAATCCTATTAAGACATCTACTACCCCGGCAAGTAATGCGGAATCGCCGATGCCTTCTTGCTTATTTTCCAGTCCGAGAACATCGAAAACAAAAGCATGCATTGTTTCTATTAATAGCTCAAGATCTGCCTTGCCGATCTTTTCCTTGCCCTCACGGATCTGGTTGATATGTTTCACCGCCTCAAACAGTTGAGCGATAAGAACGGGGGAGTTGAAATCATCGTTCATCGCATCGTAGCACGATTGTTTCCACCTACCAATGTCGAAATCGGTGTTGTCTGATACTTCAAGTTTTTTAAGCGTTTCAAAGGAGTCCATCAAACGTTTATACCCTTTTTCGGAGGCCTCCAGCGCGTCGTTACTCAGATCGAGTATGCTGGTATAATGCGCCTGCATCATAAAGAATCGCACTACAGCAGGGGAAAAAGCCTTGCTGAATATTTTATTTTCACCGCTGAATATCTCGTTGGGAAGTATATTATTGCCGGTCGATTTGGCCATTTTCTTCCCATTGAGGGTAAGCATATTGGCATGTAGCCAGTAGCGTACCGGCGGACAGCCAAAATGAGCTTCCGCCTGGGCAATCTCACATTCGTGATGTGGAAATTTCAGGTCCATTCCACCGCCATGTATATCGAATGTTTCCCCCAGATATTTGGTGCTCATCGCAGTACATTCCAGATGCCAGCCGGGAAAACCGTCACCCCAGGGCGATGGCCACCGCATAATATGCTGAGGTTCCGCTCTTTTCCAAAGGGCAAAATCCTGGGGATTTCTTTTTTCACCCTGTGCCGTCAATTCCCTGGTATTGGAGATCATATCTTCCAGTTTCCTGCCACTGAGTTTGCCGTAATGATTTTCTTGATTGAATTTGTTCACGTCGAAATAGACAGAACCGTTAACTTCATAGGCCAGGCCTTTTTCCAGAATATCCTTTATGATCTCTATTTGCTCGATGATATGCCCGGTAGCCGTGGGTTCAATGCTGGGTGGAAGAAAGTTGAACTTATCGAGGATCTCATGAAAATCGACGGTATACCGTTGTACGACCTCCATGGGTTCGATCTGCTCCAGACGGGCTTTCTTGGCGATTTTGTCTTCCCCCTCTTCTGCATCGTTTTCCAGATGACCGGCATCGGTAATATTCCTAACATAACGAACTTTATATCCGAGGTGCCTGAGGTATCTGAAAATCATATCAAAAGACATAAACGTCCTGCAGTTCCCGAGGTGAACATTGCTGTAGACGGTCGGGCCGCAGACATACATCCCGATATAACCTTCATTTAAGGGTTCAAAATCCTCTTTTTTACCGGTAAGTGAATTGTATACTTGTAAGCGCTGGCTTTTATATAGCTGCATTGCAGACGGAAACGGTTAAAAATTGGTATCCAGATTGATGTAGTCGAGAAACTCCCTGCGAACGGCTTCTTCTTTGAATTTACCACCGTATTCAGCGGTAACCGTACTGCTTTCTGTGTCTCTGATCCCTCTTGAGTTCACGCAAAGGTGTTTCGCGTCGATCACACAGGCCACGTCCTCGGTGCCCAGTACCTTTTGAAGTTCTTTAACAATCTGAATATTCATGCGCTCCTGTACCTGTGGTCGCCTGGCAAAATAGTCTACGATACGATTCATTTTGGACAAACCAACTACTGTACCATTGGATATGTAAGCGATATGGGCTTTACCAACTATGGGTAGCATATGGTGTTCGCAGGTTGAGTGTACCGTGATGTTTTTCTCAACCAGCATTTCCCCGTATTTGTATTTGTTCTTAAAAGTAGAAGCCTTGGGCTTTCTCTTAGGGTGAAGTCCTCCAAAAATTTCTTTCACGTACATTTTAGCCACTCGGGCCGGTGTTCCTTTCAGACTGTCATCTTCCATATCCAATCCCAGGGTCAGCATTATTTCACGTACGTTGAGCTTGATTCGTTCAATTTTCTCTTCATCGTCCAGAACAAATGCGTCTTTGCGCATAGGCGTCTCTCCGGAAGAAGAAACATGGTCGTTACCCATCGCTTCAAATCGTTCTTCCAATGTGCTGTCAAATTTCATCCTTACAGGCATTTACAAAGGTCAAAGATATACATAAAATGGCACTTTATGGCCGGTTTCAGGCATTACACAACATAAATTAGTGTTAAGAACAGTACCGCTTTATTTTTATATATTCCAAATCCCATGCCTTCTGATGAGACGGTTTAGCCATGCACTGTATTTACTAGTATCACTCTGTTGCTCTTGGAGTTATGGACAGATCGCCGTGGATTGCAGCAATGCGATACCGATCTGCAATAACACCCCGACCAACGGTGGTACTCAAGGCTATGGTGTAGACGATTTCAATGGTGCCTTCAGCAGCGGCTGTCTGGAACAAACCCTTTCGGGAGCTATTGAGTCCAATTCGGCCTGGTATCGTTTCAGAACAGGGGCTTCCGGACAACTGGGATTTAATATCGGCTTCGATACCTCAGAGGACTGGGACTTTGCGCTGTACCAAACGAACGACTGCAACAACCTGGGAGATCCGGTACGCTGTAATTTTTTCGACAACCAGGACCTGGAAGCCTTCATGGGAGTGGGGGAGGACCCCACCGGAAGTTCAACTACAGTGCTTTATGAGGACTGGCTGCAGGTAGAACCGGGCCAGGATTACTACCTTCTTATCAATAATTTTAGCAATACCAATTCCGGGTTTTCGATTCAGTTCACCGGAAATATCTTTGTGACCAACCCATTTGATGCGCTCGACTGTTCTATCATCAACAATCTTCTGGGGCCACCACTTGCTGCATGTGACAATCAAAATATTGTACTCGATGCCACTACTACAGGAGCGGTGGACTATAGATGGTATAGCGATACCGGGAGCGGATTTCAACTGCTCACCGGTGAGAACAACCCAACGCTCAATGTTATGGTTTCGGCTATGTACCGGGTACAAGTGGTGACCGCGAGCGGAAATATTATAAGTGATGTGCAGGTAGCCTTCAGTGTGGCACCCACCACCAGTGCTATAAGTGACGAAAACCTTTGTTCGGGTATCGGGACCTTTGATCTGTCTCAGAAAGATGCCCAGGCCCTGGGTTTACAGGATCCTGGGGAAATACTGGTAAGCTATCATTCATCTGCCGCTGATGCAAGCGCAGGGTTGAATCAGCTCCCCGTGCAGTACCCTGTTTTTGCCGGTACAGAGACCGTTTATGTGCGGACAACATCTCGTTCCAACCCAAATTGTTATGACGCTTCAGAAAGCTTCCAGTTAGAGGTCGTCGAGACCCCAGTTGCAGGTTTTCAGACCGAAGTATTTATCTGTGAGGATAGTAACGGGGAGGTCATCGGTGAAGCAACACCGAATTCCCAGTACACCTATAGCTGGGATACCGGGGAAACCACATCCTCACTTATGGTTTCGACAGCCGGGGTATATACCCTGACCATTACCAATAGTCAATCGGGACTGGATTGTATTAATACCATACCTATAACCGTTGTAGTTGGTGAAACGCCTACTATCGCAGAAGTTATTATTGAAGACCTCCAAGCCGATAATACGATTGAAATCATAGCGGGGGTTGAAGGGGACTTTGAGTACCAGATCGATTCCGGCACTTTTCAGGAATCGAATATTTTTACCAACGTGGCACCAGGAGCTCATACGGTAACCGTACAAGATCTCAATGGTTGTGGTTCGGTAAGCGACAATATTACCGTTGTTGGCTTTCCCAAATTCTTCACGCCCAATGGCGATGGCTCTAACGACTATTGGCATGTTATGGGCGTTACAAGCCTCGAAGAGCCAATTGTGCATGTCTTTGACCGCTTTGGTAAATTGATCAAACAACTAGATGAAAACAGCTTGGGCTGGGACGGTACTTTTAATGGAAAGGAATTGCCTTCAACCGACTACTGGTTTCAGCTGACTTATATGGACACCCAGGGTCAGCGTATCGAAGCGAAATACATCAGCAATCACTTTGCTTTAAGGCGCTAAAACAGGCTGCTTGCCGTGTTTTTTCACTTTATCGACAAACGGTCGAAAATGTCGGTTGAAATATACTAAATCTCCTCCCTTTGAGTTATTATATAGATTATAATGTTAGCCCCAATTATCCATGCGAACACTAATTAGTACAATTTGTGCCCTATTTGTGGTTATCACAGGTCTGTGGGCACAGAATTCCCCGGACTGTAGGTCTGCTATCCCTGTTTGTGCCGATGCACCCATAATGTCATTTGCAGATGGTAGCGGCGATATTGACGACTTTGATCCCGATGTTATCAGAGAATCAGGTTGCCTTGAAAAAGGAAGTGTGGCTTCCGCCAATATTGAAAACAATACCTCCTGGTATGTATTCAGGGCAGGCACCGATGGTCAGATCGGATTCGATATACAGGCTTTGCCTTCATCGGGAACGGTGATTACCGCAGAATGGGATTTTGCCCTTTACGGACCCGATACGGATTGCGCCAGTATCAGCAACGGGTCGGCACAACCCATCCGATGTAATTATGAGGTTAATGACACCGATTTTACCGGGGTAGGGGTGAATCCTGAAAACGGACAGGAAGGTGCTCCGCCATTGACCGCAAACCAGAATACCTATGACGAATGGATCGATGTCCTCGAAGGGGAGATCTACTATTTGCTGATCAACAATTTCAATACCAATTTCGATGGAGATCCCGAGCCCTACATGCTCACTTTTACTGGAAGATCTGTAGACCAGGACCAGAATACAGCGCTGGACTGTACGCTGAGAGATGAATTTTTGGGTCTCGATATCATAGCTTGTGAGGGAGATCCCGATATTACATTGAGTGCGCTTAATTCACCGGCTGGACCCGATATCGCCAACGTGACCTGGTCGGTAGATACAGATGACGATGGTACTATAGATCAGGTACTGGCATCAGGACCGGCAGAAACCACCTATGTAGTGGCCAGCCCGAATTCAGGCCGGTATTTTGTCGAGATTCAGACCACATTGGCAACAACCATCACCGATGATATTCTGATCACATTTTTCGGTCCGCCTATCCTCGATCGTGTAGACGTTATTGAAGATCTTTCCGACAGCAATATAATAGAAGTGATCATGGCCAGTAATGGCAGCTATGAATATGCCATAAATGGAGGTGAATTCCAGGATTCCCCGATCTTTGAAAACGTACCGCCCGGAGAAAATACACTTATTATCAACGATACCAATGGCTGCGGTATTACCGAGCCCATTCCTTTTCTTGTGGTGGGTTATCCTAAATTCTTTACACCAAACGGAGATGGCATACACGACGCCTGGAATGTTTTGGGCATCGAAACACTTACAGATCCTACCGTTTTCATATTTGATCGATATGGAAAACTTCTAAAACAGCTCGATGAGACCACTTTGGGCTGGGACGGTACCTTTAACGGAAGGCCAATGCCCTCCTCGGACTATTGGTTCAGGCTCGAATACGAGCGCGATGAAAGCGGTATGCTGGTGGCGAATACCATACGCACACATTTCACACTAAAGAGATAATAAAAACCCCCGATTTAATCGGGGGTTTTACTTTTATTTTTTTCGACTAGAAGTTGATCGTATAGGACATTACATAGTTGTTCCTGATTTGATTGATCAGTGCACTGGAGGTAAGACCGGTATCAAATAGTTGCTGGGTTACATCCTGTTCGGTTCGGCTATAGGAAAAATCGAGTCGGCTGGCGCCAAAATTAATTCCAAATCCTCCTGAGTATCCCTGAAGATCACCTATGGTGAACCCATCGAGATAGGGACTGCCTTCGTAACGATAACCCGCACGCAGGCTCACATTTTCAATCCGGTACTCCCCTCCGATCCTAAAAGTATCGATGCCGCCTAATTCTGAAGCGATCTGAGTATTGACCGTATTAAAGCTGGGATCGCCAGTTGGCCTCAACTGTGCCTTAGACATATTCTGATGGCTATAATCGAAACTGATCAAACCATTTTTACTAAATACAATAGCTGCACTACCCGTAAATTTGGCAGGGGTTTTAACCTGGTATCGTTCAAAGACATTGATGACATTAAAATTGATGAACCCTATATCGTCATCGGCGAGATTTGAGTTGATACGCTGAGAAAGATCATCTCTGAGATCGTACCATATGGGCGACTGATAACTGGCGCCTAGCCTGAAATTATTGTTGAGCTTGGCGATGGCCCCAAGATTAAAAGAAAACGCATAGCCGCTGGTGCGCAAAAGATTGTCAAAATTGACAAATTGCAAAGGCGATCCGGCATCGTAGCCGGTTTCATCAAAACGACTGAACTTTTCAAAATATATATTGTTGAAATTCATCGATCCCCCGATATATAGAAATTCTTCGTACTGACCGGCTAAATTGACGGTAAACTTACTGTCATATCCTCTTGTGCTCTGGTAATAGTCCTGAACTACATTGGAGTATACAGCGTTGGAATTATAATCTGTACCGTCTGGATCTGTATCATCCACCGGATCTATAACTCCTCCGAAATAGCCTAAAAATGCCTGTTGCGGACCATAGCCTACAGATGAACCGATCCTCAGATAAGCATCCTCGATGAATTCGTTGTCTCTGATCAATAAGGAACCGAAAGGCACACCCTGTGCAAAATTGAGAAAGTAATTATCGATCCCGGTATTATTGGTTCCCGAGGCAAAGAACTCGTTGTCGTAATTATTGGCCAGGTCATAGTTAAAAGCCAGAGACACTTTTTTCCAGGATTTCTGATTGTTCTTCCAAACAAAAACTCCACCGATCTGGTTAAACCTCCAGGAGGTGATATTCGAATTCCTAAATGTTCCTAAATAAGAGGATTCGTTTTTCCGATTATACGCAGCCCCGGTCATCGTGAAGAGACTGTTCTTGAATACCGCACTAGCGGCCGGATTGATATTGATGGCCGACATATCGCCACCAAGAGCTCCGAAGGCGCCGCTCATAGACTGATATCGGGCCGTTCCCAATAAGTTTTCAGAACTATAGCGCAATACGTCTTCAATATTCTGGGCGCTGGCTGCAGCACAAATGAAGACCATGATGAAAGTATATATCCTTTTCATTACTCGATGATTTTAAAGTCTGATGATGATATTATTGTCTGCCTCGTCCGCCACCTGATCTGCCGCCACCTGATCTGCCGCCACTTGAACGACCGCCGCCGCCAGATCTGAATGAACCTCCTGAAGACCTGAACGACCCTCCGGAACTTCTAAAGGAACCGCCTGAGCTCCTCGAGCCTCGGCTTGAACCTCTGTAGCCAGAACTTCTGCTTGGTGCGCTCCTTCCGGAACTTCTATACCCGGAACTTCGGCTGCCCGAGCTCCTTGGGCTATACGTGCGGGTAGACCCCCTGTAACCAGAACTCCTGCCTGCAGGCGAATTTGGTCTCGAATAGGTGGATCGACGTGGCGAATTGGTCCTGTAAGAACCCTGACCAGATCGTGAAGTATTACCGCTACCTCTTCTATAGGTGTTGCTTCGTTGTGAACTTGATCCGGAACGGTAGGTTCGGTTGCCACTGTTGTAACGCGGAACAGTACGAGTGCTCCTGCTGGATCGGTATGCCCTGTTGCGTTCAATTCCATCTACGCCCACCCGATTGCTTCGTGCTGAAGTACCTGATCGGTAAGACCTTCTGGCCGCGGTAGATCTGCCGTTATTGATATTGGATCGTCCGCTATTGGTTCTGGTGCGTGTATTGCTACGTGTACCACTATAGGCACCAAGATTAGATCTGCCTCTGCCATTGTTATAGGCTATGGCATTTGAGCCGGTACCGTAATACCCTCTTCTGCTTCGATTATAGCCATACCGACCATAGGAGCCGTATCCGTAGTATGGATAACCATAACCGGGATAACCCCAGCCCCAGCCATATCCTGGATATCCCCAGCCCCAGCCATAACCGGGATAGCCCCAGCCCCAGCCGGAACCCCAGCCCCAGCCATAACCGGGATAGCCCCAGCCCCAACCAGGATATCCCCAGCCCCAGCCGGAACCCCAGCCCCAGCCGAAACCAATACCTACGCCAAATCCACCGCCCCAACCATAGCCGCCGTATCCTCCACCGTAAATATTGACGTTGACATTTGAGGCATTTTCGCCCCAGCCACCGTAACCGGCATAGTCGTTTGCATTTCTGTCTAGATAGTTCCCTTCCTCATAAAGCTCCAGACTATCCTGGGCCGTACCACTGCTATACTCGTCTACATCTGTAAAGACATCACCTTCCATATATTGGTCGATCTCCTCGGCTTTCTGGCCGAAATAGTCGTCGTATATGCCGTCGTCTTTTTTAGTTTCTTGTTTCTTTTGAGGATTGCTGTATACAGTCGTTCGCCTGGGATCTTCCGTATAGATACCATCATCATCATAATATGAAGCTTGCTGGTACGAACCGCATGAAGCCAATAGAAAAACCGTCCCTATCATCAGGGATAGCGAATGAAATTTAGGTTGGGGTAGAGAATATGTCATCGCTTTAAGTTTATATTGTTGAACATTCTAAAATTAGTTAGCTTTACCGAACTATTTTTGTTAACGATATCACAACATTTGTGCCAAACTTCCATTAATGGGAAAAAATTTAACCAAGCGCGCGGACGATTATTCTAAATGGTATAACGATTTGGTAATTAAGGCCGATTTAGCCGAAAACTCCGGTGTCAGGGGCTGCATGGTGATCAAGCCTTATGGATTTGCCATATGGGAAAAAATGCAGGCAGGCCTCGATAATATGTTCAAGGAGACCGGCCATCAAAATGCGTATTTCCCGCTTTTCATTCCGAAATCGTACCTCAGTAAAGAAGCCAGTCATGTGGAAGGCTTTGCCAAAGAATGTGCTGTGGTTACGCATTATCGATTGAAGAATGCAGAAGATGGTAGTGGGATCATTGTAGATGAAGACGCCAAGCTGGAAGAGGAACTAATCGTAAGGCCAACCTCGGAGACCATTATTTGGGATACTTACAGAAGGTGGATACAATCGTATAGAGACTTGCCACTTCTGATCAATCAATGGGCCAACGTGGTGCGCTGGGAGATGCGCACCCGACTTTTTTTAAGAACAACTGAATTCTTATGGCAGGAGGGTCATACCGCGCATGCCACCCGTGAGGAGGCCATCGATGAGGCAGAACTAATCCTAAAGATCTACGCAGATTTTGCAGAGGAATTTATGGCAGTACCGGTGATAAAAGGCACCAAAACAGAAAGCGAACGCTTTGCCGGAGCGGTTGAAACCTATTGTATTGAGGCATTAATGCAAGACGGGAAGGCGCTGCAAGCCGGAACATCGCATTTTCTGGGTCAAAATTTTGCAAAGGCCTTCGATGTGAAGTTTGCCACGAAAAAAGGTGATCAGCAGTATGTATGGGCCACTTCATGGGGGGTGTCAACCCGATTAATGGGAGCACTGATCATGACCCACAGCGATGATAACGGTTTGGTCTTACCACCCAAACTAGCCCCTATACATGTGGTGATTATACCAATCTATAAAGGGTTGGAACAACTGGAGGCTATTTCGGAAAAGGTAGCACCTTTGGTCAAATCGCTTAAAGAAAAAGGGATCTCCGTTAAATATGATAACCGGGATACCCATAAACCAGGGTTTAAGTTTAATGAATATGAATTAAAAGGGGTGCCGATAAGAATCGCGATCGGTCAGCGGGACCTGGAGAATGGGACCGTGGAACTGGCCAGGCGCGATACCCTGGAAAAACGAACAATCCCAGCCGAAAGCGCCGAGAACGAGGTGATTCAACTGCTGGATGAGATCCAGACAAGACTCTATGAAAAGGCCAAGGATTACCGTACAACACATACCACCGAGGTGGACACTTATGACGAATTTAAAAAGGTGATTGAGGAGAAGGGTGGTTTTATTTCAGCCCACTGGGACGGAACATCTGCTACTGAGGATAAAATTAAAAATGAGACTAAGGCAACAATACGTTGTATTCCGATTGAAGAGGAAAAGACAGAGGGCAAATGCATGGTGACAGGGCAACCTTCTGCCCAAAGAGTGCTATTCGCCCGGGCGTATTAGAGGCAGTCAAAAAAAGGAATGAGGTAGTTGCCATAGTAAAAAATAATTGTATTTTTGCACCTGCCTTTGGGGCACCTATGTTCAATGGAAAATTGAAAGTTGAAAATTGAAAGCGGATGGTTTTTAGCTAGCGCGTCTAACTTATCGCTTTTAACTTACAACTCAATGGCCCGTTCGTCTAGGGGTTAGGACGCCAGGTTTTCATCCTGGTAACAGGGGTTCGATTCCCCTACGGGCTACTGGTATAATTTAAATTTTAAAGTTGAAAATTAATTATTAGCTCAACAAATTTTCAACCACTTAATGGCCCGTTCGTCTAGGGGTTAGGACGCCAGGTTTTCATCCTGGTAACAGGGGTTCGATTCCCCTACGGGCTACAAGAAGTTACCGGCGGCCAGAACCCGCTAAAATATTAAAATAAAAATATGGCAAATCATAAGTCTGCTTTAAAGAGAATCAGAAGAAACGAGGTGGTACGTTTACGCAACAGGTATCAGCATAAGACAACACGTAATGCAATCAAGAAATTGCGTAGCGAAACCGATAAGAAGAAAGCTGAAGCCCTTCTTCCGGATGTGGTCAGCATGATCGATAAGCTTGCAAAACGAAATATCATACATTCGAACAAGGCTGCCAACCTGAAGAGTAAACTCATGAAGCAAGTTGCTGCCCTCTAAAGGAGCTTTTCAAAGAATTTTCAGCCCTGGCTTTTATGTCAGGGTTTTTTTATTCATAAATCCTGATAATTTCCCCTGTCCCTCTGCCTTCGACGCTCCTGATATAACCTCTCAGCATTTTCTCCATAGAAATCGGATGGTGACCCGGAAAATATCCCTTGTATTTATCTACTGCATCTTCCACCAGACCTGAAGCTACAACATTGATCCTGATATCCTGCTTCAGATCGAGCACCACCGCTTTTACAAAACTGTGCAGCGCACCGTTGACCATTGCGGCACTAGAGGTCATGGCCACAGGATCGTCGGCCAGAATTCCCGAGCTTAGTGTAATAGAACCTCCGGGTTCGAGATAATCCCTTCCCAGGCGAACCAGATTAACCTGTCCCATCAGCTTACTTCGAAGACCTATGTGATAGTCCTCTTCTGTTAATTCATTAAAATCTGCCCACTTTGCTTCTCCCGCAGCACATATAATAGCGTCTAGCTGGCCGGTTTTTACAAACAGAGCTGCAATACTCGAGCTTTGAGCGATATCAACCGTGAAATCTCCGCTATTCCGGCCTGCGATTAATACCTCATAATCTTTTCCAAAGTACTGTGCCAGCCTTGAACCAATAGTCCCGCCACCACCTATGATCAGTATCCTCATATTATGTTCCGTTTATCGATTTTCGCCTCAACCTAATAAAACCTACGATAAAGCAACCGTACATGATCAGGATAAGCAGCAGATGAATCCTTCTTATGATCTGATAGTCTTCACCCGACACGATATTAAAATGTCCAAGAACAATTATGGGCAGATAACCCGCTAAAAAAATCAGGATCCCGATGCTCAGCCAGGAAAGCAGATTAGAGGGGATAAACCAGTTCCCCTTTTTTGATCTCAAATACCTAAAATAGAGAACAATAGAAGTAATAAGCATAAAAGCGCCCGTAAAATAAGTAATCATCTGAAATTGTATTCGAAAATCTGAAGTGTAAAGGTTGATCAGCGAGGCAATAATAAAGATAATACTTGCTATTCGTATAAAATTCCTCGGGCCTTTTCTGTCGATACTCAACCAATATACATAGAGAAAATACAGGAAGAATATGATGTCGTAAATATTATAGATCAGCCAATTGTTATACTCCAGTACATCGCTAAGCACAAAGTCGTATTCGTCGTTCCATTTAATGATATTCCCTAGTAGTTCAGTTAGAAATGTATACATGAGCAAGATCGGGAAGTACTTATAGATACTATCGAAGTATCTGGGATACCTCCATAGGGCTACCACCACCGCGATGGCGTAAACCGGCAGATAGGCATATTCAAGGATATAATCAATCAGCTCAAGCAAAGTTCCATTTCTATTGATATGGCGGAGGGGCAGCGCCACCGTGATTGAGTACCAGGCTTCCGTTACCGTTTGAAAAATTAGATGAAGGTCTCGTACTGATTCCTCCGATAAACCCAGCATAGGCCCTGGTGTCGTTGCCAGCTCTTATACCCATACCATCAGGTCCGAATATCTCCATCTGCCCATTTAATAAAACAGCTCTCTTTTCACCTTCTTCGCCGTCTTCTGTATAAAAACCGTATTCCTCACCATTTTCATTGAGGGTAGGCTGTATAAAAAATGAATTCTGCCGTGGATGAATCACTTCGCTTCCGTCGGAGAAGGTAGCCTTATCGGGATAGTTCGAATAGTAAAATCGAAGCGTTGAGATCTCCACCCCGGCTTTTGCGGCTTCCTGTTCTATGTATTCCAGATACTGCTTAATGGTCTTGTAGTCATAATAGGTGTATCGTGCCACATCGAATTTGCTGGTATCTTTTTGGCTCATATTAATAGAGTCCTCAAACTTCTGAATCAGGGGTGCTCTTCGGTCAGTGTAGTTCTTATACATGTCCTGTGCTTCCTCTATACTGATGATCTGCTCGGGTGGCTCTACTTCAGCAGTTTTGGCGTTGTTTTCCTCCGCGCTTCGTTCACCACAGGAAAGCAAGATCAGGGTAGTAGCGAATAAAAATAAGGAGTGGATTTTCTTGAAATTTTTCATGATAAGTGATTTTTAGGATTAACTACTAAGTAAATAGAGCGGGATAGATTTCCTCCTCTAAATGTAGTACATATTCTCATATTAGAATAATCCATGCCTTACACCAATGGTAAAAAAAAGAATCCTGACATTTTTAAATGCCAGGATTCTATTGTTTTTGAATGAAATTAAGCCTTTATTACTGGCTCATGGTCAACAGGAATTCTTCATTGTTCTTTGTCTGCTTGATCCGTTGTTCCATGAATTCCATAGCCTCAACAGGATTCATATCCGCAAGGTATTTCCTCATGATCCACATACGCTGAACCGTAACTTCGTCGAGCAGAAGATCATCTCTACGGGTGGATGAAGACACAAGGTCTATAGCGGGGAATATCCTTCGGTTGCTGATCCTTCTGTCGAGCTGCAATTCCATATTACCCGTACCCTTGAATTCCTCAAAGATCACCTCGTCCATCTTAGAACCGGTTTCTGTAAGTGCGGTAGCGATGATCGAGAGCGATCCTCCGTTTTCTATATTCCGTGCTGCACCAAAAAATCTTTTGGGTTTGTGAAGCGCATTGGCATCGACACCACCACTCAGAACTTTTCCTGAAGCCGGCTGTACTGTATTGTACGCCCTTGCAAGTCGTGTGATGGAATCGAGCAGGATCACAACATCATGACCACATTCCACCAGTCTTTTTGCCTTTTCAAGAACGATATTGGCCACACGAACATGTTCCGTGGCTTCTTTATCGAAAGTAGAGGCGACCACTTCGCCACTTACGTTGCGCTGCATGTCTGTGACTTCTTCGGGCCTCTCGTCGATCAACAATATGATTTGATATACCTCCGGATGATTGGCAGCTATCGCATTAGCGATGTCTTTCAGCAACATGGTCTTACCCGTCTTAGGCTGCGAGACAATCATTCCCCTCTGGCCTTTACCTATGGGTGAAAAAAGATCCATAACCCTTGTTGAAATCGTGCTCTGTCGCGCTGCAATATTGAATTTTTCCTGGGGAAATAATGGGGTTAAATGTTCGAAAGCTACCCGATCGCGTACAACCTGAGGATCCAGGCCATTGATCTTATTTACCTTGATCAGTGGAAAATATTTTTCACCTTCTTTCGGAGGACGAACATTACCCAGTACAGTGTCGCCGGTCTTGAGTCCGAAAAGCCTGATCTGTGATTGCGATACATAGATATCATCGGGGGAAGACAAATAGTTGTAATCCGATGATCTAAGAAAGCCATAACCATCCTGCATGATGTCCAGGACGCCCTCACTTTCAATAATGCTGTCGAATTCGTATTCCGGTTGCTTGTATTTATTCTTTAGATCTCTATCGAAATTACTCGACTTCTTATCCTGACCATTTTTATGGTGGGATGATTTTTTCTGCTGCTGACCTTTGTGCGGACCCGAGGGTTTGTGATGTTCCTTTTTATTGTGCGGTTGCCGTCGTTGTTGTTTTTGACCTTCCTTAGGGGGCTCTTTGACATCTGCGGAAGCCTCCTTTGCTCCAGCCTCAATAGTGGCCACTTTTGCCTCCGGTTGAACTTTTTTCGCTCTTGGTGCAGGCTTATTTTCCTTTTTTTCCAGCGCGGTAACGGTTTCCCTGACCGAATTTGGGTTACTGGCCTGGACATCTAATATCTGATAAACAAGGTCCAGCTTCTTTAGGGTTTTGTACTTGGGTACGTTTAAATCTTTAGCGATTTGCTGAAGCTCGGGAAGCTTCTTTGCTTTTAAATCTGAAATCTCAAACATTGAGTATGTAATAAATTCTACTTTCTAAATATCGAAAAATGAAGTGTATTGTTATTTGGGTATTACGTGGGAAAGATTTCCCATACGGTAAGTAGTATAACTAATAACGAGGCAATATTACAAATTATTTTCAATATAACACCGCAAAGCCTTAATAAATTAATGTAAATTGCTGATTATCTCAATAATTCCAGGAACCACCTCAATTTAGCGCCTCTTAAAAGGAACTCACGACTATAGTAACCTTGGTATTTTGGGCTTTCTTTTTTGATTTTTCTTCTGAAATTCTTAAAAAGACCATTATTTTTGCACTTCCTAACCGAATGGAATATGATCCAGAGGATTCAGTCCTTGTATTTGTTACTCATCGTGATAGTCAATGCAGTCCTGGTGCAATGGGCCGAATTATGGTCTACCTCTATGGGTAAAAGTGTATTTCTGGAAGGCGAGTTGTGGGTTGCTGCCAGCTTTTACAGCATCGCTGCCCTTGCACTTCTAAGCATTTTACTGTTTAAGAAAAGGCAAAATCAGTTTGTTCTGAACAGGCTGAATATCATATTGAATCTTTTTTTACTAGGATTTTTCGTTTACCGATCCCTAAACCTATCCGGAGAGACAGATGTTTCAGAGAAGGGTATTGGGATGTTGATTCCTGTTTTTTCTATCGTTTTACTGGTCTTGGCCAACAAGGCCATCAAAAAGGATGAGGATCTTGTAAAATCTGTGGATCGTTTGCGATAAACCTGATATCTTAGTAGTATTAGTGCGAAAACCCTGATAATTCGATTTGTCAGGGTTTTTTTTGTGGTAGTCTTCGAGCCGGATTCCAAGAAAATATGTTATACCGTGCGGTAGAATGATGATGGTTCAACAACCAGGGTGGTTAGTTCTACAATATGACCATCCGGATCGCGTGTGTATATGGATTGGAAATAGTGATGGTCTTGAAAATCATATGAAATATCTAAGGATTCATAACGTTCCCTCGCTTTTTTAAAATCATGACGGCTTAACCTGAAGGCAAAATGATCGAGCTTTATGTGCTTAGAATCCTTATCCGGAGCAGCTGTTTTGGGATCAGCCGGGAACAGGGCAATTCCCGTTGTTCCAGCCAATAGGAATACAGGGATCGTACCCCATTCTTCTAACCGATAGTAAGTGAGTCCGAGAACGGACTCGTACCATTGCCTGGACCGTTCAATGTTGGCTACTCTGAGCGCAACATGATCGAGACATTCAATGCTGAACGCCGGCGTGTTCTTAGATTCCATGATCAGGTGTATTTGACATATTATTTCTATTATCGATTTCCTAATTCGATCACCTCCAGCTCTGCGATGTCTTTGCCATCGATAATAAACCGCAACATAGTCCGTAGCTTATGAAAACCATATTTACCACATGCACCAGGATTCATATGAAGCAAGCCCAGCTTTTTATCGTTCATTACTTTTAGTATGTGTGAATGACCGGAAATAAACAATTGTGGCGGAGATCGATTGATTTCCTCGCGCACTGCCGGACTGTACCTCCCGGGATACCCCCCTATATGTGTGATCCATACATCTACCTCTTCGCATCGAAATCTTTGATGCAGAGGAAATTCTTTTTGAATGATGTGATTATCGATATTTCCGTAGACAGCAAGTAGCCTGCTTTTCTCGGATAGTGCATCGGTTACCGACAGACTCCCGATATCCCCGGCATGCCATACTTCATCGGCCTTACGGGCATACTTCAAAATGGTGTTGTCCATATGGCCGTGTGTATCGGAAAGGAGTAAAATTTTTTTCATCCTGAGCGCAGCAACGGAGATTTCACATCACATTTGAAATACAGACGGAAATCATCTGATCAATAACATCAAAGATTCGGGTATATTTGTTTTAACAAATGTAGAGAATAGATTGAGATATTTTGTACAATTTTCCTACCTGGGGACGGCCTATCATGGTTGGCAGAAGCAACCTAACGCTACTACGGTCCAGGAAGTGATGGAAAGGTGCTTTACCACTCTGTTACAAAAGCCGGTTGAACTGGTTGCAGCAGGGCGTACCGATACCGGCGTTCATGCCTATGAGATGTTTGCCCATTTCGATATTGATAGGCTCGGGGACAGCGAGTCTGTTGTGAACCGACTTAATTCGTTCCTGCCCGGAGATATTGCTGTCAGAAAGCTCATTTCAGTAGCTTCTGATACGCATGCCCGTTTCAGCGCCCTTCAAAGAACGTATCGATATACCATAGCCAGGCAAAAAGATCCATTCTCGCTTCAAACGACACATTATTCCAATCATAATTACGATGTTAAATCGATGAACAAAGCGGCTGAATTGCTGCTCGGCCAACAGGATTTCGAGTGTTTCTCAAAATCCAAAACCGATGTAAAAACCTTTATATGCGATGTGCGCTATGCCCGATGGGAGGAAAGGGACCATCAGCTGATATTTACGATCTCAGCTGATCGATTTCTCAGGAACATGGTAAGGGCAGTCGTCGGGACCTTGCTCGATGTGGGCATTGGTAAGAAATCCTTAAAAGATGTTAAGACTATTATAAAAAATAAGGACCGGAGTTTAGCAGGGGTCTCCGTCCCTGCAAAAGGACTATCTTTGATTCGGGTGCAATACCCTGAAGAGATGCTTCATCACAATGGATAAAAACGCTGGTAAAGCTTTTGATTACCGACTGTTCAAAAGGTTGGTTGCCTACACCAGGCCCTATAAGCTGACTTTTTATGGAGTGGCACTTGCCGCCATTCTTTTGTCTGCTTTTGCGGTGTTATCCCCACTAATTGTAAGTGAGATCATCGATGGGGCACTTAAAAAAAACGATGCCGAAAAACTATGGATGCTCACCATGGCCATGGGAGGCGTCCTGCTCGGGCAGGTGGTGAGCCAACTTTCATTTAATTATTATGCCAACTGGCTGGGTGAATCTGTAATCAAAGATATCCGGATCAAGCTTTTCGACCGTATGATGGGCTTTAAAATGAAGTATTTTGATAATTCATCTATCGGGGTTCTGGTTACTCGTGCCGTGGCCGATATGCAAAGGATTGGGGAGATCTTTAGTCAGGGTTTTTTCGTTATCGTGGCCGATCTTTTAAAAATGCTTGTCGTGGCTGTGGTAATGCTGATACTGAATTGGAAACTGGCCCTGATCGTATTCCTTATTTTACCTATTATATTATATGCGACCCGCTTGTTTCAAAAAGCCATGAAGAAAGCATTTATCGATGTAAGGGCTCAGGTTTCCAATCTGAATTCTTTTGTGCAGGAGCGGATCACAGGGATGAAAATTGTTCAGCTCTTCACCCGCGAAGCCATTGAGAGCAGGAATTTCCGGAATATCAATGAGAAGCATAAAAATGCATGGTTAAAGACTGTTTGGTACAACTCTTTTTTCTTCCCGATCGCAGATATTGTCTCTTCCATTACCGTCGGGCTTATCGTATGGTACGGAGGGCTTCAGAATGTCACCAACCTGAAGGTCGATGAATACGGGACCATTTTTGCCTTTATATTGCTGTCAGGAATGCTATTTCAACCCCTAAGACAGATCGCAGATAAGTTCAATACCTTACAAATGGGGATGGTAGCCGCTAATCGGGTATTTAATATTTTGGATACCGACAGCAGGATCGGTGACACCGGGTCAGAAGTCCGTGAGCATATGCTTGGTAATATCCGTTTTTCGGATGTGCGTTTCGGCTACCTGGAAGGTGAAGAAGTACTGCATGGCATCTCATTCGATGTAAATGTTGGTGAGACTGTTGCGATCGTAGGGGCCACAGGCGCAGGAAAATCAACCATTATCAATCTCCTGAACCGTTTTTATGAGATCGATTCAGGGACGGTACTGATCGACGGAATCGATATCGAAAACTACAAACTATCCTCACTTCGAAAGAATATCGCCATAGTTCTTCAGGATGTTTTCCTTTTTGCCGATACGATCGCTAATAATATTTCACTTAAAAACGAGGCGGTTACCTTAGACATCATTGAAGATGCTGCAAGGCAAATAGGAGTTCATGATTTTATCAGCAGCCTTCCCGGCGGATATCAGTATAATGTGAAGGAACGCGGCACTATGCTTTCGAGTGGTCAACGACAGCTCATCGCCTTCCTGAGGGCCTATGTGAGCAATCCCAGTATCCTGGTCCTCGACGAGGCCACCTCTTCGGTGGATACCTATTCGGAGCAATTGATACAGAGGGCTACGGACAAGATCACGGAAGGACGAACTTCTATCATTATCGCTCACCGCCTGGCAACGGTAAAAAAAGCTGATAAGATCCTGGTGATGGATGCAGGCAAAATTGTCGAGACCGGGACCCATACGGAACTCCTTAAAAACGATGGTTATTACAGCAAGCTCTACGAAGCCCAGTTCATGGCCGAAGAGACCGTATGATGCTTTTATAAGCTATTTTATGGGCGCAAAATCATCAATGGTCAATACCCCGGTAAGGAATAACACGGCATAGAATAACATGATAAATCCAAAATATCCTACGCTCACCAGGATTGAGAAAAGAGGTATTTTCCAAACCAACTGCGGGGTACTAAACCTATTCAGTCGCTGCATGGCGTATATTGAATACATCATCAAAGCTATTAACAGGGGAATGCCAATGACGAGATAATTTTCAGGGGATATAAACAAAGTGCCCAGGCTGATCGGAAACAAAATAATACTCCATTGCGCCAGAATATACATATAGAAGACGCTGTATTCAGTGAGATTATAACTTTTACGGTTGAAGGTTAGCCAGCCGCTTATGGCAAATATGGGAACATAAATAATGAAGATGAGGGTATTCATATCGAACATAATGTTCATCACCTTATTCATCACCTCAGGATTTGCCCCCTGCCCGTAAATATCAAAGTCGAGCCGGTCCCTGAAAAACCTCCTCATCAGCAGCAAAAGAATTCCCGAAAGGGTTATCGCTATTCCAAAATACCCGATAGGATTCATATATCTTTTTCGGATGCCTTGAATATAGTTGTCGACAACCTGATCCGGTCGGGAAAAAAGCTGTCTAAAAGTGGTGATAAAGGTGTTATCCACATCAAATACCCGTTGAGCAATATCCTCTCCTAAATTTTTTAGGGTCAGACGGTTGCGGATAACTTTAGCGCCACAACTCGGGCAGAATTCGAAGGTGTCGACTTGGTTATGTTGGCAGTTTTTACATTGCATGATTTAAAGGAGATCTTGGGCAATCATCTGAGAGAGTTCAGTGAGGTCTTTGTAAAACACGAATTCCCCGCCTTTGATATATGAGATCAGACCGGTTTCCTCGCTCACCACCAGTGCGATGGCATCGGTGCGCTCGGTAATGCCCACCGCCGCGCGATGGCGCAACCCGAATCGAAGCGGAATATGCCTTTCATTGGAGACCGGCAAAATAACCCGCGTAGCGACAATGTGATTTTTTTCGATAACCGCAGCCCCATCATGCAGTGGGCTGTTCTTAAAAAATATACTTTCAATAATGGGTTGGTTGATCTCGACATACATCCTGTCGCCAGTCGATTTAACAAAATCCAGAGAATTATTACGCTTAAAGACCAGAATGGCACCGGTCCTGTTCTTGGCCATTTTATCACAAGCCTGCAAAACCACTTCAATATCAACAGGTGTAATGATCTCTTCCTGTTTCAGAAATTTAAAGCGCTTGACCCAATTTTTCTTTTGTCCGAGATTGGTCGATCCCACCATCAGCAGAAATTTCCGGATCTCCTGCTGGAACACGATGATCAATGCGATGAGACCTACCTGCATAAATCCACCGACCATACTGCTGATCATCTTCATACCCAGGAGCTGGGTCAGCTTCCAGAACCCCCAAATCATTACAATCCCGATAAAAATATTGATCGCGGCCGTACCCCGGACCAGTTTGTAGATATAGTAGAGCAGAATGGCAACCAGGACAATGTCTATAATGTCCGTTATCTTGAAATCCAGGAATTCTAAAAAATCCAAATTCGGCCGTTTTTGTAAAATTAGAAAATAAGCCTCAATAAAAATTTGTTTCTGCCAAAAATCAAGAAACTTCCCAGTTCAGTCAGACCGGATTTCTTCAAAGAGACTAATACACTGGCTTGCTTCACCAACATCGTGAACTCTTAAAATTCGTGCCCCTTTCTGAAGTGCCACCATATGAAGCGCCGTGGTCCCGTTAAGAGCATCCTGGGGCGTGGTGCCCAATGTTTTATAGATCATAGATTTCCGGCTAATACCGACCATAATGGGAAGATCGAAGCATTGTAAGAGATC
Organism: Robiginitalea sp.; assembly: GCA_024638915.1. GTDB lineage: Bacteria > Bacteroidota > Bacteroidia > Flavobacteriales > Flavobacteriaceae > JAHEJJ01. Next base: position 26,456 of record JAHEJJ010000017.1, read on the forward strand.
GAGCGACTTGAGCAGTTCGAAATTTTGAGCACGTGTTTTGGCAAATCCGAATCCGGGATCGAGGACCAGATCGTTCATTTGCAGCTCCCTGGCCCTGGAAATCTTAAGTGAAAACTGATATTGTATGTCGATTAACAGATCTTCATATTCTGTCTCGTCATTCATCGTCTGGGGCGTCCCCCGCATATGCATGGCGATGTATGGTGCTTTAAACGATGCTACGGTAGACATCATCTCAGGATCGATGTTACCACCCGATATATCGTTGATCATAGCAGCACCGGCCTGCAGACAATTCGAAGCGATCCGGCTTCTGAATGTATCAATCGATAACAGTATTTGGGGGAACTCCTTAAGAAGAAAACCTATCACGGGTTCGAGCCTGGCCAATTCTTCCTCCTCCTTTACCTCGGCAGCACCAGGTCTGCTGCTGTAGGCGCCCAGGTCGATAAAAGTGGCCCCTTCTTTGAGCATCAGCTCGGTTTGTTTTAATAGGGCAGATTCATCTTTAAACTTACCACCGTCATAAAACGAATCTGGCGTGACATTTAAAATACCCATTATTCTTGGGCGTTTTAGATCGATAAGCTGGCCTAGGCAGTTAAGGGTCATCCTCAATATAAATGGAGATTAAGAGTCGAATTTATTTTGATGGCCAAGTTTAAAAAACGAACTTTGACCTTGTTGAAATATCAGGCGAAATTTACGCAAATTACACCACATTCCATGAAGAAGACACCTGCGCTTTTTGACGAGGTTATTCACACTTGCAGAGATTTGTTCATAAAGAAATCTAAGGATTACGGAACAGCCTGGCGAATATTAAGGCTGCCTTCACTCACCGACCAGATCTTTATTAAAGCCCAGCGAATAAGAAGCCTTCAGGAGCTTGTTTCCCGCCGGGTAGACGAGGGCGAGCGCTCCGAATTTATCGGTATTATCAATTACGCGATCATGGCACTTATACAGCTGGAAAAGGGTGTGGTGGAGCAACCAGACATCAATGCGGACGATGCGTTGCAACTCTATGATCGGCACATAGCTGAAACCAAGCAGCTGATGGAGGATAAGAATCACGACTATGGAGAAGCCTGGAAGGAATTGAGGGTGAGCTCTCTCACCGATTTGATCTTACAGAAACTACTGAGGGTGAAACAAATCGAGGATAATAAAGGAAAAACCATCGTAAGTGAAGGGATTGCTGCAAACTACCAGGATATTATCAACTATGCGGTATTTGCACTAATCCATTTAGAACATGAGCAAGCATAAGATCATATACAATCTCGCAAGGCCTTCGGGGAAGTCAAGGGAAAAGCTTAGGAGTTCGGTAGGTCAATCTCTTTCAATATCAACCCTAACACTATGAAATATCTTGTATTCATAAGCAGGATACTGGTAGGTGTCCTATTTATTATCAGCGGATTCATCAAACTCAATGATCCGGTGGGCTTTTCCTTTAAACTGGAAGAGTATTTCAGTCCAGCTGTGCTCGACATTCCTTTTCTTTTGCCTTTTGCCCTCACGATCTCTTTGGTGGTGGTGATTCTGGAGGTTTTACTAGGGATCATGCTTCTTCTGGGATACAAGAGAAGATTCACAGTTTGGAGCTTACTGCTTATGATCCTGTTTTTTACGTTCCTCACTTTTTATTCGGCCTATTTTAACAAGGTGACGGACTGTGGCTGTTTTGGGGACGCCGTTAAACTAACACCCTGGGAATCCTTTACCAAGGATGTAGTATTGCTGATCTTTATCCTGATCCTGTTTTATGGAAGGAGGCATATCAAAACCATATTCAGGCCAAATCTAACCCGAATCATCATTTTGGCCGGTCTGATAGCATGTTGCATTTTCGCCTATCATGTTCTCAACCATTTGCCCGCCATAGATTTCAGGCCGTATAAGATTGGGGCCAGTATCCCCGACGGCATGGCTATTCCTGAAAATGCGCCCAAACCGATTTATGACTATGCCTGGAAATTCAGGGTGGACGGGGAGGAGAAGATCATTGTCACCCAGGGAGATTACCCCGAGGTCGATGGGGAATTTATCGGGGTGGATACCGAGGAGGTTCAGAAAGGTTATGAACCCCCCATACACGATTTTACATTAGAATTAAACGGAGAGGACCATACACAGCAACTCATGGAAGAGGAAAAGCTATTGATGGTGGTGGCCTACGATCTGGCGAAAACCCGAACAGATGTTTATCAGGAAGTAAAAACGGTTTCAGACCGGGCCCTGGAAGCCGGTTATACAGTCATGGGAATGTCTGCTTCGAATGATCAATGGACTTCTCCAATCGTACAAAAATTCGGGCTGGCATTTCCATTTTACTTTACCGATGAGACCACATTAAAGACTATTGTACGGGCCAATCCCGGCTTTTTGATCATAAAAAAAGGGACGATCATGCAGAAAGTCCACCATAACGACCTTGATGAACTTGTATTCGACTAAATTTATAGCCTTCAATATTAACTGATAACGGTAAAACATAGATTATGAGAAGTAAAATAGTAGCAGGAAACTGGAAAATGAACAAAAACCTGCAGGAGACAATTCATCTCGTTGAGGACATAGCCTCAAAACTAGGAGAAACCCATGCGGAAGTAATGGTGGCTCCAACTTTTGTCAATCTATCTGCAGCGGTTTCAGCATTGGAATCTTCCATGATTGAAGTAGTGGCGCAAAACATGCATTTTGCAGCAAACGGCGCCTATACCGGCGAAATTTCTGCCGGGATGTTAAAAGCTATTGGCATTAAAACTGTTATCATTGGTCATTCTGAGCGGCGCGCATACTTCGGGGAAACCGATGAGCTTCTCTCAAAAAAGGTAAAGGCTGCCCTGGAGAGCGACCTGAGAGTGGTATTTTGCTTTGGGGAGGAATTGGCTGACCGCCAGTCCGGGAATCATTTTAATGTTGTGGCAGGCCAATTGAAGAACGCTTTGTTTACTTTAACTGCGGCCGATTGGAAAAACATCGTCTTGGCTTATGAACCCGTTTGGGCTATAGGAACAGGAGAAACGGCAAGTCCGGAACAGGCCCAGGAAATGCATGCTTTTATCCGGCATACCGTTGTAGAGGGTTTTAATCAGGAAGTTGCGGACGCCGTTACTATTTTATACGGCGGAAGTGTTAAGCCGGGGAATGCAGCCGAGATTTTTGCAAAGCCCGATGTAGACGGCGGACTTATAGGCGGGGCATCTTTAAAGACCGATGATTTTCTGGCTATCATTAATGCGATCTGATAACTGATGGTAGACAACTATCTCGAATATAATTTTAAGGTACGCCCGAAGCAACCGGCTACAGATATACTTCTGGCTGAGTTGAATGAACTGGGGTTTGAAAGTTTTTTGGAAACCCAGGAAGGATTGCTTGCCTATATACCTAAATCCAAATGGGATGCTTCTGAACTCGGCGGGGTAGCTATACTAAACAATCCTGAATTCCAGATCGACTATAAGTGTGATGAAATCGAAACACAGAATTGGAACCAGGAGTGGGAGACCAGTTTTGAACCCATCATTCTGGGACATCATTGTGCCGTACGTGCCCCCTTCCATCCAGAACCCAAGGTGAAATACGATATTGTGATCACCCCAAAAATGAGTTTTGGCACCGGTCACCATGAAACCACGCACATGATGCTTCAATTTGTATTAAAAAATGAAATACAGGGCAAATCGGTTTTGGATATGGGTTGTGGCACCGGAGTTTTGGCCATATTAGCTTCCATGAGGGGAGCATCTAAGGTCGATGCCATCGATATCGATCACTGGAGTTTTCTCAATGCGCTGGAAAATGCTAAACTAAATGATCAAGACCGTATTCGGGTTCGGGAAGGAGATGTGGATTTGCTGAAAGGAGAGAAGTACGACATTATTCTTGCCAATATCAACCGCAATGTACTTTTAAAAGACATCCCTCATTATGTTGACCATTTGAACCACGGAGGGATTCTTTTGCTCAGTGGATTTTACAGGGCGGATTTGCCTTTGATTTCCGAAAAATGTGCCGAATACGAACTCAGTTTCCAAGAAAATTTGGTAAATAACGATTGGGTTTCTGCAAAATATGTATTTTAGGGATGATTAAAACCTGTCTCTCATGAGTACAAAGGAAAAAATCTCCGAAGAGCTTCTGTTGGATGAGGAAACGGTAAAACAGAACGAAATTATACTTTTCAATGACGATGTTAATACGTTCGACCATGTGATTGAAACGCTCATTGATGTTTGTGATCATACTCCTGAACAAGCTGAACAATGTTCGCTTATCGTTCATTATAAAGGCAAGTGCACGGTTAAAACTGGGGAGTTTCGCGACCTGAAGCCCAGATGCTCACGATTACTTCAGGCTGGGTTAAGTGCAGAGATTGTATGATACCGCATACCTACGATTTCGTTAGTCTGACGGATTTGCCAAATCCCTTGTGGTTTCTAAGATTTTAAAGAGACAGGATCCAAATTTTATTTACAAAATATTTATGAAACCAAACAACAGCTATTCGGGTTATCAGAAAAGATGTATTTTGCTTTTCCTGATTAGCGCAGGCCTTTTAACCTCCTGCAAGGAAAAAAAAAGTGAATCTCAGAAAGTAAAAGTAGAGACAGAGACAGTTATAAATTTACCGATGAAGGGCATCGTTTATACCACCGCGCATCAAACCGATTTAAAGCTAACCCTGACAGATAACATATCATTCGGATCCTTTAAGCAACCCCTTGAAACGGATATCGATATACTGGTCGATCCAGATAAACAATTCCAGACTTTCTTGGGTATTGGGGCTGCACTTACCGACGCCGCTGCAGAGACATTTTACAAACTGAGTGATGAAAATCAGAAGCGCTTCCTGGAAGCTTATTATGACATAGAGAACGGAATTGGATATTCGTTGGGCAGGACCATCATTCACAGCTGTGATTTTTCCAGCGGCAGTTATACCTATATCGAAGAAGGCGATATGGAATTAAATACCTTCAATATTGATCATGACAGGCAGTTCAGGCTTCCTTTTACAAAATTGGCGATTGAGGCGGCAGGAGGCGAACTTACCATGTACGCAAGTCCCTGGAGCCCTCCCGCCTTTATGAAGACCAATAATAATATGTTGCAGGGAGGTAAACTAAAGCCAGAATACTTCCAGACCTGGGCCAATTATTATGTAAAATTTTTTGAAGCGTACGAGGCCGAGGGCATTCCGATTTGGGGACTTACTGTACAAAATGAGCCCATGGCAGTGCAACGTTGGGAATCTTGTATTTATACTGCCGAGGAAGAGCGTGATTTTGTAAAGAACTATTTGGGACCAACTCTGGAAAAAGCGGGGATGGGCGATAAGAAAATTATCGTTTGGGATCATAATCGTGATCTCATGTTTCAGAGAGCCAGTGTTGTTTTAAACGATCCTGAAGCAGCGAAATATGTATGGGGTACGGGTTTTCACTGGTATGAGGATTGGAAAGACGGTATTCCTATGTTTCAGAATGTGAAAAACGTCAATGAAGTTTTCCCAGATAAGAATCTCATATTTACCGAGGGTTGTAATGAGGGTTATGATATTGAAAAGATCGATGAAGTTCGTCTTGCAGAACGTTATGGAAGATCCATGATCAATGATTTCAACAATGGCGTGGTGGCCTGGACAGACTGGAATATTCTTCTAGATGAAACAGGGGGGCCTAATCATGTGGGAAACCTATGTTTTGCACCGGTTCACGGAGACACAAAAAGCGGCGAACTCACTTTTACCAATTCCTATTATTATATCGGGCATTTTTCAAAATTTGTAAGGCCTAATGCCCGGCGGATCAGCAGTGTATCGAGCTCTAATGCTATACTGTCTACAGGATTTATCAACCAGGATGGAAGTATAGTCATCGTGGTGATGAATCAGGAAAAGGATCCGAAGGATTATACCGTTACTATGAATGCCAAAACATCCAAGACAACAATTCCAGGACACGCTATTCAGACCATAGTGCTGACAGAGTAGTTAAGCGCTACTCGGCCCAAGAAATCAACTAAACCAAAACCATTATGAGTCAAGAGAAAAGTCCGGATGCTACTACCAAAGTAGTAAAGATGAACAAATCCTATACCATCATGATCAGTCTGATCGTGGCTTTGGGTGGTTTTCTGCTTGGTTTTGACAGTGCGGTGATTTCCGGGGCCGTAAAAGGTATCACCGTTTATTTTGAAATGACGGAATGGATGCTCGGATTTTCAGTCGGCTGTGTAGTTTTTGGTGCCATGGCGGGAAATCTGATGGCCGGGCCTGCGGCCGACTATTTCGGTCGTAAAAAGGTGTTGATTGTGGTGGCAGCACTTTTTACCATTTCCGCCACCTGGTCGGCTATGGCAACAGGATATGTAGAATTTATTACGGCCAGGATCATCGGAGGAATCGGAATCGGTGGAGCTATCCTTATCGCTCCTATCTACATTGCCGAGATCGCACCGCCCAAACTAAGGGGGAGCCTGGTCTCTTTCAATCAACTGAACATCGTGATCGGTATTTCAGTGGCGTATTTTTCCAACTATTTTCTTGTCGATTTAGGAGAAGACAGTTGGCGGTACATGCTTGGGGTAGAGGCGATACCCGCCCTTATTTATTTTGCAGCCCTGTTTACCGTTCCCAGAAGCCCAAGATGGCTTATCCAAAAGCTCAATAAGGTAGAACTGGCCAGGAAGGTTTTGGCGAAGGTCGGAGGAGAAGAATACGCGGAAATAACCATACAGGAAATTCAGCGCGGTATCGATAAAAAGGAACCCAAAGGAAAATTGGCCGACCTGTTTCAAAGCAAGTATACGACCATAATGATCATAGCATTCGGAATCGCATTCTTTCAACAGATCACCGGTATCAATGCGGTATTCTACTATGCACCTACGATTTTTGAACAGGCGGGGGGCAGTACGGACTCGTCTTTCCTTCAAGCCATAGTCGTAGGTCTAACCAACCTTGTGTTTACTATTGTGGCGATCATGTACATCGACAGATTGGGACGGAAACCTCTATTGCTCATCGGGACTTCATTTATGACCATTGCCTTGCTTATGGCTACTTTCGCATTTAATAATGCTTCTTACGAATTCAATGTAACAAGCTTGAATAAAGTAGAGAATGATGAGATAAGGAGGGCGCTGACCCCGTTAAAAGGGAAAACCTTTGACGGGCAGGCCGCACTATTTAAAGAAGTGGCTCCATTGCTCAAGGAAGATTCTTTTCTGGTGTTTAAGAGGAATGAGATCACTAATTTCATTCAAATCAACGCCACCCTGGTGTTGGTGGCCATATTGCTTTATGTAGCGTCATTTGCGATATCGCTCGGACCGGTAATGTGGACCTTGTTTTCTGAAGTCTTCCCGACAAATATCAAAGGCATCGCCATATCGGCTGTCGGATTTTTTAACTCCCTGGTCAGTTTCTCAGTGACACAGGTCTTTCCCTGGGAATTATCTAACCTGGGACCAACCTCCACTTTTGCCATTTATGCACTCCTGTCGTTTTGTGCCATTCTATTTGTGTCCAAATTCGTGGTAGAAACCAAGGGTAAAACTCTCGAACAAGTACAGGAAGCATTGATAAGAAAGTAATAGATATCATTCGATCCTTAGAATTTTGAAGGATCGATCGATCTGCTAAAACTTTAGTTTCTCATCTTTGTCCCAAAGACCCCAATAGGCGCCAACATCTCCTTCAGCACCTATTTTCCAAGACTCGTCAAAGGAGGAAAAATAAAATATCTCGATTTGATCCTCTTCGGCCCATTTTTGCATATTCATGAAATATTTCAAGTAATTATCATGAGAGGGATATGCGCCTTCCAGGTTGGTACCCTGACTGGGCCATCCGGTTTCTGAGATGATAACTTTTTTGCCATTACCCGCTTGTAGCGCTCGATGATACATATCCTTGATATAAAGCAGGGAATAATCTAGATCGCATCCTTCCCAGAATGGGTAGCAGTTGGCTAAAATTATATCACTTGCCTCGGCGATCCTCGGCCGCTCGGCAAACTCGTAATAGGCATCTACATAGGCTACAGGGATATCAGGAACGGCATCCTTTACCTGACTGATAAAGTGCAGCAATTCGTCTTCGCTCAAATCTCCACGCAGCATTACCTCATTACCTACAGCTGCAATGTCTACAAATCCCTGTTGGGCAAGATCTATAAGATTTTTAACTTCTTTTTCATTTATTTCAGGATCATCTCCAAGCCAGGCCCCAACCATGGTTTTAATACCAAATTCTTTGGCGATTCGCGGGATCTCTTCATTACCTTCAGTACATGAAAAAGAACGAATCCATTGGGTATAGGGTTGTATGATCTTCATTCTCCGGCGTATTTGTGCTTCGTTAATCTGATCACCCGGTTTTTGCCCTTCTTCATACGGACTAAAACACAAACCGTGCATTCCATCTTCCAATAGCAGCCGGCTCATCTTTTGTAATTGCTTCGTGCTTTTACCAGTGTAGTCGATGGACGATAATGCCAATCGCTTTTCTTTTCTAATATAGGACATACTTTACCTTTTGTTTTTAGGTGATACTTAAATGATTTGTAATTTATAGCTTTCCTCTCCTTGATTCCAATTCTTCTTTAATTTCCCTGGCTCTTTCTTCTGATAAAGAATACTTCCACATCACCCATAGGGCCAGGGCAGCGGTTAAAGAAGGAATAATTATATCGGCGATTCTGAGCCTGTTCATGGTTTCTAAGGATTGTTCAGTAAGGTTTGGATCAAATCCTACAATCTTCAAAATCAATCCGCCTAAAACAAGTGCAATAGCTTGTCCCAATTTAACCATCCACCAATATATGGCGCCAAAAGTGCCTTCCTTTCTAGGCATGCCATTTTCCAACTCATCTAAATCGCATACATCGGCCGTCATCGACATCATCAACGTAAATAATCCTCCCATACCGAAAGCAAACAATGGAATTGGCACAAAAATAAGCCATGGTATATCACTACCCGGATCTATGGTAAACCAAGACATTCCAATATTTTCCAATGCTGGATTTAAAGCTTCAAATAACCCCCCAATAGCTGAGTTTAATCCCTTTCCCAAGCCTGTTTGGTTGAAATCATTATTGAGTTCTTTATCGAACCCAAACCATTTTAAAAGGTAGCCTACGATGGATAGTGCTGTGGAGATTAAAAAGGCATTTCTCTTACCCCATTTATTCGCCATTTTTGAAATTATGGGAATCACCAAAAATGCCGTTATCATTGCATTGATAGTGTTGAACCAGGCTGGCCATGTACCTGCCAATTCATAACTGCCGTTATATATATAGAATACAATGATGAAAACCCCAAATGCCGCTACGAGTTGAAACCCATTAAAAACTAAAAATGTAGCTCCGCATAACTTCATAAATGGTTTGTTTTTAGATACTTGAACTATCCCTTGAAACAAATCTTTCATGTTCGAAGCAAGCGTTTTGAAATTGATCTTTTTTCGGTTTTCCATATGTTCGGAATCAATACCATGACAAAATAACGCCGGCAGAATTCCAAAAATCACGCACATCGCACCTACTATCAGAGCCATAGTACGGACGCCCTCTGTTTGAGTATTAAAGGTATTGGAGTCTGGTATAATTACATATAACCAGGGCACAATCATCCAGGCAATCTGTCCCATGCTATTTGCAAAACTCATCAACCTTGTTCTTTCATTATAATCTGATGTCATTTCATAACCAAGTCCTACCAAAGGTGTAGCAAACATTGTATTACCCACCAGGAATAGAATTTGAATAATCATTACATGCCAGATGATATAAGTCTGAGAGGCATTATCATCTAATTGCCACATCAAAAAGAAGAGAATACCACTGATGATTGCCCCTATGAAAATATAAGGTCTTCTTCTGCCAAACCTGGATTTTGTGTTGTCTGAAATGAAACCCATTATCGGGTCGGTAATGGCATCGAATATTCTTGGTAATCCTCCCAGGAGTCCAGCCCATAGAGGGTCGACCCCCCACGCAGTCAGTAAAAAGAACTGAATAAAAACGCCAAGTGTTCCTGGTAAAATGTTTAGAATAAAATGACCTGCCCCAAAGGCGGCTTTTTGCCCAATAGGGACTTTATCTTTAGAAAGTGTTTTTACCTGACTCATGATTTTTTTGGTTGATTGGTTCTATTGTTTAATTACTATAGTCTGTATCGCACGGGCACTTATTGTTATGTTCGAATTACTTTCTCCTAAAGAAAGATTGAACTCCTTATCATCGTTAGCTTGATTTAATACCACCACCGCAATACTACCATCAGGATTTTGTGCTGCGGTGACCATCAGTGTCTCATCATCGTTGTCAAATCCAATACGTACGGCACCCGGTCTGATAAATTTGCTGAAGTGGGCCATGGTATAATAGAGGGGTGTAAAATATACCTGGTCTTGATCCGGATCCACTATAACCGGAGCTACACACCAGTTCTTAAACCAATTAGGACCACCCTGGCGGTCTAAAACCATATTCCAGTCTACCCAACCATCTACCCAATTGTTCATGCAGCCTATGATATCGCGTGCATATCGATAAACCGGGACGTATTTAGGATGGAGATGTTTATCTTCTTCAGGAGCCCAGTCCCAACCCCAGTCAGTCGCTTCTTTAGACCAGTACCATTTATCGTCCTGCCAAACGGGGACCTGAGCGTCAACGCAGGCTTCAGATTGAATGATATGTTTATTTGGGGCTGCATTGTGCGCAAACTGCAGATTCTCAGGGAACCAGTCGAATGTACTCGCATACCAGTGCACGGCAGTACCATCGAAATATTTGGCGGCATCTTCATCCTCGAACATAGCCCTGATCCATTCTTTCATCTCCTCACCCCGATTCTGATCATAACCGAGAATTTTAACATCATGCCCGTCTGATTCTAATTTTGGACCCAGATGATTTTTAACAAATAGAGACATCTCTTCGGGTGTATAATGCATACTTTCCCAATTGTTGTCATTTCCCAGCGGTTCATTTTCAACGGTAAACCCCCATATATCGATGCCCTCTTCTTTATAGGCATCGATATATTTTGAAAAGAACAAAGCCCAGGTATCGTAATACTCCGGCAGTAGTTTTCCACCGCGCCAGTCTTTGTTATCTTTCATCCATGGCGGAGCGGTCCATGGCGAGGCCATTATCTTAAAACCATCTTCGGAGACCTCCATAGCTTCCCTGATCATCGGGATGATATCATCACGGTCTTCTTCAATCGAGAAGCTTTTTAATTCCATATCCCCTTCCTCAGGGGCGTACGAATAATTACTAACCGAAAAATCACAAGAATTCATATGGGTCCGGGTAAGTGAATATCTTGCTCCTTCGGAACCAAAATAGGCCTGGATGATCTCCTGCCGATTCTCCTTGCTGAGTTGATTAAGCAAAGAGGCAGAGGCTTCGGTAAAAGAACCTCCAAAACCTGTAATGGTTTGGAATTTTTGTGCTGGTCTTAAATTGATCTGTGAGGCAGGGCCTTCTATTTGAAATTCACTCAAAGGCTTTAATTTATTACCATCGGCTGAAGTTTCATAGACTTGAACCTCCAGTTTGTTTTCGGCAGTACAGGCTCCTAGCATTGCAGTTGCTAATAATATAAGGTTGATTCGATAATTCATTTGTCCATTATTTTACCATAAACATTTGACTGTTTACGTCCGATTTAATTTAATGCGGAACGGCATGATCTTTATTAGTTGGAGGGACAAGTACATCTTCCATCAAGGCATTTTCGTCACCGTTATAGGTCTTGGTAACCGGATTGCCATTTCGGGTCAATCCCTTAAACGTTCCCTTATCCACCATATCCCATAATGGATATTTGGCTTGTCCGTCAATGGTGAATAGTCCAAAAAAGTTTTCCGATCCTTTTCTATTGTGGGCATCTTTCCATTGCTCGTTGAAGGCCTCAAAATAAAAACAGGAGATACCGGCAGCATTGGTCCATTCTCGCATATGTTTGTAATACAGTCCTTCTTTAAATTCATCCGTGGCTCTTGAACAATTTGGACCGTAGTGTCCGTTAGAAACCGTTGCCCAGCCGGTTTCGCCAATATGAATAGGTTTCTCGACATTAAGGCTTTTAACATAATTCGAAACCGCATTATACTGAGCTATTGCGAATTCCTTGGCACGAAGCATTGCCGCCTCTATTTTCTCCAGGTCGGATAACTTTTCTTCTTCATCCGGTACATACCAAAACTCGGGATTATAGTGGGTATTATGATAGGGGTAGGTATGCATCGAAATGTAATCTACGGCCTTGACCAAATTTTCCAGATCTTCTGTATGGTAGCTAGGATCGCCACCGCCCCAGGAGGCAAAATCGTCTGAACTGGTAATCCATAGATCTTCAGGTAGCTTGCCAGACTTCTTTAGGGACTGCAGGTGATTTACCCATTTAAGTATAACCCCGGGCTGAACATAGTAACTTTCGGCCCACCTTATCATAGCTTCGTTACCAACGGCAAGGATTTTTACAATCTCCGGATATTGATTTGCCAGGGCCACAGCCCTGCCGATTTCATCAGCGTTTTGTTCACTTTCAATGTTATGATCAGGTTCCTGCCCGGTCCATGCATTTTTACAGTCGATCCAGGCCCCGAGCATCACATACATTTCAAAATCAGGATCTTCTTCTTTCAGCTGCCTTATGGCGATTAGAATGTTGAAGGCGTGGGGTAATTGGACATTATAGGTTCGCAAAACCCTGATTCCCATGGCATGCATTATCCTTAAGTCCTCCTTAAGCTCATCGAGTGTAGGCTGAAATTTATGATCCCGACTGGTCCCCCTATAACCACCATATGAAATGGCCAAGAACTTTGGATTGCCTAAAATATCCAAGGCTGTCAATTCTTTTTTCATTTGTGTTTGCTCTTCTTTCTCTATCACTTTAGCGTCTTTGCAGGAATATAGGCCTGTCAGAGCCATCGAGACAACCAAAATTATCGGCAATAATTTCATAGTCGTTTCTTTTAGATTTTTTCCATGTACGAAATGGTATGGTATAAGTCATTTTTAGTATCCGCTAACGGTTAGTTGTATTGCAATCCAAATCCAAAGGGAAATAGAGGTTCTATTGAGTCATCCCAGAAATTAGGACCGTATTTACCTTTGTAATCGCCGATTGATTTTGGCCATGAATGGGGCAACTTCCCTTTGAAGTTATAGTCCCCAAACAGCACCTCTGCAATTCCATCACCCTCAGAACCAGGCAGCCATGCTGCTACAAATGCATCGGATTGCTCAATTTGTTTCGTGCTAACCAGAGGCCTTCCGGAGAGCAGTATAACCACAGTGTTAACCCCTTTTTTCTCATAGGCATCTATATAGCCTTGATGTGATTCCGTCAGAGTGAGCTCAAAATCACTCACCTCATGACCTACGTCCCCAAAAAATTCGGCATAGGGCTTTTCACCAATAAAAATGAGCGCCACATCGGCGTCGTCTTGAATATTGGTAGCATGGGGATCATAAATAACCTCTCCCCTGGCAAGCTTTTTAACCCCCTCAAGAATAGTGGTTGCTCCCTTATAATCCCTGTCTGCACCTTGCCAATCAATAGTCCATCCACCCGACTGAAGACCAGCACTATCGGCGTGTTCCCCAACCACCACGATTTTAGCCAGGTTCTTTTCCAGGGGAAGAATATTTTTTTCGTTCTTCAGCAAAACCAGAGATTCTCTCACCGCCTGTCGTGCTACTACCCTATGCTTATCAGACCCAATCTCATCGATCAATTCAGGATCAGGGAAAGGACTTTCAAATAGACCCAATCGGTATTTTTGGCGCAGTATCCTTCGAACAGCATCATCGATCCGATCCATTGAAACTTCACCTGATTTAACAGCTTTCTTCAATCCTTTCTGGAACATTTCCAGATCACCATCCACGGCCATCACCATATCGATACCCGCATCTACGATGTTGTTCTCCCCATATTTGGAATAACCTTTCCAGTCTGAAACGACAATACCATCGAATTTCAAACTGTTTTTCAAAGTACCGGTTATATGATCTTTGTGGGCATGCATGGAAATACCATTAAGGGTATTGAATGATGTCATAACAGAACCTACGCCCATTTCTATCGCTGCCTTATATGGAGGCAATAAGTACTCTTTGACCTCTTCCAACGAAAGTGAGGTTTCACCACCTTCCTGACCATAATCCGTTGATCCATCGCCGATAAAATGCTTGGCTGTTGCCATTACTATGGGTGAATCTGAAAATTTTCCCTGATGTCCTTCTATCGATGCTTTGGTTAGTTTTGTGGTTAATTCGGTGCTTTCTGAAAAGGCTTCATAAACCCTGCCCCATTTTTCATTATAGGGAATGGCCACACAAGGCGAAAAGACCCAATTAAAACCCGTGGCCTTTGATTCCAGAGCAGTAATAGCGGCTACTTTCTTTACAAGTTCGGCGTTCCCAGAGGCTCCTAATCCGATATTATGCGGAAAAATGGTGGCGCCATCGAATGTATTTTGACCATGAACAGCATCTACCCCAAAAAGCAGGGGTATCCCTAATCGTGTAGACAAGGCGATCTCCTGCAACCTCTTAAACTTCAATTGCCATTCCAGGGCTGTTGTACCGGGAGTTGAACCTTCTGTATGAATAATAGATCCAACGTACCTGGTCGCAACCTCTTCCTCAATGATGTCGTTAAAATGCCTTACCTGTGTCATTTGACCGATCTTCTCTTCGAGTGTCATCAATGGTAATAAAGCGTCAATTTTTGACGCTATGGTAGTATCTGCATTCTTTTCTTTAGCCATCTGATTGCTATAACATGAATAGAGGAAGGCTATGCTTATGGCAAAACACCTCAGAACATGTATTAAAATATTAAGTGTCACCTTAGATCAACTTCTTTTAACTTTACGATGATCTGGCTTATTTCACCGTTTCTTTCAAATACCTTCTTGCTTGTCGCCTCGTCTAAGGTCAGGGAGTCGATTATTTTTGATGTACTATTTTCAAATGCAATCTCGATATTTTCCTCAGAAGACAAGACATATACCACCGGAATTTGGCAAAAGGTAAAACAGAGCGATCCTGCGGCCAGTGTGAGGGTTTTCTCTTCCTGTTTTACATCTACATAAGAGAAGACTTTCGGCTCCGATAGGAACTCTCCTTTTCTTAAAAGACATGGATTGAAATTCAGTTTTCCCGCGGTTATAAAAACGCCTAATTCGCCAAACCTGCTGAGGATATCTTCCTTCACCTGTCCTGTCATACCGGGCTGCTGTGCGCCTTTCCCTGCGGGGGTGTGCGAATATGGATCTGTAGGGAACGCGCCATAAAGGGAAGGTGGTTTGTGAACCCCGATCCCCTCATTGATCTCGTAATAATGCTCCAGTAACTTGCCCACAAGCTGATCATCTTCATTGTCTAAATAGGCTTTTAAGCAAACTTCCTGGACGGCCAGCAATAATTTCGATACCATATGCCAGTAGATAGAACCCAAACCTTCGTAGCCGAAAAAGGTACCCGAACGACCGGTAAATGCCTTATGGTTGAATATTTTCTCGAAGATCTGGAGTACCCGATGTTTTTCTACATCGGTAAGATTCGAATAGGTACTAACTGGTAACTTGTTCAGCGATTCTTCAAGGTCGCTGGCGTTCTTAAAATCTCCATTGAAGTGGAATGCCCCGTCGATGTCTTTTTTGATGATCCGGGTATCTCCGGCATTTATCAATTCGCTTAAAAGAGCTGAACTTTTCACCTCTTCTTCAGCGATGCGATTTTTCTCTGCGAATCGAGGCAATTCTTTATTCGGATAAAGGAGATAACTATATTGATCTGCCCTGAATAATTTACTCTTTTTCAGGCCATCCAGAAGTCTTAGTGCCTCAGATCCCGATAGGTAACCTGAGCTCAGCACGGCAACCTGGCCCTCTAACATCTCACTTAAATGAGAAACCGACACCTCATTTTCATTCTCAAGTGTCATTAAATTATATGCATGGTAAAGTCCGTCATTCCTCAAATTGGCTTTTATGGAATGCTCTGTAAAAAGCATACTCAACCCGATTAGTTCTTGAACGGCATTGAGATCGAGTACGGCTTTGTCACCGGAAAACTCTTTCTGATATATTTTCTGCCGGTAAGCACTGCCAGCTTCTCCCAGCCCATCCATAATCAATTTTCTGTCCGTATTGTTTATCTCAGAATTCAAGAGGGATCGATGATTCGCAAAGGTGTTATGTACACCCTCAAAAAATTCTACGATTTCTGCTGAAACCGATACTTTATCCACCTCGGTTTTAAGTAGAATATCATTAAAAAAGTTTAGAAACCTTCTGAGGTAATATAGAGTCACCATCGAAACCCCGTTTCCTACAAGTGCATTATTGGCGTCGTTCCACTCCGGCCGCTGTGTATTCATCCAAATCCCTCCTTCAGGAATAAAATTAGAGAGTTTGGCCAGTACTGTAGCCAGTATTTTTTCGATAAAATTTACTCTGTAAATAGCTGTTTTTTCGCTGCTCAGCAGGGCTCCGTCAGCACCAATTTTGGCCCTGTTTTCGCGTATTTTCCGGTCCGATTCATCGTCGAATACAATGGTGTCCTTCGGGTGATCAAGCAAATCCTGATAGGCTTTTATCTTGTAGGGGACATTGGCGTAAACAAAGATCTCCTGATCGAAATAACCTTCCAATCTTCCAGGGGCATAATCTTCGATAAACTCGAGGAATTTTAGCAAGTAAATGATCTGGTGATCACCCCAATATCCTATATAGGACCATGGATCATCGGGTTCTATTGTTTCCCAATCGAAGCCTCCTTTGGTAACCCGATAAGGATTATAGCCATCAAAAGTGGTGGCGTTCAGGAATTTATGGATCATGCTCTCTATAAATTCCGGGTAGGAATATGCCAATGCTTCCCAGTTCTGGAAGATATCTCTCCAGTTTCCTTCGTAATCCAAAATTTTGGAGCCGTCGATCTCACTTTGGGTATTTATCGAAAACACATTCCAGGGCCTGCTTGGATCTCCGTGCCTACGACTGAATTTCAATGGCAAATATTCCAAACAGAGCCTTTTTAAATGATAGTCACCAGATCCTTCTGCTAATTCCTTGAGCCTGCCAATCGTGAAGACATCGGGGAGCTTTTCAACAAGATCTTTAAACTTTCCAAAAACATTTCTGTTGGCTTTTTCAAGATAATTTTTAAAATCCCATTTTTCGATCTGGTAATTGTGATCAAAAATTCCACCCCTCATGATGTTGAATAAGGTATTTGAGAAGTGCCGACTGTCCCTCAGTTTATCGCTGGTGAGCTGAAGGCCATCAGAGGCTGCATTTAACGCGATCAGGCGCCGAGTACCATTTTCTATGTCCAGGTTTATCTTTTGGTCCAGTCCCTTTTCTTTCCTGATCGATCTTGAAAGTTCCGCTATATCCGAATGATCCTGATTTACATTAGCAATGATCATCCAATCTTTTTTGGTGCCAGCCCCCAGACTAAAATTGGTATGGGTGAAATAGGCCCCTTTTTCAGCCTTAATATCCACCTCATTCTCCAGCACCATACCGTCCCTGAATTTCGCTAACTGCAGCGAGGATAATAGATATGTTGGCTTCTCCAGGCCAACGGACCAGGCAACATTTGATTTTAGGGCTTCACTGGGCTCTGCTTTATCTACAATAATGGCACTTAGCGCGTATATGCCAAGTCCTGATTCTTGGAGCAGTTCACTTCGCTTATAAGCGTCTACCAGATTGCTCTGCCTGTTCTGCAAATCACTGCCAACCCCATAAGGAAGAATATTCTGAATCCCGTCAACCATGGATATCTTCACCTTATCACTACCGTGGTTTAGAAGCTGGGATTTCCTTACGAATCCATAGTTACTACTGGAATTCCACTGATATCGTAAAGTTAATCCCAAATCGTGATTTACTTCTTCGAAAAGGATCTTATTGCCATACCGATTCTTGTAGAGATTTCGCGTTATTTTATGACGACCGCAGAGTCGTTCTGAAAACGGTTCCCAGAGGTGCTTTGCCTCCCCGATATCAACGTGGAATATAGTTTTACTACCGGTGATCTCCACGGACTCGGTAATTTTATCATCTGTGTAGTATGGGAATAGGGAGTATTGAGCATTTTTTCGTCCGGCAGTCAGACCTCCATTGCTGGATATGAACATCCAGTGGTTGGAATCACTGACAATGCTCATGAAAAATGGCCGCAATTGGTCTGAATGGGTAATCTTAAAATACCCCTCCTTGTCGATTTGAACATATTTCAGTTTAACAGGATTTGCGATAGTGTTCTCTTGGTGCTGCATTTGCTTAAGGTCAGTTCTAGGTTGTTCAAAGTAGAGCCGAACAAAACCTACCGGTTTTGCTTTACCTGATTATTCTCATAATTTCTGGCGGTCTATGCTTGTGGTCAGGATTCTGATTATTTAAAGGTTTTATTATACTTGTAATGGAGTTAGGCCAATCTCCCACCCAATTTAAGGTTCAAAAAAGGTCAAGTAATTTACTCAACCTTTTTCAGAACCAACGTCTAATTCAAATGGTTTCCTGAATTAACTTCAGGAAAGCGCTATTTCACCTGCGGGATGAAACAACTTTAGCTCCATCATATTCTAGTTAACTTCCTTGTAAACCCTTACATAGTCGACAGTCATCATCTGTGGCCAGATGGTGTCTGGTGATGGGAATCCAACATAGGTACCCCCAACCGCCACATTGAGCAACATAAAGAAAGGATCATCATAAACCCATTCCCCCTCCACGTCATTAGGGGTCAACCTTTGATAATTGACGTCATCTACAAAGAAATCGATATAGTTTTCACCCCATTCGATAGCGAATACGTGAAATTTTTGATCAAATCTACCATCTTCGAGCACATAGTCTTTTCCAATCGACTCTTCTGCGGAATATCCAGGTCCGTGAATGGTACCTGCAATCACTTCAGGTTCGTTTCCTCGTAGCTCCATCATATCTATTTCGCCTGTTTGCGGCCAGCCCACCTGATCGATGTCTGCCCCCAGCATCCAGAATGCCGGCCATAATCCTGGTCCGAAAGGAGTTTTTATACGAGCTTCAAAACGGCCATAGGCCTGTGAGAACAAACCCTTGGTTTTGATGCGCCCGGAGGTAAACGCACGGCCGCCAAAGACCTCTTCTCTGGCGGTGATAACGAGGTTGCCTTCACCGTCTAAGGAAACATTCTCGGGCCTGTCTGTATAATATTCAAGCTCATTATTTCCCCAACCATCACCATTAGGTCCAGTTCCGATATCGTAAGTCCATTTCTCCGAATCGGGTGACTGACCTTCAGGTCCGTCGAATTCATCAGACCAAACAAGTTGATACTCACGATTAATGGTTTCAGCATCCTTGGTACAGGACGATACCACGAGTAATAGAATCCCGAAAAGAGCTGCCCCTGTTCTAATAACAAATTTTACTGATTTCATAGCTAAGTAATTTCTGATTTAATTTTCAATTTTTATTAAAGATATTAAACATACTTCCTCTACTCAAAGAAAACCTATATCTATTGGATTTCAATCTGCCTTTATATAGAAATAGGTTTTCTTCATATTTATTTCACTTAGATTTCATTATTCATTATGGGTTAAGCGTAACAGATAAATTATCAATATTAGCTATTACACTACATCCGGCACCACCTCCACAAACCGCCTCAATAAGGACCGAGATACCCTCAGATACGTCCTGACCAGTTATGGTAAATGTGCCAGTAAATGTCGTCCAACTGCCCGTTGGTGTTGGCGCCGGACTAAAGACATGAGTGAACGAAGCACCAGCAGCACCTTCTCCGAAAAGCAATACATTAAACACCGCTCCGGGTTGTACAACGGATCCTATATAGTCAAACTGAACCTGAACAACATCGGTTGAAGTAACTGTACCGGCGCCTATTCTTTCCTGTTTAAAAGCAGGATTACTAGGCCCTCCGGTAGCAAGCCTTCCAGACCAGGAACCACCATTGCTAACCGTATTGTCTAATGCTGCAGTTCCACCGTTTTGGAATATAAACCAACCAGTGTCATCACCAGTCTCGAAATCACCATTGGTGGTAAGTTCTCCACCACCGCCTCCTCCAGGGGGTTTATAGAAATAGATATTGTCTATATACACATCTCCTGCGTTCACCAGGTCTACCACCACCTGCTGGATATTGCTGGAGCCACCCAGTCCGTTTGCCTGTAACTCCGTAAAAGGAATATCGAAGGACAACCAGGTTCCCTGCGCCATGGCAGGGGTGGAAGAAGCACCGACATTTATCGTTGCCTCAGTAGCGCCGCTACCAGGGATGTCTACCAGCTTCATCAAGTAAGCCGAACTACCATCCACTGCATTGGGGAACCAAAGATCGAATCGGAAGTTAGTCATACCGGCCGCCGCAGCGTCGATCTGATTACCTCCCCCGAGTTCTATCACCTGGAAGTTTCCACCACCACCTGAATTAAAGGTGTATTTCAAGGCAGAATTACCCCCGA
>JAHEJJ010000018.1 GCA_024638915.1 Robiginitalea sp.
ATATGCCCAAAGCTTGATTCTACTTTGAAATCTTTACCTAAAAATTTCTCAATGGTCCTCGCCTTTGCGGGCGATTCAACTATAACTAAATTCTTAGCCATTCATGGGTTTTTGAGAAAACAAAAGTATGTGAAATTTTTTATTTGACTTTGCAGTCGAGATCAGCACAGTAAAAAAGACCTCTATTACAGGGGGCATTTGTACTTTAGTTTGTCCTCAATCAATTCAAGTTGAGCCGGCTCAGCAGATCAAGGCCATCTTCCGAATAAACATATTGATATAGCACTTCTTCTCCAACCATTAATAAGGTCGATTCCAGGGGTATAACATCGAAGGTCACCACATCCTTAAAGTGGTCAAGGGCCACCAACTCCTCTATATTCGTCTTATCATATACCTTTAAACCGGAAGCCCCGTCACAAACAAAAAGCTGATCTCCTTTGATCCCCAAGCCGTAAGGTTCGTCCATCGGATAGCTAATAGCTAATTCCGGATTACTGATATCCGAAATATCCACGATAAAAAGTCCGCTTTCGAGCGCTCCGCAATTATTGCCGCCTCTTAAAGTGACATAAGCATAATTTTCATCGACCACCACTGGGTCACAGGCCGTTCCATGTTGAAATTCTGAAACAAATTCAGGAATAGATGGATTAGAAATGTCATATATATACATTCCGCGCATACTACCCAGGAATAAGTGCGATCCCCGGTTGAAGATGGTCTCGATATCGAATCCGGCATATACATCTTCCATGTCTCTCGGGTTAGATAGATCACTTATCTCAAAAATATTGATAAAATGACTGTCTACCGCGTAGAGATAATTATCTACTATTTTGAACCTGGCCAAAGAGCCGCCTTGTCCGGATGAGTCATCCGCACTGGCGTTTTCTAAGAACGGACTGCCTTCTACTATACCAAACCTGCTGTCAAATTCGCTCTGGCTGAGTCGCTCAGTCATTAATTCCCAGCCCACCAGTACATCTTCACCATTACCAAAACCGTTATAATCCACAACATCAGCTTCAAAAGGCCATCTCACATTATTTTGCAGAACGTTTTCCAGCCTGTTTATCAAACTGATATTGTCAACATCTGAAATATCAAAAACCAGCAAGTCTCGAATACTATCTGCATAGAGAAAATCATTCCTTACAGCGATATCCACATTTCCAGGGATTTTAATAAATGCCTTTTTTTGCGGGTTGCTCGGATTGCTGTTGTCGATCACATGAACTCCCAGGTACTTATCATTTACGAATATCAATTGCTCGTAGGCATATATTTTTCCAGAATCTTTAGTAGGTAACGGACTTACAACATCGATGCTGTTTATAAATTCATCGGCGGTCATGGTCAGCGGGACGGCGATAAGATATTCCTGGAGGTCTTCTTGACCCTTATCCTCGCAGGACGATAGGCCTAACACAAGGGATAATAAAAGAAATAGGGTGTTTTTTCTCATAGCTTGAATATTAATTAATAAGATAAAGGGTTGTCTTTTGCAAGATACGTGGCAGTATTACAAGTTGCGTAAACTTTGGGCAAAAATTAACTGTCAAATTGTCATAAAAACAGAGAATCGCCTATCTTTGCGAATCCTTCTCCGATAAGAGTTAGAAGACTATGGAAAAAGTTATTGATGAAGCTTTACAGGGATCGGCGCTGGTTCTTGAAACCGACACCCGAGGCCCCAGAAAACTCTACATTGAAAGCTACGGCTGTCAGATGAATTTTTCTGATAGTGAGATTGTGGCTTCCATCCTGGCCAGGGAAGGATTCGATACCACCCAAGAACTCGAAGAAGCAGATCTCGTGCTTGTTAATACCTGTTCCATTCGAGAAAAGGCCGAAACGACCGTTCGAAAACGGCTTGAAAAATTCAATGCGGTAAAAAAGAATAAACCGCAAATGAAGGTAGGTGTCCTGGGTTGTATGGCTGAACGCTTGAAAAGTCAGTTGCTCGAAGAGGAAAAAATTGTAGACATGGTGGTGGGCCCGGATGCTTATAAAGACCTGCCAAATCTCATCAGGGAAATAGATGATGGAAGACAGGCCGTCAATGTTATCCTCTCCAAGGAGGAAACCTACGGGGATATCGCTCCGGTACGTCTCAACAGCAACGGAGTGACCGCCTTTGTATCGATTACCAGAGGCTGTGACAATATGTGTACCTTTTGCGTTGTCCCGTTTACGCGGGGACGAGAGCGCAGCCGTGACCCGTTGTCGATCGTTAAGGAAGTTTCCGAACTATGGGATAATGGGTTCAAAGAAGTGACATTACTGGGACAGAATGTCGATAGTTATTTATGGTACGGAGGAGGTCTTAAAAAAGACTACGAGAAGGCTTCAGAAGTTCAAAAGGCCACATCGGTAAACTTTTCCGGTCTATTGAAAATGGTGGCGGAGGCCCAACCCAGGATGAGGATTCGGTTTTCGACCTCGAACCCTCAGGACATGACCCTCGATGTTATTGAAACCATGGCGTCTTACAGCAATATTTGCAATTATATTCATCTCCCTGTACAAAGTGGTAGCGATAAGATATTAAAGCGCATGAACCGCCTGCATACCCGGGCTGAGTATTTTGAACTCATCGAAAATATAAGAGCTATTATCCCCGACTGTGCCATCAGCCAGGATATGATTGCCGGTTTTCCCGGGGAATCCGAACAGGATCATAAGGATACGCTTTCGTTAATGGAATATGTAAAATACGATTTTGGTTTCATGTTCGCTTATTCCGAAAGGCCTGGCACAATGGCGGCACGTAAACTCGAAGATGATATTCCGCAAGAAACCAAGATCAGAAGGCTTAGGGAAATCATCGAATTACAACAAAAACACAGCCTTCTCCGAACTCGTCAGCATGTGGGTAAAACAGCGGAGGTTTTAATCGAAGGCACCTCAAAGAAATCCGACGAGCACTGGATGGGTCGGAATTCTCAAAATACGGTGGTGGTTTTTCCTAAAGAAGACTATCAGCCCGGTGATTTTGTAAACGTGCATATCCAGGATTGCACCTCGGCCACATTGATCGGAAAGGCAGTGGGGTATTCAGAAAACAATTGATATGGAAGGTGTACAGGCCATAAAACAACGATTCGAGATTATCGGTAGCGACATTAAACTAAACCGCGCCATCGAAAAAGCGGTTCAGGTGGCTCCAACCGATATTTCGGTATTGGTTACCGGGGAAAGCGGGGTTGGTAAGGAAGCTATACCAAAGATCATCCATGCCTTGTCTCACCGGAAACACGCCAAGTATATAGCGGTGAATTGCGGAGCGATCCCTGAAGGTACCATAGACAGTGAATTATTCGGGCACGAAAAAGGAGCCTTTACCGGAGCCACTCAGACCAGGCGAGGATATTTTGAAGTAGCCGACGGAGGGACCATTTTTCTCGATGAGGTTGGGGAGTTGCCTTTAACCACTCAGGTTAGATTATTACGTGTGCTGGAAAATGGAGAATTCCTAAAAGTGGGGTCTTCACAGGTACAAAAAACCAACGTCAGAATTGTAGCGGCCACTAACCTGAATATGATAGAGGCGATAAAAAAAGGGAAATTCCGCGAAGACCTCTATTATCGGATGAGCACGGTTGAGATCAATATACCTCCCCTGAGGGAGCGGCAACAGGATATCCATCTTCTCTTCCGCAAATTCGCCTCGGATTTTAGCCAGAAATACAAGATGCCTGCCATACGACTGGGCGATGATGCCATTCAGTTGCTGCTGAAATACCGCTGGCCCGGAAATATCAGACAACTAAGAAATGTGGCCGAGCAGATCTCTGTCCTGGAGGAAGAGCGGTATATATCAGCAGGCACCCTTAATAGCTATCTGCCCAGTGCTGGTGATAGCCAGCTCCCGGCTGTCATCAAAAAAGAAAGTGCCAGGAATGACTTCAGTAACGAAAGAGAGATCTTATATAAGGTACTTTTCGATATGAAAGGAGACTTAAACGATCTTAAAAAACTGACACTCGAACTGCTTAAAAACAGCGATACAGACCAGGTTCAGGAAGAACATGAAGGGTTGATAAAGAAAATTTATGGTGAAAACGGAGACACCACAAAAACGGAAGAACGACCCCTGAAGGTACTGCCATTGCCCGAAACCAGCATTGTGAGGAAAACGGAGCAGGAAACACCGCAAGAAGATAAATACAGCTTTGCCGAAGAGATACAGGAAGAAGAGACCTTGTCCTTACAGGAAAAGGAGATAGAACTGATAAAAAAATCGCTTGATCGAAACAGGGGCAAACGCAAAGCTGCGGCCGCAGAACTCGGGATCTCTGAGCGTACGCTTTACCGAAAAATCAAACAATACGATTTGTAAGGAGAAGGAACATGTTTATATTGGAACCATATTTAAATGGAGATGGCTGTGACTCTTAAAAAAACATTTTCGATATTAATCTGTCTGATGGGTGGCGCTTGCCTTTCTGGTTGTGGGGCCTATAACTTCACCGGCGGTGATGTAGGAACTGCCGAAACCTTTCAGGTAAATTATTTTCAGAATTATGCCACCCAGAGTCCGGGTTCAACTTTCGATCCTGGCCTTGATCGCGAATTCACACTGGCTTTGCAAGATCTGATCCTCACCCAGACCAGTCTGGATCTCGTAACCTCAGGGGCGGATTTACTTTACGAAGGCGAGATTACAGAGTATAGGGTATCACCGATGACCGCAACCGCTGAACAGCGTGCCGCTCAAAACAGGCTGACGATGACCATTCAGGTTCGGTTTTTTAATAAAACCAAAGAAGATGCAGATTTCGAACAACGGTTTAGTTTCTTTTTTGACTATGATGCCAACTCCCAGCTGGCTTCGGTTCGAGATGAGGCTCACCAGATTATATTTGAGCGATTGACTCAGGATATTTTTAATCAATCCCTTGCCAATTGGTAAGCTAACCACAGCCCATGAAGGTTACCGAATTTTCACATCTGCTGCAACACCCAAATGAGATGGTCAGTGCCACTCAAACCCGTCAGTTAGAAGATGTGCTGCAGGATTACCCTTATTTTCAAACGGCCAGGGCATTACAACTAAAAGGCCTGAATAACCTCAACAGTTTTAAATACAACAAAGCCCTGAAAATAACAGCGGCCTACACGGCCGACAGGGATGTGCTCTTCGATTTTATCACTTCTGAAGAATTTATTCAAAACAGTATTGCGGATACCATTTCAGGCAAATCGGCTCCTCTTTCTGAAAAAGAGACCATTTCAGAGGATGTGCTTCCAAATCCAGACGCAGATACTGCTATGATCGAAGACTCTTCCGATGAACCTTTACCACAGTCCATACAAGACGCCGATCAGATTCTGGACCCTTCATTATTCAAATCTAAAGATCCTGAAATCGATGAACAGCTGGCAAGGAAAAAAAGACAGAAGGCAGAGGAAACACTTGATCTGGGCAGGCCTCTTCCATTTACCAAGAAGGAAAAACACTCTTTTGGGGAATGGCTGCAACTCACAACGCTAAAATCTGTGCGTGAAGAAAAGGAGGATCAGGACAATGAAAGGGAATTAGAGGAAATTAATTTTCAACTCGAAGACAGGTCGGACAAAAAGCGCAAATTTGAACTTATCGACAAATTCATAGAATCGGACCACAAGATCGAACCCGATAAAGATGCCCCGGTGGTAGATGTAAAATCGTCTTCAAAGCTTAAAAAAGATGAGTTGATGACCGAGACACTGGCCAAGGTTTATCTCGAACAGAAAAAGTATAAAAAGGCTATCCAGTCCTACCGGATCTTAAGTTTGAAATATCCGGAAAAAAGTGGTTTCTTTGCAGACCGCATAAAAGCGGTAAAGCAGTTACAAAAAGAAAATTTGAAATAGATGAGCACATTTACCATATTCCTTATCCTCATTATCGCAGTATGTTTCCTGCTGGTATTGGTGGTCATGGTACAGAATCCAAAAGGGGGAGGCCTATCTTCTTCCTTTGGTGGAGGGGGTAACCAGATTGTGGGGGGTGTTAAGAAAACGGGAGATTTTCTCGATAAAAGTACCTGGACACTTGCCACATTGTTGGTGGTCCTGATCTTGCTTTCCAATGTTGCGATCAAAGGTAATTTCGCAGAAGCAGAATCCAAGTTGTTGCAGGGTGATGATATTGAAAATACGGTTCCTGAAACCGTACCTGAGGAAGTCCCTGAAGAAGTGCCCGCACAAAATGGCGTGAATCCGATCGACACTATTCAATAAAATTGAAAATATCAATCCAAATATGCCAGCTCAAATGACAAGCTGGCATTTTTATTTAACAAAATGTCAGTTTTAAACTCTGGCATAATTTCTGACTATTAGAAAGCGAAAATCGATAATTTAAAAACTAAAAATATGGCTAAAATTAACATCAAACCTTTAGCAGACAGGGTATTAATTGAACCGATGGAAGCGGAAACCAAAACCGCCTCGGGTATTTACATACCAGACACTGCGAAAGAAAAACCTCAAAAGGGAAAAGTAGTCGCAGTGGGACCAGGAACCAAAGACGAGAAAATTACCGTTAAAGTAGGGGATACCGTTCTCTATGGAAAATATTCTGGCACTGAATTAAAACTAGGAGGCAAAGATTATTTGATGATGCGTGAAAGCGACATTTTAGCGATTATCTAAACACTAAATTACTGAAAATGGCAAAAGATATAACATTTGAAATTGAAGCAAGAGACGGTTTGAGAAAAGGGGTTGACGCCCTGGCCAACGCTGTCAAAGTAACACTGGGGCCTAAGGGTAGAAACGTAATCATCAGTAAATCTTTCGGTTCGCCGGTGGTGACCAAAGACGGAGTTACTGTAGCCAAGGAAATCGAGCTTACCGATGCCCTGGAAGACATGGGCGCCCAGATGGTTAAAGAAGTCGCCTCTAAAACGAACGACCTTGCCGGCGACGGCACTACAACAGCTACTGTGCTGGCACAGGCAATCGTTAAGGAGGGATTGAAAAACGTAGCAGCCGGAGCTAATCCAATGGACCTTAAAAGAGGTATCGACAAAGCGGTTGCCGCTATTGTCGCTAACCTCGCCAAGCAGTCTAAAAGAGTTGGTGACAGTTCTGAAAAGATCAAGCAGGTTGCCGCAATTTCCTCTAACAACGACGAAATGATCGGAGAGCTTATCGCCGAGGCCTTTGAAAAAGTGGGTAAAGAAGGTGTTATCACCGTAGAAGAGGCTAAAGGGACCGACACTTATGTGGACGTGGTAGAGGGAATGCAATTCGACAGAGGATATCTCTCTCCCTATTTTGTTACCGATTCGGAAAAAATGATCGCCGACCTCGACAATCCTTATATTCTTTTATTCGACAAGAAGATCTCAACCATGAAGGACCTCCTTCCTGTACTTGAGCCCGTGGCGCAATCAGGAAAGCCGCTGTTGATCATCTCAGAAGATGTAGACGGTGAGGCACTGGCAACCCTTGTGGTTAACAAACTGAGAGGTTCGCTAAAAATCGCTGCAGTGAAAGCCCCGGGATTCGGAGACCGAAGGAAGGCCATGCTCGAAGATATCGCCATTCTTACCAATGGAACCGTAATTTCGGAGGAAAGAGGTTTCTCCCTCGAAAACGCGACTATTGATATGTTGGGAAGTTGTGAAAAGATCACTATCGACAAAGACAACACTACTATAGTAAACGGCTCTGGTGTAGCTAAAAACATAAAAACACGTGTAAATCAGATAAAATCTCAAATCGAATCGACGACCTCAGATTACGATCGTGAAAAACTACAAGAGCGTCTTGCCAAACTTTCAGGTGGGGTGGCAGTACTGTATGTAGGTGCCGCTTCTGAGGTAGAGATGAAAGAGAAGAAAGACCGTGTAGACGATGCCCTGCATGCAACGCGTGCGGCAGTTGAAGAAGGAATAGTAGCCGGTGGTGGAGTTGCATTTATTCGTGCAAAATCCGCACTGGCCAAAATAGATGCCGAGAATGCGGACGAAGAAACAGGTGTCCAAATCGTAGCCAGAGCGATCGAATCTCCGATGCGGACCATCGTCGAAAACGCAGGCGGGGAAGGCTCTGTTGTAGTCGCCAAGGTCTATGAAGGTAAAGGGGATTTCGGCTATGATGCCAAGTCAGAAAAATTTGTGGAAATGCATAAAGCAGGAATCATCGATCCTGCGAAAGTGACACGTATCGCCCTTGAAAACGCTGCTTCGGTTGCCGGAATGATCCTGACCACGGAATGCGCACTAACGGATATAAAAGAAGATGCCCCTGCTGCTCCCCCAATGGGAGGTGGCGGTGGAATGCCAGGAATGATGTAATTCTTGTTTCTGTTAAACGACAAAAAAAGCCGTCCTGTTATGGACGGTTTTTTTTATGATCGTACTTGCTGTTTTCTATCAAGATCTCTTTGACTGTAATAAATAGAAAACTCTTTAGCAACTATTTGGTTTCTTTATAAATCAACCCACTAATAGCTACATTTTAACATGATTTTCGTGCCCGGTTTTTCTTGAGCTACTGCCCTCCTGGTTCATCATGGATTTTTTACCGAGTAACTGTGCGGCAGCGTCTACTGTAAATGCGCCATTTGTAACGACCTCCTCACCATTCTCGAGGCCCGAAAGAATTGTAGAGAAGTTATCATTGACACTTCCTACCATGACCTCTCTCATTTCAAATACCGGTTCAGTGGAGCTACGTTTTACATAAACCACTGAACGCTCTCCTGTCCACATCACTGCAGTAGAAGGTACAGAGATCTGTTGGCCTTCAGAATTAGACAATGCTATATTGCCGGTAATGAACATCCCTGGCTTTAATCTATCGTTTCTATTATCAAGTACTGCCCTTATGGTCATTGTTCTTGTTCTGGAATTCAATATAGGATCGATAAAAGAGATTTTTGCTTCTATACTTTCATGACTTAGTGCCAAGGATCTAATATTAATTTTTTGACCGATTTTAAATAAAGAAATTTGATTTTCATAAACATCGAGTTCTGCCCATACGCTGCTCAAGTCACTGACTCGGAGGATGGGTTGGCCTTGCTTTACGTAATCCCCTTCCGCACTCAACACCTCAGATACCGTTCCGGATACAGTGGCATAAATAGGGAAATACTCAATCGCCTTTCCATTGGTTTCAATTTCATCAATCTGTCTTTCTGTCAATTTCCAAAGTAAAAGCTTATTCCTTACAGCCGCATACAAATCGGGTTGGGAAGATTTTAGTGACATCGCACTCAGTAATTCCTGCTGGGCGGCTATAAGATTGGGCGAATATATGCGCGCCAGTAGTTGTCCTTTGTTTATTTCCTGACCCACGTAGTTAACATTAAGTCTCTCTAATCTGCCATCAAAATAACTTGCTTGTACTGAATTTGATTCCTCATTCCGCTTGATCATACCGGTCAGGGATACACGGTTTGATGATCCGGATGTACCGTTTCCCACTACAGTAGTTTGTATATTGGCAAGTTGCATAGCATTATCACTCATTTTAAAAGCATTCGGCGCGAGTCCCCCTTCCTCAATCTCAGCTGGTATTAAATCCATTCCGCAAATTGGACAGTCGCCCGCCTCGTTTTGCATAATCTGAGGATGCATGGAGCAGGTCCACATCTGTTCAGCCATCGCCTCTGTTTCATGAGTATGCACATCTTTATTATCCGTGCCAATAAGGCCGAAAACAATATAGCCGACAATCAATCCGGCCAGTGCGGCTATTGCTATGTACAAGGTATTTTTTTTCATCGCTTTGTTGATTTAATGTTTCGAAGTGTCGGTGAGCTTATAAACCAAAGTACAAATCCACTTAAAACGGTTGTTAATCCAAGGAGAGAAAAGGCTCTTAGCAATAATGTATTGAAATCGTCCCTGCCTTGGTAGTCCATCGTATGGGTCATCCAGAGGAAATCAAACCAACGCCAGGACCGGTGTCGAACTCTTTGAAAACTGCCATCCTTTGCTGAGATATAAGCTTTAAGATTATCGGGGTGTTTATAGGAAATGACATAAGCTGGTAAGGGCCGGCCTCTGTATTCATGGTGTTTTCCCACACTGGTAATCCTGATAACATCGTTGATCACTAATCCGGCCATGAGATAATTCTGGGCAATACCTATCGCGTCTTTTCTGTTTATCTCGGGCTTAAGTTCACCATTTTCAGCATTGTAAAGCGCTTTTTCATCTATCCAATAATAGGGCTTCCTGTTTATAATTCTTAGTTCAATTGATTGGATCATGGCATCCCCTACAATATCGGTGGGGCTTAAAAGCGAATCAAATGTTGTTGTAGGAATATGATCCGCAAGATACTGGTCTCCATGAATCCTATCGATGTCAGTCCAGCTAAAATAAAGGCCGCTTATGGTCCACAATAAAAATTGTATACCCAGGAAAATACCTAAATACCGGTGTGCTTTTCTAATAACCTTTTTGGTTTGAATCTTCATAATCAATTTTAATTCTACCCTTCCTTAACCCGACGCCATGGCATTGACCTGCATTTAAAATGCAAGCCGCGTTTTTATTTGTCGATCCTAATTGATGGTCGCTACTACGCTGCCACATTTGAGCATCTGATCTCCAAAATATGGATTTCTTATCTCCTTGACTTCTGAAAACCAGTAAGCCCCTTTATTGTTCAGAGCCATTGGACAAAACTGCTTATACAAAGTACCCGATGACAAATTTTGTCTGAATAACTCCTCCATTTGCAAACTGACTGCTGCAAATGCTGTTCGTTGAGCTGAAATGTCAGTAGCATCTGCCATGGTCTTCACGGCAGATCTCAAGGCTTCATCCTCCGAAATATCCATCAACATCGTGGAACCCGATTTCACTTCAGCAACATCTCCGTTAACCAGGGCTGTTTTAATATGGTTATAATGCTGATAACTCTCCTGCATATTCTTACTGTTGAATTCCAGATTATTCTCTGAACTAGGCTCAGGAACCTTTGTCATTTCTTTCGAAGTATTGGATTCAACTTTCGATTTAGGATCATTTTGGGTCGGCTTAGCCTCTTTACAGGAATACGTACCCAGTAAGATTGCCCATAATAAAATACTACCTGTAACTCTCTTGATATTTTTCATTTGTTAAGATTTTTGGATTCTAAACTGATTTAACTTGTTAAATAATTAATAATTGCGGATTGTATAAAATAGCGTTCTGTACTATCTATCTGATTGGTTTCAAATTTTAATTGCAGTTCTTGTATGTCGAGAACATCGTTAAAATCGATGGTCCCGGTTTCGTAGCTTTTAAGTAAGATCTTCTGAGCCGCTTTCGCCTGGTTGAGATTTTTTGATTGTGTTGCAAATTCAATTCGCGCACTATTTTTATTGGCCTGTGCTTCCGCCAGCATAGTTTTCAAAATATTTAGTTTTTGATCTTTTTGAGCCTGAATTTCTTTTAATTTGAGTTCGTTTTGAATAGTCCTGGAGTTATATTTTTTGCTAAAGATTGGAACTGAAAGAGAAACCATTGGCATCAAGATGTCCTTACCATTATCGCTAAAATCCATATCGGGCCGCTCTTCAACGGCAACGAAATCCACACCGAAACCAATGTTAGGACCTGCTTCCTTTTTATTGAGTAGTTCAGACTGCACCACCGATTCATAGATTTTGTCGAATCGCAACAGTTCCGGATTCAGCATGAGTCCATTATCCGAGGGTTCTGTAACTTCAACTTCACCTGGAATTATCATTTTATCTTCGGCCGTAAGTATCGTATTTTGATCGCGATTCAGAATATTGTTCAACCGGCTTCGTTCAGCTAGATATTCTTCTTCTAAAATCTGATGGAGTTGTTCTACTTCATTTTGCCGAATTTGAAGTCGTAAAACATCTACCGCACTTGCGTTACCCACTTCCAAGGAGGTCAGAGCCAGTCTTTGGTATGTCTGCAACAATTCAATATTCTCCTTTAGGACTTTTTGTTTTGATCGTATGGAATTAAGCCGATAATAGGCTTGTGCAACCGAAAGTCCAAGTTTTCTCTTGGCCACTACATATTC
This sequence comes from Robiginitalea sp., assembly GCA_024638915.1. Lineage (GTDB taxonomy): Bacteria > Bacteroidota > Bacteroidia > Flavobacteriales > Flavobacteriaceae > JAHEJJ01. The sequence continues at coordinate 12,004 of JAHEJJ010000018.1, forward strand.
CACATATTCAGCATCGGCCAGAGTAGCTGCGTAGTTTTCCCGGGCCGAAATGGTGCCAAACCATGGAATCATTTGACGTACTGTTACACGAAATATCTGAGCACCAGTCCTGGTTTCTGGTTCGCTTACAAAGTATCCAAACCTAAACTCCGTATCGGATACGGCGTTGACTTCATTCACTTTTTCTGAAGCGGCCTTATACTGTAATTCAAAAGCTTGTATCTGCGGATTATGCAATTCGGCCTGCTGAAGGTAATATTCCAATTCCTGAGCTGCCAGATCAAAACAACTCAGGATACCGAGACCCAAGATTATCAGTCGTCGTGTCATTTCATTAATCTTTTAATTTGAATTTCCTTATTCCACCCATAAAGAACGGGTACTACAAAAAGTGTAATAAGTGCGATGAGCATCCCACCAAATGCGGGAATCGCCATCGGTATCATAATATCACTTCCCCTTCCGGTAGACGTCAATATGGGTAATAGTGCTAATATTGTGGTCGCAGTGGTCATCAAACAGGGACGAATACGCTTTTCTCCGGCTTCAATTACGGATCCCCTGATGCTATCAATTGAATCTGGCTCATTTCGCCTAAAAGTTTGTGTGAGATAAGTGGCCATTACTACACCATCATCAGTCGCAATACCAAACAAGGCTATAAATCCGACCCAAACCGCCACACTCAGGTTGATAGTATGCATTTGGAAAAGATCCCGAAGATTTTCTCCAAAAAAACTAAAATTCATAAACCAATCCTGGCCATAGAGCCAAATCATCAGAAACCCTCCTGCAAAAGCAACAGCTATTCCAACAAAGACCATTAATGATGTGCTTACTGATCGGAATTGAAGGTAAAGAATGAGAAATATTAAGATCAATACCATAGGAACCAAAAACGAAAGGGTTGCTTCTGCCCTTATCTGGTTTTCATAGGTTCCGGTGAATTGAAAGTTGATTCCCCGAGGCACTACTAATTCGCCTTTTATTATTTCCTCCTGTATTGCAGCTTGGGCATTTTCAACCACTTCAACTTCTGCAAATCCAGGTAATTTATCAAATAGCACATACCCAACAAGGAAAGTATCTTCACTCTTGATTATCTGTGGACCCCGTTCATATCTGATATCGGCCAGGGCACTCAGGAGTACCGGATTCCCATTCTCAACCGGCACATATATTTTACTGAGGTCAGACGGACTGGTTCTCAACTCCCTTGGATAGCGCACTCTAACATTATAGCGTTCACGTCCTTCAACAGTCTGGGTGAGCGGCAAACCTCCCACTGCAACCTGAAGTATCTCTTGAACATCTTCAATTCTAGCCCCATATCTTGACAGAAGGTTTCGGTCAATATCTACTAGTAGATAAGGCTTGCCAACGATTCTGTCTGCAAAGACCGCTTCTGCTTTAACTCCTTTAACTTGCTTTAAGACTTCTTCCAGTGATAGTCCGAAGGCCTCTATTTGCTCCAAATCTTGCCCACGAACCTTAATCCCCATAGGAGCCCGCATTCCGGTTTGAAGCATTACAAGACGTGTTTCAATGGGTTGTAGCTTTGGGGCTGAAGTTACCCCGGGCAATTTCGTCGCCAGAACAATTTCGTTCCAGATGTCATCCGGAGATTTGATTTCGGGCCTCCAGTTTCTAAAGTAGACTCCATCATTATCAGCGATAAGATCTTTATGGCTAATGTCATATATCTTCGGGTCCAAATCGTTCTTATCCGAACTATTGGGATTTACAAGTTTTTCACCATTTACCATCAGAAAGTAGCCATTATCATCAACGCGATAACGCTGCCTTTTGCCTTCATCATTTAACATATATTCCGGCTTATATTGAATGAGGTTTTCAAACATCGACATGGGCGCCGGATCCAGGGCAGACTCAGATCTACCGGCTTTACCAACCACAGTCTCTATTTCCGGAATACTGGCAACAGCCATATCTAACTGTTTGAGTACTCTTTTGTTTTCTTCGATTCCTGCATGAGGCATTGTGGTAGGCATTAGGAGAAATGACCCTTCATTAAGAGAAGGCATAAATTCTTCTCCTATATTTTTCATGATCAGAATGCCAAATACCACTAAGACAGCCGGCAAAGAAAGAAATGCGGCTTTATTATTGAGTGCCCAGGATAAAATTCGGCTATAGTATTTCCTAAATACGGTAAATGTTCCTAATAGGCCAATACAGATGATTCCAACAAATATTAAATTCCAAAAGACAGACCTTTCCAATCCTAATGGACGCCAATATATAGCTAACAAAATAACAATAGTAACTATGGCCATTGAGATATTAAGCTTTTCTAGGTTGTGGATTGAAAGTCGCCCTTTTAGATGGAGCATAGAAACTATTCCAAAAGCGATGAGCAACAAACCGAGCCATAACCCATTTACCAACCCAATGGCGCCGAGAAAGATAAGAGCCCCATTGATCAAATATCGGGTATTAAGTCTGAGATTCTTCTTATCGAAGATATAAGCAGCAATTGGTGGGATTAAAAATAGTGCTACAAGAATTGAAGCCGTTAATGCCATGGTTTTGGTAAAAGCCAGTGGTCGGAATAATTTTCCCTCGGCTCCTATCAAAAAGAACACGGGTATAAAGCTGATTATTGTGGTAAGTACCGCGGTAATTATCGCTCCCGAAACTTCAGACGTAGCATTAAAAACTATGGTATTCGTAGGAAGCTTAGTCTTGTGTTCCTTTAGATGGCGAAGAATATTCTCGGACAGAATTACGCCCATATCCACCATGGTGCCAATGGCTATAGCTATCCCGGAAAGAGCAACGATATTGGCATCCACATCAAATAGCTTCATCGCGCTGAAGACCATAAGTACAGCAACAGGTAGAAGTCCCGAGATTAGTAGAGAAGCCCTTAAATTAAATACCATCACAGCAATTACCAGAATGGTTATCAATATTTCCAATGTGAGCGCCTCATTCAACGTGCCCAGAGTTTCTTGTATAAGTTCTGTTCTATCGTAAAAGGGAACAATCGTAAGCTGCGAAGTCCTGCCATCACTTAATACCTTTGACGGTAGACCTAAACCAATCTCCTTTATTTTATCTTTTACATTATTTATTACCTGAAGCGGATTTGAGCCATAACGGGCGACTACCACTCCACCTACCACTTCGGCGCCTTCTTTATCCAATATTCCCCGTCTGGGTGAGGGTCCCAGGCTTACTTTGGCAATATCCTTAATACGTATCGAGGTAAACTTATCGGAAGCAATAACCGTATTCTCAATGTCGTTAACAGACTCTATATAGCCGAGGCCACGAACCAAATACTCTACTTGGTTTAATTCTAATGTTTGAGCCCCGATATCCCGGTTACTCTCTTTAACAGCTGCCACGATCTCATTTAATCCGATATTGTACTGCCGTAATAATTCCGGATTAACATCTATTTGATATTCGCTTACGTGACCCCCAATGGAGGCCACTTCAGAAACCCCTCCGGCGGACGACAAACCATATCTCACATAGTAATCCTGTATGCTCCTGAGTTCCTGTAAATCCCACCCACCGGTTACCTGTCCATTCTCATCGCGGCCCTCCAGCGTATACCAAAAGATTTGACCTAATCCCGTAGCATCCGGACCTAAGGTGGGCGTGACTCCTGCAGGAAGCAAATTAGCCTGTAAGGAATTCAGTTTTTCCAGAATTCGGCTCCGGCTCCAATAAAATTCAATGTCTTCCTCAAAAATGATGTAGATGCTCGAGAAACCAAACATCGAAGAACTTCGTATGGTTCTTACCCCTGGAATTCCCAAAAGGGAAGTAGTGAGAGGATAGGTTATCTGGTCCTCTATATCCTGGGGAGAACGACCATCCCATTTCGTAAACACAATCTGCTGATTCTCACCAATATCCGGTATGGCATCCACAGCCACCGGATTACTGGGCAACAATTTGATATCCCATTTAAAAGGTGCGTTTACAATTCCCAGTGCGACGAAAAAAATCAACAGTATCACTGCAAATAGTTTGTTCTCTATCAGAAATTTTATGCTGTTGTTGAGCATCTTTAAAAATTAAACAATTAGACTTAGGCATCAAGAGATGCCAATAGAGGACTCCCTGAAAAATATATTAATCAGGAATTAAGGTCTATTGTATAATTTCAAATGAGAAAAGTTTCATAAAGAATACAGATATCCTTTATGATTATAGGCGGCGGATAACCATCAAATGATGCTTTTACACCAGACTGTGTATTAAAAAGCTGAAGATAAGACTGATAATAGGAAGACAAAAATACCTGTTGCTCTAAGGAAAGGTCGTCAAAGGAAATTTTAAGTTCATCCTGACCTTCCAAAGTAATTTCAAGATCGGTACAGCAACCCATTTCATCCATTAGCATTCGGTCGTTTTCAGACATGCCCGGCATAGACGCCATAGCACAGTTATCTGCTTCGATCAGGCTGAGATCAACTAAACTATCCCCACAAAAGTGCATGTCTACAGTAAAAGACATTGAAGAAAACAGCACAATTAATGCCATTGAATAAGCCAATAACCTCCGAAAAAGCTCTTTCATATACTATACAAAACTACAAAATATAATCTTTTATTATTTTGATTAACAAAAGATTAAAGAAATAGATAGGAGGGTCAATAACTTGATTGTGTTTAAATTACAGGATATACCGATTAATTTCATGCCGTTATTGCGCGGAAAAAATCATAATATCCACTGGATAATCCAAAGCGATAATAAACTATATTTTGAATACATTTACAAGAAATTATGCTATGTACAAGCATCTCCGCCCCAAAATAACTAAGCTCTGCTCAGACAAAAATCAAACTATCGATAACCGTTTAAAAGGTATTTGTAAATTATTACGAGACAATATTCCTCACTACGATTGGGTAGGCTTCTATTTTAAGAACGGAGACAAGTCGGAATTAAAGCTCGGGCCATTTGCCGGTGAACCCACCGAACATACTATTATTCCTTTCGGAAGAGGGATTTGCGGGCAGGTGGCCGAAAGCAACCAGAATTTTGTAGTACCCGACGTGTCTGCCCAGGATAATTATATCGCGTGTAGCCTTAATGTAAAATCTGAGATCGTCGTTCCTTTGTTTAAAGATGGAGAAAATATCGGCCAGATCGATATAGATTCCGAATCCCTAGATCCGTTTACCGAAGAGGACGAGCGTTTTCTTGAATTCATCAATCGGGAGGTAGCCAAAATTCTTTAAAACTTTCAGGCTTTTGTTAATAACACAGCCTCATATTTAGCGGCCAAAAGTTTACATTTGTTTCCTTAATCCCGCTAAAATGAGTACAGTAAAAAAAGCCGCTACCGCACTGATTTCTGTTTTTCACAAGGAAGGCCTGGAACCCATTGTGAGAAAGTTAGACGATCTGGGTGTCACCATATACTCTACTGGTGGCACGGAAAAATATATCAAAGAATTGGGGGTCCGGGTAATCCCGGTTGAAGAAGTCACCAGCTATCCTTCCATACTTGGGGGCAGGGTAAAGACATTGCACCCGAAAGTTTTTGGGGGTATCCTTAACCGGCAGGACCAGGAAAGCGATGTGGCTCAGTTGGAAGAATACAACATTCCGCAACTAGATATCGTAATAGTAGACCTATATCCTTTCGAAAAAACAGTCTCCAGTGGCGCGAGTGAGCAGGAGATCATTGAAAAGATCGACATAGGCGGGATCTCGCTGATCAGGGCAGCGGCTAAAAACTACAAGGATGTACTTTGTGTTTCTTCTATGGACGATTATGAGCTCTTTCTGGATCTCATTTCTGAAGGGCAGGGCAGTACCACACTTGAACAGCGTAAAGCCTTTGCCAAAAAGGCTTTTGATATTTCTTCGCATTACGACACCGCCATTTTTCAATATTTCGACGATTCGAAAGAACAGGGATCATTTAAAATAAGTGAACAACATGGCAAGGTATTGCGTTATGGAGAAAATCCTCATCAGCGTGGCTATTATTTCGGCGATTTCGACTCGGTTTTCGATAAACTTCACGGGAAAGAACTCTCCTATAATAACCTGCTCGATATCGATGCAGCGGTAAATCTGATGGAGGAGTTCCGTGATGAATCGCCAACATTCGCTATACTGAAACACAACAATGCCTGCGGGCTTGCGAGCCGGACAACGGTTAAGGAGGCATATCTCGATGCTTTAGCCGGTGATCCTGTTTCTGCATTTGGTGGTATCCTCATCAGCAATACACCCATAGATGGGCCAACGGCTGAAGAAATCCACAAGTTGTTTTGCGAGGTGGTTATAGCCCCTGATTTCGAGGATGCTGCTCTTGAAATTCTCAAGGGAAAGAAAAACAGGATCTTACTCATTCAGAAAAAGGCCGTTTTGTCTGATCGAATAGTACGAACCTGCCTGAACGGATATCTGGTCCAGGATAAAGATTTGAAAACCGACAGCAAAGAGCTGCTCGATTATGTAACCAAAAACAAACCATCAGATCGCGAATTGGATGATTTGATCTTCGCATCCAAGATTTGTAAGCACACCAAGTCCAATACTATTGTCCTGGCAAAGAATGGTCAGCTATGCGCGAGCGGAACCGGCCAGACGTCCAGGGTCGATGCTTTGAATCAGGCTATTCATAAGGCACGCACATTTAAATTCGACCTGGATGGAGCTGTTATGGCCAGCGATGCTTTCTTTCCTTTTCCCGACTGTGTTGAGATTGCATTTTCGGCCGGTATCAGGAGCGTCATTCAGCCTGGAGGATCGATTAAAGATCATTTGAGTATCGATTATTGCGACCAAAATGACATGGCGATGGTCATGACAGGTACTCGTCATTTTAAGCATTAATTTTACTACTTTTGTCGACAAACCGGATCCAATAATCCGAAACCAAACTAATTAACATGGGGTTTTTTGATTTCCTGACCGAAGAAATAGCCATCGATCTCGGCACTGCAAATACACTGATCATCCACGCCGACAAGGTAGTGGTAGACAGTCCTTCTATCGTGGCCCGAGACCGAATCACTGGCAAGATCATCGCAGTAGGGAAGGAAGCAAATATGATGCAAGGCAAAACGCATGAGAACATAAAGACGATCAGACCGCTGAAAGATGGGGTCATCGCCGACTTTGATGCATCGGAGAAAATGATCAATATGTTCATTAAAAACATTCCTGCACTTAAGAAGAAATGGTTTCCTCCTGCGCTTCGAATGGTCATTTGTATTCCTTCCGGAATCACCGAAGTGGAAATGAGGGCGGTTAAGGAGTCTGCAGAACGGGTGAATGGCAAGGAGGTATATCTGATTCATGAACCTATGGCGGCCGCAATAGGGATCGGTCTGGACATTATGCAACCCAAAGGCAATATGATCGTCGACATTGGTGGTGGTACCACGGAAATTGCAGTTATCGCTCTTGGAGGGATCGTTTGTGATAAATCCGTAAAGATAGCGGGTGATGTATTTACCAACGATATCATCTATTACATGAGGACCCAGCATAATTTGTATGTAGGGGAAAGCACGGCTGAAAACATCAAGATACAGATTGGTTCTGCCATTGAGGATCTGCAATCACCACCCGACGATATGTCGGTTCAGGGACGCGATCTGCTTACAGGAAAACCCAAGCAAGTGCAGATTTCTTTTAGGGAAATTGCAAAGGCACTTGATAAGTCCATTCTCAGGGTGGAAGACGCGGTGATGGAAACGCTCTCGCAAACCCCACCCGAATTGGCTGCAGATATCTACAACACCGGCATCTATCTCGCTGGTGGAGGTTCAATGCTAAGGGGCCTCGATCGGAGGCTTTCACAAAAGACAGATCTTCCGGTTTATATCGCAGAAGATCCTTTACGTGCCGTGGTGAGAGGCACTGGAATTGCACTTAAAAACCTGGAACGTTATAAAAGTATTCTTATTAAATAAGAATTATTTTTAGGTTTCAGCATTTTGAATAGAATACCACTCGAACTGGAATTGACAATTTAAAGGTGAATGCAGCAGATAATTAATTTTATTCTTCGTTACAAAATAACGTTGCTGTATCTTCTACTACTCACCATTTCCCTCGCATTTACCTTTCAATCCCATTCGTATCATCGGTCCCGGTATTTCAATTCTGCCAATTGGCTCAGCGGTGGAATATACAATACCATGGAACGGTTTTCAACTTACTTCGGGCTTGGAGAAATTAACCGGCAGCTTTTGGAAGAGAACCGTCGACTGCGATCTTTGCTCTACAATAATGAAAATAAAGATTCCGTTGAGCTCGACACCGTAGCGCTGAATTACACCTTAATCTCCGCCCGGATCATCAAGAACAGCTATTCGAACCAGGATAATTATATCACTATAAATAAAGGAAAAAATCAGGGTGTTGCTCAAGATATGGGAGTGATCAGCGCACTCGGTATCTTAGGTATCGTAGAAAAAACTTCGAACAACTATGCCGCTGTTCAAAGCATTTTAAACACCAAGTCTAATCTTAATGCGAAGATCAAGGGTACCAATTACTTCGGGTCTTTAACCTGGAATACCGAGCGTTTCGACCAAGTACAGCTGGAAGATATCCCAAGATTGGTGCCTTTGCTGGTGGGCGATACCATCGTAACGGGAGCAATGTCGAGTATATTCCCGGAAAATATTCCCATAGGCATTATTAAGAAATTCGATCTCAATACCTCGCAAAGCTTTTACCGTATAGACGTTCAGCTCTTTAACGACATGACCAATTTGAAGAACGTTTATATTATTGACAATCCCAGCCGTGAAGAGATTCTCGAACTGGAAAATGACCTGAACAATGACCGGTAGTCGTTATTTTATCAATATTCTAAGGTTTACCCTGTTGGTCCTGGTTCAGGTTCTGGTGTTTAACCGGCTTAATTTCTTTGGATTTATCAATCCAATGATTTACATCCTGTTCCTATATTGGTATCCCATAAAAGAAAATCGTACGGTGTTTATAGGAATTGGATTTTTATTGGGTTTTGTCATTGATATTTTCTCTGATACCCTGGCCTTGCACGCTGCTGCCACAGTAAGTATTGCGTATTTAAGACCTACCATCATGCGCTTTGTTTTCGGCATCAATTACGAATTTCAAAGTTTTAAACTTTCTAACACCACTCGCGCACAACAAATCACATTCTTGGCGTTATTAATTGTAGCACATCACGTGATTTTCTTCACACTTGAAATTTTTAGTTTACCAAATTTGCTGGTAATTTTGAAGAAAGTTATTTTCACAGGAATTGGGACTCTGATTTTGTGCCTGCTATTCAGTTCCTTATTTAGCGTTCAAAAGGAATAGAACCGAAAAGGAAAAAGTTGAGTACAAGCGGAGGATCAGCTGAAATCAAGACTGAATTGGCGTAACAGACTGAATGAATAAATGAAAAAGATCCTTCTTTCATCGATCATTATTATTATCGGAATTACCTTTGTAGGTAGGCTTTCCTATTTACAGATATTTAGTTTCTCCCCTAACCAGGTCTTGGAAGACTCAGCCATAAAGGCCATCTATGACTACCCGGAACGCGGCTATATTTATGATCGTAAAGGCAAGTTGCTGGTAGCCAACCAACCAGCTTATGATGTAATGGTTATTCCCAGGGAAGTAAAACCCCTCGATACGCTCGAATTCTGTCAGCTCCTTAGAATTGAAAAGGAAAAGTTCATCGAGAAACTTCGTAAAGCCCGGGTATATTCTCCACGCCTGCCTTCGGTTCTGGTGCCTCAGCTCTCTAAAGAAGATTATGCCCGTCTTCAGGAAAAAATGAGAAAATATGAGGGTTTCTATATTCAGAAAAGATCACTGCGTTATTATAATACAAAGAGCGGGGCCAATGTCTTGGGCTATATCAGTGAAGTAAACGAGACCGACCTTTTAAAAAACCCATATTATGTGCAAGGGGAACTTACAGGTCGTACCGGAATTGAAAAGGAATATGAGGAAATCCTGCGTGGGCGTAAAGGTGTTAAGTTCATACAGAAGGATCGCTTTAACCGCGATATCGGACCCTATAAAAATGGGATCCTAGATACCCTCCCGGAACAGGGGAAAGAATTGTATGTTACCCTGGACAAGACACTTCAGGAATATGGCGAAAAACTGATGAATGGTAAACGCGGCGGTATTGTCGCTCTTGAGCCTGCCACAGGTGAAATCCTGACACTTATCTCCGGGCCCACCTACGACCCTGCTTTACTGGTGGGAAGAGAACGCTCAAGGAACTACAGTAAACTCCATTATGACACCATATCAAAACCGACCTGGGACAGGGCGATCCTTGCCGAACCCTCACCCGGTTCTCCATTTAAGACGCTGAATGCATTGGTAGCACTTCAGGAAGGGGTCATTAAACCAGAAACCACCATTAGATGCTATAATGGTTTTTATGTGGGAAATACCCTGAGAGGTTGCCATTGCGGTGGCGGAATTCGGAATATGAACACTGGGATCTACAAATCCTGCAATGCATACTTCGCAGGGACGTTTAGAAAGATCTATGACAAATACAAGACCACCGACGAGGGTATGGATGTATGGTCCGCCCATATGAAAAGTTTCGGCCTTGGAAATTTTCTTGGGTATGACTTACCGACCGGTAGGCCTGGTAGAATTCCCGATAAAGATTATTACGATCGATTCTATGGCGATAACCGATGGAGCTCCTCCTATATCATTTCAAATTCTATCGGACAGGGAGAAGTAGCCGCAACCCCAATCCAACTGGCTAATATGGCCGCGGCCATAGCAAACAGGGGCCACTATTTCACGCCGCATATCCTTAAAAAGATCGATGGTATCCCCATTAGCAAACCCGAATTTACCAAACCGAAATATACCACGATCGATAAAAAACATTTCGATCCTGTGGTTCGTGGTATGAGCGATGTATATACAAAAGGAACGGCAAAATGGCTGCAGGTACCCGGTATCGAAATCGCCGGCAAAACCGGTACGGTTGAGAATTACACCAGGATTGACGGCGTTAAAACACAGCTCACCGATCATAGTATTTTTGTAGCCTTCGCCCCGGTAGACAATCCCAAAATCGCCCTGGCTGTTTTTATTGAGCATGGCTATTATGGTTCCAGATATGCCGGACACATTGCTTCTCTAATGATCGAGAAATACCTAAAGGGAATCATTACAAGGACCGACCTGGAAAAACGAATGTTAGACAAGACCCTGGAGCATGAATACGCCAAGCCCTATAGCGGTGAAGAATTCAAGATAAACGAATATGTCTGGTAGAAGCGTCCTAAAGCGAGTCGACTGGCTTACTATTCTACTTTACTTCCTACTTGTTATTATCGGCTGGGTAAATATTTATTCCAGCACTTTTTCAGAAGAATATCCTTCTGTATTCAACTTTGGGCAGCTCTATGGAAAGCAATTGGCTTTTATCGGCATCAGTGCAGTAACGATATTTATAATACTCGCCCTCGAGGCCAATTTTTATGAACGCTTTGCCAGTGTTCTTTATATAATATCATTGGTCTCTCTCTTAGGTCTGTTTATTTTCGGCAAGACTATCGCTGGAGCCACCTCCTGGTACGATTTTGGGTTTTTCAATTTGCAACCTTCAGAATTTGCAAAGATCACCACTGCACTTGCTTTGGCCAAATACCTAAGTGATATTCAAACGGATATTAAAAGGCCAAGGCATCAGATGTATGCTTTCCTGATCATCCTCATCCCGGCATTTCTGATCATACCACAACCAGACCCGGGCAGCGCCCTGGTGTTTTTTTCCCTGATATTTGTCCTTTTTAGAGAAGGTTTGCCATTATACTATCTGGCGATAGCCTTTTTGGCCTTATTGGTATTCGTAACCACCCTGATGTTCGGAACAACCTGGGTCGCTATCGGAATGGTAATGCTTATCGCTATTTTCCTTTTGGTTAAAAGATCGACATTTAAAGTACCCATACTTCCTTTGGCCGCTGTGTTTGTCGTCTCGATTTTATTTTCATTATCTGTGAATATTGTCTTCAATAAGGTATTCGAACAGCGTCACCGCGATCGTTTCAGCCTATGGTTACGACTTGAGAAAGACCCCGAAAAATTAGAGACCATCAGAAAGACCATTGGCTATAATACCTATCAATCTGAAAAGGCCATAGAATCAGGTGGTTTTTTCGGAAAAGGATTTCTGGAGGGAACGAGGACCAAAGGCGACTTTGTCCCTGAACAACATACAGACTACATTTTCAGCACCGTGGGAGAAGAGTGGGGATTTATCGGGACCACCGCGGTGGTGCTGCTATTTACTATCCTGCTGCTACGGCTGGTACGGCTTGCGGAACGACAAAAAAATGATTTTAGTAGAATGTACGGCTATGGTGTGATCTCCATCCTGCTGATCCATTATTTTATCAATATCGGCATGGTCATAGGGGTACTGCCCACGATAGGAATTCCATTGCCATTTTTCAGTTATGGAGGTTCCGGTTTATTGGGCTTTACAATTTTGCTATTTGTATTTCTTAAACTCGATTCGAACAGGCTTAATGAATGGCTGTAAAACGCCAATCCTTTTCCCTGATACCAGCTTCGATCTGTTGCTCTACTTCCTCAGGAAGCGATCTGAAAAAATTGAGACCTGTCATTTCCTCTATCCGGTCTACATTAACTACATAATTTTTAAGTGAGCCATTACCCGGTTGGTTGGGCATAAGAAATGCGATAACTTTCAAATCCTTCTCAGAACCTCGAACAACGATCTTATAATACCATCGGGGAACAGCTACATCTTCATCCCCAATCGTTTTTAACCCCGATTCCAAAACACCAGCTGTTGCGATATATAATTTACCGTATCGCTTTCCCCAGATCCGCACTTGCTTTTCAAGGTCATTCCAAATCCCCGCATTGAATTCAGGGTCTTGTGGGGAAATATTGCTGGTGTAAAATGTTTCACGATACGCCATTTCTGAAAACCTACGGTCACCAGCCGGACATAGATGTCCCCGATCGTAACCCGACCCTTTATAATTTCTCCAGTCTGCTGATTTCGTATCAACATATGGATCCTCAATGAAGTCGGGGCGCTCACGGTTATCATCTGTCAAATGAGTTTTGTTAAGCGTATAGATCACCCACTCTGCCTGTTCATGGGGTTCGCTATAAGACAATGAATAATGATCATGTTTCACCAACTGACCGGTAGAAGAAGGCACAAAAAAAGATGGTGCTTCGGTCTTAAAAGTATTATCGGCCCGAGATGAATAATGCTCTGGCGTATAAAAGTTTTCAAAAATCCAGAATCCCACCATAAAGATGATCAGCAATATGGTATAAATCCAACGATCGCGCTGCCTTTTGTCCATTGCATAAATTTACTATAATTTAGCGGCCAATGGTTGGTGGAAATAGCGTAAGGAATAGGTCTAATCCCCGACAAATCCATGAACTGAAATTATATTGATAATTTGATGACAATGCTAACCTGGAAAGAAGTGATCAACTACGCGGTCAAAGGCAACCCCGAGCCCGATAGAAGAGTGGAAAAGACAGAAGCGGAATGGCGGGAACAACTGAGTCCTGAGCAATTCAGAATAACCAGAAAAAAAGGCACTGAATCACCACATTCAGGAGCGCTTTGTACCAGCTATGATGCGGGAAAATATGCCTGTATTTGTTGTGATACATTGCTCTTCGATTCGACTATTAAATTCGACTCGGGAACCGGATGGCCCAGTTTTACACAGCCCATCAAGGAAAATGCTATAAAGTACGAACGGGACACTTCTTATGGCATGGTCCGCGTAGAGGCGATGTGCAATACCTGTGATGCCCATCTTGGACATGTATTTCCTGATGGTCCTGAACCAAGCGGGTTGCGTTACTGCATCAATTCTGAATCTATGTATATCGAGAAAGAAGAGGCACTATGAAAGATCAAAAAACAGAACTGGCCACTTTTGGTGGCGGTTGTTTTTGGTGTACCGAAGCGGTATTCCAGGAAGTCAGGGGAGTTGAAAAAGTGGTTTCAGGATATACCGGTGGAACAGCTCCTGGCAAACCTACTTACAGGGAAGTCTGTTCCGGACTGACAGGACATGCAGAAGTTGTTCAAATCACCTTTAAACCAGAACTTATCTCTTACAGAGATCTTCTCTATATCTTTATGACAACCCACGACCCCACTACACTGAACCGTCAGGGAGCCGATGTTGGCACCCAGTATCGCTCTGTGATATACTACCATGACGAGGAACAAAAGCAAGCAGCCAAAGAGGTGCTTCATAACATCAGGACATATTATGAAGACGAGGTTATTACGGAGTTGAGCCAGGCCGTCACCTTCTACCAGGCGGAAGAACAACACCAGGATTACTATAGGAACAATAAGCTGCAGGGATATTGCAGTTTTGTCATCACCCCGAAGCTTAATAAATTCCGAAAAATGCATGCCGACAAACTAAGGCAGAGCGCATAGTAATATCTGCCCAAGGAGCGCCAAAATGCACTCTCCCGTTCAATGATCCATCATGGAATTAAGGATAAAGCGATATTCTTTCCGTCCTGTGAAGGGTGATTATATCGAAAAAAGCTACAGGTGGAATAATGGTCGCCTCAAAGAGTACAGAACGACTGTTGTGATCTATTTCGATAGACTTACCAAAAACAGCACCCTGATCGATTATAGCACCGGGTGAGAAAAGTACATGATCCTCATTTTCAAGAAAGTCAACATCCGAGACAATTCTAGAATATGTTTCATCACCCCTTTCTTTACCATATTGCCAAAGCTGCTGGATCGTCTTGTTGGTATCGTCAATCCGGTATTCTACCGCCCGACTATAGGGGCCGCTTGACACATAATTTCTATTATCCCCATTGTCGAATATCATAACGTTTCCACTGGGGGTAATCAGCGGGGCATGCTGATACCAACTCCATTCGAAATCCGGATGATTTAAAGTACCCTCCAGTATCTGGACATCGGTGATCAACTGCCCATTCGAATCGATTGGTTGCAGTAACTTCGTATTGAGATCGACACCATTGCCAGATAGTCCCCAATCCCGGTGAGGTGCCAGTATCCATATCACGTCGCTGTTCGAGTTGAGCTTTACCAGACCCTGAGTCCTTCCGGATACAATAATCGTATCGTCTCTTTCATCGTACAGTACGGCATTGGCGTGAAACCAATCGACGGCATCATCTGTCCATGTAGTCCTGGAATTTTGAAGTGCCAGATTCAGGTCCCATATATTGATGATTTCCTTGGTTGTTCGATCGATTTCAATTATAAAATCTTCCACCGTAGCCGCGGCGATCTTATTGACTGTCACAAGGAAATTACCATTTGGTTTTTCGTGTACCTCATGGTGAAAGGAATATCCAGGCATGTCCCATGTGTTGATGATATTGCCAAAGAGATCTACTTCATATATCTTATCGATATCACCGCTGAGACCAAAAGCGCCACCTCCTGAGCCGAAATAAAAATTACCATTAGAAAGGCGTTCCACCCCATTGTCATAAAACAAGGCTCCCAGTTCAGCACTGGCATTAAAATCTAAATACCATCTGATCTCACCATATGAATCGAAAATGAAAGGTCTTTGAGGGAAGGTTGCACCATTGTGCCCAAAGTAACTGACCAGTGTCATCCCTTCGGCCATCTCGTTTCTCCTGGACTCTTCGATCACAATTTCGGGCATTACGCCGATCAACGGTTCGGTTGGGATTTCGAAACGTTCCGTTCCCAGATCATTCCCGTCGCGATCATAAAAGGTCAGGTCCACAAGGTTCAAATGATCCGGGTACAAGCCATGTACGGGAAGGGTCAGCTCTGATCCAATCGACGCAAAATCATGCACAAAATCGGAAACGGAACCGTTCCGACCCTTTATCCGCATACTCACACGAACCTCCTCAATGGTCTCCAGCTCAATGATGGCAGAAAGCGGGGAAAAACCACTGGGATTGAGACTTACAAACTGATTGCTGATGACGTCCGTACCACCGGGCACACTGTTGGGATTTCCATCA
Source organism: Robiginitalea sp. (assembly GCA_024638915.1). Lineage (GTDB taxonomy): Bacteria > Bacteroidota > Bacteroidia > Flavobacteriales > Flavobacteriaceae > JAHEJJ01. The sequence goes on from JAHEJJ010000018.1 coordinate 28,019, forward strand.
TCTTTATTACAGGAAACCGCTAGAAGGGTGAAAAGCACTATGGGTAAAACAAATCTTGATCTATAAAGCAAATTACGCAGGGAAATATCCATTTTGGTTCTGGTTCATTTGGAAGGTTATGAGGTCTCTAACAATGAGCGCGGCTGCAAACAGTAAACCCTATTCAATTGAATAGGGTTTATCGATATGGTATAATTTATATTATCCTTTTACGCTGGCCAGTTTACCCTTTTCAATATTATTGATCTTAAGGTCTTTTAAAACGTTTACCGCTTCTTCAACATATACGTCGCGGGCAAGATCCTGATGCCATCTGTCGCGCTTCTCCCTCAATACCTGATCTTGCGTAAAGAGCTCAGTTTCATACTGTAAGGATTCAAAAGTCAGTTGTGAATCGTAATCAGAGATCGTTTCAAAGTACTCCGATTCACTCCTGCTCTTTTGTTCTTCGTTCTTGTAGATATTGTAATTGAGGCTCACCGATGTTTTTTCCTGTTGTTTTTTTAACCATTTGGCATTTTCTTCGATCAACTTTATTTGTTCATTGGATTTCATTCGCCGTGTACTGTTGGCAATAGTGGTCTCATAATCGATATAGCCTTCCCACAGATCATAGTTCGCGGGCGATATCTTATCCCAACCCAGAGGATTTCTCTGGTCGCGTTCACCCAGATCGATATAGCTATAGCGATCCGGAACCACAACATCGCTTTTCACACCTTCCAATTGGGTTGAGCCGCCGTTGATCCTGTAAAATTTCTGGGTGGTGAGTTTGATCGCCCCAAGGTCTCCATATTCATTGCTTCTTACAATGTTTTCAAGTGGAATCACATTCTGCACCGTACCCTTGCCAAATGTTTGCTTGCTTCCAATAACAATAGCCCGCTTATAGTCTTGCATCGCTGCGGCCAATATCTCGGAGGCAGAGGCAGACAATTCGTTTACAAGTATCACCAATGGGCCGTCCCATTGGATCCTTTCGTCCTTATCCTCATATACATCTTTATCTTTTCCGGAAGATCGTACCTGAACGATGGGGCCATCCTTAATAAACAAACCAGCCATTTCCACAACGGTTTTCAACGAACCGCCTCCGTTGTCCCTAAGATCCAGTACGAGCCCTTCTATACCTTCTGCTTTGAGGCGCTCTACTTCCTTGGCTACATCGGTGGCTGCGTTACGTTCCGTATAATCTTCAAAATCGACATAAAATTTAGGGAGATGGATCAGACCAAATTTATTCTGATCCTTTATAACCGTCGCCGATTTTGCATACGACTCTTCCAGTTCCACGACATCGCGTGTAATGGAAATTTCGCGTATGGACCCGTCGACTTTTCTAACAGTGAGATCAACCACAGTCCCTTTAGGACCTTTTATAAGCTTAATTGCATCGTCAAGACGCATTCCAACTATATTCACCGGTAATTCTCCTTCTTGTCCTACCTTAAGGATCTCATCTCCCACCTCCAACTGACGGTCTCTCCAAACAGGACCTCCGGAGATTATCTCAACAATTTTAGCCCCTTCTGGTTTCTTTTGGAGCCTGGCTCCTATCCCTTCAAATTTTCCCGACATGCTGATATCGAACTTATCCTTGTCATCAGGAGCAAAATAGTACGTATGCGGGTCAAATTCGTCAACAATGGTATTGATGTACTGAACAAACCAGTCTTTGCGCTCCAGGTCGTCGATGAAATCAAAAAATTCATCAAGCGTCTGCTCGGTAGCCTCCCGTGCTTCCAACTCCAGAACATCGGTTTCTCTTTTATTGTAAGCAGGGTCGTTCTTTACATTCTGATCTTCATCCTTTATTTTGGAATCATAGGTGCCGATCGTGGCATATTTTAATTGTTTTCTCCAACGCTCCGTCAATTCCTTTTCTGAAGCCGCAAAGGCCACCTTCTCGTAGTCGATATCGATATGCTCTTCGACGGAATAATCAAATGGGTCAGATAAAACAACTTGATAGATTTCTTTGGCCTCATTCATCCGCGTCATCAGACGATCGTACACTATATTGAAAAAAGAAATATCCGTGTTTTTAATCTGGTCATCGATCTGGAATTTGTATTGTTCAAATTCCAAAATATCTTCTTTGAGAAAATATCGTTTTGTCGGGTCTATGATATCGATAAAATCATCGAAGACGTTAGCCGAAAAATCGTCATTTATATCCTTAGGTTCGTAATGCCCCCTTTCAAGCACATAGGTGATAAGATCGAGTAGTAACTTATCCTTATCACTAGATTCGAAAGATTTACTTGTGAAGCTACAGGAGGCAACAGCAATCAATATTACCAGGAAACCAAGAGCAAAATTCCTTTTCATGTATGTTTTTTTAATAGTAAATACGTCTTTTTAATCTTCAACAATGAAAAAAGACCTATTTACGGGATTTCAGTATTTCCAAATGAATTCTCTAAGATACAGAAAAAACCATGCCAGTAACTAGGCAGGCCCCATTAAATTTTTGTTAAACACCGTCACCTTAAAGCCCGAAATTACCCATTTTTACTGATGTTTTCGATAATATGAGGACACTGATCAAGCTGCTTTCCGACCTCATTGTCGTCTTATGGTTTATATGTTCAAAGAACCTTAAGGATTAACACATTTAAAAACGTATTTTTGCCCTTTAAAGTATATTCTATGCCAAATCCGTTGATTCTGGTCACTAACGACGACGGAATAACCGCTCCAGGGCTTAGGGCACTCATCCGTTATATGAAGGATATTGGAGATGTAATTGTAGTGGCTCCGGATAGTCCGCAATCTGGAATGGGGCATGCCATTACCCTCGATAGTACCCTATATCTTCAAGAGGAGAATCTCGACCCAGAAAGTGGTGCGATAGCCGAATACAGCTGTAGTGGTACTCCGGCAGATTGCGTCAAACTCGCGTTACAGGAACTGCTGGGAAGAAAACCCGACCTTTGCGTTAGCGGTATTAACCACGGATCTAATTCCTCTATCAATGTAATTTACTCAGGGACCATGAGCGCGGCGATTGAAGCAGGCATAGAAGGCGTGCCTGCCATTGGCTTCTCCTTGTGCGATTACTCCTGGGACGCCGATTTTAAACCGGCCGAAGAAGCGGTAAAGAAAATCGCGAGTGAAGCGCTTACAAAAGGCATCCCGAAAGGGGTAGTATTAAATGTCAATATTCCCAACTCCCTAAATGGCCTTAAGGGTGTCAGAATATGTCGTCAGGCCAGGGCGAACTGGAAGGAAAAATTCGATAAAAGGACCAATCCGATGGGCAAGGATTACTATTGGCTGACCGGCGAGTTCGAATTGCTAGATAATGGTGAAGATACCGATGAATGGGCTTTGGCACACGACTATATTTCGGTGGTGCCCACCCAATTCGATCTTACAGCACATCACGCCATTCAAGATTTAAATAGCTGGATTCTCAATGAATAAGAAAAAAGAAATTGTAATAGGTTTTATCGTAGGCATAATCGCCAACACTATTGGAACATTGCTGTATATCCTTATATTCTCCGATTTGGGAATAACAAATACATTTGAGGCGGCTATCGAGCAGGATCACCTGGGCAGTTTACTGGCCCTGGGCGCTATCCTGAATCTACTCGCTTTCTTTGGTTTTCTAAAAATCAGGCGCGATCATAGGGCCAAAGGCGTTTTAATAGCCACGCTGCTCACCGCCTTGGTTATTTTATACTACAAAGTCGCCTAATAAATTCGGAACTTTAGCCTATGAAGTATTATATCATTGCAGGTGAGGCGTCGGGCGACCTGCATGGCTCTAACCTGATAAAAGCCTTAAAGTCTGCCGACAAAGAGGCCCAGGTACGATGCTGGGGTGGGAATTTGATGGAAAAGGCCGGGGCAACACTGGTAAAAAATTACCGGGAAACCGCGTTTATGGGCTTTTTAGAAGTGTTGCTTAATATTGGAGCCATTTTTCGGAATATTCGTTTTTGCAAAAAGGATATCACCACCTTCGATCCCGATATGATCATTTTCATCGATTATTCGGGTTTTAATCTGAGAATCGCCAAATGGGCCAAACAAAAGGGTTTTAAGACTACTTACTACATTTCACCTCAGATCTGGGCCTCCAGGGAGAGCAGGATTAAAAGCATAAAGCGGGATATCGACCAAATGATGGTAATCCTTCCTTTTGAAAAAGAATTCTATGAGAACAAGCATCATTACCCCGTTGAATTCGTGGGTCATCCTTTGATCGATGCCATAGAATCCATGCCCGCGGCAAAGGATATGGATTTCCGCAACGCAAATCAACTGGAGCCCGAAAAACCGATTATTGCGCTCCTGCCGGGAAGCCGCAAACAGGAGATCAAGAATATGCTCGATGTGATGTTGAGTCTTGTGAAGGATTTCCCCAACTATCAATTCGTCATCGCCGGAGCTCCGAGCCTGGGTCTGGATGAATATCAAACCTACCTCCAGGGAAAGAATGTCAAACTAGTCTATGATAGCACTTACGACCTGCTTCGTAATTCCTATGCTGCATTGGTGACCAGTGGAACGGCCACGCTCGAAACTGCGCTATTTAAGGTTCCGCAGGTAGTTTGTTATAAAGGGAGTTGGATTTCCTATCAAATCGCCAGGAGGATCATAACACTCGACTATATATCATTGGTGAATCTGATCATGAAAAAAGAAGTTGTTACCGAATTGATACAGGGTGAGCTAAATGTAAAAAACCTCAGGAAAGAATTGAAGAAGATCCTGGAAGGACCCCAACGCGATGCTCAGTTGAAAGCCTATGATGAACTGGAGAAAAAGCTGGGTGGAGGTGGTGCAAGCGAAAAAGCCGCCGGGCTAATTGTAAAAAATTCCTAAATTTGATATCCAGGATATGTCTAACATACTTGGATGGCCCGTAAAATCCTTTTCCTGATCTTAGCCTTTTCTCTTTGCAACTGCGTTGTTAAGAAGAAAACTACCTATGGCAAATCGAGAAGCATTACGGTTGACGCCACGGAAGATACGGGGGCTCAACCCGAAGAAAGTTTGACGGTCAGTGTAGAAGATCCGGATTTAGGAACAACCGATAAGGCCGATCAGATTATCAACACTGCACTCACTTATTCTGGTGTCAGGTATAAATACGGTGGCACTTCTGCACAGGGTATGGACTGCTCGGGATTGCTTTTCGTTTCTTTTGGTAAGAACGAGATCGACTTACCACGTGTTTCGCACGAAATAGCAGGGGAAGGAAAACGTATCCGCCTTGATAAGGTAAGGAAAGGAGACCTTCTGTTTTTTAAAACTTCCCGTAAAGGGAAGCGAATAAACCATGTGGGGCTGGTAGTATCCGTAGAAGAGGATGAGATCAAATTTATCCATTCTACGACCTCGAGGGGCGTAATCGTCTCCTCTTTAAGAGAAGGATTCTGGAACCTTTCTTTTGTGAAGGCGACTAGAGTGCTATGATATGAACCTTCTTCAATTTGTTGCTATCAAACTCACCTTCTTCCTGGTGATTGGGATCCTGTTGGGCTATTATTTAGAAGTACACCCTGTTGCGGTTTTTATAGGCACCTTCATATCACTTGTACTTATCGCTATCCTTCATTTTAGAAACCGGCTCAAAAAAAAGAATGTTATTGAGGTATGTATCGCGCTCGCTACTATTTCTATCGGTATGTCAACGACAACCGTTCATCGCGCTTTTCGCTATACAGATCAAATAGGCCTGAAGGCCATAAAACAACCCCACCTTTGGAAGCTTAAAATAAAAGAGGAACTAAAGGCCAGCAGTCACTACCGACGATTTATCGCCAGCGTGGAAGCCATAGATCAACATCAATCGGGAGGTACCATACTTTGCCGGATGAAACTCGGAGCTGTATCCGATACCATACAGGCAGACAGTAAACTATTGGTTTGGGCTTCTTTAAAGGAGATTAATGCTCCTAAAAACCCATATCAATTCAATTACAAAAAATACCTTGGCCATCTTGGCATCGCCCATCAGCTCGAATTGACCAAAAGCAATTCCATTATCACATCGCAAAAGCCCGGCAGTATTTCCGGACGGGCAGATCGCGCACGACACTACATCATCGAAAAGCTTCAGCGGTTGCCTTTTGGTCCGTCTGAACTTTCAATAATTGAAGCGTTAGTATTAGGGTATCGCAAGGATATTGACAAAGGTATATATCGGAATTACAGGGAAGCCGGAGCGGTCCATATACTGGCCGTATCTGGTTTACATGTCGGAATTGTATTGCTCTTCCTCCAGTACCTGCTTAAACCTCTGGAGCGGTTCAGGAGAGGTAAAGTCTTAAAGCTTTTCATCTGTATACTCGTACTATGGAGTTTTGCTTTTTTAACAGGATTCTCGGCCTCCGTTATAAGAGCAGTCACCATGTTCTCTTTTTTGTCTTATGCTTTATACCTGAACAGGCCAGGCAGCACCTTTAACATCCTTGCCCTATCGATGTTCTTTATCTTGTTGGTGATCGATCCGCTTTTGCTCTTCCAATTGGGATTCCAAATGAGCTATGCCGCTGTTTTTTCCATATTATGGGTATATCCCAAATTGATGAAATGCTGGACACCGAATCCGCCGTTACTCAAAAAAGTATGGGAACTGTTTTCCATCGGATTGGCAGCACAGGCAGGAGTCTTACCTTTATCGTTATACTATTTTCACCAGTTTCCAGGACTTTTTTTTCTCTCTAATATCATTATAGTTCCTTTCCTTGGGATAATACTTGGAATGGGCATTCTGGTGGTATTTCTTTCCTTGGTTGCGATGGTACCCGACTTGTTAGTAAGCATTTTTAATGGTTTGATCCTGGCCATGAATGAAACCGTGGCCTGGATCGCCCGTCAGGACATCTTTCTGATTAAAGATATTAATTTCGACACCTATCATCTGATCTTTACCTCTATGCTGATAATTTGTTTGGTAAGGCTTTTAGATCGATTTCAGCCAAAAAGAATTATGGCGGTGCTTTTTTGTATTCTGGCCATTCAAATATGGAATTATCGCATCATGATCAGAACGATGAATAAGCAGCTGCTCACTATGGCTGACAGTGTGGGTGCAACTATACTTCTATACCAAAATGGTACTCATTTAAGGGCCATAACGGATCATCCTGAAAAAGCCCACCGCTTATTGGCCGATTATAGGGCTAATGAGCCTATAGCTTCCATAACAATTGATTCTTTGGCTGAAGTATATTACCTGAATCAAAAAAAATTGCTGATTATAGACAAAGACGTTTCGATGCAACCAGAACTGCCTGTTTCGGATATTTTGCTGCTCTCCGGCTCACCTAGAATCAACCTGGATCGGTATCTGCTCAAAAACCGCCCGGGAATGATAATAGCCGATGGCAGTAATTACAAGAGTTATGTGGCCCGATGGCAAAAGAGTTGCGCACGACAAGGCATCTCTTTTCACCATACGACCATCGATGGAGCGATCCGTCTGGATTTAAATGAGCTAACGCACGCCGTGCATGAGCCTTTTTAACACCGGATTTAGCAGTATTGAAATAAGTCCGACGGCAATGGGCACCAGGGTAAACATCAGGAAAAATGTCGACAAAGAGTATTGTTCGCTAATCTTGTCGATCATGCCTCCAAGTGTCCCTGCGGCTTTTTGGCCAATCGCAATGGCCAGGTACCAGATACCGAACATGAATCCGATCATCCTTGCCGGTACCAATTTGCTGAGATATGATAAGCCTACCGGAGAAAGACATAGCTCACCCATGGTATGCAACAGATAGGCGAAAATCAGGAATATCATGCTCACCGATGCCGTTTTTGAACCCTGAGGTATGCCTGCCGACCCATAGGCGAGAACAGCGAATCCCAGCCCTAAAAGAATAAGGCCCAGTGCGTATTTCACCGCAGCACTAGGGTTGTATTTACTCTCCCACCAACGTGTGAAAAACGGTGCCAGGGTAATGATGAAAAATGAGTTCAATATCCCGAACCAGGTAGCTTCGATCTGGTTGCCTTCCTGAGAGAATTTATCTGCAATCCGATATATTACCAAGGTCCAGATACCTACAAATGCGAGTCCCAATACAATATTAGACCAGGCAATTTTCGAATAGGTTTTCTTGAAAAGCAGATAAAGCACCCAGGTGATGATCATCAGGGGAACGGTTGTAAGTAAGGCATCGACAATCTTAAAGATCATCGCAGAGGATCCCTCAAGTGCACGATTGGTATAATCGCGTGCGAAAAGCGTCATAGATCCCAAGGACTGTTCGAAGGCTGCAAAGAAAAAAACTGTGAAAAGGCCGAAGATAGTAACTGCGATGATCCGGTCTCTGACTATCCTGGTGTAGCGGGAAACCCTCGACACGACCAGTACCAAAAAGAAGGCAAGACCAGCCAGGACCACTGTATTAGAACCGCCAAGTCCTCCCACCTCAAAGGGCAGGAGGTTAATATTGCCTATCTTCTCCAAAGGATCGTTAAAGAGGTAAAGTATTCCAGCCAGCGCGGCGAGAAAGATCAACACATAATCCTTGCGGGTAAAGGGGTTCAATTTTTCTTCTTCGGATTCGGTTGTAGATTTTTTATCCAGATCTTTTTGATCGGCCTGTAGTGTTGATGGGGGCGCACCTATGGATCCGAAAAGATTTTTGGCCAGGAGGAACTGTAGCATTCCCAATAGCATAAAGATCCCGGCAAGGCCGAATCCCCATGACCAGCCTATATTCTCTGCCAGGTAGCCACACAACATCATACCGAAAAATGCACCGGCGTTTACTCCCATATAAAACAGTGTATAGGCACCGTCTTTTTTGGACTCTTTCCCTTTGTACATTTCCGAAATTATGGAGGTGATATTAGGTTTAAAAAACCCCGTACCCACTACAAGTAGCGCCAGGCCTGTATAAAATGAAAAAGTGGTCTCCACGGCCATGGAGGCATGCCCCAATGTCATAATAATACACCCGATGACCACTGCCAGCCTGTAGCCGGTAATCTTATCAGCGATGTATCCACCGATGATAGGCGTTAGGTAGAGTAGCGAGGCATAGGTACCAATCAGAGACAACGCGTGCTCTCTTGGCCAATCCCAACCAGGATTATCACTTACCAAAGGGGCTGTCAGGAATAATACTAGTAGAATACGCATTCCGTAGAACGAAAATCGTTCCCACATTTCTGTAAAGAAAAGCACCATTAATCCGGCGGGATGTCCCAGGACTTTATCTTTAAATAGGTTTTCAACATCGGTGTTCATACGATCATTGGTGTTTGGTTGTTAAATTCAATAATAATTACACTTAAGCAATTATTTTAATCGTCTGCCAGCTCAAATGGCTCAGCTTCTTCATCATGGGTGGTTTCCCGAAGATCTTCAGCCTTATGCGTAAGACGTTTCAATGGCTTTAGAATGACGATCACCAAAATACCAAAAGCAACACAAAAAATGGTGATGCCTGCAAAGGTATTGAGCTCTCCAGCTTCTGAGGCTGATTCTCCAATAAGTCCGGCTACCTTATTCCCAAGTCCAGTGGCAGCAAAGTAAACGCCCATCATCAATGCTCCGTAACGCACAGGTGCCAGTTTGGTTATAAAGGAAAGAGCCACAGGAGAAGCACATAGTTCGCCAATCGTGTGAAACAAATAGGCCAGGGCCAGCCAGTAAAGCGCGGATTTCCCTAAGGTTTCATATTGCATGGAAGCAAAGACCATAAATACAAATCCAAGTCCCATGATGATAACTCCGTTTGCCATCTTAAATAAGGAAGATGCTTCCTTTCCCCGATGCTTCCACCACATCCAGAAATTTGCGATAGGTACTGCAAATACTATGATATAGAAAGGGTTGAAAAATTGAAAGGCTGCCGCAGGGATCTGATAGCCGAATAGAAAACGGTCTGTCCTGTTTTCGGCATATAGATTCATAAGACCCCCGGCCTGCTCAAAGGCACCCCAGAATACAATTACAATTATAAACGACAACAGCAAAACCAAATAACGGTCTTTCTCTACTTTGGATTTAAGGTCGCCATATATAGTAACCATCATCCCCACTACGAGAGACAGGAAAATAAAAAATATAATATAGGCCAACTGTTGCTTTTCGATATAAAACCAGGCCACGGAAGTAGATAATACCGCCAGTAAAAGAGTGGTAAGCAAGGGAGTTTTTTTGTTGAATTGCATCGAAAAGATCTGGCCAATGGAGACATCATCGGAAGTTTCTGCCTTTTTTTCAGGCTTGTTACCCACTTTAACTAGGTATTTTTGGCCAGACAAGTATACCACCTGACCCAATACCATTCCTATGGCGGCCAATCCGAAACCGGCATGCCATCCGAACTGATCGGCCACAACCGCAACTATAAGACTCGCCAGGGCAGCCCCGGTATTGATCCCGATATAAAAGATCGAAAATCCTTTATCCCTTCTTTCATCGCCCTGCTTATACAAGCCGCCTACGAGGGTGGAAATATTAGGTTTTAACATCCCTACCCCGGCAACAATAAGGCCAAGGCCTGAGTAAAAAGCCCACATCTGTTCTACCGACAGTATTCCATGACCGGCAACAAGCAAAAATCCCCCAACCATTACCGATTTCTTCTGACCCAGGATCTTGTCGGCGATAATACCACCGGGTATCGAAGCTACATAAACGAGCATGGTATACCATCCATAAAGAGAAAGCGCTTCAACATCTAACCAACCTAAACCGGGGTTGTCGCCCCTGGTCTGTGCGGTGAGATAAAGCACAAGAATACCCCGCATACCATAGTAGGAGAACCGTTCCCACATTTCGGTTAGAAATAAGATATAAAGACCAATGGGATGGCCAAATAGTTCCCGTTCGTGAGCAGCTTTCTTGGTTTGTGACATCATTTGATTTAGTTTGATTACAAATTATTCTTGACGAAGTTGGTCATTTTATTATAAAGATGAAGCCTGGTATTTCCGCCATAAATACCGTGGTTTTTATCGGGGTAAATCACCCAATCGAAAGGCTTATTTGCCTGGATAAGGGCTTCGATCATCCTCATGGAATTCTGAACATGTACATTATCATCGCCTGAACCGTGTACCAACAGGTACTTACCTTTAAGGAGTTCAGGATAATTAAATGGTGAATTGTCATCGTAACCGGCCGGGTTTTCCTGAGGGGTACGCATAAAGCGTTCAGTATAAACGGTATCATAAAAACGCCAGCTGGTCACCGGTGCCACCGCAATGGCCATTTCGAAAGTATCGTTCCCCTTCAGCAGACAATTGGTAGCCATATGCCCGCCATAGCTCCATCCCCAGATCCCTGTTCTGTCCTTATCTATATAGGGCAGGTCACTTAACTTTTTTGCAGCCTCTATCTGGTCTTCTGTTTCATATTTTACCAGGTTCAAATAGGTGATTTTTTTGAAATCCCTTCCTTTATAACCGGTTCCCCTACCATCTATACATACAACCACATAGCCCTCAGAAGCCAGCATATGATGCCAGTAATCGTTGGAACTCATCCATCGGTTAGCTACCTTTTGAGATCCTGGTCCGCTGTATTGATATAGCAACAAGGGATATTTTCGAGCTGGGTCAAAATCCGGAGGTTTTATCATCCACATGTTCAGCTCATACCCATTTACATCTATGGTGGAAAACTCTTTTGGACTCAACTCGTAACCCTTTAACTTTTCCGCTAAGGCTTTATTGGTTTGTATTTCTTTTAATAGTGCCCCGTCTGTAGCTTTATGAAGGCTATATCGATACGGAGTGGTAGCATTTGAAAATGTATTGATAAAGTAAGAGTAGTCCGCACTGAACTGGGCATCATTGGTACCTTCCCTGGAACTAAGCCTTCTTTTGGACTTTCCATTGATCTTAATTCCAAAAACATCCCGGTTAATCGAACCGTTTTCGGTCGACTGGTAATAAACTCGCTTCAAGCCAGGGTCATAACCGTAATAACCGGTAACCTCCCAGGGGCCTTTCGTCAATTGATTGAGCAGCTTCCCCTTATTGTTATAATGGTACAGATGTTTAAATCCGTCGCGTTCAGAGCTCCAAATAAAACCATCGTCTGGAAGAAAGGTAAGTTCATCATTTACATCAACATACGCATCATCCACTTCGACGAGCAGGGAACTTACCGTATTTTCATGACTGTTCACCATCTCTAATTTCAGCTGATTTTGATGTCGGTTAAGGGTTTGTACGCTCAGAAGATCCGGGTTATTCATCCATTGGAGTCGGGGGATGTAGTAGGCTTCGTCTAGCGGAATCTGTGAAGTTTCGCTTTGAACCACATCATAGATATGCAGACTTACCTCGGCATTTTTTTCTCCCGCTTTGGGATATTTGAATGTATAGGGATATGGATAGAGGTTCTGGCCATAGATATCCATCGAGAATTCGGGCACTTCAGTCTCATCGAAGCGTAAAAAAGCAATTTTAGAGCTATCGGAATTCCAGGCAAAGGCCCTGCTAAAGCTAAATTCCTCTTCATAAACCCAATCCGCGACTCCATTGATAATACTGTTTATTTTACCATCATGAGTTAGCTTGATGGTTTCCTCTGATTCGAGGTTTAGCAGATATAAGTTGTTCTCCTTTACATAAGCGATCTTAGATCCGTCTGGCGAAAGCATGGGTTCGCGAACTTTATCGCCCGCTATCTTGAAAGCTGATCCTGAATCACGGTCGTATAGATAATAAATAGCCCTGGCAGAATGCCTGTAGATATTCTCGACATCGGTGGCGATCAACATCCTGCGTTCATCGTTGCTGAATTCATAGGTGGCAAAATAATTTACCCCCGGAATATCATCAGAAGAAACCACAGTACCCGTCTGCTCAAGAGTAGTGTAAGAATATTTGTCGACAGAACTTCTGCCAAGCGCGCTGCTGTAATTTAAAACGGTGTATTCCTCGCCATTTTGGAGCGATCTGAGGGCAGCCAATCCTTCGGTCCTGAATTCACCTCCCCATATCTCTTTCAGTTCGATCTTTTTTTTCTGGGCACAAGCGATGACACCTATACTCAATACCAGGAGAAAGCTTAGGAAAAATCTAGTCATACATGCAGCATAAAATCCTCCAAGTTTACTAATATTTTTGTGAATATGGGTTATTAATCTCGATTAATTGGGCCCTGTGAGCCTGAGATCATACCCGGGCCAACCCTCTGAATATTATCCTTGTAATCCTTATCTTTGGCGGCATAAATACACTCTTCATGGCTCAACCCATTAAAGGATTTTCCAAACTTTCCAAAGAGGACAAGATCGACTGGGTGGCCAGGAATTATACTTTAAATCCCGAAGATACAAAGGAGATCCTCCAGACATACTGGCATCCGGATTCCGGACTACAAAAACTTCACGACGAATTCATCGAAAATACCATCAGTAATTTCTACCTGCCGCTGGGGATCGCTCCCAATTTTCTGATAAATGGTACGCTTTACGCCATCCCTATGGCGATTGAGGAAAGTTCTGTTGTGGCTGCTGCCAGCAAAGCGGCCAAGTTTTGGTTAGAAAGAGGAGGTTTTAGTGCCCGGGTCCTGGGCACTGAAAAAATCGGTCAGGTACATTTTATTTACAATGGGGACGAGAAGAAATTGCAAAAATTTATTTCACATATCCAACCTCTGTTGAGAAGGGATACCGACGAGATCACCAAAAACATGGTAAAACGTGGAGGGGGTATCACAGATATAGTTCTGGTGGATAAACGCAAGGCCATGGAAAACTATTTCCAATTGCATGCCACCTTTGAGACCATGGACGCTATGGGAGCGAATTTTATCAATACTTGTTTGGAGCAATTCGCCAAAACAATGCTCAGAGAGGCTCGCAATTTTCGGGAATTTAGTGAAGATGAACGGGATATTGAGGTGGTGATGAGCATTCTTTCAAATTATGTGCCCGGTTGCCTGGTAAGGGCCGAAGTCTCTTGTCCGGTTTCCGAACTGAATGACGAGGAATCTATGACCGCCGATGAAGTGGCTGAAAAGATCGTGCGAGCCGTAAGGATTGCCCAGAAAGAGCCCTATCGGGCTGTTACACACAACAAAGGGATCATGAACGGCATAGATGCCGTGGTACAGGCCACCGGTAATGATTTCAGGGCTATAGAGGCAGGCGTTCATGCCTTTGCCGCCAAGGATGGGAGATATACAAGTTTGACGGATGCCAGTGTTGAAAATGGCATTTTTAGATTTTGGATAGAGATTCCCCTGGCCCTTGGTACAGTAGGTGGCCTAACACGTCTCCATCCCCTGGTAAACCTTGCCCTTAAGATATTACAGAATCCGTCGGCAGAGGAATTGATGCAAATTGCAGCCGTAGCGGGTCTTGCTCAAAATTTTGCGGCCATGCGTTCGCTGGTCACCACAGGGATACAACAAGGCCATATGAAAATGCATCTCCTAAATATTCTCAATCAAATGGGAGCTAATGATCAGGAGAAGAAAACACTTGTGCATTATTTCAGAGAGCACACTGCTACCCATGGAGCAGTGGTGGAAGCGCTTCAAAAACTCCGGCAGGATTGATGTGGACTCGTTATTATAGCCATGGCAAATTATTGCTCACCGGGGAGTATACCGTCTTGGATGGCGGACTTAGCCTTGCCCTGCCCACTGGTTTCGGACAATACTTAAAAGTCCGGCAACAACAAAACGAAAACCTGACCTGGACTTCCTTTGATACTAAAAAGGCGGTCTGGTTTAAGGCTGCCTTCGACCTCGATCATCTTAAGCCCACCTCCGACATGGACGAGAATTTATATTCCGTTCAGGTGGCCCACCGCCTTAGCGATATATTAAAAAAGTCAAGGGAATTAAATCCTGACTTTTTAAAAACAAGATCGGGAATTCAGGTAGAAACCCATATGGATTTTAATCGTCACTGGGGTCTGGGCAGCTCATCTACTCTGATAAATAATATAGCACAATGGGCCAACATCGACCCTTATCTGCTTCAGCAAAATACCTTCGGTGGCAGTGGTTATGATATCGCCTGTGCCATCCATGGCAAACCTTTGCTTTATCAACTGCAGGAGCGACGACCCAGGGTAACCGAGATCGACTTCGATCCACCTTTTAAAAATCGGCTATGTTTTGTTTATCTGAACAGAAAACAAGATAGTCGGGAAGGGATTCGACGTTATAAAGCTCTCAAAATTGAAAAGTCGGGATTGATCGATCAAATCTCCTCGCTGACCCGGGAAATGGTCATTTGTGATCAACTGAAAAAATTCCAGGAGTTGCTGACAGCACATGAAATGCTCATGGCCGATGCCTTACAGCTCACCAGAATTCAGGACCAGTTATTTCCTGATTACAAAGGTGTTATCAAGAGTTTAGGCGCTTGGGGAGGAGATTTTGTTCTGGCTGCCAGCGATAAGGACCCTTCCGGTTATTTTCTCAACAAAGGCTACAAAACCGTATTGCCCTACAGTGAGATGGTACGTAAGCCGAGTACGAACTGAGAAAAGCCTTCCGCTCTTCTTAGTAAAAAGTAGCCCTGTTATCTTCTATATCGGCCTTTTCCTTGAGTGCTTCGAACACCGCTGAATTGATTTTTGCCCCACTTGCCGTTTTTAGGTCATTGGCATAAGGCACATAATTATCCAATGCCGGTGCCTCTTCTTTGCTGACCACTTCGAACATAAAAATGCCCGTTTCTCCTTTGATCAAGCCAGAAGTTTCTCCCTGATTCATAGAAAAAGCAGTCCCCACCACCATGGGTTCTTTGCCCGCGCCAGGTATGGTAGGAGCTTTTACCGTAAGCGATGTAGCCGATGAGACAGAGGTAGCATTGTCTGTAGCGATTTGCTCAAGGCTCTTTCCCTTATTTGCGTTGATAATGCGTTCAGCTTTCTTTTCCTTTCGAAGTATGGGCAAGACTTGCGCAGAAGCATCTTCCACCGCCTTAAGACCTTCCTCGTACTTCGCGGTAAGCTGTATCACCGCATATCCGTTATTGATGTTAAAACGCTTGATATCTCCTATTTCAGTCTCTGCATTAAACGCCCATTGCACCACATTCCTCTGAGAATTCAGACCGGGAAGATACTCATCCATTTCTTTGATCTTATTCACAGGGCGAACTGCATATTCGTTCTCCTTAGCCAACGCATCAAAGGACCCCTCTGCAGAGATGGTTTCCATTTCAAATTTAGTGGCATCGGTGAATAAACCGTTCAGCGTCTCTTCTGAAGGCTCTATTTCACGGGTAAGTATAGCGATCTGTACCAAATCCCTTTTGTCATCTACCCGTACGATATGGTATCCGAATTCTGTTTCTACAAGACCTATATGACCGGTTTCATTGCCAAAGACAAAATCGTTGAATTTAGGTGTCATCACCCCTTCCTCAAAGTAGCCGAGATCTCCTCCCTTAGGAGCCGACGGGCCGTCTGAATTATCTCTTGCAAGTTCAGAAAAAACAGTACCTGGTTTTAAGGCCTCGGCCAGAAGTGTATTTGCTTCAAGCTCGGCTTCTTCCTTGGTTCTTTTAATCTCAGGATTTGCACGTGTGGCTCCTTCATAGGTGATCAATATATGACTTGCCTTAACGGAGCCTTCGGATTTCCGATCGATCATTTTCGCCATTTTGAAGTAATCACCATCTCGATAAGGACCAAAAACCTCCCCTCGTCTCAAGTTGAACAGGGTGTCTGCAAATCTTGCAGGCAGGCTGCTCTTAGCCTTGTAAAGCGTGTCGTATTTGGTGTCGGAATACCGGCCCAGAAAAGCCGCGGGATCTGTTGTATTCCTGAAGCCCGGGATGGTATCGGTCGTATCCTTTTCCTCCAGGTATTCAACTGAGTCCTCCAGCAAATTTGCGATTTGCTCCTTAGCCTGAGCGATATCTTCGGGTGAAGGTTTTTCCTCAAAATATACAAATTGTAAATCCCGTGCATGCTCTTGCTTATATTGATCCGGGTTGGCTTTAATATAGTCTGCAATCTCCTTCTTGCTAATGATCACAGAGCTATCGGCGATTGAAACATAGGGCACTCTTACATATTTAAGGCTCACCTTGTTGTTGGTTAGCTTGTAATCCAATTCGCCTTCTTTAAGAGTGGCACCCACTCCGGCCTTTACCAGATTAAAATAGGTTTGCTCTTTTGCACTCTGGATGATCATTTCTTCATCCTGTAACCAATCCTCGTATTGTGCAGGTGCATTCAACCTCAATTCCGCGATAAACTCTTTAAATCTGTTTTCATCAAAAATCCCGTTTTCATCGACAAATTGGGGATTTTGTGATAGTCCCGGACTCGATTTGATCACTTCGATGATCTGGTCTTGTTCAATGGCAATGCCTAAATCTTCGAATTCCTGACCCAATATGGTCTGCCGTTCCACCTGGTTCCAAACACTGTTGACCAATTGTAGGGAAGAAGCGTTAGGACCACTCCTTCGTGAAATACGCTCGATTTTCCTTCGAAATTCGTCGATAGATATATCTTCTCCATTGATCTCAGCTACCGTACTGCCAACTTTTCCTCCGCTAAAATCATTGCTCGTAAAAATTCCTGAAATTACAAAAGCGAAAAGCGCCATTCCAATGATCAGTATCAACACCGTGGTTCGCTTTCTTATATTCTCTAAAACTGCCATTATCGGGATTATTTAAATCAGTTGGCGAAATTACCACTTTCCACCTAAATATAAAAACCAGAGCACTCGTATTTAACCCGGTTGCAACCTATTGTTTCTCAATGACTTTTACAGCCACCAGATCAATCTTTGTATTGGAAACTTCCATAATAGTAAATTGAAACGGTTCAAGCATAATTTTTGAATTTTTTTCCGGAATATCCCCGGTTTCGTTCACGATCAGCCCGCCGAGCGTCTCGTATTCTTCGCTTTCCGGTAGTTCCAACTTGTAGTTTTCATTCAGGTAATCGACTTCGAGTCGTGCTGAGAAAACAAAGCTGTTCTCATTGATCTGTTCTTCATGAAGGTCGGTCGAATCGTGTTCGTCTTCAATCTCACCAAACAACTCTTCAACAATATCCTCTACGGTTATTATACCGGAGGTCCCCCCATATTCATCCAGAACAACAGCGATACTTTTGCGTTTTTTGGTCAGTACGTTCAGGATGTCGTGAATCAGCATAGTTTCAGG
>JAHEJJ010000019.1 GCA_024638915.1 Robiginitalea sp.
TTTATAAAATGGATGGTTACCTACCAGGGTGATATCTGTCCCGTGCAGGGTGGTAATCATCGGGATATAAATTCCGTCTTCCTCAAGAATCTTCTTGGCCATATACCCGGCGTAGGCGTGGGGTATGGCATAATGCACATGCAACAGTTCAATGCCGTATAGCTTTACAGTATCTACAAGTTTACTTGAAAGGGCTAATTCATAGGGCTGGTAATGAAATAAGGGGTATTCCGGCACATGGACCTCATGAAAATGAATCTTATTGCTTAATAAAGCCAGTCTCACTGGCTGTCTATAAGTTATAAAATGTACTTCATGACCTCTACCGGCCAGGGCTATGCCCAGTTCGGTGGCCACCACCCCACTACCCCCAAAAGTTGGATAACAAACAATTGCAATTTTCATATAGGCCAGATTTTAGATACCTTGATCTGAACACAAATCTAGCATTATTATTTCGGGCTATTTTATAATAGAATCATAAATCGCCTGCTGAATACGGGTTCGCAATCCCGATCTAACCAATAGTCGGTTGGTGGAGGAAGGATAGGTACGGTTAGAAAGGAAGACATAAACGATTTCCTCTTCGGGGTCTGCCCATGTATAAGTTCCTGTGAATCCACTGTGGCCAAAACTTTTTCGGGAAACACATCCGCAGGTCGGCCCTTTGTCTTTAAGCTGAGGCTTATCGAAGCCTACGCCCCTTCGTACATCTTTATCACAGAAGTAGCATTTGTTGAATCTTTCAATAGTTCGTGGGTTGAGAAACTGTTGGCCACCGTAATTCCCGCCCTGCAAATACATTTGCATGATCTTGGCAACATCGTTCGCATTGCTGAAAAGTCCGGCGTGGCCACCCACTCCTCCCTGCATTGCGGCTCCCATATCGTGAACGAAGCCCTGAACGGTCTGGTAGCGGTAATAGTTGTCAATTTCAGACGGGATGATCCTGTTTTTTGGAAATCGATCAATAGGATTATAGGTCGTATTAACTGCCCCCAATGGTTTTAACAGAAATTCGTCCAATAGCTCGTCCATGGGTTCTTTGTAAGTCTCTTCTATAAACTTCTTCATGACATAATAGGCTACATCGCTGTAGCGATACCTGTTAGACTTTAATTCCTGACGGCCTATCCTGTTATAGATCGAATCTCTATAGGCATCCTGCAGGTATAACCCTTCGGTTACTTTAATCGAAAAACCATCTACAGGTTTGGTTCGATAAAACTCAAAAGAAGGCTTTCGTTCCTTGTTTAATGTCGCCAGGTAAAAAGCAATCCAGGAAGGAAGACGTCCGTAATGACTCAGGGCTTTTAAAACTGTAACATCCTTCAATTCTGTGGTATCATAGGCCGGTATCAGTTGAGAAAAGGTAGAATTTAAGCCTATTTTACCTTCTTGCTCCATTTTCATAACCAAAGGCAATGTACCCAGTATTTTTGTCAGGGAAGCCAGATCATAAAGGTGATCTTCAGCCACCGGTCTGTCTTTGGCATAGGTAGGTTTACCAAAACTCTTGCTGTATACCACCCTCCCTTTTCGGGAAATCAGGATCTGGGCACCGGGAAACATAAGCGAGTCAAGACCTTGATGCATAAGGCTATCTACCCTTGCGAGCCTTCTGGAACTCATGCCCACACTTTCAGGCATACTATATCCAAGCCTACGAAGAGACGGGATCTGCAAGCCTGTATGAACAGGAAATTCGGTATGGGCACTAACAGGCAAACGACCTTTGGAAGAAAAAGCACCAAATAAAAGCTGGGCTGTTTTTTCCTGGGCTAAAATGCTATTCTGATACCCTACTACAACCGCATCGATATCCTTAAAATCCGGTATATCGAGAAGTGCATAGGGCTTGGCAAAAAGGGTGAGAATAACGTTCGAAGTCCGCTGTCTGGACAATTCGAGCAACCAAAGCAGATCTTTCTGCGAAAACTTGTAGGGTTTCCAAGGGGAAGAATTATCCTTATGAAATCCTACGATAACGAGATTATATTCGCTCAGTTTTCGTCTTAGCGTACCGATATCTTTCGCCGCCACATAGGTTACCTCAGCATATCTATTGAGCATATTGAAAAAAGGATCCGAATCAGCCTCTCCCATTTTCACATAGGCAATTTTCTTGTTTTCCAGATTTTTGATTCCCAAAAGGTCAAACTTGTTCTTGATCACTGTGATGGCATGTTCCATCGCATTTTCATCAATTACTTTGTTCTCTAGGGAATTCAGATCCTCATAGAGATTTTCTAAATCGACTGGGCGATGCTGATGAAGTCCGGCTTTATACTTCATCGCCAGGATCTTCTTTACCGATCTGGATAACCGCTCTTCAGAAATAATGCCGCTGTAATATGCCTTCCCCAGTTTATTTTTTGCATCGATAATATCTTTAGGCATGAGCAGCATATCGTTACCGGCCAGGAATGCCTTTAATTCCACATTTCCACTCTCATCCTCACCCCTTACTCCTCTCATATTTAGCGCATCGGTGATGACCAGCCCCCGAAACGCTAATTGCGTGAGCAGGAGATCTCTGATGACGTTCCGGGAAAGTGATGAAGGTATATTAAGGTCCGGTTCCAGTTCCGGAATACTTAAATGAGCCACCATTACGCTGTTTACACCTTCTTTGATAAGCTTTCTATAAGGGTGGAGCTCAATGCTGTCTAACCGACGCCTATCGTGGTCTATCAGAGGTAGTGATTTATGTGAATCGGCAGCCGTATCTCCATGACCCGGAAAGTGCTTCGCTGTAGCCAGTATTCCGGCCTGTTGCATACCTTTCATAAAAGCGAGGCCTTTTTGCGCTACGTTTTTGGGATCCTCACCAAATGACCTATTTCCAATTATCGGATTCTGAGGATTGATATTGACATCTATGTCCGGGGCAAAATTGATATGCACGCCCATCCTACGGGCATGAAGCCCTATCTGATGTCCTACTTCTGCTATAGTCGCACTATCCTGAATGGCGCCCAGTGTCAGGTTCCATGGAAAAGCGTAGGTAGAATCGAGTCGCATGGATAAACCCCATTCGGCATCCATCCCGATAAGCAATGGTATTTTTGAGGCCGCTTGAAATTCATTGGTCAAACGCGCTTGCCGAACCGGACCTCCGGTAGAAAATATAACCCCTCCTATTCCATGCTCTACAATGAGTTTTTTAATTTTTTCTGATGCCGCCGGGCCCTGATCGGACTGTGCGATAACCATGAAAAGCTGTCCGATTCGCTCCTCCAGGGAGAGTGCTTTATACTCCGCCTCCACCCACTGTAGCTGGGCTAGACTATCCTGGGTGGTATTTGGACCGAATTGGCCGTTTACGGTCAGGGAAAGAAAGAAAAATAAATAGAGAAGTTTTTTCCTCATATATTTATTTCTATTAAGGTACTAACTTAAAACAAAAATAAATATTGCCAATTGTCATGCGGAAACATTGAGAGTTCAACAAGGGTGTAATGGAACCGGATTTTGAAAATCTATTTCACAAACCTGCTATGCCAGCTTTCCTGTGCCGGAACTTCCCAATGTTCGCGATATTCCCGGATATCCGTTACCAGATTGTTAAAAACCACCGTCTTGGCCGAAACAGCCCTCTCTTTTGCCATTTTTTTAAAATCCGCCAGGGATTTATAGGTGATGTATTCCCCTTGCCTGAAGGTTACATTCATTTTGTCGAGAAGGTCAAGATTAAACTTTTGTTCCAGTGATTGGATAAAATGGACCGATGCATCTATTGAGCAACCCGAGGCTGCGGCATGCCCCTGATCTAGAGCAATGACTATAAAACGACGGTAACGAATTTCGTAACCGGCCTTTAAATCCTGCCCATGAGCAGTCCAAGTCTTGATAAACCGATCAAGGGCAGATCCTATAGATCCTATCTCTTCATCGCTGAATTTACGATTAGACTGGTAGATCCACACTCTTGAGGTATCGGGTAATTGATCTATGGGTACTAGCATTTTTTATTAAATCTGTAATAAAGTATTTATGATTACGAATATAAAACCGATCTTGCAAAAGAATAACTATAAATCAGCGGCATCTGTGATTAATTCTGCCAGGTCATAGACCTTTACTGAGTTTTCTTTTTCCTTATTTTTTACTCCATCGGTCATCATAGTATTACAAAAAGGACAGGCAGCCGCTATGATCTCAGCATTAGTATCAAGGGCTTGCTCTGTTCGTTCGATATTGACTTCCTTATCCCCTTTTTCGGGTTCTTTGAACATCTGCGCTCCTCCTGCTCCGCAACAAAGTCCCCTTTTTTTACAGGATTTCATTTCGACCAGTTCGGCGTCGAGCTTTTTGATCAGTTCTCTGGGCGCCTCAAATATTCCATTGGCTCTTCCGAGATAACAGGGATCGTGATAGGTGATCTTCTTCCCTTTAAACGAGCCCCCCTCTATTTTTAAGGCTCCCTCACTCAAAAGATCATTTATAAAGCTGGTATGGTGCATTACCTCATAGTCCCCGCCTAAACCCGGATATTCATTTTTAAGGGTATTAAAACAATGAGGGCATGTGGTGACGATCTTTTTTATGCCATAGCCATTGAGTACCTCGATATTGGTAACCGCCTGCATCTGAAAAAGGAATTCATTACCCGCCCTTTTGGCCGGATCGCCGGTACAGCTCTCTTCAGATCCAAGTACGGCAAAGCTAACCCCCGCTTTTTGAAGTATTCTGACAAAAGCTTTGGTTATTTTTTTAGCCCTTTCGTCAAAACTTCCGGCACAGCCCACCCAAAAGAGTACTTCGGGTTGCTGCCCTTCAGCAAACATGGCGGCCATGGTCCTGACCTTATTTTCTCCGTTCATATTTCAATACTAAGCTATAAATAATATACGGGCCCATCATCGATGCGTTTCCTTGAATCACTGAACGATCAAGGTTTACATTTCATCAGCCCAATTGGCCCGGTCCATTTGATTAAATGGCCAGGGGGCCCCGTTATTTTCGATGTTAGACATCATTACATTGAGTTCCTGAGGAGCTGCCGATTGTTCCATGACCAGGTATCGCCGCATATCCATAATAATACTCAAGGGGTCGATACTGATCGGACAGGCCTCTACACAGGCATTACAAGAGGTGCAAGCCCAGAGCTCCTCCCGCGTGATATAATCGTCTAAAAGCTGTTTATTATCGTCCTGAAACGCACCATTGTTTTGTGTGATATTTCGGCCCACTTCTTCCAAACGGTCGCGGGTATCCATCATGATCTTCCGTGGCGAAAGCAATTTTCCCGTCTGATTGGCCGGACATTCACTGGTACAACGCCCGCATTCGGTACAGGTGTAGGCATTGAGCAATTGAATCCATTTGAGATCCATAACATCGGAAGCTCCAAATTTTTCGGCTATAACGTCATCGGCAGGAGCGGCATAAGGATCCGCTGCGGGATCCATCATCAGCTTTACTTCCCTGGTCACCGATTCAAGATTATCGATTTGTCCTTTGGGCTTCAGCCTTCCGTAAAAAGTATTTGGAAAGGCAAGGATTATATGCAAATGCTTGGAGTAATAAAGATAATTAAGGAAACACAGAACCCCGATAATATGGAGCCACCATGCGCCCCGTTCAATCAGAACAAGTGTTCCAGCATTCATGTCGGCAAACAAGCCTTCGAATATCTGACTTACAGGAAACCAACCTGCTTCTACATATGGCACAACATCCATCTTCTGTAATTGAAAATCCGCGCCGTTCATAGTGAGGAAAAGGAACATCAATACTAATTCGATATAGAGGATCAGATCGGCATCCTTTTTTGGCCATCCTTTCATCTCGGGTTTGATAAAACGACCAAGTCGGAGTATATTTCTACGGATCCAGAAAACCACCACTGCGATAATCACCAGCAAGGCTAAGATTTCAAACAGGCCAATCAGCACATCATAAACCGCGCCCATGGGCGCAAAAATGCGATGGGTACCCAGAACCCCGTCAATAAGGATTTCAAGTATCTCGATATTTATAATGATAAATCCAACATATACCAGTATGTGCATGAGGCCGGCAATAGGGCGAACCACCATTTTAGACTGGCCCAAAGCGATCATGGCCATGTTTCGCCATCGTTGGGTTTTATTATCACTCAGCTCTGTTTTTCGGCCAAGTTTGACATTACGGACCATACGCCTGATATTTCTGGCGAACAATCCGGCGGCAGCCGCCAGAAGTAGTACAAACAAAATATTGGGAATATACTGCATTTATTGATCCTCAATGGTTTTAGCTGGGTCCGTTTCCGGGACGACATATTCTTTTTGCTTCTTTCCGAATACCGAAACGTTGACGTAGCGTTTGGGGTTAAGCCGGAAATCCTGTAACAGCAATTCGAGTTCACCTGAGGCACGCGCCAGGTTTTCGTATAGTTCTTTATCATTCATTAATTTACCTAGAGAACCCTCTCCCTCATTAATTTTAAGGAGTATGCCATTGAGGTTTTTAACCGAGGCATCAAGGTTACGGATCGTACTGCCTATATCTGCACGGGAGAGCGAGTCTGAAATTTTGGCAAAATTACTGGTCAGCGTATTGATATTGGTAATGGAACTGTCGATTTCGAACTTTTTGCTTTGCAGTAATGTCTTTATTATGGCGGTACTTTGTTCAAAATTAGCAATCACTTTATTGAGGCCGGCTACAGATTCCCGCAGGTTCTGCTTTGTAGGGTCATCAAAAACATCATTGAAATTCATCAACAATGAATCGGCGTTAGTTACCGCTCCTTCGATCTTGAATTGAAGCGGCGTAAGCTTTTGCTGGACCAATTCTGTGAGGCCTGGCCTTACATTGGCCTTCAAGGTGTCTCCCGATTGAGCTATCGGTGCCCCATCGAATACCGGCACGATCTGGATACCCTTTCCGCCGATAATTCCGGTATCATATAATTCCGCGAGACTGTTCTTTGAAAATTCAAAACTGCTGTCAACCGTAAAGGTGACCACCAAACTGCCCGAATCATCTTTAAAGCGTATATCATTCACCTTGCCCACAGATAAGCCATTTATGGATACCTGGGTTCCGTTCTGTAATCCTCCGACATGCTTATAAACCGCATAAAAAACCTTACTGCTGTCGAATATTGGTGTGGATTTAAGAAAACTGAAGCCTAAAATGAATAAGAGGATACCGCCAATAACTATTATTCCTGTTTTGAGTTCCCTGCTAAGTTTCAAGAGGATGGTTTTTGGGTTCCGAACAAAATTAGAAATATTTTCCAGACAATTCCTATTCGGATATGTATTTCATGGCTTCCTTCAACGGGATACGTACTCCCTCCTTATATGCCACGATAAATGAAGTATTATAACCTTTGATATCGGCATTAGACTTCAGCATTTTTGCCTGTTCATAAGATTTCGTCTGCCCATACATATAGCGGAACAAATTCTTGTAAGGCTCTTTGGAAATGGTACTGAGACCTTTAAAGTTTTCTGTGGTTAAGGGGATTTCCCTGGAACTGGCTAAAATCTGAACCCTGAATTCTATCCGAACCACTGGTGGTTTTTCTTCCTTCGCTTCAACCACAGCCACTTCTTCTTTGGTTTGCCCGGCTACAGTCATCGGATTTTCAACCTCTTCTCCGGAAGTGATTTTCGCTTTCTGATCCACTGCAGGCATATCTTCCATATCTACTTTCTCCTTTTGATCCGCAGTCGGCAATGCTTTTAATTCTTCTGTTAGCTGTGTGGTTTTTTGCTCTTTGTCCAATACAGCGGCTGTGGCTGCTTGCTTTTCATCTGCAGAATTTACGGCCTCCATAGCTGGTTCTGTTTCCTCCGGTTTTGCCTCTTCTATGCTTGCGGAGACTACTTCGGTTCCTTTATCAATGTTGGGCGTGTCCTCTTTTTGGGCCTGGCTTACCGCCGGTATAGCTGCCACTACCTCCTTAGCAGGTTCGGATTTTAACTCTGGCACCGAGGTTATTACATTTTCGCCCACTTCTTCAAAGGCGGTGCTTTCGGCCCACAGATTAGATTTATAATGCAGAATGGCCTCTGCTATGGCCTGGCCCATTTGAGCCTGACCCTTTTGGGAATTTAAATAAGATCCTTCGTTCTTATTGGTCAGAAAACCGGTCTCCACCAAAACACTGGGCATAAAGGTTTGGTGCAAGACGATAAAACCAGCTTGTTTTACCTTTCTGTTTTTGCGTTTGAGTTTATTGGAAAAATTATCCTGCATCATTTTACCCAGTAAAATACTTTGATCCAAGAATTCTTCCTGCATGATGGTGAGACCGATTATGGACTCGGGCGAGTTGATGTCGTAAGCTGCATAACGCGATTCATAATTATCCTCGAGGTAAATCACAGAATTTTCTTTTTTGGCGATCTCAAAATTCTGTTTGTTGGCATGAAGCCCTAATACGAAGGTGCCTGCGCCGCTGGCATCTGAACTATGCGAATCACAGTGGACCGAAACAAATAAATCAGCTTTAGCTTTGTTTGCAATCTCTCCCCTGACGTAAAGATCTACAAAGCGATCGTCCTTCCTTGTATATACCACTTCAATATCAGGGTGCGATTCAAGTGCTTTGCCTGCTTCCTGTACTATGCCCAAAGCAATATTTTTTTCAAGGTACCCATTACCCAGGTTACCCGGGTCGTGACCCCCGTGTCCGGCATCGAGGACTACCACAAACTTATCCTTATTCTTTTGGGGAACCAGGTCTGGGGCAAATGCTGTAATCGACAAAAAAACAAGCGCTATTCCTACGTAAAAAAAGAATGGTACCTTCATCAGATCACAAGTGTTTTCGGTGTTTTGCCAAGGTTAAAATTATTCTAATCCGCACCAAGCGGAAGAAAAAATATATGTAAGTTTGACTTGCAAAACCAAGCCCTTCCGTTACAAAAATAGGATATATAGCTTTGCAATCAAACAAACATCCACTCCTTTTCCTATTGCTAATCTTTATGGGCAGTCTTTTTCTTTCGGCCCAGGAAGACCTACCCCAACCTTTGCCTATCGAAGCCGAGAAAGACTCTTTACCCTCTGAAGAGACCATACCTGCTGCGGTTCGGGACAGTGTCCTGACCGACAGTACAGCCACAGATTCGTTGCCTGCAAGGCGTTCATTACTCGATGGAAAGATCAATTACAAGGCAAAAGACTATGTCCGTATCAATCAAAAGGAACAAAAGATTTACCTGTACAATGAAGCAGAGATCTATTATCTGGATACAGAATTGAAAGCCGGGGTAATTGTGATGGATTATATTAAAAACGAGGTCTATGCCGGCAGAATTAAGGATTCTCTGGGGAATTACACTCAGCTTCCCTATTTCAAACAAGGGGAAAATGTAGTGATACCCGATTCCATACGTTTTAATTACGACACTGAAAAAGCCCTTATCTGGAATTCGAGAACAGAACAACAGGCAGGCATGGGCCAGCTGGGTAGCGATAACATGAAGGTATATGCTGAAATCACCAAAAAAGAGAACGATTCGGTTTACTTTCTCAGTGAAGGAAAACTGACCACCTCCAAGGATACCATAAATCCGGACTATTATATCCGCGTCAGAAAAGCGAAATTCGTACCCAAAAAAAAGGTTATTGCCGGTTTTAGCAATATATACATTGCTGATGTCCCCACACCGGTTGCCCTTCCATTTGCATATTTTCCATTGACAACTGGAAGGACGGCGGGTATTATGATGCCCACGTTTGGAAATGATCCCGATCGTGGTTACTTTCTGCAAAATGGAGGCTATTACCTTCCTTTTAGTGAATATGCCGATCTAACGCTTACAGGTGACCTATATACGAACGGGAGTTATGGTCTCAGAGGGCAATCGGTTTATGTAAAGCGCTATAAGTTTCGGGGTAATGTCAATTTCAGGTTCGAAAACCAGATCACCAGCCAAAAAGGTTTTGACGATTTCAGTCGCGGAACGATCTTTAACCTTCAAATGTCGCATAATCAGGATGCAAAAGCCAATCCTAATTCACGATTTTCGGCCTCTGTCAATATTGGGAGCAGCCAGTATTACAGGAATTCGCTCCTTCAGCAAAACCTGCCCAATACTCAAATTAACAACCTTTCGTCCTCGATCTCATATTCCAAGACATTTCCCGCCTATCCATCGGTGAATGTAAGTTTAACAGCCAGCCATAACCAGAATACGAATACCGAGGTGGTAGATCTTACCCTGCCCACCTTACAGGCAAGTATGGAACGGGTGTTTCCTCTTGCTAAAAGGGATGGGATCAAAAAAGGAGCACTTCAAAATATCAATTTCCAATATGATCTGAACGCCAGAAACAGCATTCGTACCACAACTGAGGAATTTGGTACGGCTGAAATGTTCAAGAACGCTAAAGCTGGTGCCCGGCATCGTATTCCGATCAGCACGAATTTCAAGGTGGCCAAGTTTTTTAGTTTTACGGTTGGGGGTACCTATGAGGATGTTTGGGCCTTCGAGACCTTTAACCAAAGTTTTGATGAGGAAACAGAGCAGGTGGTTACTGACACGATCAGGGGATTTGACCGCTATAATCAATACAATTTATCTGCCAGTGTAGGTACCACCCTCTACGGTACGTTCAATTTTGGAGAGGATAAGAAGCTACAGGCTATACGCCATATTATGCGACCCTCTATCGGCTATGGAATTGCCCCTTCTTTCGAACAGTATTACGATGAGTATGTAAATACGGTAACTGAACAGACCGTCCAATTCAGCCGTTTTCAAAATACAGTCTATGGAGCACCCCGGCTCGGACGAACCAATTCGATGAGCTTTTCGCTGGCCAACACGCTGGAAGCCAAAGTACGCGATAAGGATTCCACGGTTATCGAACCCAAAAAAGTTTCCCTATTAAATCAATTCAACTTCAGTTCTGGCTATAATTTCGAAGCCGATTCACTCAAGCTAAGCCCGGTCAATATCACAGGAGGAACGGCAATTCTGGACCAGAAAATGAATATTAACTTCGGTGCAAGCCTGGACCCCTACGCTTTGGATAATACGAACCGCAGGATCAACACGCTGAATATAAATAACGGGGGTAGTCTTTTCAGATTGACCTCTGCACGTCTGAATATAGGATATAGAATAGACAGTAAGATATTTCAAAGAGACCGGGAGCCGGAAGAAGATATTGACGACCCTTATTCCGGGGGCAATTACGTGGCCACCAGCGGGGGGCGAACCGATGACCTGTTCGGCAAAGCGGAAAATCTCAACCGCGGTGCCTTTGATGACCGTGACCCGTCTGATATAGAAAACCCGGTATACGGATCTAAAATACCCTGGAATGTAAGCCTGCAGTATGCGATGAGTTATACCAATAGTGCCAGACAGAACGAGATCAGCAATAGCTCCCTGATGTTTTCCGGAAACATAGAACTCACTCCAAGCTGGCAGGTGGGTGTATCGTCTGGTTACGACTTCAAGAACCAGGGTTTTACCGTGACTCAATTTCGATTTGCACGGGATCTGGGTAGTTTTAATATGACCTTTAACTGGACTCCTTTCGGCGAGTTTCAGCGATGGAGTTTTTTCATAGGCATCAAGAGTTCCATCCTTCAGGACCTAAAATATGAAGACCGTAGTCAGCCTCCTCCCCGATAGTCCTAAAATATAATCTCTAATACCGACACCGTTATGAAAAAAATCATTCAGACAGATCTTGCCCCGGCACCGATAGGACCCTACAACCAGGCCGTACTGACGGGAAATACCTTATATATTTCGGGCCAAATCCCGATGGATCCCGAATCTCAGGAACTGATCAGCGGAGATATAATAGCAGAGACCGAGCGGGTTATGCAAAACCTTAAAGCCATATTGCAAGCTGCGAACATGGATTTCGACCAGGTGGTGAAATCCACCATATTTGTCAAGGACATGGGGCAATTCTCAGCTATCAATGAGGCCTATGGGCGCTATTTTAATACCGCCACGGCTCCAGCAAGAGAAACGGTAGAAGTGGCCAATTTGCCCAAATATGTAAATGTAGAGATCTCAATGATCGCTACACTCGATTGAAAAATACACGCTATTAATTAGTCGGCCGTCATAATAAACAATGGGAGCATCTCAAAGTTTTTATAGTACGGATGCAGCTTCTCCCGATTGTAATATTTATCAACATTGACAAACTTTTTGGTCTCGGTCACCACTTCGATGGGTACATGGTCGTAACGGCCGTTTTTAAGCACCACCATCCGGCCATCTATACCACCTAAGATAAGATCCAGGGCCAGGTTGCCGTAGGCTGTTGGAACCACAGAATCGATAAAATCGGGGTCACCGCAACGTACCATATAACCCAGCTTCTGGTTGATTACATTCACCTTATGTCCGTTATTGTATTTGGGTGATACATTTTTTAAGGCCAGTGATACCTCGTCTCCTATACCACCTAATTTGGCATGACCAAAAGCATCGGTCTCCCGGCCCTCAAACATCATTTCACCCCCTTTAATGGTGGCGCCTTCAGATACCAGTACTATAGAGTAGTTACTGGGATTATTGTTTCTGTCTTCGGTCAGCAATTCGGCTAGCAGATCTATTTCAAAAGGATGCTCGGGGATCAAACATCGGTGCGCTGCACCGGCCAGGGTAGGTAACATGGCCGTAAAACCAGCATAACGCCCAAATACTTCGAGCACCAGGAATCGTTCGTGTGAACCGGCAGCTGTCCTCAGGGCATTGGTAAGGCTAATGGTTCGGGTGACACAGGTACTGAACCCAATACAATAGTCGGTTCCTGGCACATCGTTATCCATGGTTTTCGGAATAGCAATCACCTTAAGTCCTTTCTTAAAAAGGTGAACACCGTAGCTCAAGGTATCATCACCTCCAATCGGAATCAGCATGTCTACGCCAAGCCAATCCAGGTTTTTAACCACTTCTGGTGTCAGGTCGTTGATCTCCTCTGTATAGGTATCCTGAAGATGATCGGGCACATCGTCCTTCGCCACATGGCTGGGCCTGGTCCGGGAAGTATGAAGGAACGTACCTCCGGTCCTTGCCGCTTTATTAACAACAGCCTGGGAGAGCTCCATAAAATTTCGGCTATTATCGTATTTTTTATCCCTGACGATGTCTATGAGTCCTGCCCATCCCCTTCTAAAACCAATAACGCGATACCCCTCTCGGATCGCTCTGAATGTTACGGCCCTGATGGCAGGGTTAAGGCCGGGTACGTCGCCCCCGCCGGTCAGGATACCGATCGTACCCTTTATCTTTTTGATGTTTGCCATGATGTCTTGTATTTTTTGTTGAATTTATTTTAATCGCTCGATGGGTTAAAATAGTAAATTATGTCTAATACTCTTCTCGAACAAGTAAAAAAAATGGCTCTTATAAAAGGAGAAAATCCTATTCCGCCGTATCTTTACATAGAACGTAAATTACATATCCATGTCAGCAAATATTGAGAAAATTTTGGGCAAAGATGCAGAGCATCTTTTAGGTCATCAATGTCGAACCATATCTAAGGATCAGCTGCATCTCCCAGGGCCGGATTATGTCGGGAGGGTGCTTGGACCAAGTGACAGGAACCCTGTGGTGATGCGCAATATGCAAACTCTCTTTAACCATGGACGGCTGGGAGGTACAGGTTATCTATCGATCCTTCCCGTAGATCAGGGAATAGAGCATACCGCCGGAGCTTCCTTTGCTCCCAACCCCATCTATTTTGATCCTGGCAAAATTGTTGAACTAGCCATCGAAGGCGGTTGTAATGCCGTGGCTTCGACCCTTGGAGTCCTCGGATCTGTCTCGAGACAATATGCTCATAAGATCCCTTTTCTATTGAAATTGAATCACAATGAACTACTCACCTATCCGAACAAATTCGACCAGATCATGTTTGCGAGCATCGACCAGGCCTTTGAGATGGGATGTATGGCTGTAGGCGCTACTATATATTACGGATCCGAGGAGAGCAATCGACAGATCCAGGAAGTTACAGAGGCTTTTGAATATGCCCATGAGCTGGGTATGGTTACGGTGCTTTGGGCCTATTTAAGAAATTCTGGCTTCAAAAAAGATGGCAAGGACTATCATGTATCAGCCGATATTACCGGACAGGCAAATCATCTTGCTGCGACCATACAGGCCGATATTGTAAAACAGAAGCAGGCTGAAAATAACGGCGGTTTTAAGGCCATCGGTTTTGCGAAGACACACGACAAGGTATATTCCGAACTCAGTTCTGACCATCCTATCGATCTAACGCGCTATCAGGTGGCTAACTGTTTGATGGGCAGAGCCGGACTGATTAATTCTGGTGGAGCATCGGGTGATAACGACCTGGCCCAGGCGGTGCAAACTGCCGTCATCAACAAGAGAGCCGGAGGTATGGGGCTCATCTCAGGGCGTAAAGCTTTCCAAAAACCTATGAAAGAGGGTGTAGACCTGCTAAATTCAATCCAGGATGTTTACCTCGATAAAGGGGTGACGATCGCTTAAAGCATAATCTACAATGTTTCCCGGTGGAATTCTACCAGGCCTTCAATGGGGCGTTGACGGATGACACCGGGAATCAGATCATTTCTCTCGAGTATCATTGTCAGTTCGGCTTTTAAGAAATAAGCAATACTGCCAACAAAATGAATCGGCACCTTAGTGGCCAGTTCAAATTGCATGATATAATTGTTCACAAACTGCTGTAATCCTTTATCGATTACACCTTTGCAATAAGGATGTTCTTTGTTTTCGATCAAGAATCGGGCGAAAGTGGCCAGGTAGGTGTTGGGATTGGGTTGCTTGTAGAGGTTTTCCTTGATCGTATCGGCATCCAGATCGTATTCCTTATTGAATTGTATGGCCAGGTCCTGAGGCATTTTATTGAAATAATAATCCCTGATCAGTTTCCGCCCAAAGAAATTACCGCTGCCATCATCCATAGGTATGTAGCCCAGAGAGGTGACTTTCTGAAACAATTGCCTTCCATCATAATAACTGCAATTAGACCCCGTTCCGAGGATACAGACAATCCCCTGGTGACCGATCTTTGTGGTCGAATAAATAGCAGCAAAAGTATCTTCCCGGACCACTGCTTTGGCATTGGGAAAAAAACTTTTAAATATTTTTTTTAGGAAATTCTTCATTCTATTGGTACCACATCCTGCTCCATAGAAATATAGATTGGAGACCTTATTCCTGTTCTTCGAAAGCTCAAAGTTATTTGCAAGCCGGTCTTCGATAACCGGACGTGTCAGAACCTCCGGACTCAGACCAAGGGTTTGGGTGTTAAAAACCTGTTCTCCATTTTCATCAAGGGCGATCCAATCGGACTTGGTGGCGCCACTATCTACAATTAATACCATAGAGGAATTATTATTAAAAATGAAATCCTTAAAATAAGCAAAATAGACTTATCTCAAGGATTCCTTTTGTTGATTAATTATCGATTAAAGATCCGATGCATATTCGGCCAAATCGACCAATTTGTTGGCATAGCCTGCTTCATTATCATACCAGGAGATGAGTTTAAAAAACTTCGAATTTAATTCCATCCCTGCTCCGGCATCAAAAATACTTGTGCGAGGATCACTTACGAAGTCTTGTGATACCACCGCTTCTTCTGTATAGCCCAGGATCCCTTTTAAATCTCCTTCAGAAGCCTTTTTAAACGCCGATTTGATCTCATCATAGGAAGTCTCTTTTTCCAGACGTACTGTCAGGTCTACCGCGGATACATCAGCTGTTGGCACCCTAAAAGCCATACCCGTTAGTTTACCTTCCAGTTCAGGGATTACCTTGGTAACTGCTTTAGCCGCCCCTGTTGACGCAGGGATGATATTGATCATAGCACTTCTGCCTCCGCGGAAGTCTTTTTTAGAAGGACCATCCACGGTAAATTGAGTCGCTGTAGTGGCGTGTATTGTGGTCATAAGGCCTTCTTCTATTCCCCAGTTGTCGTTGAGCACCTTGGCTAATGGTGCCAGGCAGTTCGTTGTACAGGAGGCGTTCGAAATAATCGTGTCTGAAGCTTTTATATTCTTGTGGTTAACACCCATCACAAACATCGGTGCATCCTTGGAAGGAGCCGATATAAGGACTTTTTTAGCTCCCCCGTCGATATGCGACTGAGCCGTGTCGAGCGTTGTGAAAATACCTGTACATTCCAAAACGATATCAGCACCTACCTCATCCCATTTCAGGTTTTTGGGATCCCTCTCTGCACTAATCCTCACTTTTTTACCGTTCACCATGAGGTGCCCGCCTTCTACTTTTATCGTGCCATCGAATTTACCGTGTACCGAATCGTATTTCAATAAGTACGCCAGGTGGTCTACTGCCAGAAGGTCGTTAATCGCAACGACTTCTACATTATCTCTTTTTGCAGCAGCTCTTAAAGCAAGCCTACCTATTCTTCCGAATCCATTGATTCCAATTTTTAGTGTTGACATATTGTGTTCTTTTTTGTATTAAACAGTAAGGATATCGGAAATTCTTATGAGTTCCTTATCCAATTTGGTTTTTCCTTTAATAGCTTCAATTACGGGGGTAAGGGTGATTTCGTTTTCCTGAATCCCCGTCATCAGATTGCTTTTGCCTTCTAATAACGATTCTACCGCCTTGACTCCCATTCTGCAGGCAAGAACCCTATCGGAACAGGTAGGGGCACCACCTCTTTGCATATGGCCGAGTACACAAACCCGGACATCGTAGATCGGCAGGTTCTCCTCAACAAACTCTTTAAGCTCATAAACGTTTTTACCTGTTGTTCGGTCACCTTCGGCGACCACTACGATACTCGACGATTTTCCGCGGGCCTTACTGCGTTTCAGTGAATCTAGTAACCGCTCGAGACCCAGGTCTTCCTCGGGGATCAGGATCTCTTCTGCTCCTGCTCCAATACCTGAATTAAGGGCGATATGACCTACATCCCTGCCCATTACCTCCACGAAAAATAATCTGTGGTGAGAACTGGCGGTATCGCGTATTTTATCGATCGCCTCTACCACCGTATTGAGCGCCGTATCATATCCTACCGTCACTCGTGTTCCGAAGATGTCGTTGTCGATCGTACCGGGGATCCCGATAAATGGCACACCGTATTCCTCATTGAATTTTAGCGCTCCTGTAAAGCTACCATCCCCACCGATAACCACCAGGGAATCAATCCCATTAGCCTGTAATTGTTCAAACGCTTTTTTCCGGCCCGCCTTCGTCCTGAATTCTTCACAGCGTGCCGATTTCAGCATGGTACCCCCTTTATTGATGATATTGTTGACACTTCGGGCATTCATAGGCATGAAGTCACCTTCAATCATACCCTGATACCCCCTGAAAATACCAATACAATCTATTTGAAGATATGCACACGCACGAACTACCGATCGTATAGCAGCATTCATTCCTGGAGAATCCCCCCCTGAGGTGAAAACTGCAATTTTTTTGATGTTAGATGCCATTACGTAAATTAGAGTTTCAAAATTAACAAACTAATCCTAAAAAATACCGGCCGACACGCTATAATTTGTGTTATTTACCAAGAGCAAACGTTTTCGTTGAAAATTTAAAATAATTCAACCTTTTGGGAACTAAAAATATTTACACCTTTAACTATGGATTTTTGCGATCAGGAAGATTGGTTTTGGAGTAGAAACGGATTAAACTGTCTTTACCCATTACCGATTTCGGGGCCTCTTCTTTTCTGAGTTCAAGAGGTGCTTCTTCATCGGCCTCGTTCTGCTTTTTAAATATGATCTTCATCAGTTCCTTAAAACTATTAAAATCGACCTGGTATGAAAGGCCTACCCCCTGGGTATAGCCCTGCTGTTCTGCCAGGAATTGCTGTATCTCATTCTCTCGGTTAAAGATCTTGGCCCGTAGTGTACCCTCTTCATTGAGCAATACCTGTACCTCAACATTTCCGGCCACCACGGTTTCACTAACGCCACCTACAGGTACCCCGAAACGACCGTTGATCAATACACGATCGCTGATCTGAGTTGATACCGTAACCCCGATCCTGTTCTCTGTTTGTATATCATTCGGGTCCAGATAACCCTGTTCATAGGATAATCCGAAATCGAATTTATCATTCTGCCCTGCCAATACCTGGTTGAGCAATCCAGAAGCGGTCTGGATCAGGTTTCCGGTTACGGCTTGCTCCGTTATTCCGGATTGATCGTTCACAAAAGTGCCCTGTGCCAGGAGGAAAAAAGCATTCCGTTCTTCCACCGTGGGATCCTGCAATTGATATTCCAGTTCAGATTTCACCGTTGAACTGGTTCCTGGAAATTCTATATTCATGTTTATGGACGGCCGTTCCAGTTGTCCGGTGAGCTGTACCACCACATCTGTCGGTATTCTACGGGTATAACCCGCATTATCGAGCAAGGGCGCAGGGTTGGCATTTAGGGAATAAACCGCCTCCATATTGACTTCAGCGCTCAACGGATCACGGTCCCATACAATGGTCCCCCCGGGTTTTACACTAAATGTTTTATCGATGATCCCTAGCTTATATCGGTACTGGCCGGTAACCACGACAAAGTCTCCGAACATATTAAACTTACCGTTGGTATTGATCTCCATGAAAATCAAGCCAGCACCTGTACCTTTCAAGGAGCTGCCGGTTTTCTGATCGACTACGATCTCAACTTCGGCATCGGGCGTAACATCGAGGTCGAATTTCAGTTCCAGTCCCTGGTAATCCTTTAATTCCCGCTGGGCTTCAATAGTAACCTGTTCCCCTTTTTCGATGAAGTTGATAAAGGAATAATCACCAACACTAGCCACATCGCTTATAGGGATCTTAAGGGAGCTTCCTTCGGCCGTTGCACCCTCAAAGTTGATATTAAGGGCATTGGTCGGGCCATAAATGCGGCCTTTTCCATTGACAAATCCTTTACCATAGTATAACACCTCTTCCTCAAACTCGGTATTAAGGATCATAAATCTTTGATTATTTGTATCTATGTTGAGGTCGAGGGTCCAGTCTTTAAAGAAACTATGCTTGATAGTTCCGTTTAGCGTTGCCCGAGTATTTGCGGTTATGTCACTGAGTCCTATATTTTGGAAGTCGAAGGTTTGATCGTATAACCGAACCGTGGCCATAGAACTAAAATCATAATCAACATTCAGGTATGGCACACCCAATCCGGCGTTATCCAGATTCAATATTCCATTGATCTCCGGATTCCGGATATCACCTCTAATTTGCACATTGCCGTTGAGATCGCCACGAATATTGCTGAGGACGCCTTCACCAAGAGGGCTGAAGGGTTCAAGGTTAAAGTTTCTAAAATTGGCCAGAAAATCAGCTTTAGGGATTTCTTCCCGACTATCCACATTCCCGAGCAAAGTAAGTTTTTCAAGACCATTTTCCGTGATCTGGGTGTTCACTACAAAATCCGTGAGGTCGCGATTACCGACAATGCCGATAGATAAATCGCCCATTTCTATTCCATTCACCCCAAATTGAGCAATTTCCAGATTACAGGAAGGAAGGTATACATTGTCTTTTTGCAGGACATTGAGTGTTCCGTTGATTTCACCGCTCAAATTCAGACTGTCAATCGCAGGTGCTATCTTATTAAGAGACACCAGTTTAAAATCTAACTGGAGGTCTTTGTAAGTAGAATCCGCAAGTTGCCCGTTAAGCCGTATCCGTTCCCTGTTATCATTATTCATCACGATCTCTTCGATAGAAATACTATCGAGCGACCTGTTAAAAGTAACCTTATTAAGATCATTCCTTTCCCGGTTCAACAGCCAGGTATTCCCTTTAAAACTCACCTCAGAGCGCTTAAGGCCGATCACCGATTTATTATCCTTGGTAAAGGTGTGGTAAAAATTGAGGTTATAGATATCGTTATACTTGCTTCCACCTTTGAATTCAGTCCTGAAGAAAAGGGTGTCCTTCAGGGTGGTATTGATCAGGTTAAAGTCTTTAAGGTCATAATAAACCGTAGAAACATCTGTAATGGAAACAAAGGTATTGAACAGCGGGTTTTTATTATCGATCTTAACATCGATGCTGTCGAGTTCATTTCCAAATGCCTCAATCTTAGGCGATTTAAAGGTGAG
This sequence comes from Robiginitalea sp., assembly GCA_024638915.1. GTDB lineage: Bacteria > Bacteroidota > Bacteroidia > Flavobacteriales > Flavobacteriaceae > JAHEJJ01. The sequence continues at coordinate 20,028 of JAHEJJ010000019.1, forward strand.
CTTGAAATCTCCCTCATCGGCGATAATATTGCCTTTGATAAAGGTGTTGGGACCAAAAGCCACTTGAGGAAAAAACACCTCTACAATCTTGTTGTAGATCCTGAAATTAAAATCCAGATTCTGACCTGACGAAATATCATAAGGTTTATAATTTGTATAAATACTTCCGATAGAATTCTGCACCAACCTGCCCAGCTCATTCACCCTAAAATTACCACTCATATATCCGGTGATGATATCTGGTGAATTGATTTCTATGGTTCTTAATGAATCGCGGTCAAAACGCGATGAAATAGTAAAATCCTCAAAAAAATAGGTGTTGTTGATGTTCTGGTAGCTGGTTTCAGTAAAATTCAATTCACCCTCCATGTCATCGAAATTGGTCCCGCTGACATCCATATCGACTTTTCCTTTGAATATGGAAATGCTGTCATTGATAAAGTTTAGCTCCTTAAAATCCGCATAATCCACTTCCGCATTGAAGTTGAAGTCATTTTTATCACTTCCAAAGTCGGCCAATCCTTTAAAATCAAATCGCAGGTTCTCATCATTACAATACAGAATACCGTCGAAAAGCTGGTCTTTAAGAACTCCAGAAACTTTTATGTTTTTGTAGTCGTAGTCGTTGAAATTAATGGTGTATACCTCGCCTATTACTTCGGTATTAAGGTTCTCCCGTACAAAACCCTGGCCTTCCACATTAACGTCGAGCGTGGTTTTGCCCAATTTATCCGATTCGACAAAATCACCCAGGTTAAAATCGATCAATGATACAAAGCCCTTGTAATTCGCATTGTCAATATCATCGATATCGGTGAGGTCCAGGTCTGCATAACTGCTTCCAATCGGACTGGTGATATTGAGTTTAGCCGCTATGGATTTTGTGGTGATATTGGCATCGCCCCGAACGGTGAACTGGCCGAGTTTGGCAAAGGCTGACGGCAGGGAGCTCCCCAGAATGTTGGGCAATAAAGACCGAAGCTGATTATAGCTGGTAGAGATGTCCTTGATATCAGCATCAAGCGAAAATGGACCTGCTTTCCTGAAAAGGTTTTTAAAATGAAAATCACCACGAATACCGGTGTTATCCGTATTCAGGAATAGATCTTCCACCTGCATATCATTGAGAACCCCATCAATATTGGCAGAGAAATACACATTTTTGCCCTTGCCGAACTCGTTGTAGATCAGATTGATCTCGTCCAGGGAGATTTCAGATTCCTGGAAGCTGGCACTGACGTTCACCTTATCGACAAAATCCTTTAAGTCTTCCCGTTTGTAATCCATAACAATATTTCCAAACAGATTCGATTCGGGGGTTTTGATCCCAAGTGAATCGAAACGCATTTGCTGTTTGGTGTATTTAAAGGTAGTACTGAGTTTCTCCATATCAATACCAATACGGCTGATAAAGGATAAGGCGTCTATACGTGTCGTTACTTCCGGACCCAGGATCTGAAAATCGCGGGCATCAATATTCAGGTTTTTAAAATCCAGAATCTGATCTTTTTCCATGTTATCATCGATGATCCTGAATCGGCTTTCCTCGAGAATAATTTCATCGGTAGAAAGGTAAAATGGGGGTTTATCGGGTGATCTCGGTGTACCATCATCTAATTTGGCTACAAAAACATCGAGATTGGTCTCTTCTTCCCCTGCATAGGTTCTAAGCTTAAAATTAAGCCCTTCCAAATCTACATCCCCAAATTCGAGACGCCCGTTTACCATATTTCGGACACTCAGGATCGAAGTGGTGAGTTCCTTGATGAAAAACAAAGTGTCTTTCTGGTAATCTTCCACGTAGACATCGCGAAGGGAAGTGTCCCAACTGATAAGCGAAATTCGCAGTCTTTCAATATTGATGTTAGTGCCAAACTCGCTGTTTAATTCCTTGGTTGCATACTGCGCCAAGTGCGTCTGAACAACAGGCAAAGACAGGATAATAGTGCTGAAAACACATATCAGCAAAAATGCCAAAAGTGTTCTCACCAGTATTTTTCGAAGTCTTTTGATAGGGCTTATTGTTTATCTTTGTTACTCAAATTTTATTCCAAACCCCTGTGAATAAAGAGAAAATATATATCCTGGCCATCGAATCTTCCTGCGATGATACCTCTGCTGCGGTATTGTGCAATAGTAAAAAGCTCAGCAATGTGGTGGCTTCTCAAAAAATACACGAAGCTTACGGTGGTGTTGTACCGGAATTAGCATCGCGGGCACACCAACAAAACATCGTTCCCGTCGTTGATCGAGCTTTAACCATAGCAAATATCGACAAAAAACAGTTATCCGCCATAGCTTTTACGAGGGGTCCGGGACTTTTAGGCTCGCTATTGGTTGGTACTTCTTTTGCAAAATCGCTCTCGCTTGGCTTAAACATTCCACTTATAGAGGTAAACCACATGCAGGCACATATCCTGGCCCATTTTATCGAGGAGGAAAATATGATAAAACCAAAGTTTCCATTTCTGGCGATGACAATCAGCGGTGGCCACACCCAATTGGTCCTGGTGCATGATCATCTGAAAATGGAAATTCTGGGAGAAACCCTGGACGATGCTGTGGGTGAAGCATTCGATAAGAGCGCAAAATTACTCGGAATGCCCTATCCCGGAGGTCCTCTGGTCGACGCCCATGCCCAAAAGGGAAATCCACTTGCCTTCAAATTTCCCAAACCCAAGGTACCAGGTCTTAATTTCAGTTTCAGTGGACTCAAGACCAGTATTTTGTATTTTATTCAAAAGCAGACTGCGGCAAACCCCGAATTTATTACCGACAACCTGGACGACCTTTGCGCTTCCATCCAGTATACGATCGTCAATATACTTATGGAAAAGCTTAAAGCTGCGGTTAAACAAACCGGAATCAAACGGATAGCTATCGGTGGGGGTGTAGCTGCAAATTCTGGAATCCGCAATGCATTGGAACAGGCCGAAAAAGATCTGGGCTGGGTAGCCTATATTCCAAAATTTGAGTATTGTACGGATAACGCTGCTATGATTGGTATCGTAGGCTACTACAAGTTCAAGGATCGCGAATACTCCGGCTACAATATCGCAGCAACTGCACGCTATGAGATCGGATAAGACGGATTATGATATTGCCTGTAATTCTTTTTTAACGTACCTTTTCGATTCATAAGAAACAGCTATGGCCTATAATGCTGGGCTTGAAAATAGGATCAACCAGGCGCTTTCACTTTTTCCCAAAACGATACGGGAACAAATGGATTCTAAGAAAATGTTCGGAGGCATAGCTTACCTATACCGTGGTAAAATGACGGTGGGGATCCTTAAGGACGATCTCATGGTGCGCGTAGTAGCTGAAAAAATGCCGGCAATATTAGCCAGAGATGAAGTGCGACCAATGGACTTTACCAGTAGGCCGATGAAGGAATTTATATATGTATCCCCAAATGGATTCAAAAGCGAAGAGCAACTCATGTTCTGGATTGAACGCGGCCTTGAACACGCCAAAAGAAAATTAAACCAAGTTTAAGGTTATACCAATATGCAACTATTTTATCATCCGGACCTCAATAGCGATGCCACTGAATGTTTTTTCGGTGAAGAGGAAAGTCGCCATATCGTCAAGGTACTTCGAAAGAAAAAAGGTGATGAAATCATGGTGACCAATGGAAAGGGTCGGATTTTTACAGGTACGATCAGCGAGGCCTCATTGAACAGCTGTGAAATTGCTATCACATCGCATGAAAAAACGGTACGGCGAATGCATCGTCTACACCTGGCCGTTGCGCCTACCAAAAATTCTGAGCGTTATGAGTGGTTCCTTGAAAAAGCTACTGAAATTGGCATAGATGAGGTCACTCCTATTATTTGTGATCACTCTGAACGAAAGATCATTAAAAAGGATCGGTTAGAAAAAGTAATTCTAAGCGCCATGAAACAGTCTCTCAGGTCATATCTGCCACAGCTTAACCAGGCGATGACTTTGGAAGAATTCCTGCAACAGGATCTTCCAAAACGCCGGTTTATTCTTCATTGCCAGGAAGGCGAAAAAGTAGATTTTAAAAGGCGTTTAGAACCCGATAAGAAAATTTTGATCCTGGTAGGACCCGAAGGTGATTTTTCCGAAGCGGAGATAGAACTGGCTAAAAGTAAAGGTTTCATACCTGCTTCCCTGGGAGAGTATCGTCTTAGAACCGAAACGGCGGCTATTCTCGCCTGTGCTACCGTAGCCCTGATCAATAGCCGTTAAGACCAAGGCAAAAGATTACGCCCACAGGTAAAAAGAAAGTTTCGCCAATGATTTAAAAAGTCTGTCCCCGATCTGCCTGTTCTACAATATCGTGTCTTACTTAATATGCCAGTTCAGAGGCGACCTTTTCATCATGATTTTCTTACTTTTGACATCTGATGGATCGGACCTTGATAAATCTGTTTTTAACAACGATCATCCTGTTGATGACGGCTTCAGCATTTTGCCAGCAACTGGCTGTCCTAAAATACAAGGGAGGTGGCGACTGGTATGCCAATCCAACAGCGTTGCCCAACCTGATACGTTTCTGCAACTCACATATAGACACTTCTTTAAACACGGAACCCGCCACGGTAGAAGTTGGGAGTACAGAAATATTCCAATATCCCTTCATTCATATGACCGGGCATGGCAATGTCTACTTCGATGAGGAAGAGGCACAGAATCTGAGAACCTATCTGCTGGGTGGTGGATTCCTTCATGTCGATGATAACTATGGTATGCAGCCATATCTCATCAAAGAGCTCAAAAAAGTTTTCCCGGATAAGGAATTGTTGGAACTGGGGGCTGATCACCCGATTTTTAATCAATCCTATACTTTTCCAGAAGGTTTGCCTAAGATCCATGAACACGACAATAAACGCCCGCAGGCATTTGGCGTTATTAACCAGGGAAGGCTTTTGCTCCTATTTACTTTTGAATCCGATCTGGGCGACGGTTGGGAAGATCCGGAGGTTCATAACGATCCAGAGGAAATACGAGACAAAGCATTAAAAATGGGCGCTAATATCATTGAATATGTTTTTAATCAATAAGCTGTGAATTCAAGAACCATTAGCGAAGGCATATTAAGAGCGATGGGAGTTATCGCTGGTGTTATCCTTTTCGGATACTTTCTCTACGAAGTTCGTTCTGTCATTGCTTATGTTATGATCGCCGCGGCAACAGCCCTTGTGGGCAGACCGTTAGTGTTTTTTTTACGGGAAAGACTGAGATTCAAAAATACCCTGGCCGTTATCACCACCATGGTTCTGATGGTTGGCATACTGGCCGGTGTTATTTCACTTTTCATACCCTTGATCGCCAAGCAGGGACATAATTTATCGCTACTCGATATCGAGGCACTGCAGCAAAACCTGGAGAATCTTTATGAGCAAATCATCGATTATTTTGGGATAAACAATGCCGAGATGAGTAAACGTTTCAGGGAATCTAAGTTGCTGGCAAATCTCGATTTTGGCTTTATCCCCGACTTTCTGAATTCATTTCTTGGAGTGTTGGGCTCTTTGAGCATCGGTCTGTTTTCCGTTCTGTTTATCGCTTTTTTCTTCCTTAAGGATAGTAAAATGCTTGTAAATACCGTCTTGATTCTTGTTCCAGACGACAAAGAAGATCGGGTACTTAAGTCTGCCTCCAAAATGCGTGACCTCCTATCGAGGTATTTTTTAGGACTGGTGATGCAGATCTCCATACTGTTTGTCATATATACCATATGGTTGTTGATCTTCGGTATCGAAAATGCGGTGGTCATCGCCTTTTTATGTGCCTTGCTAAATCTGATCCCCTATATCGGTCCGGTATTCGGTGGGACCTTGATGTTACTCCTTACGATGACCAGTAATTTAGGCTCTGATTTCAGCACCGTGATCTTGCCTAAAACCATCTATGTCCTCATCGGTTTTATCCTTGGACAATTGGTGGATAACTTCTTCTCACAACCCTTTATTTTTTCGAACAGCGTGCGCTCACATCCGCTGGAAATTTTCATCATTATTATCATTGGCGGATTGCTTTTCGGAGTCGCCGGTATGATCATCGCAGTACCCGGATATACCGTCATTAAGGTGCTTTTACAGGAGTTTTTTGCGGATAATAAGATCGTAAAATCGATGACAAAAAATCTATAGTTTTACTTTGAATAAAAATATATTAAATACTGGTGTTCAACAGTATATAAGAAATTTTAGCAAAGATGACATTCTGGCAGTGGCGTTTCAGAAACAGATTTTTCCTAAGATTGAGAACAAAGAACTGGTGCAGCAGCTCGAAGGTCGCCGAAAGTGTCTCAACAAACTCCCACTCTGGTATACTTCCAAGGGTATATTCTATCCGCCAAAACGCGCCCTTGAACAATCGTCTTCGCAACTTACGGCCCGCTACAAATCCAAACTCGTCTCTGGAAAAACCCTGGTTGATATAACAGGTGGATTTGGTGTTGATAGTTTATTTTTAAGCCAAAAGGTAGATCGCCTTACCTATTGTGAGATGTCGAAGGAATTAGCGGATATCGCCTGTTATAATTTCGAGGTTCTGGGCGCCACAAACATCGACGCTCTAAATATCGATGGGTTAAAATATTTGGAACGACTCAAAGAGTCTGTCGATTGGGTTTATTTAGATCCTTCACGGCGTGATCCTAAATCAAAAAGGGTTTTCCGACTGGAAGATGCCGATCCGCCACTACCGGCCATACTATCCTTTCTATGGCAAAAAACCGACAACATACTGATCAAAACCTCGCCTTTATTGGACCTCAGCTCTGGCTTCAAGACACTGGAATCTGTTAAGGAGGTTTATGTCATCGCGGTAAAGAACGAGGTGAAGGAATTATTATGGGTGCTCAAAAAAAACTACCAAGGCGATCCGTTGATTACCGCGGTAAACCTCGTTATGGGTGATGAACAGGCTTTCTCCTTTGCGTGGCAGGAGGAAAAATCATCTCCATGCAAATTCGGCAACTTGGGCGATTATCTTTATGAACCCCATGCTGCGATCATGAAATCAGGAGCCTTTAAGCTAGTGGCAAAAAGATTCGGTCTAAGAAAACTACATGAGCATTCCCACCTCTACACCTCCGATACTTTAAAGGAATTTCCAGGCAAAAGGTTTCGGGTTGAAGCCTCATTTAAATACAACCGTAAAAACATCGAACAATCAGCTGTGCAAAAAGCAAATATCACGACCCGAAATTTTCCCTACTCCGTGGCAGCGCTTCGAAAGAAACATCGTATAAGCGATGGCGGGGATCAAACTATGTTTTTTACCACCGATTATAAGGGCGATCTGGTAGTAGTTCTGTGCAGGCGTGTATAATTGGCTGCTATGGACATGGCCATTTGAAATTCGCAATCTGATCCCTGGAAGCCGCCCCGAGGTTATAATGCCACCACTCCGTCCTGATCGACCAGAATCCATGTTTTTCCATGGTCTTTTTCAATATTCTTCGATTCTTTAAAACCTCTGCCGGCAGGCTGTTATTATCATGATAGGCCCTGTAGCCAAAAAAATCAAAATCGGTTCCCATGTCTACCGCCTCACCTTCAAGCGTTACAAGGGTAATATCAACGGCTCCGCCTTTGTTGTGAATAGATCCTTTTTCCGGGTTTGCCACATATTGAGGATTGGGGACGATTTCCCACATTTTGTACTGAACAGAATTAGGACGGTAACAATCGAAAAATTTGATCCTGTAGCCTTGTTCCATAAAATCTGCATTGGCCGCGATCAAAGCCCTGGCGGTCTTTACCCTGGTATAACACTCCGCACATTCGTAGACCCTGGATTTAAGAAAATTATTCTCGGTGGCATAGCGCAGATCATAAACAAAGTCATTGCTATAGTCCGTAAGCCGAATAAATGTTGTATCGGCAAGATCATCCATACTTGGCAATAAAGGAATCTGCTTTTGGATAGGGGCCTCTGAAGTATCACTTGCCGCAATTGTCGGGTCATTTGCCTCATTGATAGCCTTATTTTGCCGACATCCGACAAAAAAAACAACAGCCAGGATATTAATTATAATAAAAGCAGTTCTCAATGATGAACAATTTTGCACTGAAGATAGCGATAATAAGAGATTGGGCCTTGGTGAATAATTCGAATATTTCTTCTTACTTTAAGCATCGAATAATTTATTCCCCTAGAGGATGACTATTAAGCATTTGATTCTCCTGAGCTTGGCTTTATTGCCTTATCTGGTTCTATCTCAGCAACCCTGGTTGTTAAACTTTGAAAAAACAGAGCTTAATCCGGTCATGACAGCCAATCCAGAATTTACTTTTATCTGTCCGGTTTCAGGTCAAGAAGTGGCCTGGCAAAAAGCAGATGTCTTCAATCCGGCCGCTGTTGTGCGCAACGACACGGTGTTTATGCTTTTCAGAGCAGAAGACAATCCCGCTGCTGAACTCGGTGGCCGAACATCTCGTATTGGCCTTGCCTATAGCATTGATGGTGTGCATTTTGAAAAATTTCCCAAACCGGTGCTTTATCCAGGTAAGGACGAATTCCGTGAATGGGACTACCCAGGAGGTGTGGAAGATCCCCGCGTTGTTGAAATGCTCGATGGTTCTTACTTGATGCTCTATACAAGTTGGAATAAAGATATAGCACGCCTATCGAGTGCCTCTTCCTGGGATTTAAAGAAATGGACAAAACATGGCCCTGTTTTCAAAACAGCATACGGTGGAAAATATCTGGACATTTGGAGTAAATCTGGCTCCGTGATTACAGAGTTAAAAGACGGTAAACTGGTGGCCAAAAGGATCGATGGAAAAATTTGGATGTACTGGGGCGAAACATTCGTAAATCTTGCACATTCAAGGAATGGTATCCAATGGGAGCCATTACTCAACGAAGAAGGGAAACTCTTGCGCGTTTTCGAACCTACTCTCGGGGAGTTCGACAGCCATTTGACGGAACCCGGACCCCCGGCCCTGTACACCGACAAGGGAATTCTTTTGCTCTATAATGGAAAAAACCTGAGCGGCAAAGGTGCCGATGACAAGGTGCCTGAAGGAACCTACTGTGGCGGGCAAGTTCTTTTTGAAAGTAAAGATCCAAGACGCTTTGTTGCCCGTCTGGACAAACCATTTATTTGTCCGAGCCTGCCTCACGAAATGAGCGGGCAGTACAAGGCAGGTACTACCTTTATCGAAGGGTTGGTCTACTTTAAAAACAAATGGTTCTTGTATTACGGTACAGCAGATTCAATGGTGGGTTTAGCTGTAAAATCAGATTGAGTCCTAATTCCGGCGAATTTAGTTACCCATAAAGCATGCGCTAATGTTTTATGTTAAGAGATTGCCATTTTCATCCCACTCCGCCATAATACCCCGTTTGCTTTGGTCAACACATTTTGCCAGCCACTCCTCTTCATATGCAACACCGTGTTGTTCCAATACATCTTCGGGAACACCATCCCAAATATTAGGCATATTACCTTTATAGCCGAGGTCTTCAATCCCCATTTTAGTCGTATAATATCCACTGAGCGTAAGATTGCACATCAGATTAAAAAATTGAATTTCAAGAGCCTGTTTGTCCATCGGAATATCGGCTTCATAATAAGCGATCTTGTCGAGTATTGATTTCTGCTGCTCCATTATCGCCGATTTGAACTCCATGTTGAATTCGGTATTGGACTTATGATCCAACCACATCAGTCCACCCCTCAGCGTCGTCTGCAACTCAGGAATATCCTTGGCCATAAATTCTATGAAATCGGGTACTCCGGCATCCAGAGCGCTGCCAAACTTCTCATTGGCCGGAAGGATGAGGGCACATAATACTCCGATCGTTTCCATTTCGTGTTCGTTAAAAAATTGATCGGTTTCTAACTCCTCTATCAATTCCTTCTCTTGAGGTGTTCGTCCGTATTTATAAGGAAACTCGTAGATCTCCTGACCTGTTTTGGCCGATGCTTCAGCCTCAGTTTTGCAACCATAGAGCATCAGGCTACCAGCAATACCTCCCAGGAAAATTGATTTTAAACTGTCTCTTCTATCCATAATTAGATATTTTGCTGTTTTAACTGTTCTACCATATACTCCGACGCTCTCCAGGAAAGGGCGAGAATGGTCCAGGTGCAATTCTTATCGGCCTGGGACACAAAAGGTCCTGCATCGGTTATAAAGACATTGTTGGCATCGTGAAGCTGTTGATAGCTATTGGTGACCGATTTCTTAGGATCGTCGCCCATACGCGTAGTACCTACTTCGTGAATAATACGGCCCGGTGCCAACAGTCCGTAGTCCTGATCCTTTCCGGGGGTATCGCCCAGGGGTTCTCCCCCCATATTGTGAATGATTTCCTCAAAGGTTTGCTGCATATGTCGCGCCTGCTTTCGCTCGAAATCTGACCATTTGTAATGGAAGCGTAATACAGGGATCCCGAATTCATCTACTTTGGTTGGGTCTATCTCACAATAATTATCCTCTCTGGCTATAGATTCGCCCCTGCCGCCAAAGCCAAGAACCGAACCGTAATACTTTTTTACATCTTGCCTGAGGCTTTCACCATAGCCACCGGTATTGAGTCCAAAGAACTTATTGAAATAATTAGCGTTAAATCCAAAACCATAACTGGGCATACTCATACCACCCCAAACCTCTATATGATAGCCTCTGGGAAAATCCAGGGCCTTATTGTCTAACCACCAGGGGGAATACACATGCATGCCTCCCACCCCATCTTCATTGTAGGGCTTGCGGTTCATTAGGCCCGGGATAAATCCAGCCCGACTGCTACCTGTAGAATCGTGAAGGTACTTGCCTACCAAATTGCTGCTGTTGCCCAGACCATTCGGATGCTGGGCACTTTTTGAATTCATCAGAATCCTTGCCGTACTGCAGGCTGAAGCTGCCAAAACCACAATTTTACCTTTGAGTTTATGTTCCTTCCTATCATCCTTATTGATATAGGACACTCCGGTGGCCTTCCCCTCTGTGTCGGTGGTAACTTCCCGAACCATAGAATTTACATATAAGTCTACCTGACCACCACTTTTCTGAGCCGGAAATATCAGGCAGGACCCTGAGGAGAAATCCGCGTAAACGGAGCAGGCCCTGGAACACTGGCCACAATAAAAACAGACCCCTCTGTCTTTGTTGATCTTTTTGGTAAGCATGGACATACGTGAAGGAATCACCGGGATACCTGTTTTACGAGCGCCCTGTATATAAAACAATTCATGCAACCTTGGTTTTGGTGGTGGTAGAAAAAATCCATCCGGATCGTTGGGCAAACCTTCGTTAGTACCGAATACACCAATGAGTTGGTCGACCTTATCATAATATGGTTTCACGTCCTCGTATCCGATCGGCCAGTTATCGCCCAGACCATCCACATCTTTATGTTTAAAGTCCTTGGGGCCGAAACGGAGCGAGATCCTGCCCCAATGATTTGTCCTTCCGCCCAGCATATGTGAGCGGAACCAATCGAATTTAGTGCCGTCTTTGTGTGTATAGGGTTCACCTTCGATTTCCCATCCGCCATAAGCCGCATCAAAATCCCCAAAATCACGTACGGTATTGGCGCCCCTTCGAGGGGATTCCCAGGGCCATTTCAGCTGGGTCATATGGTCGGGGTCTGCGGGATCAAAAAAGGGCCCTGCCTCTACTACCGCTACTTTTAAGCCGGCGTCGGCAAGAACTTTAGTAGTCATGCCACCTCCGGCACCTGAACCGACAATGATGGCATCGTATACAGTGGCCTTTTCAATTATCTGCATGTAGATTGGATTTTCCCCTAATTTATAAATTAAAACGATGGGCGAAAATTTTTTGGCTTCAGGTATTCCGTATTCAATACAAAGAGTTGGCGAAAGGGATAAAGCTTCTTCGGGTTAAACACCTAGCATTTCCACAAAAAAAAAGTATGTAATTTAGAATTAATAAAATTAACGCAAAGCATTCTATGGTTTTCACAATATTTTAGTATTATTATAATAGAATTTTGATTTCTTTAACATATTAACGAGAACCTTTTCGGCAATAAGCAACAGGAAATCTGTGAAGTACAACAACTTAAAACTAACGTAACACCAACAATCATGATTCAGAAATCTACTTGTCATGCGTTAAAACCAAGGCCTGGAAATATCTTTCGGTCTTTTTCTGTTTTAAAAGCGCTTGTTATGATCTTTCTGATTTCCGGGTCCACGCTATGGGCAAATCCGGACACAGAGATTATCAAAATCACAATCATCGAAGATGATCAGACAACCATTACAGGAACAGTAATGGATAACAATGGTATTCCCCTTGGAGGTGCCAATGTGGTCGAGAAAGGGACCACTAACGGAACCCAAACCGATTTTGATGGAAACTTTACCATTACAGCGGCTTCAGACGCTATCCTGGTGATCAGCTATATCGGATTTGCGAAACAGGAGGTATCGGTTGACGGCCAATCTTCTATTAGTGTTACTCTGGCTGAAGATTTTAGCCAGCTAAGCGAGGTGGTAGTCACAGGGTATCTCGCGCAAACCAGAGGTGATCTTACCGGATCTGTAGCCTCAGTTGATATCTCGGAAGCTACCAAAGCACCCATCGTAAACGCAGCGGAAGCGTTGGAAGGAAGAGTTAGCGGGGTTACTGTATCCAATGCCGGTAGCCCGGGTGCCGCACCAAAAATTACCATTCGTGGCTTTGGTACCAGTAACAACACGAATCCCTTGTATATTATCGATGGTGTGCAAACCGATAATGCCAATATTCTAAACAGTATAAATCCGGCGGATATAGAGCAAATCAACGTTTTAAAGGACGGTGCAGCCGCTATTTATGGAGCACGGGCCTCTAATGGAGTCGTTATCATTACCACAAAGGGCGGTGGTTATAATCAGGCGGCTCCCACTATATCCTTCGACCTATATACTGGATTTTCAAGGGCAGCCAACCCTCCAAAACTATTAAACGCGCAGCAGCACGCTGATATGATCTTTCAGAGTTTGACCAATGATGGTGCGGCTATTACACATCCGCAATACGACCCTGGAAGCACTGGCACATTTACTGTTCCAAGTGCATTGGTAGGTTATGTAGACCCGATTACCGGAGAACCCGCTACTGCCTCAGTACGGCCGGGAGGTACAGACTGGGTGGATGCAGTTACACAGGATGGGTGGACTAATAATTTATCCATAGCAGTAGCTAATGGTAATGAAACAGGCAAATATTATCTATCAGCGAATTATCTTGATCGTGAAGGTGTTTTCTTAAATACCGGGTTTGAACAAGGAACAACACGACTGAATTCAGAGTTTAAATTAGGCCGTGTAACCATAGGTGAACACCTTGGTGTTTCCTATTCTAATACGAAGACGGGCGTGTTTGCCGGTAACGAGGACAGTAGTCCTGGATCTTTCATACCCGTAAACGAGGCCTTGAGAAGCAGTCCGTTAATCCCTATCAGAGATGATAACGGCAATTTGGCGGGTGCAGCCTCGGGGGGCCTGGGGAACGTCCGTAGCCCATATGCCAATCTGGTAAGGGCCAAAGACAATTTTAACAGGCGCTTCAGGGTATTCGGTGACGTTTATTTAAACGCTCAACTTATGGATGAGCTCAGTTTTAAAACTATTTTTAGTGGTTCCGTAGAAAATTTTGACAGTAGAAGGTTTCAGGCACTTGACCCTGAACATATTGAACCTTTGGCCACCAATACATTGGCAGAGCAGAATATCCAGAATTTTAACTGGACCTGGACGAATACCGTCAACTACAATAAATTATTTGGTGACCACAATATTAATGCACTTGTAGGTATTGAAGCCGTTGAAGACGGAAGTAAAGGAAAACAAATCAGCAGGAATGGCTTTCTTTTTGAAACCCCTGATTTTTATCTCTTAAACAATGGTAGCGGTACCCCTAATGTGGATAACGCATTTGATGGCGGCACCTCTCTTTTCTCCGTATTCGGTACCGCAAACTATTCATATAAGGGCAAGTACTTCGGTACAGTAACCATTCGGAATGATAAAACTTCCCGCTTCCTGGGAGACAATCAAAGCCAGACTTTCCCCTCTTTTAGCGGTGGTTGGCTGATCAGTGACGAAGACTGGTTCCCAGTGGATGCGGCGGTAAGCCGACTGAAATTAAAAGCATCATGGGGGCAATTGGGGAACCAGAGTTTACCGGTTTCCAATCCTGTGATCAACATTTCACAGCTCAATGAGGGACTGGCGAACTATTCCTTTAATGGAAGTACAATTTCGACCGGGGCCATCCTCGATCAGGTTGGAAATCCGGATTTGAAATGGGAAACATCTGAAGCGACTAATATCGGAGTGGAACTGGGAATGTTTAATAATGAGCTCAATTTTTCCCTTGAGGTATATGATATTAAGACAAAGGATTTGATTACTAGAGACAACAGCGCGATTAGTACTACTGCAATCGATGCACAACCTCCGTTTGTAAATCTCGGGGATATCCAAAACAGGGGGGTCGACTTCTCAGTTGGGTTTAATCGTCAAACCAGTTATGGTTTTAACTACGGGATTCAGGCCAATATTTCACATTATAAAAATGAGGTTAAAAGTCTGATCAGTGAATTCCAGGCTGGAAGAACGGACCTCAGGGGTGGTGCGGTTACGAGAACTGAAGTAGGCCGTGCAATATCTGAGTTTTACGGACGCGAGGTAACGGGCTTTGACAGTAACGGTCGATTTACTTATCGGGATGTTAACGGTGACGGGATAATCGATGATTCCAATGATAGGACATATATAGGTTCACCACACCCAGATTTCACATATGGTTTGAATTTTAATGGAGATTACAAAGGATTCGATATCCAAATCTTTTTTGCGGGCTCTCAGGGGAACGATGTATACAATTACGAGAAGATCTTCTCCGATTTTGCTACCTTCCCCGATGGTAACCGTAGTGCCCGGGTACTTGATTCCTGGACACCTTCCAATCAGAATGCAACATTACCTGCTTTAAGTTTTTCAGTGCTCAATGATGAGACACAGCCGAATTCTTATTTCGTAGAAGACGCATCCTATTTAAGATTAAGGAATCTACAGATTGGATACTCATTTCCAAGTGATATAGTGGAAAAGATCGGGATGGATCAGTTGAGACTTTATATACAGGGTACAAACCTGTTTACAATTACAGATTATAACGGATTTGATCCTGAAGTGATTTCTGATGATAACTTGTCTTTGGGTGTTGATTTCGAGACATTCCCGGTTTCCCAGATATTTACTCTAGGTATAAATACTAAATTCTAAAAAAATGAAAAAGAGATATGTTTATTATGCTTGTATGTTTGCGATAGTTCTGGCGTGCAGCAAGGAATTTACACAAAAGCCGGCCATTGGGGCCTTAAGTGACGAAGCTATTCAGAATGAGCAAGGGGTAGAGCTTCTTTTAGTCGGAGCCTATTCTGCCCTGGATGGGATCAGAAATAATCAAGGCACCGATCCTTGGCAAGCAACTGGTGATAACTGGTGGTTCGATGTGATTGCCGATGATGCGCATAAAGGAAGTACAGACGGCGACCAACCTGATCTATTCTCAATAGAAGTTTATAATTGGAGTACTGCTAATCCTTATTTTTTCGGTAGGTGGAACGGTCTTTTTGCCGGGGTAAACCGTGCTAATGCCGTACTTGATCTAATCAGTAAGATAGAAGAAGGTGATTTCACCTCTCAGATTTCCGAAGCACGGTTTCTCAGGGGGCATTACAACATGGAGCTGGTTAAGATCTATGGAAACGTACCCTATATTACAGAAGAGAATTTTGCCGCTGTAGAATTCAATCAGCCCAATCCGGGACCTATCTGGGATGAAATAGAGGCAGATTTACAGTTTGCGATAGACAATCTTCCTGACACACAGGCGGATCCCGGAAAACCAACCTCTATGACAGCTCGTGCATTTAAAGGAAAGGCCCACATGTTACAAAATGAATTATCCGAGGCCAAGGGCTTGTTTGATGCCGTTATTGGGTCTGGTGATTATTCATTGCTCCCGGAATTTTTGGATAATTTCAGGCTGGCTGGAGATAATAGTACTGAATCTATATTTGCTATTCAGTTTACAGCAGATGGCGGTCAGTCACTTAATGGAAATCAGGGGGGTACTTTGAACTTCCCCAATCCCGGCCCTTTTAGTTCTTGCTGCGGGTTTTATCAACCTACCCAGGACCTGGCAAACGCCTATCAAACAGATGCTGGTGGCCTTCCGCTATTGGACACCTTTAATCAGTCAGATATCGACAATGATTATGGAGTCAATAGTGCCGATGCTTTCACACCGCACGCTGGCAATCTGGATCCAAGGATAGACTACACGATCGGCCGCAGGGCTATCGATTACAACGGATATGGTCCTAATATCGGTAAAGACTGGATACGAGCTGCTTTTTCTGATATCTCCGGACCCTACCTTCCTAAAAAAAATGTTTACCAGGCTGGTGAAGACGGTAACGTAGGAACCGGGGCCTGGGGTCAGCAACACTCCGGCATCAACTACCACATCATGCGCTATGCTGATCTGTTACTGATGCGTGCTGAGATCGCCGTGGAAGAAAACGATCTTCCTACCGCACTTAGTATTGTAAATCAAATCCGGGCCAGAGCAAGAGATGGATCTTATGTCCAAAATGAGGCTGGGACTGCCAATGCCGCAAACTATTTGATAAACGAATATGTATCTTTCGCTGATCAGGAAGAAGCCCGCAAAGCAGTCCGCTTCGAAAGACGCCTGGAACTCGCCATGGAAGGTCATCGGTTCTTCGATCTCAAACGCTGGGGTGTTACTGTAGATGTAATCAATACTTACGTTCAGAATGAAGCAAGAACCATCGAGAATTTTGGTCAGAAAGCTGGTACCTATATGACCACGATGGATCTATTGCCAATTCCAATTATTGCAATTGATTTAAGTGGTGGTGTATTAACTCAGAATCCCGGATACTAAACAAACCGGAAAAGAGAACATAAATCAACGCGGGATCTCACCTCAAGAGATCTCGCGTTTTTTATGGCTTCATATTACGATTGCTTATATTTGATCTTCTCTAAATCTATTTTTGAATGCATCGATTTCTCCTCATAGCACTAGGCACAATTGTCATCTTTTCCTGCTCGGAAAAAAGGGGCGAGCCTGCGCTGTTCCAACGACTCGAATCTGCCGAGACGGGTATTGATTTCGAAAACAATCTCACTGAAAACGATTCCTTAAACTATTTCACATACTCTTACCTCTATATGGGTGGTGGTATATCCGCCGGGGATATAAATAACGATGGGTTGATCGACTTGTTTTTTACCGGCAATATGGTGCCCAATAAATTGTATTTGAACAAAGGTAACCTCCAGTTTGAGGATATTACGGAAAAAGCAGGGATCGCAGGCGATGATCGTTGGTATACCGGTGTGACTATGGCCGATGTTAATAATGATGGCTATCTGGATATCTACTGTTCTGTGGGCGGCAAATTCGGGCCAAAGGAGAATCAATTGTTTATAAATCAGGGAAATCTAACTTTTACCGAACAAGCCGCAAACTATGGGCTGGACGATAAAGGAAATAGCGTACAGGCTACTTTTTTTGACTACGACAAAGACGGGGACCTAGATATGTACCTGGCCAATTATCCCCCTACTCCATTTAACGCTCCTAATCAGTACTATCTTTTTAAAACCCAATACCCCAGGGAAATTGAAACCGACAAACTCTTCCAAAACAACAGCGGAAAGTTTACCGATGTGGCCGAAAAGGCAGGCTTGCGTTCTTTTGGATTATCACTGAGTGCCACAGTAGGTGATCTAAATGCCGATGGTTGGCCTGATATCTATATATCGAATGACTTCAGCACACCCGATTATCTCTTTATCAATAACCAGGATGGTACGTTTAGCGAACAGCTGCGTAACCTTACCAAAAATACCTCCTTCTATGGAATGGGCGTAGATATTGCGGACTTCAACAACGATACCTGGCTGGATATTATGCAGGCCGATATGACCGCCAAAGATAATCGGAGATCTAAAGCTAATATGGCCAGCATGAATCCTGATCTTTTCTGGAGCACCGTAAATGCAGGTTTTCATTATCAATATATGCAGAACAGCCTGCAGCTTAATAATGGTCTCCTAAAAGATTCCTTACCCGATTTTAGCAATATTTCCCGTCTGGCAGGGGTTTCCTCAACCGACTGGAGCTGGGGACCGCTTTTCGCCGATCTTGATAATGACGGCTGGAAAGACCTTTATGTTTCAAACGGTACCCGTCGAGAAATCAACAATCGGGACTATTTCTTGCAACGTGAGGCAGAAAGCAACCCTATGGACAGTTTGCTGCAAAGAAGTCTGGCTATCCCATCAGAAAAAATAGACAACTTCGTCTTTAGAAATAAGCGCGATCTGACCTTTGAACAGGTTAACCAGGAGTGGGGCCTGGAATTCAATGGATTTTCCAATGGTTCTGTCTATGCCGATCTAGATAATGACGGAGATCTGGAGATCGTAATCAATAACATCGACGACCGTGCCATTATATTCGAAAACCATGCCTCCACGCGCTCTAATTATGTCAGCATGAAATTTAAGGGCCCCGAGAAAAATAAATTTGGGATTGGGGTTAAAGTAATTCTGAAACAAGGTGACATCAAACAGTTTCAGGAACTTACCCTAAGCAGGGGTTTCCAATCTTCCGTGGCCCCCGGATTTCATTTTGGCCTTGGCGATAAGGCCATTATAGACACCTTGGAAGTTCAATGGCCCGATGGTAGGATAGAAATACTCAAGAAGGTGGCGGCCAACCAGGAATTGATTATAGATCATGCCAATTCAACGACAGCAAAAGGCGAAATGGCTGCGACCAAGAAATTATTGTTCGGTACCGTTCAGGAAAGTTTGGCTCCTGTGCGTCATCAGCATCGAGAGAACTACTACGACGATTTTGCCAAAGAAATACTGCTTCCACACCAAACATCTACCTTCGGGCCCAGTGTAGCCGTAGGAGATTTGAACGGGGATGATTTGGATGATTTGGTAGTTGGAGGGGCAAGTGGCCAGTCAACTGCCGTTTTTCTACAAGAGGAACAGGGTGGCTTCACGCGTTTGGATTCACAGGTTTTTGAAGACGAGAGGAATTACGAAGACCTTGGGATAGAACTCATCGATGCCAATGGCGATGGATTTGCAGACCTCTACCTCGTGAGCGGTGGTAATGAGTTTGAACCCGGATCGGAGCTCTTACAAGACCGGCTTTATATCAACGATGGGAAGGCCAGTTTTGTCAAATCGGAAAGTGCCCTGCCTGAAATTAAGACAAGTGGCTCTAGAGTCCATAGTTTTGACTACGATAAGGACGGGGACGCTGATCTGCTGGTTTGTGGGCGACTGGTCCCTGGTAATTACCCGATGCCTGCCGATAGTTATTTACTCGAAAATATAAGTGCCGATGGCCAAACCAGATTTATAGATGTGACCGACACCAAAGCCCCCGGACTGCGTAAATTAGGACTGGCCACAGATGCGCTCTGGACGGATTATGATGGAGATGGAGATGCCGATATCTTCATCGTTGGCGAATGGATGCCACTAACCATATTCAAGAATAATGGCGGAACATTTATCGATGTTTCCAAAAACCTGCTTACTGAGGACAGTACAGGATGGTGGTTCAGTCTTGCAGAAGGCGACTTTGACAAAGACGGTGACCCGGACTATGTGGTGGGCAACCTGGGGCTTAATTATAAATACAAGGCCAGGGCAAACGAAACTTTTGATATCTACTATAATGATTTTGATAATTCCGGTACAGGCGATATTGTACTGAGTTATTTTAACGGCGGTAAAAAATATCCGCTAAGGGGAAGAGAATGCTCCTCTCAGCAAATGCCGGGTATAAAAAAGAAATTCGGAGACTATGCCTCTTTCTCCACCGCTACCCTTGAAGATGTTTATACCGAAGAATATCTGGAGTCCTCATTGCATTACCAGGTAAAATCTTTTGGGAGTATCTATCTTGAGAATGAGGGAGGATCACTTGTTCCACATAGGCTTCCCATAGCTGCGCAGTTATCATCTATCAACCAGATACTGGTAAAAGACTTCGATGGTGACCAACTACTCGATGTGGTCCTTGCTGGAAATTTACACGGATCCGAAGTAGAAACCCCCAGAAATGATGCGAGTATCGGACTGTTTCTTAAGGGTGACGGCAGTGGTAAGCTGAAGGCCATTACCAACAGGGAATCCGGACTCTATGCCCCTGGAGATGTAAAAGATATGGCCACGATCTCCATAGGAAAATCTGAGTACATCGTGGTCGCTAAAAACAACGATTACCTTCAATTCATCGAGGTGCACACCGCTGGGTCTAAAGATGATTTAATTGTTCAAGGGCGTCCTCAACCGAAGTAGTGGGCAGCTTACAACTGTTATTCTGGCACACGAAGATATAGGTCTCATCCTCAAAATACCGATCTTTAAAAAGTGGTAGTTCACTCTTATTATTACTCGCCACGATTAGTGTATTGGGCAAAGATTTGGTCTGCAACTTTCTGGCAGTAGATAATGCCCTACTCCCCACAACAGCAATCTCATAGTATGGGAAGGTGTTGTTAAGCAGCAAACTGCCCCATTCCGTATAATTAGAACCATCCTCCACAAAAGCAGGCATTACGACCTCAACAGCCTTTTCCACAGACCTGAGTGCCGTGGTATCGTAAAGAATATGACCCAATTTCAACCGATTCCTGAACAATACGGCATTTGGTGAAGGCATCACCCCGTCGTTGATCTTTACAATTTTTGAGATCAGGTCGCTATTGCGCTTATATCGGAAAAGCGGAGAACCGGAGTCCCTGAATTCGTCGTTTACAATTTTATTGAATTTTTGAGCCCATTCCAGGTATTCAATCTTTGCGGTCACCTCGTAGAGAGAGATAACCGCAGCCGTTAAATAAGTATAATCGTCCAGGAAACCATCGATCCTCCTGCCATTCTTCTTGTAGGAGTGAGTCAAATATTCACCGTTATAACTCTTCTCGATCAGAAATTGGAAGGTAGCCTCAGCGGCCTCGAGGAACTTTTCATCACCAAAACTTTTATAAGCTTCTGTCAATCCCTCGATCAGCAATGCATTCCAGGAGGTGATCACCTTATCGTCGAGCCCAGGTCGGATCCTTTGCTGCCTCGTTGTGAGCAATTCTTCCTTCCAGCTTTGTACCAGAGTTTTGAACTCTTTAATGTTCTGAGAATGTTTGGCCGCGAAATCAAAATCGAATTCCGGTTTGTTTAAAACATAATTGTCTTCCTCCCATGCCGTGCCCGGCTTTATAGCATAGTATTCCGCAAATAGATCGAAGTCCGAGCCCAAAACTTTCCGTAGCTCTTCCGCTGTCCAGATATAAAATTTGCCTTCTTCCCCTTCACTATCCGCGTCGATCGCTGAATAATAACCTCCCCCAGGGTTTTTCATCTCCCTTTCCAAAAACGCATAGGTCTGATATACCAATTCCTTATATTCCGGAACCTTAAATTGTCTATACGCTTTCGCATACAAGCCCAGGAGCTGGGCATTGTCGTATAGCATTTTTTCGAAATGGGGCACCTTCCAGTAAGGATCCGTGCTATATCTGAAAAACCCTCCGCCAACATGATCATAAATCCCGCCCAGCATTACCTTATCCAGGGTATTTTTTACATGATCCATCACTTCCTGCTGGCCTGTAAGTACTCCATAGTCTAGCAAAAAACTTTGATTGGAGGGAAGTGCAAATTTTTGTCTTCCCTGATTCCCTCCCCACTCCTTATCCCAAATAGGAATCCATTTTGTTAGGCTTTCCTCCAGCAGTTCTCTTTTTAACCCTGCACTGTTTTCATCGGGCAGTATCAGGTTGACTTCCTGGACCCCCGCCGCTACCCTATCGGCGTATTCTCTCGCGCGGGCCGGATCGTCACGGTACATTTTACTGATCTCTGTAATAACTTTCTTCCATTGCGCATTTGTGTGATAGGTTCCCCCGTACAGTGGTTTTCCGTCGGGCAGTGTAATAACATTCAGCGGCCAGCCTCCACTTCCTTTAATAAGTTGAAGTGCTGTCATATATACCTGATCCACATCGGGGCGCTCTTCCCGGTCGACTTTGATGTTGATAAAATTTTCATTCATTAAGGCAGCGATATCCTCATCTTCAAAAGTTTCCTTTTCCATCACATGACACCAATGACAGGAGGAATAACCTATGCTTACCAGCACCAGTTTATCTTTAGCTTTAGCTTCTTCCAATGCCTCCTTGCTCCAGGCTCTCCAATTCACGGGATTATGAGCGTGTTGCAACAGATATGGACTGGTTTCTTCAATTAATGCATTTGTATATTTATGCGCTTGCTCCGCAGTTTTATTTTCCTTGCACGAAATAAACAATACAGCCATACTAAGGCATAACAACTGGATATTTACGTCTTTTATTCTCAATTGATCTCTTGATTTAATCAGAAGGCAAAAGTACAACACATGATCTTATGTATGGGCACTCAGTAATCATTTTGATGCTTAAAGTCACCAAAACGATATTTGATGGTTTCTTTCAAGAGAACTTGCATACCACCAGTCCCTTCGAACCATCGATAAAGCGCAAGAGGCATCGATCTGGTTTCTTCCTGTAATTCTGGATCACCGATAAGGTTATGCTTTTCGGCGGAATCTTCTTGACGGTCATATAGTTCGATCCGATCCCGGATGCCATGATTGAAGAAGTATTTGTAACGATCAGTGCACATTCCGAAAACCTTAGGGATCATTAGGAAGTCGTATTCCCAAACATTGGTAATACCAAGCAAAGCAACCCGGATAGCATGGCTATCATCTTCAAAATTCTTTCACACATTTTTAATCGGACAAGCTTTGCCTGGTAAACCAGCTATACAGCGAATCGGTCTGGTAGGCCAAATGCCACGCTTCGTGGCCAATATCAGCATATTTGGTGAATTTTACTTCATATCCCATTTGCCTCAACCTGTTCACCATGGCCTCAGATTCATCAATGTCAATTATACGGTCTTCCTGCCCGTGGAACACCCAAATGGGCATTTCTTTATTGATCCATGAAGCATAGGGTAAAGGGGTCATACCACATACCACTGCCATGGCCGCGAAAGTATCGGGATATTGTACAGCCAACTCCCAGGAAGCTGTCCCGCCACGGCTCAGGCCGGTGAGGTAGATTCTCTTCGGGTCGATCCTATGTTCATTGACAACATGTTCCAACAATTGCATCACTGCGCGGGTATTCCAAAATAACTTTTTATGTGGGTGCTGCGGGGCTAAAATCAGGAACGGAAATCGCTTTCCTTCGACAATCATCTTCGGAGGTCCGCCCGTCTGTAAGTTTTCAAGAGTACCTCCTGCCTCACCACCACCATGAAGGAATAAAAGTAGTGGGTAATCTTTATTGGCATGCTGCTCGTAATCCTCAGGAAAGTATAGATAGTATTTAAATGTCTCGTGGTTAACAATTTCCAATTGATCCTCGAGAAGATTGGGCTGGCTATTACAGCCATTGATAAGCGAAAACCACAAAGCGATTACCAAATTCCTTTGAAATAGGTATAAAACTCTTTTCATCTTCTTCTACATTTTGTCCCGCACTGAACGAAGCAGGGAGAGCACATCAGCTACCTCCTCCTGAATCTGTGCAAACTTGCCCTTTTCTATGAGTTTACGGGAAAAGAGTTGTGATCCCATCCCTACACAACTCACCCCGGCACTGAACCAATCACTCAGATTTTCTGCGGTGGGCTTTACCCCGCCGGTGGGCATTAGTTTCACTTCAGGCAGGACCGATTTAACAGCACCCGCAAAGGCCGGTCCAAGTACATTACCCGGAAAGATCTTTACCAGCCAGGCACCAAGATTAATAGCGGTATTAACCTCTGTGATCGTACCGCAACCGGGGACCCATAATATTCCCCTTTTATTCATACGGTGAGCGATTTCTGGTATAAGGCCAGGCGAAACTATGAATTGGGCCCCGATATCAAGATATTGGTCGGCCTGCTCCGGTGTCCAGATCGTACCGATTCCCAGGATCAGGTCTTCTTTGCCAGCGGCTATCCGGGCAAGATGCTCGAATACCTGAATAGCATTATCCCCGCGATTAGTAAATTCGAAGACCCTGACACCCGCGTCATAGGAGTTGATCATTACCTCAGCTGCCGTTTCCGCATCAGAATGATTAAAAACAGGGACTAACCCTGTTATCTCCATTTTTGCAATAATCTCTGTGGGGGTAAAAGTCTCCATAATCAAACCGATGATGTAAATCTGTTTAAAAAGAGACATTTTATTATATCTCCCTTGCCTAACTTAATCTATCTAACCGGTGTGAATACCTATCCCGGAGACCAAACAAACCCATCGGGCTCATTGGTGGTTTAAAATAACAATTTTGAAGCTTAGGTTCACAGAATTGATCTCTTTTTCCAAAAGATGCTCTGGCGTGTTATCATTTCAATGGTACCGATCGTAACCTAAGCGCATTCGCGATCACCGATACCGAACTAAAACTCATCGCTGCAGCCGCGATCATTGGAGATAATAGGATACCAAAAAATGGAAAGAGCAATCCTGCTGCTATCGGAACGCCTAATGCATTGTATATAAGTGCAAAAAATAGATTTTGCTGAATGTTTTTCATAACGGAATGACTTAAAGTATGAGCCTTGACTATTCCCTTTAAATCCCCTTTAATCAGGGTAATGTCGGCGCTTTCTATCGCCACATCTGTCCCTGATCCCATAGCAATACCAACATTGCTTCTGGCCAGAGCCGGTGCATCATTAATCCCATCGCCCGCCATGGCCACAAATTTTCCCTCCTCTCGCAATCGTACCACCTCTTCTAATTTATCAGAAGGCATCAGTCCGGCTTTATACTCTGAAATTCCAAGTTGACCGGCTATAAACTCCGCAGTAAGAGCATTATCTCCGGTGAGCATCATAACATCGATCCCCTTTTTTTGCAACGCCGCAATAACTTCCTTGCTGGTGCCTTTTAAACTGTCTTGATAGACCAACATCCCGACGACCTTGTATTCGATGGCGAAATAGGCAACAGTTTTCCCTTCACGTTGATAAATATCGGCCTGTTCCTTCAAAGTATCAGATAGCGCTTCACATTCAGCATTGATTAATGACTTGTTTCCCAGCAGTACAGGCACACCTTCTATTAATCCGGTCACCCCCTGTCCTGCCAGAGCTCTGAAATTTTCGACCTCAATGGCCTTAATTCCTTCTTTTTTGGCGTATGTCACTGTGGCCTCTGCCAGTGGATGTTCACTGTTATGGTTAAGTGCTGCGGCATAACCAATGAGTTCTTTTTGAGTAATTCCTTTATCGAGGCTTACTACGGTGGCTACGCTTGGCTTCCCTTCAGTAAGGGTTCCGGTTTTATCGACCACCAGGGTGGTGATTTTGCTGAACTCCTGAAGAGCCGTAGCATTACGGAACAAAATGCCATTGGTTGCACCTTTGCCAATACCCACCATGACTGACATAGGGGTAGCCAGACCCAAGGCACAAGGACATGCGATGATCAGCACGGCAACTGCATTTACCAGACCATAGACATACGAAGGAAAAGGACCCCAAATCGACCAAACCAGGAAAGTGATGATCGCAATAATCACAACTATAGGCACAAAATAAGCTGAAATCCGATCAGCCAGGCTTTGAATAGGCGCTCTGCTCCTACTTGCTTCATTGACCATTTCTATGATTTGTGCCAGCAAGGTTTCCGAACCGACTTTTTCGGCCTGCATCAGAAAAGTGGTAGATCCATTGATTGTACCGCTAATCACAGTATCATTAAGTGATTTCTCTAAGGGAATTGGTTCTCCGGAAATCATGGATTCATCGACACTGGCATGGCCCTTGGAGATAAATCCGTCAACCGGTATTTTTTGGCCCGGTTTTACACGCAGGATATCCCCTTTACGAATACTGCTTACAGGAACCGTCTGTTCTAC
>JAHEJJ010000020.1 GCA_024638915.1 Robiginitalea sp.
AACTCTTTATCCAGTAGAGTTGTACCGAGATAATCCCAATAAGAGATAGGCTCATTAAAATGACCAGAAGAACAAATAATCTCTTATTCATCTTTTGTAAAATTAAAAATTTAACTTTTGGCCAATCGAGTGTTTAACCTAACCTTAACAAAAATGTTAAAATTCCTTGCTGGTCGTTAATTCCACAAGTTTTTTATGGATTTGTTTTACCTGTGATGCTGTCCGGGCAAGCTCTATATTCTCAATTACAAAATCTGCCAGCGGTATTTTTTTGGCATCCTCCCATTGATGGTTCATCCTGGCAAGGATATTATCTTCGGCAACCTGGTCACGGTGCATGACACGATTTAATCGAATGCGTTTTGGGGCTGTCACCAAGATCATACGGTCAAATTTTTTATAGGCGTCATTCTCGAAAAGAATTGCAGCTTCCTGGATCACATAGGGAGTTGTCTGTTCACCTGCCCATTTATGGAAGTCGTCTCTGACCGCCGGATGTACTATTTCGTTTAAACGATCCAGGTAACTTTTATCGGAAAAGACCTTCATTGCGATGTATTGCCTGTTTAAACTGCCATCCACATAAGCTTCATCTCCCAGTAATTCCTTAATCTTTGGGATCAGATCTTCGGAAGTGGTCATCAAATCCTTTGCTCTTTCATCCGAATGATATACCGGTACCCCTAGCGATTTGAACATACCAGCCACCGTGGTTTTACCACTGCCTATTCCGCCGGTAAGTCCTATCAGCATCATCTTCGGATGAGAATAAATTCCACTTCTTTGTCCATCATTTGAGCGTCATAAAGGCCTTCCGGCCGATGCCGGAGTTGGAGTTCCAGCAATTTGTTATCGGCCCTGGCCGAGTTAAAGTCGGCCACCAGATCAAACTCAGCCGGCCTCATACTCTTAAGTCGTTCCATCCGCGCTTTACATAAAATGGATACAGCATTTGGAAAGGTTTTGATTTCGACCCCGGTAGGAAGATTGATCACCCGAACCGGAATTTTTATCACTTGTTCTGAAAAACGAAATACTTTACCGCTGATTTCCACAGAATTTACTTCAAAGTTGGTATTGACTAATCCCTGGTGTTTTTCTAGATCGAGTTTAATACTAAAATCCTGAGAAACGTTCGGTAGTGTTTGTGAAATGGTATAGATCTGTTCAACGCTGTCGATCTCCGTCTTGGGCCCTTTTATGGTTACAAACGAAGGGGAAAGAAAAAGGCTATCTTCCAGTAAATGGTTTTGGGCCAGCTCTACCATTAATTTAGGAACGATGGGTACTTCCTTAGCATGAAGCCTGTCAAAATAAACAAATAAGGTATCCTGGTCGACCCCCAGAAGAGCCATTCCACCCGGTAATTGAGCTTCAATTTGTTTTTCGTAGGCCTGCCTGCTGACATAGTAGGATCCATGGGCCTTCCTCACCTTCGAAAGGTCTATGGTAAGTGCATTTCTGCCAAAGTTAAAACCGAGAAAACCAAAGCCACTGGCACTCAATCTTACATCTACAGATTCCTTGGAGGTACCGGTAAGCAATAGGCTGTCGGGACTATTGACAAAGCTCAGGTCGAACGAAACTCTTTGGTTATAGGTTTCAGACAACTTGCTGATGAGCCATATAAGGGCAGAGCATATCAGAAAAACAATAAAAATATTGGTTTTACGCCGGTTATTGGTATTCTTTTTCTTTGCCATCACGTCGTAGAAGGTTCGAAGAATAATTTGGGAAAAAGCTCCCTGGGTTTCTTTTTACTAAAATTAACCAAGATAATCGATTTAAGAAAGCCAAACCCATATCCTGCGAATTGTATCAAGACTGCAGGCAATGCCAGTAACCCGATCCGCAGACTTCCGGTTTTTGTCCAGGCGTCCATCAGCAACAGAAAAAAATAAATCCCATAGATCCATAATGGCCAAGACCAGGTAAAAAAGAACGCAAAGAGGGCTAATAAAAGACCCAAAATGAATAGTGTTGGAAACCAAAAGGTGATTCTCGAACTGTTTTTGTGCCACTTATTTAGAATAGGCCTCGCCAAACCAAATTTATACACCTGAATGGCAAAGGATCGAAATGATATTCTTCTTTTGTGGTAGACAAAAGCTTCAGGTATCAACCTGATGCTGTAACCCATCTGCTTTAGGCGCAGGCTAAGATCCGGGTCCTCACCAGGATGGATATTGCCGAATCCTCCGCTAGCTGTAAAGGCCTCCTTAGAAAGGCCCATATTAAAGCTTCTCGGTTGAAAACCGGTTGCCGTGCTTTTGTGACCGCGTATACCCCCTGTGGTCCAGAAAGAGGTCATGGAATAATTAATGGCACGTTGCAATATGGTGAATGAGGTATGAGCAGTATCCGGGCCGCCAAAACAATCAACAAATTGCATTGATAATGCCTTATCTACCTCGCTCAGGTAAGCAGGAGGCAAAATACAATCAGAATCCAATATAAGGAAGTAATTTCCGCGAGCTTTCTTCATCCCGTAATTCCTGGAATCACCTGGGCCGGAATTAGGCTTGAACAGATATGTTATATCAAGGAAGGTCTTGAACTCCTCTACGACGTTTTCGGAGGTCGAAGCCGAGCCGTCTTCAACCAGTACGATTTCGAAAGCCTTTTCGTATTGCTGTTCGACGAGGCTTTGAAATAAATCTCTCACCTCATCCGGTCGGTTGTAAACAGGTATAATGATGGAGAAATTCAAAAGCATCAGCTAGCAAAAACCATCCCATAACTGATGGTTTATCTTTTTAGTGGTCTATTTAGAGAACTCTTCAATAACTTCCTGACTCACTCCGGTATTGGAAAAGCCTCCGTCATGAAAGAGATTTTGCATTGTCACTTTCCTGGTAAGATCTGAAAATAAGCTAACGGTATAGTCTGCACAATCAGCTGCTGTTGCATTACCGAGAGGCGACATCTTTTCTGCATAGCTGATAAAACCATCAAATCCTTTTACACCCTGGCCTGCGGTAGTTGGCGTAGGAGATTGTGAGATCGTATTTACCCTAACTTTTTTCTCCTTTCCAAAGAAATAGCCAAAACTCCTGGCAACAGATTCCAGGTAAGCCTTATTATCGGCCATGTCATTATAATCGGGAAAAACCCTTTGTGCTGCCATATAGGTAAGCGCCACAATACTGCCCCACTGGTTCATGGCATCGGCCTTGTATAAGGACTGTAGCACCTTATGGAATGACAGGGCCGAAACATCCCATCCTTTTGCAGTAAAGCCATAATTCTCATCGGTATAAGGTCTTCCTTTCCTAACATTCACGGACATACCGATAGAATGCAGGACAAAATCGAGTTTCCCTCCAAGGATTTCCATAGACTTACTAACCAGATTGGCCAGGTCTTCTTCAACAGTAGCATCTGCGGGAATAATTTCAGAACCCGTCTTTTCAGCTAATTCCTTTATTTGCCCCATCCGCATGGCTATAGGAGCATTGGTCAAAACAAATGATCCTCCTTCATCATGAACGCGTAGCGCTGTTTTCCAGGCGATCGAATGTTCATCGAGAGCTCCGAATATAATTCCCTTCTTGCCTTTTAGTAAGTCGTATGCCATTTTGAAATAAATTTAAATTACATGGACTCAAAGATATCAAAACTATGCTTGAGAACGATCAACTTCAATCCAGAATCATTGATTGGAAAAATGCATTTTTAAAGGAAGACCGGGCAGAGCAATCAGTTGAGCAATTCCTTTGCGTGGGCAAGTGCAGACTCTGAAAGGGCTTTGCCGCCAAGCATTTCGGCGAGTTCCACTATTCTTTCATCAGCCTCAAGCAGCTTTATGCGTGTATCGGTTTTGATCTCCCCTTCTACCTTAAATACCTTGTAATGATGTAGTCCCTTGGAAGCAACCTGGGGTAAATGGGTGATGGAGAAGACTTGCATATTCCGACTCATTTTCAACATTATATCGGCCATGGCATTTGAAATTTCACCCGAAACACCACTATCGATCTCATCGAACATCAGTGTGGGCAATTTTTCAAATTCGGCAAGGATCGATTTGATCACCAGCATAATCCTCGATAATTCACCACCTGAAGCAACTTTCTTAATATTGCCATATTCCATACCCTTATTGGCCGAAAAAAGAAATAAAAGGTTATCTCGTCCGTTGTGTTTGTATTCCTCAGAGGGCAAAAGACGAATATTGAAGGTTGCATTGGGCATTCCCAGGGCTCCCAGCAAAGATTCCATCTTCTTTGTTAAAACAGGGATCACCGTCTGGCGACCCTGATTCAGCTGTGCCGCAAGTTCATCCACGACTTGTTTTGATTGAAGATATTCTTCTTCTTTACGGGCGATTTCGGCATCCAGATTTTCGGTTCGATCGATTTCCTGAGCCAGCGATTCCCTGATGTTAATCAGCTCATCTACTTCCAAAACAGCATGTTTCTTTTGAAGATCGTGCAGCAACTGCAATTTATTTGCAATCTCCTCTAACAATTGTGGATTGGGCTCAATGCGCTCCTGAAGTTCCTGAAAATCAGCCCCCAGATCGTTGATTTCGATAAGGACAGATTCTACCCGTTTATTTAGCAACTGATATTGGTCACCGTAATGAGAAAGCCTGGCGGTCAATTGCTTCAATTGGATAAGTGAAGAGACAAGACCTATCTGTTCATCATTTAACATCTGATGGCCACCGGAGAGACTTTCCATGATGGTCTCTACATGCGTCAATTGCTCATATTCCGTTTCAAGTTTTTCTGCCATTCCCTTTTCAAGGGACGCCTCTTCGAGTTCTTTGAGCAAGAAACTGTTATAATCCTGGTCTTTTATCGCATTATGCTTTTGCTCCTCTAGTGCGGCCAGCTCCTTCTGCATTGCCTGATAAGACTGAAGTCCGGATCGATACTGATCCAGCAGGTTTTGATGGCCACCCAGGGCATCCACAACATGCATTTGAAAATCCTGTTCGGTAAGTTGTAAGGTTTGATGCTGGGAATGAACGTCTACCAGATTTTTGCCCAACCGGGAAAGCAAATCGAGGGTTACGGGGGAGTCGTTGATAAATGCCCTTGATTTTCCGCCAGGATGGATTTCACGCCTGATAACCGTTCGGGCGTCGTATTCCAGGTCATGGCTTTTAAAAAAGGGTTTTAAATTGTAATTATCGATCTCGAACTCTGCTTCGATTATACATTTCTTTTCAGGATCTCTGAGCGAGGACAGGTCGGCCCTTTTGCCGAGTACCAGTGAAAGGCCACCGAGAAGTATAGATTTGCCAGCACCGGTTTCGCCCGTAATTGTGGTGAACCCGTCAAAAAAAGAAACGCTTAGATCGTCTATAAGGGCGTAATTCTTAATCGAGAGTTGTGCGAGCACCTTTCCTTCTTTAGGTTAGAGACCCAAAGATAATGGATTTGAATACCAAAAAAACGGACCATTAATAATTTATTTCATTCCAGGTGCTGGAATAAAAAGGGGCGACATTGTTGAGGGTTTCTTTCAGGGAGACCAGGTCTATTTTAGGTCCATCGGAGAAGATATTAGCGATCTCTTCCGACTTGGCATCGAAGAAGGCCTGGATTAAAAATGCGTTGGGCCTCCGCTTTATCAATGTTTCGAACAGCCTCATGGAGCCCGCTATAACCTGTTTACCCGTACTATTATTATCCCCCAGGATATCCAGACCCTTCCGGTGATAGTTGTACATAGCTATGCGGTATTCCCTAAAAGTATTGGAAAGTAAATTGTCTACCAGTACGAATCTGTTCTTTTTATCGGTGGTAGACTGCCTCCAACCGGTTGATCCCACCCCTTGTGCCTGGGTAGTGATCTGCTGGGCCTGCTGGTAAAACTCGGTGCCTCCTTCCAAAGAGAAGGTATCCGCATCCAATCCTAAAATGATATAAACATAATAAGCGATAACGCCAACAAGATTTGAATCAAAAGAGTTGGGATTATACACCAGGGGTTCAAATTCGATATAGCGAAAGTTGAACTGATTGTCTTTAAAATTAAAAACAGGGCTTTCATAATTGGTGTTGAAAACGGGCCTGGAAGATTGAATCTGTATGGTGGCTTTAAAATTAGGTGGGACGTATTCACTCACCGTAATAAACATCCTGGCATTCACACGCTCATTTTCGTTATATATCCGATTACCCCAGCTGGTATTATTGACAAAATCGTTAAGGGATTTTTCAAGTGTTTCAAAAATCTGCCTGTTGGTCTGATCTACCTGATCCGAATTCACGGTGATAGCGCAATTTACTTCCTGGGCATTCGTCCATAGAAAACCGGAAAGGCACAGTAGAAAGACAAAAAAATTAGATTTCACGTCGGCTGATGATTTCATTCCAGATATCGCAGGCCACCTCGGCTTTGCTCTTTAATTCAAACGGAGTTATCTTTAAATTCTTATCGATAAAGGAGATTTTATTGGTAGTCTTGGAAAAACCTGCTCCTTCATCCCTAAGTGAGTTCAGGACGATAGCATCTAAATTCTTTCTCCGGAGCTTATCCTTTGCGTGTTCCAGTTCGTTTTCGGTTTCCAGTGCAAACCCCAATAAAAATTGTTTCTTTTTCTTCTGACCCAGCGATAAAAGGATATCCTTGTTCTTCACCAGTTCCAGGCTGAGCTCATCCTGTCCCTTTTTTATTTTATTTGGGGCGAAATCTTTGGGTCTATAGTCCGACACAGCGGCAGCACCGATTGCTATATCGCAATCATCGAAGGATTCGTGAGCTTTTATATACATTTCTTCGGCCGTTGTGACTCTTTCCACGGTCACCATCGGATGTTCAAGGTTTAAATGCGACGGACCGCTGATCAGCAATACTTCTGCTCCATATTCGGCTGCAACGCGAGCCAGCTCAAAACCCATCAGCCCGGAAGAATAGTTTCCGATAAACCGGACAGGATCCAGAGCCTCATAGGTGGGTCCTGCGGTAATCAATACCCGTTGACCTTTTAGAGGAAGCCCCTGTGAAATATGGTTGACCAAAAAGTCCACAATATCCTCAGGTTCAGCCATTCGGCCTTCCCCCTGCAATCCGCTTGCCAATTCGCCTGAAGTTGCTGGTATCATTATGTTTCCAAAAGATTTCAGGGTTTCGAACGATTTGGAAGTAGAGGGATGTTTATACATGTCCAGATCCATTGCCGGTGCAAAAAACACTTGGCATTTTGCCGATAGATAGGTGGCCAGCAGAAGATTGTCGCAAATTCCATTAGCCATCTTTGAAAGGGTGTTGGCTGTAGCAGGAGCGATAATCAAATAGTCGGCCCAAAGACCCAATTCAACGTGGTTATTCCAATCTGTAGTGCCTTCTTCCTCCCTTACGAAACTGTCCAAGACTGGATTTTTGGAAAGGGTAGCCAGGGTTAAGGGAGATACAAATTCAGCGGCGCTTTCTGTAAGTACTACCCTGACCTCTGCTCCTGCCTTGATCAACAGGCGCACCAAAAATGCTGTTTTATAAGCGGCTATACCTCCGGTAATGCCCAAAAGTATTTTTTTACCGCCAAGCATCTTATTGTTCGTCTTTCTCGGTATTGCGATAGTAGATCTTGTCCTCCAGCCACTCCATTATCGCCAGGGCATGAGGTTTGGGTAGTTTTTCATAGAACTTAGAGACTTCGATTTGTTCTTTATTCTCAAAAACCTCCTCCAGGCTGTCACTATAAGTGGCGAATTCCTCAAGTTTTTCTAGCAATTCCTTTTTAATTTCTGAATTGATCTGGATCGCTCTTTTCGCCGCGATGGAAATTGCTTCGTAGATATTTTCGGTTTTGTCGTCGAATTCGTCCCTGTTGATCGTTACCGTAGTCACAGGAGCCTTAGAGTTCTTTAAATCGTTCATATTCATTTTGATATGGTTTCTTCTATTTGATTAAATCTGTCGAGTTCCTTATTTAGCAATTGGGCTAACTCTGCCGCTTGCTTTCCAAACTTGGATTCAGGATAACTTTTGAGCAGCAGATCGTATGCTGTTTTAGCCTCATCCAAACGCTCTTTTTTCTTATTATCTGTACTGTTCAGCGCCAGATTGGTGGCAGCTTTTAGTTTTAAAAAATAGGCTTCTTCCCTGAAAATAGAACCGGGATGGTCTGAGATAAAATTCTCAAGAGATGCAATCGCGGCTATGTTGTAATCTAAAATGTAAGAACCTCCCAGCTTTGTGAACTGTTTGGCAATCTCAAACTCCTTCTTTTCTTTTTTTATGGTGAGTTCTTTGGCCATTACATTAGCCTCTGCCAGAAATGTTGATTCGGGATAGGCATTGATAAAGTTTTGCAGTTTGATCAGGGCCTTATCTGTATCGGTCTGGTCTAAGGAATATCTTGGTGAGAGTAAATAATAACTCTTAGCCCCCAGGAAAGCTGCCTCAGAGGCCTTATCGCTTCTGGGATATGATTTTAGAAAACGCTCGAATTGATACCCAGCAAAATTATAGTCCTTTATCTTAAAATAAGAATTTGCCAGAAAAAAGGACACCCGTTCCCCTTGAGGTTTGCCTACATAAGAAGGACCGATCTGTGTCAGCAGTTTATTAGCTCTCTTAAAATCCTTTTCTTCGTATAATTTTTCTGCGTAGGCATACTTCGCTTTTGTGTCTGTACTTTTAAGTGTTTTCTGGTATTCACTACATGAAAAGAGCAGTAGTAAGGGCACCAAAAAGAAAAAAGACCGATAGATTTTTAAAAGCATTTTGCAAAATTAGGCATTCTAAGTGTAATATGAAACTATTTCTCAACAACTAAAATAGTCTTTAAACCCTGCCTAACTCGCTATTTTGCATAGTTTTAACTCTAAGAGAAACACAAATCAGACTGGCATTTTTAAGACCTGATCGACAAATTCACCTATTTTATTTTTTAGCGATGTACCGGCCTCTAACATTGGCAGACGTACCTTGGCAGAACATAATTTTTGATATTCCAGCATTGCCTTTATACCGGTAGGGTTCCCTTCTTCGAAGATCAATTCCATTCCCGCTTTCATCTTGCGATGTAGCGAAATAGCCTGGTCGTTTTCCCCTTGCCTGCCAAGAGCAATCATTGAGGAGAATTGCGAAGGGAGTGCTTGTGCCAGGACCGAGATCACCCCATGACCTCCCGCCAGAACCGTGGGAAGTGCGGTGATGTCGTCGCCAGAGATAACCAGAAAATTTTTGGGAACCAGATTTATCACCTTCTTAACCTGGTCTATGTCACCACTGGCTTCCTTGATGCCTATGATGTTAGGACATTCTTCGGCCAATCTCATTACTGTGGATGGAAGCATATTACTGGCAGTCCTTCCTGGCACATTATACAGGATCAACGGTTTACTACTCGCCTCTGCCAATTGTTTAAAATGCATGTAAATCCCTTCCTGTGTAGGCTTATTGTAATATGGCGATACGGAGAGAATGGCCGCAAAGGGTTCCAGATCAGTAGAGCGCAACTCTTCTTCTAACTTAGAGGTATTATTACCGCCGATACCCAAAACAAGTGGAACCCTGCCCATATTGACTTCAATCACAATCCGGGCAATCTCTTCTTTTTCCGCTGGATCCAGAGTAACAGATTCGCCCGTAGTACCCAGAACTACCAAATAATCAACACCACCCTCTATACAGTGATTAACGACCTTGGCCAGCGCTGCTGAATCAACTTTAAGGTATTTGTCGAAAGGAGTGACAATGGCCACTCCGGTACCATATAGTTCTTTCATCCTATTAAACTCTTTTTATATTCCGATCGGTTCCGGTCTCCCTGGGCAATGGCCTTTTAGTTAAATCAGCGCCTATGAGCCTTATTCCCCACCGCCGTTATTTGGCGATTTCATTCATCACCTGAAGATACTTCTTCAATTCGTTTTTAAAGGTTTTATAGTCCTGTAAATCCGCTTCCAGAATAAGATCGTTAAACGAGCGGTCTACTGCCGAAAATCCAACATTGATCCGAGCTTTGGTCTTGATGGTCATCAACTGCATCATCAGGTTATCCTGCGTATAATAATTGACCAGTAAGTCGTATTCACGACTAAGAAATTCCAGCGCATAGCTGTTTTCGATATTACCGTTCCACCCTAAGTCTTTATCGGAAAAAACAGGGGTGGAATAAGGTGAGTTCTTATCGTAGTAACCCTTATAGCCTATGATCTTCACCGCGTTCGGGCGTAGTTGAAATTCCTCTACAAAGTCATAAAACGATTCGGCATGGTCAAAGGTGTCCAGATCCACAATAATGCCTACAGAAGTTATACCCTTGGGCCTTTCGATGACTTCAGGCGGACTGTTCAACTCTTCCTTTAAATATTTTAGGCCGGATTTATATTTAAACTTATCTTTGAGACCCTTGAGAAACATCCACAGCTACATTTCTACAAATGTAACCAATCTGAGGGCAAATCCGATGCGAAGTTAAGAAGG
The DNA here is from genome assembly GCA_024638915.1 of Robiginitalea sp. GTDB lineage: Bacteria > Bacteroidota > Bacteroidia > Flavobacteriales > Flavobacteriaceae > JAHEJJ01. The sequence goes on from JAHEJJ010000020.1 coordinate 10,393, forward strand.
AAGATGTATTTGTATATTAAACAATTTGTTTTATTTGTAACAATAATATTTTTTGCTTCTTGTCGAGAGCATCAATACGCCATTTCGGAAATCCATGGAAATCAGTTGCCGATCGCACCCTCCGAATCACCAACTACCAAGGACTCCATACAAAATTTCCTGGAACCGTATATAAAGCACGTAAACAATGTCCTAGACGAACCGTTATGCTATGCTCCCTACGTCATCAGCAAGAATGATGGGAGATATAATAGCAGTGCCGGAAACCTTATGGCCGACATCATCATGATGCAGGCTAATCCTGTGTTTAAGTCACGAACCGATAATAATATAGATTTTGTGGTACTCAACCATGGTGGTATTCGCAGCATAATCTCTAAAGGAGGTGTAAGTTCAAGAACCGCTTATGAAGTTATGCCTTTCGAGAATACCATCGTCGTGGTTGAGATGAGAGGCAGGGCCATACGGGATCTTGTCAGCCATCTTATTCGCTCTTCCCGGCCCCACCCGATTTCGGGAATACAGATCATTATCGATAATAAAAACCAATTATCGTCGGTGACCATACAGGGTCAGCCCTTTGATGAAAATAGGATTTATAATGTCGCCACCTCCAACTATTTATTTAATGGCGGAGATGATATGGGATTTTTTAAAGACAGATTGCAGCACTTTGAACTACAATATCTGATCCGTAATGCGATGATAGATTACTTTAAAAATATCGATACGCTCAAGGCCGGTGTTGATGATCGCTTTTTAAAATTGGATACCCCATGAAAAGAAGAAGTTTTGTAAACAAGACTTTGGCGGCTTCGGCTTTGGCTGGCTTTGGAGGGCTCTCTTTGAAGAGCTGTTTGGTAAATAGTAAAAAACACATCACTATTTTACATACCAACGATGTTCACAGTCATATAGAGGCTTTCTCAAGCGCTCATGCTTCATTTCCCAACATGGGAGGTGTGATAGCCAGGGCCGAATTGATCAGGCAAATACGATCGGAAAACCCAAATACCCTTTTGCTCGATGCAGGAGATATCTTCCAGGGTACCCCCTATTTTAATTTCTATGGTGGGGAACTGGAATTCAAACTGATGAGCAAACTCGGTTATGATGCCGCTACCATCGGCAATCACGATTTTGACAATGGGGTCGACGGACTTTTGGCACAACTACCCAATGCCGATTTTAAACTACTCTCGGCCAACTACGATTTTATAAATACCGTGCTCGACGGCTTTGTAGAAACACATCAAATCTATATTGTAGATGATATTAGAATCGGGGTTTTTGGTCTGGGAATACAACTCGCCGGATTAGTTCCAAAAGACCTCTACAAGGAAACCAGATATTTGAATCCTACCGAAATCGCACAAGATATGGGACGACGGTTGAAAGAAGATGAGGATTGCGACCTGGTGATCTGCCTTTCGCATTTAGGCTTTGAATACACTTCCGATGAGCAGCGCGCCAGCGATGTGCAACTCTGTAGTGCTACGGACTATATCGATCTGATCATTGGCGGGCATACCCACACTTTCCTGGAAAAACCCATCATCAGGAAAAATCGAAGGGGCGAACGGGTACTGATCAATCAGGTGGGCTGTTACGGGGTAAATCTGGGCCGGATAGATTTTTATTTTGATTCCGCAGCAGGACAAGACTCCGGGGGGATCAATATTGTGGTGTAAAAATGCCTCTGAAATTGCTTTTGAGAAGTCTGAAAATGGTTTCTGATTAAAAATTCAAAAATGAGAATCAAAGGAAACGTGATCCAGGGACATGGTGTAGCCTCAGGCCAGGTTTTCGATCCACGATATCCGGAAGGTACATTGGCAAGGCAATTACCCTTTTTTAAGAAACATGGGCTCGACCTTGAAAAATATCATTTAGGGACTATCAACCTTGATATCCACCCATATGGCTACAAAATTATAACACCTTTCAAATTTTTTAGAGAAGTTCACTGGTCTGAATACATCCCTGCAGAAAATTTTTACTTTTTCAGCCTTACCGCCAGCCGGAACTCCGAGATATATAAGGGACTCATATATATGCCAGACCCTGAAACAAAAGTAGAACACGAGCAGGGCAGCAGCACCCTCGAACTCATCCTTCCCAAAATTGAGGCTCTCGATTATGGAGACAGCCTTTTCATTGAAGTACCGGCTACCCAGCTTGAATTTTACAATAATTTAGCATGATCCACCTCATTCCTAATTCAATATACTTTAAATTAGAGCATTGTCTAACATCGATCTAAATTTAAAATATGAACAAAGTAAATGCCTACGCTGCGGCTGAGGCCGGAGCAAAACTGGAACCCTTCACCTACGAATTGGGGCCTATTGGAAGTGAGGAAGTAGATATAAAGGTGCACTATTGTGGAATATGTCATTCGGACCTGAGCATGGTTAATAATGAATGGGGTATGACAAATTATCCTTTTGTCCCAGGCCACGAGATTGTTGGAGAAGTAATAGCCGTAGGCCAGGAGGTAAAGTCTATAGCTGTAGGTGACCTGGTAGGTCTGGGTTGGAATTCTGCTTCATGCATGCACTGCTCTAATTGCATGCAGGGAAGTCATCATCTCTGCGACAATCTCGAATCGACTATCGTAGGACGTCATGGAGGATTTGCAGATAAGGTAAGGGCACATTGGTCCTGGGCGATTTTGCTTCCTTCAGAGCTCGATCTCCAAAAGGCCGGACCACTCTTTTGTGGTGGTATCACGGTCTTTAATCCTATTGTTCTGGCCGGAGTACAACCAACGGATAAGGTTGGGGTAATAGGGATTGGTGGTTTGGGGCATATGGCTTTGAAATTTCTAAACAAGTGGGGATGCGAGGTTGTCGCCTTCAGTTCCAATCCTGATAAAAAAGACGAAATACTCAAAATGGGGGCCACCAGGGTGATCAATTCAAGAGATCCAGACGATTTAAAAAGCATACAGGGAAGTCTGAATTTTATTCTCAATACGACCAATGTTACGCTCGACTGGGATTCTTACCTCGGAGTTTTAGCACCTAAAGGACGCCTTCATAATGTAGGAGCAGTATTAGAGCCCATGGCTATACCTGCATTCTCTCTTATTATGGGCGAGAAGTCTGTAGCTGGAAGCCCACTGGGCAGTCCGGCCCTGACGGCAACTATGCTCGACTTTTGTGCGCGACATGATATTTACCCCATAGTGGAGGAATTCTCTTTAAAAGAAGTAAATAAGGCTCTGAAACATCTCGAGGAAGGTCGCGCACGGTATCGAATTGTACTAAAAGTATCCGATTAACCCGTATGATTTTGCAAGCAAGGTGATTTTGGTTATTTGTTATTAGTTTCACCAGAAATATTGACGCGATGAAAATATTTCGCAAACTTCGGGCGAAATTTCTGAAGGAAGGCAACGTAAAAAGATATCTGCTGTACGCCATAGGAGAGGTACTACTGGTAATGATAGGAATTCTTCTGGCCTTGCAGGTGGATAGCTGGAATGACGACAGACTCAGGAGAATCGAAGAAATAAATTACTACCATAATTTCAGGGAACAGCTGATAGATGATAGCACCAACATTTTTGGCAATAAGCGATATAACAGTCGTTACCTTAATCAATTTAACTTCGCGATCAATATCATCGAAAGAGATGACCGATCTCTAATCGATTCCCTTGGAAAGATAATGTTCAATCTTACAGAGTATTCAGATTTTGACCGTCAGGGAAATCTATATGAAACTCTGGTCACAGGCGGGGAAATCAAGATATTGCGCAACGAGGAAATCATCAATGCTATTCGGGAATTAGAGGGCCGTTATATTTATATGAACCGGATGGAGAACATTCATTGGGATGTTATAATAAAGGATGTACTACCTGCCATCAGCACAAATCTCAAATTCGCCACTTTCGAAGTACAGGAGCCTGAACAGGCATATTCCTATCAATTTCAAAATCTGATCCTCGGCTTAAAGACAATAATGCAGGAAAAAGATACGATATACCTTGAAACTAATCAGAGAATCAAATCATTGATAGAGGTAATCGACAGGGAACTGGCAGAAAAATAGGAAAATGAATTTCCCTTGTTAAGAGTAACTAATTTGTCCTAGTTTTTTAACACGAATAGAACCATCTGCTCAAATTCTTCATCCAAAGTAGTAGTCGGGTAAGTACGTTCAGCCCTTTGATACCAGTAGCCGGCATTCCATTTATCACCTTCTTTCCGATGTAAATAGGCATGAATCCAGCAGCCCAGGTCCGAGGGTATTTCCTGGGCAATATCGTGCGCAGTGTTCCAGTCTCCACGGGCATCCCACCACATAGCCTTCAGGCCTTCGGGCCACATTTCCGGTGGCTCTTCCTTTTGAAGCATTTTATGGAAATCATCATAGGACTTCGGGAGGCTCATAATTAATTGGATAAAAAATTATAGTCTTTCGGACAAAATTAAAGAGGTTTCGTCCTTATTCACTCTTTCCTTATGTCTCAAAATTTTTAATTCGCGCTAATAAATAACTAATCTTAAAATAAGAATTATGAACAAAAATTTAATTGCCCTGCTAATTTCAGGCATTTTGTTATTCGGATCTAACTTTTATGTAACAGCACAGGAAGATGCAGACGGACCCATTTGGGAATCCATATTACTTACTCCAGATAATACCAAATTAAAGGTATTGGGTGAGAACATGCGTGCGCATAATGAAAAGTATCACAAGGAAGGTGCACATGACGCCAATGTTTACAGTATTTCTACAGGGCCACATACAGGCAAAATGGTTTGGATGATGGGTCCCTTAAAATTTGCGGATTTGGATGCCCGGCCAGCACAGGGTGGACACGATGAAGACTGGAGGGACAATATCATGCCTTATCTAAAGGACATGTCGCATGGGGAGTATTGGAAAGGCAACATCAAGCTTTCTAATACGGACATGATGGCAGATGGTAACCCAGGAGATTATCCGATTCTCCATGTGCGCTACTGGGAGGTTAACTCAGAGCACGGCTATACGGTAGATCACCTGTTAGGGATAATCAGCAAGACCATAAAGGCAATGGATGGTGTGAATCCCTGGGGAGTTTATGACAACCTCTTCAGACAAGGGGATTTAGGCCGTCATATTGCAACGGTAGGTTTTTCTAAAAAATGGGCAGAATACGATGAGGATCCCAAATTCAAGAAAGCGTTTGTCAAAACATTTGGCGACGACCAATGGCAACCCTTCCTGAGGGGTATGGACCACGCTTTTGATAATAGCTGGGATGAGGTCTGGACTTATAGCAAGGAACTGAGTGGTAAATAATCAACTCTAACCAACCAACAAGACCCCGGACAGCTTCCGGGGTTTTTTTATTTAACCCTGTTCAAAATTTCTTCCTCTCCAACGATAGGCACGCCGAGGCTATCTGCTTTTGAACGCTTGCTTGGCCCCATATTATCGCCGGCTATGACGTAAGATGTTTTGGAAGATATAGAAGAACTCACTTTACCACCATTGTCTTCTATAAGTTTTTTGAGTTCCGGCCTACTGATATTTTCGAAAACTCCAGAAATGACAAAGGTAAGTCCTTTGAGTTTCTCTGTTTGCTGCTGCAACTCTTCCTCCGAAAGCGAAAATTGAAGTCCGTAACCCTGAAGCCGCTTTATGATTTCTATATTTACAGGATTTTGAAGGAACTCCACGACGCTTTGGGCAATGCGCTCGCCTATTTCATCGACCTGGTTTAGCGCCTCTTCATCGGCTTGCATGAGCGACTCGATATTTTTAAACGCTTTGACCAGTTTTTTGGCTACCGTTTCGCCCACATATCTTATTCCCAAGGCAAACATTACCCGTTCAAAGGGTATGTTAACCGATGCGGCAACACCTTGTATCAAATTTTCGGCAGATTTATCGGCCATTCGCTCCAACGGTAGGAGATCCTCTTTTCTTAACACATAAAGATCCGCATAATTGGCGATAAGGCCTTCCTTAAACAGCAACTCTACAGTTTCACCTCCAAGGCCTTCGATATCCATAGCCTTTCTGGAAATAAAGTGTTGAATACGTCCTGTTATCTGAGGTGGACAACCGGTATCGTTGGGGCAAAAATGCTGGGCTTCTCCTTCTTGCCTTCGCAGTGGTGTATCGCATTCAGGACAATGGGTAATATAAGTGGTAGGCTCCGAATCCTCAGGTCTTCTACTGAGATCTACTCCGGTGATCTTAGGGATAATCTCCCCTCCCTTTTCCACAAAAACGGTATCGCGTTCCCTAATGTCTAATTTTGCGATTTGATCAGCATTATGGAGGGAAGCTCTTTTCACAGTAGTTCCGGCCAGCAGTACGGGTTCGAGATTGGCCACCGGGGTAATGGCCCCTGTACGGCCTACCTGGTAGGTAATCTTTTGAAGAACAGTCGATGCCTGCTCAGCTTTAAATTTATAGGCCAGTGCCCAGCGCGGAGATTTGGCCGTATATCCTAATTCCTCCTGCTGACTCAGCTTATTGACCTTTACCACAACGCCATCGGTTTCATAGGGCAGCTGGTGCCGATGAATATCCCAATAGGCGATAAATTCCCTTACCTCCTCTATAGTAGTACATAAGGTGGCTTGGTCGGGTACCTTAAAGCCCCATGTGCGAGCCCTTTGGAGCATCTCGTACTGAGTGTTGATCTCCAGGCGCTTCCCGGCAATACTATACGGCAAACATTCTAAAGGACGTTCAGCCACCAGTTTGCTATCCTGTAGTTTCAAACTACCGGAGGCCGTATTGCGGGGATTCATATAAGGTTCTTCTCCTCTGGCAAGTCTTTCTTTGTTCATTTGCTCAAAGCCTTCCAGCGGTAATACAATCTCACCTCTAATATCAAATCGTGGCGGAAAATCACCTTTTAATTTCAGGGGAACCGAACGTATGGTCTTGATATTTGTGGTTACATCATCTCCCTGAAATCCATCTCCGCGAGTCAGAGCCCTTAAAAGGAACCCATTTTCGTAAGTAATACTTATCGAAGCCCCATCGTATTTCAACTCACAGGTATAGCTAAGTTCCACATTACCCAAAATCTTCCGTATCCGCTTTTCCCATTCCAGCAACTCTTCAATCGAATAACTATTGTCCAAGGAATACATCCTATAATCGTGTACTACGGTGTTAAAACTCTTGGTCACCTCGCCCCCTACCCTGACAGTAGGCGAGCTTTCATCGTAATATTCGGGATATTGATGCTCCAGGGATTCCAATTCCTTCAACTTCATATCGAACTGGTAATCCGAAATGGAGGGATTATCCAGAACATAGTACTTATAGTTGTGCTCTCTGAGTTCTTCTCTTAACTGTTCTATTTTCTCTTTAACTTCCATTTCCATTGCTTTCCTCAACTCCTTCTAACCATTTTTGGTTAGTGGATTCCATGAAAAATATGTTTTTAGTCTGTCTCTTTATAATGATTTCCACAAGGCTTTGATCATCCTATCATTTCCAAAGAAATCTTTTTTTAGCTCAATTTCTAAAAATTTTTCTGATTCCAAAAGTTGCCTTGTTTCCTCCGCCAAATATTGATTTATCTCCAGGTAAATGGCACCATCCTCTTTTAAATGCCTTTTAGCATACTTGAGTATATGACGGTAGTAATACAAAGGATCATTATCGTCGACAAATAGGGCAAGCTTTGGCTCAAATTCCTTAACATGATCACTTATCCCCCCTTTTTCCGAATTCCTGACATAGGGAGGGTTTGATACAATAATATCCCATTGATCACCCGGAGTATTCCAAATCCTGATGTCGGCCTTTTTAAATTCTACTGTCACAGCTTGCATTTCAGCATTCTTACGGGCTGTTTCCAGGGCTTCTTCGGAGATATCCGTGGCCACCACCCTGCATTCTTTGCAATTTTTGGCCAGTGCGATCCCGACGCATCCACTGCCTGTACCAATATCTAATATGTCTAAGATAGTATTACGTTCTGTAAGATCTTTCAGAATCCAATTGACCAGTTCTTCGGTCTCGGGCCGGGGAATTAAAACAGAAGAATTAACCAGAAGTCGCATACCGTAAAAAAATACCTCTCCCAGGATATATTGAACTGGTTCATGGGTTTTTAGCCGGGCTAAACAGGAAAACAAAGGAGCCTCCTCTTCTTTGGTGAGTTGAAGATCTGGCTGCAGTGCAAGCACAAAGCGCTCTAAATTCAGATGATATTCAATAATTAGGTAAAAGCAACTGTCGATCTCTTCCCTGGGATACAACAATTCCAATTCTTTACGATATATATCTCTGATCGTCCTTAGCTGCATGGTTAAGGCTTTTATCAAGTCTCTTGATCAATTTAAAACGACGAATCAATCATGTGCCAATACGTTTCCGTGCCTAGTTTTATTCAACATCGCCATCTTTGGAATCCCTATGAGCGATGTAAAAAAAGTATTCAATGGCCTCCAATCTTATCGTGGGCTGGGCATATGAACATATCTCAAGAGTTCATGGGAAACCCCTATTTTTGCCTGGTGAAGATACAGGAAAAATATATGAGCCGTTGTCTTCAATTGGCCAAAAACGCAAGGGGTACCGCGGCTCCTAATCCTGTTGTGGGCTGTGTCGTCGTACATAACAAAATGGTCATAGGGGAAGGATATACCAGTCCGTTTGGGGGACCCCATGCCGAAGTAAATGCCATCCGGTCGGTTGCAGACAAATCCAAATTACCAGAATCCACCTTATATGTATCCCTGGAACCGTGCTCTCATCATGGCAAAACTCCACCCTGTAGCGATCTGATCATAAGCCATGAGATACCCCGTGTAGTAATAGGGATTAAAGATCCCAATGAATTGGTATCGGGAAATGGGATCAAGAAACTTGAGAAGGCGGGATGCAATATAAAAGTTGGTGTTCTCGAGGACAAGTGTAAGGCCATCAACCGGGATTTTTTCATGTATCAACAGCATAAACGTCCTTATATCATTCTGAAATGGGCACAGACAATAGATGGTTTTATGGCACCTGATCCAGGACTGAGAAAAGAAAATCCGGCTCCTTTTTGGATCACGAACCCCCGTTCGCGCCAGCTGGTGCATAAATGGAGGACAGAGGAACAGGCCATACTGGCAGGCACCAATACGATTCTGGAAGATAATCCGAGCCTTACAGCCCGACAATGGCACGGTAAGTCACCCATGCGGGTGATTCTCGACCAGAAGTTAAGAATACCTCAGAGTTATAAGATCTTCGACCAGAGTTCGCCAACTCTTATACTGACGGGTATGGAGAAGCCCAGTGAAAAAATATCGGGTGTAAAATATGAGACACTGGATTTCACTACAGATATCACCTCCCAGGTTAGTCGTATATTATGGGAAAGGCAAATATTGAGTGTTATTGTCGAGGGAGGAGCCAAAACCCTAAAAAGCTTTATCTCTTTGGGGCTATGGGACGAAGCGAGGATCTTTACTGGATCTGAAACTTTAAATGCAGGCATTAAAGCTCCCCATATCACTGGTACTATAAAAGAGGAGTATTTCATAGATGCGGATGCCCTAAAGATTATTTATCGTGATTAAGAACATTATTTTTGATTTTGGTGACGTTTTTATCGACCTGGATAAGGAAGCAACATCTAGAATGCTCATCAAGCAGGGATTTGTAGGGATTACTCCGGAATTGATGGAGCTTTTTAAGGCATATGAGACCGGTAAGATCAGCACCGACTTATTTGTCGAACGGGCTGCGAAATGGGTTCCAAGGGCCGATCCTGATGAGCTTCGTACAGCCTGGAATGCTATATTGCTCGATTTTCCCGATTATAGACTGGACTTTTTACACAACCTATCCGGAGAGGGCGATTACCGTCTTTTCTTGTTGAGCAATACAAATGAACTTCATCTAGCCCGGGTAATGGATAAGATGGGAGAAGAACGCTACGAAAAATTTCTAAACTGTTTTGAAAGCTATTATTTTTCGCATAAGGTCAAAATGAGAAAACCAGATGCAGAGATATTTGAGTACATACTTAACCAACACCAGTTATTGGCAGATGAAACCTTTTTTATAGATGATACCCAGGAACATATTCTTTCGGCCGCAAAACTGGGAATACGTACCTGGCATCTACAGGTAGGAGAAGAGGATGTTGTGGCGTTAAAATCGAAATTGCTAGATGATTGATCTCGCACTTAGCGTACTGTTTTCCAGTTTGATCTTTGTGATATTCAAGCTTTACAAGCGATATCAGATTAATACCATTCATGCGATAATCATCAATTACATCACCGCATGTTTGGTTGGTATACTCTTTTATGAGGGCCAAACCAGCATAGACGACATACCCTATAAGTCCTGGTTTATCGGTAGTCTTTGCTTAGGTGTTCTTTTTATCCTGGTATTTAATCTTATGGCCCGAACCTCTCAGCAATTAGGTGTCTCTGTAGCATCTGTTGCTACCAAAATGTCCTTGGTAATACCGGTTATCTTAGGCGTATGGCTTTACAATGAATCATTAGGTATAATCAAAATATTTGGGATTTTATTGGCATTGACTGCGGTCTATTTTTCTTCTGTTAAGAAATCAAATCTGGAAGTGCGTTCAAATAACTGGTATCTGCCTTTGTTCGTTTTCCTTGGATCAGGGATTATAGACGGCAGTATAAAGTATCTTGAAGAATATCATGTGGGCCAAAATGAATTTTCAATTTTTACTTCATCGGTCTTTGCCACGGCGGCCCTGACAGGGGTGCTTTTTATAACGGTACGAAATTTTAAAACTCAGGTTAGATGGAAGATACGGGATCTTCTGGGAGGCATAGCACTGGGAGTTCCCAACTTTTTCAGCATCTATTTCCTGCTAAGGGCTTTACAATCACCACAACTGAACAGCGCCTCGGTATTTACCATTAATAATGTAGCCATTGTAATGCTTTCTACCTTGTTTGGAATAGTTTTATTCAGGGAAAACTTAAGCCCTAAAAACTGGATAGGTATCGCTATGGCGGTAATAAGCATTGTATTGGTGATTATCTTTTAATGCAATGGAGACCGATGGATTCAAAACAATCAGGGCTGCGGTGGAGGGAACCCCGTTTAAGGAAAAGAGAAGTAAGTTTATCGGCTATGCCTTTCCAGTTGATACACGTGATGATATAGATCGAAACCTCGCCGCACTCCATAAAAAACATTCCGGAGCGAGCCATTATTGCTATGCCTGGCGTTTAGGGGCTAACACGCCTGAAGAAAGAACCAATGACGACGGCGAACCTCGCCACACTGCTGGGCCCCCTATTCTGGGGCAGATCACTTCCTTCGGGATCACCGGTATACTATTGGTGGTTATAAGGTTTTACGGAGGAAAAAAACTAGGTACAGGCGGACTGATCCATGCATATCGCACTGCTGCACGATCGGCCCTCGATCGAGCCACCATTGTTTTTAAGGAGTTCGAATCTTCTGTTGCCCTGCAGTTCAGCTATGCGCAATTGCATAAAATCCTACATCTTATTAATCAGTATGACGGAAAGATCCTCGAAAGGCGATTGGAGCAACATTGTCGGATACTTGTATCGGTAGGGAATTCGAAATTGAAGTCTTTTTCCGAGAATATAAGTAAATTCAAAGGAGTGGGGATAGAGGTACGCTAATTCAGATAATAACACCTCTGAAACTCGTACTTCTATTTTAATGGGCTGTTTTTATTCTCCGAGTGTAGTAAGGAGATATTCGGGGCAACGAATCGGTCTTTTAGATTTAATATCCAGGAAAGCTAAAACAGTATTCGCTTCGATTAACAGCTCCCCTTTTTCGTTGTAGATTTCATAGTCAAATTCTATCCGGACTGTGGGTGTCTTTTTCAGCCTGGTAACCACGGTGATAAGGTCGTCATAGACCGCAGATTTTCTATAATTTATTAGTAAAGAAATTACGGGGAGCATAATACCGTTTTCTTCCATACTTTTGTAGGAAATCCCCAGAGACCTTAACCACTCGACTCTTCCGATCTCGAGGAATTGTAGATAATTGCCGTGATACACCACTCCCATTTGATCGGTTTCACTATAGCGTATTCTAAAAGATATTTGAGAATTATGCATGATTTTTGGGGGAAAAACGATATATTTAAAGGTGATACAGATCGGGGCCTGAACATGCAAAAAAAAAAGAAAAAAATCAATGGTAAATGATTTTTTTTTTAGCTTTTTTGTTCACATATTTGTCTCACTCTTGAGGACAGTAACTCACTGTCTCACTGACCAGCAAACTTGAATCACTAACCGCCCAATAGGACAGACTACAGAAATGAGTGTTACTGCTAATTCCGTTTGGAACAATTGCTTGGCTTTTATCCAAGATAATATCCAACCGCAGGCATTCAAAACCTGGTTCGAACCTATCAAGCCCGTTAAACTTTCCGAAAACGCCTTAAGCATACAGGTTCCCAGCAAATTCTTCTATGAATGGTTAGAGGAACACTATGTGAAATTACTCAAAGTAGCATTGACGCGAGAACTGGGCGACCAGGCCAAACTGGTCTATATTATCAGGATGGAAAACACTTATGGGAACCGGGAACCTTTTACAGAGAAAATTCCCAGTACAAGCAGGGGGCAAATGTCGCCTCAGGAAATGGACGTACCCATTCAATCCAAAAATCCCGAACTTAAAAACCCCTTTGTCATTCCAGGGATCAGAAATATCAAAATTGAATCCCAGCTCAACCCTAACTATAATTTTGACAACTTTTTGGAAGGGGATTCCAATAGGCTTGCCCGTTCTGCCGGAATGGCGGTGGCCAATAAGCCAGGAGGCACATCCTTCAATCCGCTATTGATCTTCGGAGGGGTTGGACTTGGAAAAACTCACCTGGCACACGCTATCGGTGTTGAGATCAAGGACAAATACCCTGAGAGGACTGTATTGTATATTTCCGCTGAAAAATTTACCCAGCAGTACATCGAATCGGTTAAAAAGAATACCAGAAATGACTTTATCCATTTTTACCAGCTGATCGATGTCCTTATCATAGACGACGTTCAGTTCCTTAGTGGCAAGTCCGGTACTCAGGATGTTTTTTTTCACATTTTTAATCATTTGCACCAGAATGGAAAGCAGGTTATTCTGACCTCCGATAAAGCCCCGGTAGATATGCAAGACATCGAGCAGCGTTTGTTGTCGAGGTTTAAATGGGGATTATCCGCCGAATTGCAAAATCCGGATTACGAAACACGTATCTCGATACTCAGAAACAAATTGTACCGGGACGGTGTTGAGATGCCCGATGAAATTGTGGAATATGTAGCTAAGCATATCAAGACCAATATCCGTGAACTGGAGGGTGCCATTATTTCGCTGATCGCTCAATCTTCATTTAACAAGAAAGAAGTTACGTTGGAGCTCGCCCAGCAGGTGGTTGAAAAATTTGTAAAAAATACCAAGAGGGAGGTCTCGATCGATTACATTCAAAAAGTGGTTTCCGATTATTTTGAGATGGATGTTGCAACACTTCAGTCGAAAACGAGAAAACGCCATATTGTACAGGCCAGACAACTCGCCATGTTCTTTGCCAAAAAGTTCACAAAAGCTTCATTAGCAAGTATCGGGTCACAAATCGGTAAACGGGACCATGCCACGGTTCTGCATGCCTGTAAAACGGTTGACAATCTGGCGGAGACCGATAAGCAGTTTCGGAAGTATATAGAAGATCTAACTAAGAAATTCTCCTGACAAGACATGCAAACCAGAGTACTTATGGTATGTCTGGGCAACATCTGCAGATCGCCGCTTGCCGAAGGTTTGTTGAAATCAAAAGTTGACCCTGAATCGGTATTGGTAGACTCGGCAGGAACCGGGGGATATCATATTGGAAGTAGCCCTGATCCGAGATCAATAGCTGTGGCATTGAAAAACAATATTGACATTACAAGCCAGCGGTGTCGCCTTTTCAGTAAGAATGATTTTACTCAGTTCGATCTGATTTATGCTATGGACCGGAGTAATTATTCCGATATCGTCGCTTTAACAGACGATAATCAACAGATCCAAAAGGTACGATTGCTCCTGGAGGAGATCGATTTAGGTACCCGGGAGGTACCAGATCCTTATTATGGCGGCCCGAATGGTTTCGAACTGGTATTCGATATGATCGACAAGGCGTGTGATGCGGTCGCACAGCGTATTTTAGCAATACAAAACGGAGAAAATGGGCCGTTCTAAGGGAAATGGCAAGCTATTTTTAATCCCCACTACCCTTGGGGATACTGAACCCTGGGAAGTACTTCCCATCTCCATCAAAAGGGCAATTGAAGAAATCGATTATTATATAGTTGAAAATGAGAGATCGGCCAGAAGATTCATCAAAAAGGTTAGTCCGCGTAAGTCACAACCCGATCTCCATTTATTTATTCTGAATAAGTTCACAGAGCCTGGCTTGCTCCCCTCCTATCTAGATCCATGTTTCAAGGGTTATCATGTAGGCATACTCTCCGAAGCCGGTTGTCCTGCCATTGCCGATCCGGGGGCGGATATCGTACGCATCGCACATGATCGTAAAATACGGGTTGTTCCGTTGGTTGGCCCGTCTTCAATTATAATGGCATTGATGGCCAGTGGCCTTAATGGACAGAATTTCGCTTTTAACGGATATCTGCCTATAGACGCTCAAGAGCGGAAAACTGCTATTAAGAAATTTGAGAAGCACTCAGGAGACACCCGACAAAGCCAGATATTTATTGAAACTCCTTATCGGAATGAAAAACTAATGAAGGAGTTCTTAAATACATTGAGGCCATCCACGAGCTTATGTCTGGCCACCGATATAACACTTCCTTCAGAATTCATTGAGACCAAAACTGTGAAAAATTGGAAGGAAGAGAAAATTGACTTGCACAAAAGACCTACAATTTTTGTTTTTCAGGCATAAAAAAGCCCTGAAGATGATACCATCGATCAGGGCTGTATAATTCGTATAGATGTAGTTTACACTCTTGGATTACGCCTTGCCGAAACGGCCGATACATCATAACCGGAGAAACGTGAAATATAATCTGATATTTTAGTCCCGTAAGCGTCCTGTACATTGAACTTACCACGGGAGTTGAGAAACTTTTTTACATTGCCTGCACCCGCAAGATGGGCCGCAGCAAGTATTCCTGACTCTGTTATCGCAATACCCCTGATTCTTCTACCAGCATATGCCGCAATTTCCCTTCTGAGAATCCACTTGTTACGCGCGATATTGGTATGGAATACCTTCTCCTGCAAGCTGGGATCATTCAAGAACTGGGTCGCGTTATATACACCCATCAGCTGTAGGGTCCCAATTCCAAATTGATACTTACCCATATAACCCAATGTATTGATAATAAAATAATTACCCTGTGATTCACGGAAGGCCAGTGCCTCTTTGAAGCCTATGAACGAGCTCCCCAGAAAGGGAGTGCGTACCTTTTCGGGTTTAACATTGGTTTTGTTTTGGGGGTACAAAACCGGTGTAGGTTTTATTACTTTTAGCGCTGCCGGTACTTTACGGACTTTATCATCCTTAAAACCAAAACTGGCTAAAAACAAGATCATGATAAGTGGGCAGATGCTACTTATCAACCTTTTCATATAGTCGTTTTCTTAAGACTTATAGCCTGTAGGCCAGCTTAAATTCCACAGGTCAAAGATAAAATGCATCTGTACGAAAAACCGTCAATTAATTCTTAAAACAACCAGCTTTTAGGCGAGATGTATGCTATTTTAGATAAAACACCTATCTGTTAACATTTTGCTCATTTATCCATCGGATATATTGCGCTTTATTTCGGTTGTGTTGTACCAGATTTTCAGCAAATATGTGGTATCCAAAGTTTTGAACATCGGCCACGAAGTAATAATAATCATGCTTTTCAGGATTCAAAACAGCCTCGATAGCCGAAATGTCGGGCATGGTGATGGGTCCTGGGGGTACCCCTTTATATTTATAGGTATTATAGGGCGAATCGAGTTCAAGATCACGGTACAATACCCTTTTGATAATTGTGTCAAAATTGCCGCTTTCTCTTTTAATGGCATAAATTACAGTGGGATCGGCCTGAAGCAGCATTCCCCTTTTTAAACGATTTAGATAAACCCCGGCCACTCTTTTGCGTTCTTCCACTTTTGCGGTCTCTTTTTGCACGATTGAAGCCAGAGAGATCACTTCGGGGGGTCTTAAACCAATAGCCATTGCTTTTTTCTTGCGCTCATCATTCCAATACCTTTGATATTCTTTCAACATTTTATCCCTGAATCCCTGGGCTGAAGTATTCCAGAAAAACTCATAGGTATTCGGTATATAGGGTACCAAACTGGTATGAACGTTAAAACCATGCTGACTTAAAAAGGCTTCGTCCTTAAAAGCTGTTAATAGAGAGAGGCTGTCGGCCTCAATTTGAGTGCTGATCCTGCCGGCCAGGTCGCCCAGTGTTTCCTGGTTATTAAAGGAAACGCGCACCGGTAAATTTTTGCTTCTCAGGGAATTGATGATATCGTTATTATTCATACGCCGGCCTAATCTATAGCGACCTGCTTTCACATAGTCCACATATTTTTTGCGTTTGGCCACCGCTTCGAAGGAACTGGTATTTTTCAAATATGGAGCTAGTTGATCCCTGACCTCCATAAAACTACTACCAGTTGGGATAAAGAGTATGATTTCCTCCTGTTTAAAGCTGGTATTAGGGGAAAATAAGGCATTATAGACCAAATAGGCCGCAACTCCAGCGACCAGAAGACCTATAAAAACAATGGCAAGCAGGATTCGTTTTAGGTACATCAGGAATTGATCTTTTGAAATAGAATTTCATTCTTGTACATATTGCCAGATCTGATCCAGTCTTTTTTTCGCCCGGATTCCACAAAACCAAGCTTGTTAAAAAGATGGATGCTTGCGGCGTTGTCTTCACCAACATTGGCATATACCTGCCTCAGATCAAGAGCGGAAAAAGTATAATCGAGAAGCAATTGGAGAGCTTCATATCCGGCGCCTTGATTTCGTCTGTCCTCCGCAAGGATAATGATCCCAACTCCGGCCCTGCGATGCACCGGGTTGTAATCAAAAAGATCGATAAGGCCAATGACTTCATTGTCGTTCGAACAAATACAAAGTCGGAGTTGTTTCACCTCAAAAATATCCCGATGTGCATTATCCAGATACTGTTTAAGCACGTGTCGGGAATATGGGGCAAGGGTGCCACTGATCTCCCAAACAGCCGGATTATTCTCTAATTCATACAAGAATTGAAGGTCTTCCGGTTCAAGTGCTCTCAGATAAACGCTATTACCTTTTAGTTTTACCATTTCACGGATCCCTTATAAACTTCTTTGGCCGGACCTTTTAAAAAAATATTGACATATCGGCTACCATCTTTTTCAAAGCCAACGACGAGCTGGCCGCCTGGAGTAAGGACATTTACCACCTTATTATCGGTTAGCCCAAGATAGTGCATTGAGATAGCTACGGCGGTTACACCTGTGCCACAGGAAAGCGTCTCATTTTCTACTCCTCTTTCATAGGTACGGACTGAAAATTTGTTCTCCTTATTATCTTCAACAAAATTGATATTGCTGCCGCTTTTTCCATAAAGACTATATCGCAATCGCTTTCCTTCTTTTTCCACATCAAATGTTTCCAGATCGTGAACCATCTGGACATGATGCGGAGAACCTGTATCTAAAAAGAGGTAATCGGGTTTTCGACGAATCGTTTCCACGTCGAGCATTTTGAGGCGCACCTCTTCACCTAAGAGGCTGGCCTCATGAAGTCCATCAGCTGCGGAAAACAGGGTATTTTGCTGAATCAATCCCAATTTATTGGCAAATACTACAGCACACCGACCTCCGTTGCCACACATGGTTCCTTCATGTCCATCCGCGTTAAAATATACCATCCTGAAGTCCGAATCATTGTCGTCTTCCAACAGAATAATACCATCGGCTCCTATCCCGGTATGCCGCGTACACAAACTTGAGATCCGGGTCACATCGTTCTTTGGAAAAAGTCCGTTTCGGTTATCAACCATGATAAAATCATTCCCGGTTCCGTGGTATTTATAGAAGGTAAGGTGCATGGTTTGCGATAAGCGACAAAGATAGGATATATTTAAGCATATTTTAGCAGTTAAAAACTCGTTAAACCACTAATGGAGCGAGAAAAAACTGTTAATTTTAAGCTATTAAATCAATTCAAAAAGGGGATTATGAAAAGAATAGCAGGTATTTTTCTTATTGCGGTCGTCGCAGCGACACTTACCATATTGGTCTTCAAACAATTTGACAAAGAACCTTCGTACACTTTGGTTTCTAACTCTTCGGATTTGCCGGTTTTCAGAACCAGTGACACCCCTACCTCCAGTAAAGGGGCGGGTATCAATGAAGTCGATTTTACGATTGCTGCTGAAAAAACGGTCCATGCCGTGGTCCACGTTAAAAACGTGACGATGAGTACCGGACCTTCCAGCATTTGGGATTTCTTCTATGGTTCTGAGGTGAAACAAAGACCTCAGGTGGGTACAGGATCGGGGGTCATAATAACTCCGGATGGATATATCGTTACCAACAACCATGTTATTGCCAAAGCCACGGAGCTCAAGGTTACGCTAAACGACAATAAAACCTATGATGCAGAAATTATCGGGACCGACCCCGCAACGGATATTGCCCTGATCAAGATCGATACAGATAAAAGTTTGCCTTATCTGGCTTTCGGGGACTCCGATAATACCAAAATAGGTGAATGGGTACTTGCCGTTGGCAATCCTTTTAACCTGACCTCTACGGTCACCGCGGGCATTGTTAGTGCCAAAGCCAGGGATCTGGGTCGCCGGCAGTCCTTCATTCAAACAGATGCAGCCGTCAACCCCGGGAATAGCGGAGGAGCGCTGGTCAACACGAACGGAGATCTAATCGGGATTAATACCGCTATTACTTCTCAAACCGGATCTTATATCGGCTATTCCTTTGCCGTACCGAGCAATATTGCCAAAAAGGTAGTTGAAGACATAATGGAGTTTGGCAATGTTCAAAGCGGGATATTGGGTATTACCACGATCCCGGTAAATTCACAATATGCCGCCGAAAAAGGAGTCGATGATATTAATGGAGTATATATAGACGGAGTTGAAGAAGATTCAGGTGCTTACGAAGCAGGCTTGCAATCAGGAGACGTGATTGTCGGCATCGACGATATTAATGTAAGGCGTTTTGCCGATCTCACCGGTTATATCTCCGCTAAACGTCCTGGCGATGAGGTTTTGGTTACCGTGGCCCGCGACAAAGATTTAGTGGAGCTAGCTGTTGTGTTAAAGGAACGACAAACTTTGGTCGTTCCCGTGATGGGGCTGGTGGTGAAAAACCTCAATGAAAAAGACAGGAAACTGTACAAAACAAAGAACGGCGTAAAGATTACCGGGGTTCCTGAAACGTACCGCGGGTATGGACTCGACGGTAAAGTAATCATCTCAGTTGATGGTGAAGAGATAAAAGATATCAACGATGCCAGGGCCCGCTTTTCAATGATATCGAGATACGGTAAAACCAGTATAATGCTTGTGAATGACAATGGTGAGCGCGAGCGTATTATCTTTCAATAAGCCGTAAGCGCAAAAACTTATAAAACGCCCCTAATAAGGGCGTTTTTTTATGTAAACCCTATGCAAAAAATAGATTAAAGCTATAATTTTGCATCGAATTGTTAAACAACCTCCATGCGGACAGTCGAATCTTATGAAAAGGAACTCGCTTTCCAGGCCGACAGGCGAAAAGCGACCACTGAATTTGTCAAGATCATCAGTGATCTCTGGTACGATCGTGGAATTGAAGTAGTCCTGTTTAGAAATCAGGTTATCGACAAGAGTGTGAGTGATATCATAAACCTTCACGAATATGCCGGTCAATTCGTTCAGAAGCCGATTTCCATATTTGATTCTATAGAACTGCTGAGAGCGATCAATGATATAATGCTTCCACCCTCTAAACTGGATATCGGCAAGTTGTCCTATGAATATCACAACGACGATCAGGTTCAGTATCGTGATGTGAAGACTTTTATTATCGACAAGCTCAAAGAAGCCAAGAACTCCAAAGATATAAGGCCTAAGGACGTTGTATTGTATGGATTCGGGCGAATTGGAAGGTTGTTGGCCAGGGAATTGATGGCCAAAACCGGAAAAGGAGATCAATTGAGGTTGAGAGCGGTAGTAACAAGGGGAAAAATAGATGCAGAAGCCCTGGAAAAGAGAGCAACACTCCTTACAACCGATTCGGTACACGGACAGTTTAAGGGTACAGTAGAGATCGACACGAATAAAATGGCCCTGATCATCAATGGGACTACGGTACATATGATTACCTCCGATGACCCGGAAAATCTCAATTATTCGGCCTATGGGATCAAAGATGCATTGATCATCGACAACACAGGTGCCTTTAGGGACCGGGCAGCTTTGGAAAAACATCTTAAGGCCAGAGGGGCTTCAAAGGTTATTCTAACAGCTCCGGCAAAAGACATTCCCAATATTGTTCACGGTGTCAACCAATGGGTTTTCGATCCGGACAAAGAATCGATTTTTTCAGCAGCATCTTGTACCACCAACGCTATAACACCTATACTTAAAGTTGTGGAAGACTCCCTTGGGATAAAAAAAGGACATCTCGAGACCATTCATGCATATACCAACGACCAAAACCTGGTGGATAATATGCATGGAAAATATAGAAGAGGTCGTGCAGCGGCTTTAAACATGGTCATCACCGAGACCGGGGCGCAAAAAGCGGTCGCCAAAGCAATACCCGCATTGGAAGGCAAGCTTACTTCGAATGCCATCAGGGTACCGGTGCCCAATGGCTCGTTGGCCATTCTCAATCTGGAAATCAATAATAAAACATCGAAGGAAAGCCTCAATACTATAATAAAGAAATATGCTCTTGAAGGCGACCTTGTAGAGCAGATTAAATATTCGTTGAGCAACGAGCTGGTTTCGACGGATATAATCGGAACCTCTGCTCCGGCCATTTACGATAGCACTGCGACTATAGTTTCACCCAATGGGAAAAATATAGTGCTATATGTTTGGTATGACAATGAATATGGCTATGCGCATCAGGTGATCCGTTTGGCCAAATATGTAGCTAAAGTAAGGCGATACACCTACTATTGATGAAGACTAACAACCAGTTACACCTATTTGTTCGTATCTATCATATCGAACGCGAGCAAAAGTCAATTTTTTTTCTTTATTGATATTAATGAAGTACTTTAGTTGCCCTCTAAAACACTAACAAATCAAAGAATAAGATAAATGAAAGGATTTTCCACAATTGCTATGATCCTGGCACTTAGCATCCTTCCGGCCCAATGGGTACAAGGTCAGCAGGAAGAAGAAGCTCAGCTCTCACTGGACGGCGGAACCATTGACAGCCAGTTTGAATATTTGTACAAACGTTCGGGCAATTACAATGCTGAAGGGAAAAGATATGAGGTGGTGCGCCTGATCAATCTTAATAAAATCAGACAAAACGTTTTAGATACCATCAACGAGGCCAATAAAAATGCGGCAGAATTAAAAAGCACCATTGCTACTCACGAGGGTTCCATCGCCGAATTAAACAAGCAACTTGAAAATACCAAGAACAATCTTAACTCTGTTACCGAAGAAAAAGACAGCATTTCGCTTTTAGGGGCAATGGTCTCTAAAACCACCTATAATTTTATCCTTTGGACCGTCATCGCAGGTCTGTTGCTGATGTTGCTGTTGTTTATCTACAAATTCAGAAACAGCAATTTCCTTACTCAGGAAGCAAAAACCAAACTTTCTGACCTGGAAGTAGAATACGAAAACCACAGGCGCAGGGCTCTTGAAAGGGAACAGAAAATAAGCAGGCAGCTACAGGATGAAATAAATAAATACAAGAAATCTAACTAAATCAAAGCTCCTTACGGAGCTTTTTTCTTATGGTAAAGATCATTAGGGCATCTGGATCGGATCTGCCAAAACTGGTCACTCTTTTTGATCAATACAGGATCTTCTATAATCAACCCTCCGATATAGATGCGGCACATTCGTTTTTACGAGATCGATTTCATCATGAGGAATGCGTGGTCTTCCTTGCGGAAAAAGACCAGCAAGCGGTAGGATTCACATTGCTCTACAGAACATTTTCTTCGGTGAGCATGCAACCATATTTTGTCCTTAACGATCTATTTGTTGCTCCTGACCATCGACAGAGTGGTGTAGGTCGTATGTTGCTGGAAAAGGCGAAGGGGTTGTGCAGATCTCTCAATTACAAGGGCCTTGCCCTGGAGACGGCCACAGATAATCCTGCGCAAGTGCTATATGAAAAATTAGGTTGGAAGAAGGATAGCCATTGTTTTCATTATTTTTGGCATACCGATTAATCAAAAAGCGCATAGATGAGAATCGACATCATCACGGTACTGCCTGAATTATTAAGAAGTCCTTTTGAGGCTTCTATTTTAAAACGCGCTCAGGAAAAAGGCCTGGTCGAGGTTCACCTTCATAATTTAAGGGATTACACCAGCAGTAAATATAAACAGGTAGATGATTACCAATT
This sequence comes from Robiginitalea sp., assembly GCA_024638915.1. Lineage (GTDB taxonomy): Bacteria > Bacteroidota > Bacteroidia > Flavobacteriales > Flavobacteriaceae > JAHEJJ01. The sequence goes on from JAHEJJ010000020.1 coordinate 32,956, forward strand.
TGGCGGGGGTGCCGGTATGGTACTGATGATCGAACCCATCGACAAATGCATCAGCAAGCTAAAGTCTGAAAGAAATTATGATGAGGTCATTTATATGACCCCTGATGGTGAACATCTCAACCAAAAAATGGCTAACACACTATCATTGGCCAAAAATATAATTATCCTCTGCGGGCATTATAAAGGGGTAGACCAGCGGGTTAGAGATGCTTTTATAACAAAGGAAATCACCATTGGCGACTATGTTTTATCCGGTGGCGAATTAGCTGCGGCCGTTCTTTCTGATGCCGTTATCAGACTACTTCCAGGGGTGCTTAATGATGAGACTTCTGCTCTTACAGACAGTTTTCAGGACAACCTGCTGGCCCCTCCGGTATATACCCGACCGGCGGATTACAAGGGCATGAAAGTACCGGAGATCCTAACCAGCGGTAATTTTCCCGAAATCGAAAAATGGAGGGAAGACCAGGCTCAAAGACGAACTCAAAAGAGAAGACCGGACTTGTTGGAGAAATAAGTCGATTTCAATTACGTTTGTATAGGCGGATGATCATACTGGGGCAGCCTATTGAAGAAAAAGAATTATCAATGGACACCTTCCTCCCTTAATATATTATAGGGTATACCTTGACTATTTTAGGTCAGGTATGTATTGGTGTCTTTTGTACCTTACTATTGTTCCGCGAACATAGTTTAGTGAGTATACTTTTTGGTGATTGGGAGCAACTACTTCACCCTATTGGGTACATCGGGATATTATAACAAGTGATATTTACAAAGAGTCCGGAGATACGGCTCACATACCAAGGGATATCTTTCACAGCATTAGCTGTATTATATCTGTCTTTCACCGCAGGACTCATGCGCTTCTTCTTAAGATATTTTTGGTGTAATTAAACATTTTGGCGATTTATAGCCAAATTAAAAAACATTTGATTCTCTTGCCGGTTTTTATTTATTGACTATTTTTGCATGCGATTGAATTTAACCTCTGACGAAATCCGTGAATGTTGCTTTCGATAAACAAATAAAAATAGACTGAGGCCATGGACTCATTAATGAATTTTGTGGAAAACGAATTCGTTTCCAAAAAAGAATTTCCGAAATTCTCTGCCGGAGACACCATTACGGTATACTACGAAATTAAAGAAGGGGAAAAGAAACGTACGCAGTTCTTTAAAGGCGTTGTCATTCAACGCAAGGGATCTGGTGCTACTGAAACTTTCACGATCCGAAAAATGTCTGGAACAGTCGGTGTAGAACGGATCTTTCCAGTTCACATGCCAGCGCTTCAAAAAATTGAGATAAACAAAAAAGGAAAAGTGAGAAGAGCAAGGATATTCTATTTTAGGGAGCTGACTGGTAAAAAGGCCAGGATAAAAGAAATAAGATCCTAAGTATCCTAATAAAAGCAAACCCCGGTTATTTACCGGGGTTTTTTTATGACTTTTTTGCGCTCCTTATCAATTATTTCTGAATTCCATAAGTGTTTTCCGAATAATTCTGATACAATCATATAGCTCCTCTTCAGTCATCACCAGTGGTGGAGCAAAACGAATAATATTCCCGTGTGTCGGCTTGGCCAACAGCCCGTTGTTCTTTAATGCCATACAAATATTCCAGGCCGTGGAACTATCTTCGGTATCATTGATCACAATCGCATTGAGCAAGCCCCGGCCACGAACAAGGGTGACAAGGTCGCTCTGTTTTGCGATTTTTTTCATCTCAGCTCTGAAAATAATTCCAAGCTGTTCGGCATTTTCAGAGAGTTTCTCATCTCTTACGACCTCTAGGGCTGCCATAGCGACAGCACAGGCAAGCGGGTTTCCGCCGAATGTTGAACCATGATTTCCCGGTCTTATCACCTCCATTATATCGTTGTTGGCCAATACAGCCGAAACAGGAAACACACCACCAGATAATGCTTTACCCAGAATCAGAATATCGGGTTTTACCTCTGGCTTTCCGCTGCAGAGCCTGTCCGGACATGAACATTGACCACATGAAGCCAGTAGACGCCCTGTACGAGCGATTCCTGTTTGGACTTCATCGGATATAAACAATACATTATTGTCTTTGCATATTTTATGGGCCTGCTTTAAGTAGTCCTCGTCTGGTACATAAACCCCGGCTTCACCTTGAATGGGTTCAACTAGAAATGCAGCTACTTTTGGATCCTCAAGGGCCTCTACTAGTGCATTTAAATCATTATAGCGTATAGAAACTATACCAGGTGTAAAAGGCCCGAAGTTTTCTGTTGCCACCGGATCGTTGGAGGCAGAAATAATAGTGATTGTTCGACCGTGAAAGTTATTCTGACAAACGATGATCTTTGCCTGATTGGAATGGATACCTTTTTTCTCATAGCCCCATTTCCGAGCCAGCTTAATAGCTGTTTCAACGGCCTCTGCTCCAGTATTCATGGGAAGGACCTTGTCGAAACCGAAGAATTCAGTGACAAACTTTTCATACCGACCCAGCATATCGTTATAAAATGCCCGTGATGTAAGGGTGAGTTTTTCGCTCTGCTCCTTTAATGCGTTAATAATCCTAGGGTGACAATGACCCTGATTTACAGCGGAATAAGCAGATAAGAAGTCATAATATTTTTTCCCTTCAACATCCCATACAAAGACTCCTTCTCCCCTGCTTAGCACCACAGGTAGTGGATGATAATTCTGCGCTCCGTATCTTTCTTCAAGGGCCATGGCCTCTTTTGAAGAAACCTGTTCTAATACAGACATAATAGATTCATTTTAGCTCTAACATTCACGATTCCTTCTTTCGGAGAGAAATCATCCGGTATCGCTTTGTAAAATTACAAAAATCCGCGTGGAGTTATATACCGTTTCCTTCCTTTCGTTATGCGGACCGCTCTGCAAGTGAAGCTACCTGAAGTTCGAGTTTCTTTAATTCCTTGAGGATATCGTTTTTATCCATTTGCAGCCAGATAAAGAGCTTAAGCATGGACATTGCAATCAAACATAAAAATCCGGCGGCACCCCATTTAATCAACTCTGCAGTTGTTTCTACATTTAGAAATTTCAAAAGGAAAACGATGAATAAAATGAATATAATTAACTGAATGACAGTCATAAGAACAGCAAGCCAACCTAATTTTCCACGATATACACCTTCCAGCTTCCCAATCAAGTGAGTTTCTTCAAGCGTATCGTAAAAGGCCGCTTCCTCCTTTGATAGAGTTTCTTTTATAAGTTCGTCGATTTTGTCTTTCTCCTTTGTCATGATAATTTGTTATTTATTGTTGATTTTAGTTTTTCCCTGGCATGAAACAATCTGGATTTTACCGTGCCCACCGAAATATTCAGTATAGAACTAATATCCTTAAGGCTGTACTCCTCAGTATAAAACAATCTCAACACCATTTGATGGTCTAACGAGAGTTTTTCAAATCCTTGTTTAAGGACTTTTATATGTTTCTGCCTTTCTTCAATTACTTCCGTATCCTGTTCAGGGGGTGGTCGGTAATTTCGATTCAATTTATGGTCTCTGCTCCTTGCGGCGAGGTAATCCTGTGATTTACGCGTAATGATGCGTAATGCCCAACCCTTAAAACTGTTGGGGTTCTTTAACGTAACAAGTTTCTTTAAAATAATATGCCAGCTTTCCTGCACAACATCCTGGGCCATATCCACATCTCTGGTATACCAGTGTGCATATCTGCAAAAATCGTTCTGATACCGTTTAACCAAAAGGGTAATTGCTTCGCGGTTCCCATTTTGAAACTCCAATACCAATAAACCATCAAATATTTTCCTGCTGTCTTTCATTGAACTTATTAATCTAAAGACGTGCTTAATAAAGAAAGGTTCAAATTTTATCTCATTATTTGAGCAATTTTCTGTACTAAATATACGCTTATAGAGCCGCATTAAATAGTACATTTGCTCCATGCGAAAAAAGAGGGTCAGACAAATATTTGAGCAACTGGAAGTATTAGATGCAGGCGCTAAAGGCAAGGCAATAGCCAAAGCACCAGATGGAAGGATCATTTTCGTCAGCAATGCCGTTCCTGGTGATATAATCGATGTCATAACCACTAAAAAAAGGAAGGCGTATTTTGAAGGTTTGGCCACTCAGTTTCACAGATTATCCGAAAAACGTACAAACCCCCGTTGTGAGCATTTTGGTGTCTGTGGCGGGTGCAAATGGCAGGACATGGGATATGAGCACCAGCTTTATTATAAACAAAAAGAGGTGGTTAATAACCTGCGACGCATTGGACATCTTGAATTTGCGGATTCCTTGCCCATATTGGCATGTGAAGAGCAGTATGAATATAGAAATAAGCTTGAATTCTCATTTTCTGACAATCGATGGTTAACTCCGGAGGAAATAGAGAAGGCTCAAAAAATTCACGACAGGAATGCCATTGGGTTTCATATTCCCGGCATGTGGGATAAGATCCTCGATATTCGTCATTGTCACCTGCAGAAATCACCCTCTAACGAGATCAGATTGGCAATTAAGCAATTTGCGGTGGAAAAAGGTATTTCATTTTATTCGCCACGAAATAGAAGTGGGCTCTTAAGGAATCTAATGATACGAACTTCATCTACTGGTCAGTTGATGGTGCTTTTGCAGTTCTTTGAGGACAATCCTGAAGCAAGGGAAGACTTGCTGGAATCTATCGCAGGTAAATTTCCGGAAATCACCTCGCTCCAATACGTGATTAATGGAAAGGCTAATGACACGATTTACGATCTGGAAATTCAATGTTTTAAAGGACAGGACCACATATTTGAACAAATGGAAGATTTGAAATTCAGGATTACTGCTAAATCTTTTTACCAGACCAATTCTGATCAAGCCTTGGTTCTATACAAGGTGGTTCGTGAATTTGCAGATCTTACGGGCAGTGAAACGGTTTATGATCTCTATACTGGTACGGGCACTATCGCTTTGTTTTTGGCAAAGCAGGCGAATCGTGTAATTGGTATTGACGCGGTGCCCGATGCAATTCGTTCTGCAGATTTTAATGCCAATCATAATAATATTGACAATACTAGATTCTTTTCAGGGGATATGAAGGATATTTTTAATGAAAGTTTTATAGACAAGAATGGCAGTCCTGACCTTATAATTACAGATCCACCTCGCGATGGAATGCATAAAAAAGTGGTCGATCAAATATTAAAACTCGGGCCTCCGAAAATTGTATATGTAAGCTGTAACAGTGCCACCCAAGCCAGGGATTTGGCGCTTATGAAGGAAGTTTACGAAATTAAAAAAATCCAACCTGTAGATATGTTTCCCCAAACCCACCACGTGGAAAATGTTGTACTTTTGGAAAAACGCAATCCCTAAGAGTCCGATTCTGAAAATGACCTATAGATCTTTTACAACTACACCTTCATTTAACCGGGCATTAATCGTAGGATACCTAACATTGCTGAGTCTTTTCTCCTGTGAAAAAGATGATATCTGCGTAGAAGGGGATACCCCCTTGTTGATCATACGTTTTTACGATGCCGAAAATCCTTTGGAATTCAAATCGGTAAGTAGTTTGAGGGTAGTTGGTCTTGGCCAGGAATTCACGGTGGGCAGTTTCACGGACCGATCCAGCCTGGATTCCATTTCGTTACCGCTTCGTATCAATCAACCCGATACTGGATTTATCTTCATAAGTGAATCTGCCACTCAAGATGATATTGAGACTGGTAATTTGGATACATTGAATTTCACCTACAATATCCGTGAAGAATTTGTCTCCAGGGCATGCGGTTTTATAGCCAATTTCGAGGATCTCAATGATTCACTTACCGCTGATGGTGATAACTGGATTCAGAGTATTGAAGTTATATCCACCACTATTAATTCTCAGGCAAGCGCGCATGTTGAAATATTTCATTAAAGTCTTTTTCATTTTATGGGCATGTGCGGCCATCGCCCAGGATACTCCTGAGTCTGATCTGAAAGACAGCGTCAGGTATCAGCAGATCTACGGTATCCGTTTAGGTGTTGACCTAAGTAGGCCAGTGAGGACCTTCCTGGATGATGATTATCAGGGATTTGAGATTATGGGCGACATGCGAATTACCTATAGACTTTTCGCAGCGGCTGAGTTAGGTAATGAAAAGCTGTCGCGTGCTGAAAAATTAGGAAGTGATGATAATCCAAATCAATTCGAGATATACAATTATGAAACCTCGGGCAGTTATCTGAAATTAGGGGTCGATTTTAACACCTATGAAAACTGGTATGGTATGAATAATTCCATTTATATCGGTGGCCGTTATGCCGTGAGTAGTTTCAGCCAGACACTGAATAGCTATCGGATTTATGACAGCAACCGATATTGGAATCCTGAAGGATTTGTGGAGGGGACATTAGCACCAGAAGAGTTTAGCGGCCTAAATGCGAGTTGGCTCGAATTTATATTTGGTGCTAAAGCGGAATTATTCAAAAACTTATTTGCTGGAATTTCAGTACGACTCAATTTTCTCGTGACTAATAAAGAATCGGACCGGATGAGAAATCTATGGATCCCGGGCTTTAATAAGGTAACGGAGGATAGTAGTTTTGGGGTCGGATATAATTATTCGCTTACTTACCTGATCCCTATTTATAAAAAGAAAAATGTGAAGAAAGTAATCCCGGAGAACTAATTTTGCAGGTTAAAGTTATAGCAGACCCTTAATAAAAATCCATTTCATCTTTATTCTCAATCCGTCATCCGTCTGAATCGCACTGAATTTAGGATTCATGGTTTACAATTCTTTGTTGTATTTGGCTTTTTTACTGCCGCTATACATTTTGTATTGAACCAATCTCGATTCCAATTTGGCATTGAATACTTTGATTTTTCTTGAAGGCCTTAGACCGACGAATTTAAGAGCTTCCAGATTCGAGGTAATCATCCAGGCATCCGATCCTGGGTAATTCCTTTTTAAGGTGTCGCCGATCTTTTTATAAAAAACGGTAGGCTCAACCCTAAGACGTTCCCCGTAGGGCGGATTAAATAATAGATGTAAATGTCGTTCACCTTGTTTAGCCGTGGTAAAGAAATCCTTTTTTTCGACCTTTATGAATTCAGATAAGTTGGCATTTCCGATATTATGAAGGGTTTTGCTAACCGCCGAGGGCGCTTTATCGTAGCCTTTTATCTCAAAAGGGAAATCGCGTGTTTTGGAAAGGCTGCTTTTCAGAATGATATCGAATAACCCAGCGTCAAAATCCTTCCAATTCTGAAAGGAAAAATGTTTCCGGTTTAAATTGGCGGGGATATTACAGGCGATCAGGGCAGCCTCGATAAGGATCGTACCACTACCACACATGGGATCAAGAAAATCGCATTGTCCTTTCCAGCCACTCAATAGCAATAATCCTGCAGCAAGGACTTCATTTAGCGGTGCAATATTGGTGATAGTTCTATAGCCTCTGCGATGCAAGGAATCTCCCGAACTATCGAGCGACAAATGACAACGATCCTCCTGAATATGTATATGTATTTGAATATCAGGAGAATACTTATCCACCGAGGGTCTTTTCCCTTTATGGTCCCTGAATTTATCGACAATTGCGTCTTTCACCTTCTGCGCTATATAAAGTGAATGCGTAAACTTTTCAGATTTTAACGTGGCCGACACCGCCAGTGTTTGGTCTGTTCCTAAAATCGCTTCCCAGTCGAAGGCATAAATTTTCTGATAGAGTTCTTTTTCATTACGAATTTGAAAGGAGGAGAGTGGTTTTAGGATACGGAGTGCTGTCCTTAAACAAAGGTTAGCTTTGTACATAAAGCCAATATCACCTTCAAAGGTAACGCTTCGAACACCAATGGAAACTTCAGAAGCCCCTAATGCTCTGAGTTCTGCGGCCAGAACATCTTCAAAACCATAGAAGGTCTTGGCGATCATTTTATAATTCTTCTCCAATGCCTCGTACTAGAATCCCGCTAAAATACGTTAATTTTATCCGCAATTCCGGAAATACACCAGAACAGCACTTTTCACGTGGTCTATTTATTACTCATTCTCGCCGTTTGGCTGAGTTATTTTTTCGTCCTAGGTTTTAAGCCTAAGAACCAAAACAGAACAAGGCTATTACTTGCTTTCAGTGGTTCTTTTCTGCTGGCATTGACGATATTCGAGTTACTTCCATCGGTCTATCGTGCCACAGATCATAAAACAATTGGAATCTTTATTTTACTCGGAATTTTATTGCAGGTATTTCTTGAGTTCTATTCCCAGGGCTTGGAACATGGGCATAGTCCGCATTCATCCGGTAAAGGCGGTAGCCGAGTTTTAATATTTGGCAGCCTTTGTATTCATGCGTTGCTTGAAGGTATACCCATCCAAAGTTATCAACCTATTGTAGTAGGGATTCTGATACATAAAATTCCGGTAACGGTGGTTTTGAGCATTTTTCTGATCAATTTGAAACTAAAAAGATCTTATAGTTTCGGCATAATACTCCTATTCTCTTTAATGACCCCAATAGGTAGTTTGCTCGCCCAAAATTTCAACCTGATCAAGCAATACCAGGCACCTCTGCTGGCGCTGGTTATCGGGGTATTTCTTCATATATCGACGGTAATTCTATTTGAGAGCTCAAAAGGACATAAGGTAAATGCCAGGAAATTATTGGTGATAATCTTGGGCATTGCCGTTGCTTATTTGGTATAACAGTTAGGCAGGCAAGACTTCCAGGTAGATATAAAGCCAATGGCTAATAGCCCCGCCAAGCACAAATATGTGCCAAATTAAATGGTTGTAGGGAATACTCCTTTTTACGTAGAAAAATATTCCGCCTGTATAGAATGCCCCTCCTAATGAGAGTAAAATTAATCCTGTACTGCTAGTACTCGAAATTAAGTTGGTGATATCAAAGATGATCAGCCATCCCATAAATAAATACAACATTAAAGAAAAGACCTCGTAGCGGCCGGTAAAAAAGACTTTAAGCAATGTGCCGAAAAGCGCAAATCCCCATATCAGATAAAAGATCAGCCAGCCATTGCCATTGGACAAAGTTATCAAAGCGACCGGAGTATATGTACCTGCAATAAGATAGTAGATGGAAATATGATCTAATATCCGCAACCTTGCTTTAAGCGGCTTAAGATGTACCGAATGATACAAGGTTGAAGCCGTAAAAAGCAATATAACCGAACAGTTATATACTATTATGGAGAAACCTACATTGTTCTGAAGCACATCAGTGTTGGCCCACATCAGTTGAAAACCTACTATACCAAGTAGAATTCCAAAAGCATGGGTGATGGCGTTGAGTCGTTCTTCCCTATGGTAGGTGGTAACCATTATTTATACCTGGTACCGTGTTTGATAACGATATCAACATCTTGGAGCAGGCTGATGTAGCGAAGTACATCGCCATCCACAGCGATGATGTCGGCATATTTACCCGGGGTGATCGTTCCTACTTCATCCGCTACACCCATCCAGAGGGCCGGCCAGTAAGTTGCCGATCGTATCGCGTACATCGGATCGATCCCAAATTCATTTACCCAAACATCCAGCTCATTCCAGGTAGATTGACTGTGAAATTTCATAGGAATGCCGCTATCTGTGCCCACCAGGAGTACCACACCAGCATCGAGGAGCTGATTGATCTTGGTTTTTAGGGTAGGCTTTCGAGATGGTGTCAGCTGGAAATAAGGCAGCCTATCAGGGTGTTTAATGCTGTTTTTTATATCAGCTATTATGCTATCCGGCAAACCAAGGTGCCAGCTGTCATTATCGAGTTTCTCCCTGTTATCCCTAACATATTCGTAGTTATATAAACCCTCAACTGTGGGACACCAGAATAAAGGGCCTTTATTCATCTGAGCTGTTCGCTCTTTGATCATTTCCATCACATCATCGGGGTACCTGGGCGCCGAGGATAGGCCGGTATGCTCAAAACAATCGACATCGGCTAACAATCCACGTCTTATCTCTTCAGGTCGGTGACCATGAGCAACAACTTTTAAATTGTTTTTATGAGCTTCCTCTACTACTGCCTTTAATTCCTCGAGGCTCATCTGATCCTGATCTATAAGCTTAATAACATCCACACCTGCCTGTGCCAGTTTTCTGATTTTCTTTCTACCGTCTTCCGGGCCATATACTCCCCAACGAAATGCTTCGGTACCGGGATAGGGTCTGTGTTGTATGAAAGGGCCTGACACATATAAAGTTGCCCCCGGTATGCTACCATTGTTGATGGCATCTCTCACCGCAATACTTTCTTCTAATGGCGCACCTAAATCCCTGGCACTGGTAACCCCAGCCATTAACAGTTGATGGGCCGATGCCGGCATAATAACATCCTTGAACAGAGGCGGATATGTTTTATCCCAATAAGTGTAATCCGCATGACCATTGATCATTGTATGAACATGCATATCCCAAAGACCAGGCAAAACCGTCATACCTTCGGTTGATATCACTTCTGCACTGGAAGGGACTGGTAGATCGGCTATGGTCCCCACAGCCTTTATTTTCTTCCCCTCAATTAGTATTACACTGTTTTTTATAGGATCCGATCCAAAACCATCGATCAAAGTGCCCCCGACCAGCGCTTTTAAATCAGCTTCCTGAGCTTGACAGTACATTATATTTAATACAAGTAAAATGAAGGATAATAAAATTTTCATAGTGCTTAATATATAGTTGTTGATAGTTCCATTGCTTGTGGTTGATACCAAAATGGAAATGAGATAATTACTCTGGTATAGATCTCTTCGTCACGATGGTCTTTTCTGGCAACACTAAGAACGTGTTTCCCTTTGGGGATATCAGACAAATCAAGAACGGTTTGCAGCCCTAATTGATCCTGATCATTTTGTGTCACCACAAATTTTGGTTTAAATGCTGTACTATCTATACTTATTTTGTACATATCCTCCAGCGTGGTCATATATTCCTCGATCTGCTTGCCCTTCTCCTGCCATGGTATGTTTCCGTCAGAAAAAACACGAGAAAAGATACCACGTCGATCCTTATCAGGCTTAAGTTCTTTTTTGAAAAAAAACACATCGTCTTCGATAGAACTCCCAAAGACTACAAAAACATCTAAATAGGAACTGATAATTATCTTAGATGGGATGGATGCCTTATCTGCAAACAAATTGTTTTTCGCAATTTGATCATTGTAGTTTTTAGCATTGGCTGTAAATGAGTTACTTGCCATATCCTTTTCAATAAAATTGGATATGCTAAATCCAGTGGCAGCCAGAATACTAAGTCCGATATACAAGGGTACGATGATCATGCTCAATCGCTTCCCAAATTTAGTATCTAAAAAATTATAGACCATCGGACGATATAGAAATGACAAGGTTAAGTATTTAAACAGCCAGTATATTGGGTAATAGAAGAAGGTAGTCCATTTTTTCTTTTTTAGCCATCCCTGGGTGGCGAAATCAATAAATGTAAGAACTGTTCCTATACTTAGAAATATAATCACAGGAATTCCAATGCCATATCGCAGCCAAGCTGAATTTTCATCTTTGGCGATCATAAGCCCCAGCAAGGTGAAAATAAAAGCAATTAAAAGTAGGCCCAGTAGATAAAAGACCAATAAAAAAGTTACGGCAAAGATGATGCTGCAATACTTTTCCAGTACAGCTACATAGTTATCGAAGGAGCCCACTCTTTTCAATAAATGCCTTTTGAATTTAGGACTATAATTAAGACTGTCGTAGTCGATTTCTCCGGAAACATAGCGCAGGCCTATGGCCCCGATCCACAAACCGCGTAGAATAACATGTGCTAAAAGATTTATGGTAAGAATATACCAGGAGATCTGTAGTCCTTGCATCAGGAAAACACGGTAAACGTTTCCATCGTTCTGAGCTTCCTGATTGGCAAGCTCAATCGGTCCAATTATTGTAAACAAACCATAGATGGCAAATCCTGAGATTATAAGTTCGAGCTGCCAGCTTTCCTGTTGAAGGATATCCAGCCATTTTTTAAATTTTTGATCCTGAGGATTATTGCTCATAGAAGAGTGAATAGTTGTATATAAATATAGTCGAAAACTAAATATGCAGGCGATAATTGCTCACGAATCACAGTTTGGATTCGATTTGTATTTTACGCACGGGATTATGCCTTGTGCTACCAGGTATTTTTGAGGTTTAAGCCTTTCACTGCTTTGATATTACAGTCTATGGCTTTACCTTGTTCTTGAGGGGAGGCGGCGCTTTGCGCCCCACAATTAAGTTAGGTTACCTGGTATTGGGTTA
>JAHEJJ010000078.1 GCA_024638915.1 Robiginitalea sp.
TAGTCGATCTCGAAGATGTCTTCGGTAAAATCGTCCGGTATTTCTCCCCCTAGATTCCCGCCCATGGCTATGTTCAATAGCAGGTAGTGCAAGTTGTCGTAGGGTTTGTCTGCGGTATTCGACAATTCATATACAAGTTCCCCATCAAGAGTGACGCGCATCTTGTTTTCATCCCATTCGAGTGCGTAAACATGGAATTCCCCGGATGCATTTGCAATATCGATTTCCCCGCCTGTGCTATTATATTGACCCGTATTGGTATCGCCCCAGTGGAAATAAGCGATTGTTTTCGTTTTGTCCCCACCGCGCTGCTCCATAATGTCTATTTCACCACAGTCGGGCCAGCCTACGCTGCCGTACTGGTCGCCAAAATAATTACCAATTTCATCGATATTGGCACCAAGTGTCCAGATGGCAGGCCAGGTGCCGGCTTTCGAAGGCAATTTGGCACGGACCTCCAGTCGCCCGTATTTAAATACAAATTTCGAATTCATCCTGGCGGATGTATACATTTTGGTGGAACCATGGGCGGTATATAATTCTTTTATCGCCTTTATTTTTAGCGTCCCGTCGCTTACGTACGAATTCTCGGCCCGATCTGTATAATGCTGCAGTTCACCATTGGCCCAGTTCTCGCCGATTATGGGGATGGTTTGGTGATACCACTTTGAAACATCCGGCCTTCCTTCGTATTCAAACTCATCGGAAAAAACCAGCTGGACCTCCCCCGGATCGGTGTCCGGTTCAGGATCCGGTTCAGGGTCCGGTTCAGGGACCGGATTTTCCTCGGCCTGCTTATCCGATTTGTAGACCACTATATCCAGCTTCTCGTTTACAGAATCCCCAGAATCTGAATAGGCTATGGCTTCAATACTATATTCGTGTGTCCCCTCCCTGGTAAAGCTATGTCTAGCGCTACCATCCTGACTTTCTACCAATGCTCCGTTATCGAATCTAAAGGCGTAACGTGTTGCATTGTTTGCAAAAGCCTTAACATTAACAAGTCCTGAACCGTCGCCATTAGGACTATCAACAGAAGCTCCTACAATCGTTACGTTTAAAGACAGACCCGTCGGGAGGGTCTCCTTTTCAGTATCTCCAGTACTACAGGAGAATGTAAAAATCAACGATAACGTTAAAAGTTGCAGGAAGGTCATCTTATTAACAGGAAAATTTAAATAATTGTGAACCGTTTTCATAGCTTATCTCCTTTGATGATCAAAGAAGCATTTTTTACTTCTCAAGCCCTTAATTAATTCCCAATGCCTATCATAACTTATTAGGAAATTACGGGGCTTACAATTTATATTTTCGTAATGTACGAAGATAATCTTCTATACTCATTTCAGCTTTATATTCACAATATTGTTTCAAAACGTGATGGTAATCTGAAAAAGCATACGATATATCTTATTTGAGAGATTTAGTACATATGCCTATTCAAAGACGACATCATCTATTAATATCTCAAGTCTAAACCCCTTACTAACAAATCTAACCTCTTTTATAAGGTTATCATTCGAGTTTGACAGGACCAGGTTACTTCTTCTTCTGCATCAGGTAAATGGGACCTGTGTTTAATACTGCTGCTGAGCAGCTAGTCAAGTTCAACTCATGGCAGTACGGATCAGATCGACTAAATAGCGGTCTTTTTCTAAAAAAATCAATGTAATGCCGATCATATTATAAAATCCATGGGTGAACATGGCCAACACCAGATTCATGCGATTGCGGTAAAATATCAATCCGAAAATCAAACCGATCAATCCTGTAGTGATCACCCCTGAAATCCCTTGGTATAAATGGGCCAGACCAAAGAGAGCTGAGATGAGTACCGCAGAGAGCAACCACGCCCGATCCGTATCGCCCATAACCGCCGCCAGTTGTTTCATAAAGAAACCCCGGTATAGAAACTCTTCTCCGAAGGCCGCCACAACCCACATAAAGAGAATGAAGATGATATAGTTTATCAGGTTGCCTCTTATCCCATCGAGAGCACTAAGATCTATGGAGCCATAAAAGTTTTCGATGACAGGTTGAATCAACAGGTCGATCACCATGAATATCGCCAGCGCAAAAAATATCGCACGAATAATGGTTCGAACTATATTGAGCTTCTCAATGCCAAATTCTGACCATTTGAATTTGCCGGCCCACAATGCAGTCAACGCGGTCAGCATACCAAAAATATAGCCCATTCCTCCAGTAAAGTAGGTAAGCAGCGAGCTGATCAGAATGATGAGGACAATGACTAAGGGATTGAATAGAAAATCATGGATCTTCGTTCGCATTACGATGGGTTTCTTTATATGTATATGACTCGATCAAAATGTTACGTGTAATGTTTTGTTAAGAACTTAGCAGTCCCAAAAAACCAACAGAGAGATTAAAAAAATAATGGTTTTCTTTTGATTACTTATCTTATCCCATCAATTGCTAACCGAATGAACATCACAGAAAATCCGTTCTATGTACTAAGTGTTTTGTGCTTATTGGTCATACTTTCTGTATACGCGACCAAAACCAAGTTCGGCAAAAAACTGGGTGCAGCCCTTCTGGTGATCCTGTTTACTGCGGTGATCGCCAATATAGGCCTTATCCCCTCGGCCTCCAATTCTATTCCCCTATACAAGGGTATCTTTACCTACGTCGCTCCCTTATCTATATTTTATCTATTGTTAGGGGTCAACCTGAATTCAATCAAGAAAGCCGGGGCCCCAATGATCGTTACTTTTCTCATCGGCTCTCTTGCCACAACCTTGGGTGTGCTGGGAGCCTGGTATTTGCTATCGCCTGAAAATGTGCTGGGAGAAGAAGGCAGAGTCATTGCGGGGATGCTTACCGGGACGTATACCGGAGGCAGTGTAAATTTTAATGCTGTGGCGCTGGCATATAATTTTCAGGAGCAGGGGATTCTTTATGCCGGAACTATCGCGGTTGACAATGTGGTGACCACCTTGTGGATTATTGTCACACTTTCAATGCCAGTAGTGTTAAGAAGCTTCTGGAATGATAAAAAAGTAAAAACGAAATCTGCAGAAATCAAGGCCGAAGACAGTGAATCAATGGATTTCAGATCCTTTATGTGGCTTGCTTTTCTGGGTATTTTTTCGTTTTACATCTCAGAACTACTCAGCGGTGTACTGCCACAGCTCCCCTCCATACTTACACTTTCTACACTGGGTATACTGCTGGCCCAATTCCGCTTTGTGCGTCATTTGAAAGGGGGTCATTTTCTGGGGCTTTATCTTGTATACCTGTTCCTGGCGGTGATCGGGGCCTATTGCGAGGTGAGTTCGGTCATACAGCTAAAGGAAATCGGGATCACCTTGTTGTGGTTCGCGACGCTTTCGGTGGTTATTCATGGAATCCTGTTAATTATAATCGGCGGTTTGTTCTATCGCGACTGGGAATTACTGGCCATTGTAAGTCAGGCTAACATCGGGGGTGGTACCACGGCAATAGCTCTGGCAGAAACCTTTCACAGGAAAGAATTGATTTTGCCCGCCATTCTTGTAGGTACTTTGGGCAATGCATTAGGGACTTACCTGGGCTTTATGGTGGTGGCTTTATTATAGCGTGCTGAAGATAAAACCGGGAAGTTATGAAGATCGATTTGGGAGTAAGAGGATTTCCTTAGTGATTGGGATATTACCCATTGACCTTGAGCGGTTCCTT
>JAHEJJ010000021.1 GCA_024638915.1 Robiginitalea sp.
CATAAGACTGTAATAGCGTAGCCACCGGTTTAAAAGCCACCCTGAAATGGATGTCCATCCCATTGCTTATGCCTCCCTGTATTCCTCCGCTATTGTTGGTCTGAGTACTGCCATCCGGGTTATATGGGTCGTTGTGTTCACTTCCCTTCATCGATACACCTGCAAATCCGCTACCAAATTCGAATCCTTTCACCGCATTGATCGACAACATCGCCTTGCCAAGTTGAGCGTGAAGCTTATCGAAGACAGGCTCGCCAAGCCCCACAGGTACATTGCCGATGACACAGCTAATGACCCCTCCAACGGTATCTCCTTCTTTTCGAACGGCCTTGATATAGTCGGTCATACGCTTTGCCGTATCAGGATCCGGACAGCGCACAGGATTGGTCTCTGTTAATTCGAGATTCAAATTTTGGTAGTCCTTTTCAAGGGCAATATGACCTACCTGTGAAACAAAGGCGTTGAAGCTCAAGGAGCTCAGAAATTGTTTTGCTATGGCGCCTGCCACCACCCGTGAAGCCGTCTCTCTGGCCGAGCTGCGCCCTCCCCCTCTGTAATCCCTCAGACCATATTTTTGATCGTATACATAATCGGCATGCGAAGGTCTGTATGAATCTTTAATATGACTGTAATCTTTCGATTTCTGATTCGTATTGTGGATGGCAAACCCAATAGGAGTTCCTGTGGTTCTACCTTCAAATATTCCTGAATAGAAATCCACCAAATCAGACTCTTTTCTTTGGGTGACAATCGAGGATTGCCCTGGCTTTCTTCTATCCAAATCCCTTTGAATTGCCTCGAGATCTAGTTCTAAACCTGCAGGACAGCCATCGATAACGCCTCCTATTGCCACTCCGTGAGATTCACCAAAAGTGCTAAGCCTGAAAATAGTGCCAAATGAATTACCGGCCATGTGTTAAATTATGATGTGAAATGTTTTACCCGATTCTTCACGAATAGAACGGCTCAAAGATAGAAGTTAATGCAAAGCCGACCAAAATCGCTTTATACTCAGTTAACAAAACCATAGATGGTTTTAAAATTACTTAACCTTGTTTTGATTAAATGTTGACCTAAAGAATATCGATATAAACGTATTGATCACCTCGATAATAGGGCCGAAGGCCAACAAAAATCGAAAAAAAAAGATGTATAATCAATCGAGGATTAGTGCTTCTTTAAGAACACTTACCGGATGTTTTGAAATTCTACCCGTACCATCTTTGATTTGATGCCGGCAACTTGTTCCGTTCGCCGCAAGGATAACATCGTTATTTGAATAGCGTATGGCAGGAAATAGACTTAAATCGCCGATTTTCATACTAACATCATAGTGTTCCTCTTCATATCCAAAGGAACCAGCCATTCCACAGCATCCTGAATTGATGAGCGATACCGAATAATTCATGGGGAGGTTCAGCATATCAAAAGTCACTTTCTGGTTCGACAGCGCTTTTTGGTGGCAATGGACATGTATTTTAACCGCCTTCGCTGTCTTAGTAAAATCATTGGAAGTTATATTCCCCTCCTCTATCTCCTTTGCCAGGAATTCCTCAATAAGAAGACTCATGCCGGCGACCTTGTCCACCTTGTTTCTCTCCAGATGGAATTTTTTATATTCGTCCCTGAAAGTTAAAATTGCGGAAGGTTCCAGGCCAATTATTGGAACACCCTTATCCGCAAATGGGTATAATTTATCAATGTTTATAGCAGCCAGACGCCTTGCCTGCACTAAAAATCCCTTGGAGATATATGCCCGGCCGCTTTCTCCGGTTAGCAGCGTTACATCATACCCCAATCCACAGAGTAAATCGATCGCATCTGTAGCGACTACTGTATCCCAAAACTGGCTGAATTCATCTATATATAAAACAATTTTTTTATTTTTTATAACTAATTTATATTTAGCATTTTTTAAATATTTATTTAAATTAACACTTGAAACTTTAGGAATGCTGCGCTCTCGGGCTATTCCCATCATATTTTTGATCATGCCCCCAAGGAACTTTGATTCGAAGATTGCATTGGCCAATGCCGGCCAAAGGCTGGCCCAGCGGTTTAGCATCACATTGTGAGCGAAGAGTTTGTTTCTCAATGAAAAGCCATTTGTCTTCTGATACTGGAATTGGAATTCGGCCTTTAGGGATGCCACATCTACATTGCTCGGGCATTCACTCGAGCATGCCTTGCAACTCAGACAAAGGTCAAAAACTTCCCTTAAATCCTCAGAATCAAACCTGTTTGCACGCGTCGAATTTGTCAAAACCTCTCGTAGTGCATTTGCCCTGGCCCGTGTGGTGTCCTTCTCATTTTTGGTCGCGTGATAACTAGGGCACATAGCGCCTTTGGCAAGATGGGTCTTCCGGCAATCCCCACTGCCGTTGCATTTTTCTGCCGCGCGCAGTATTCCTTCATCTTCAGAAAAATCCATGAGCGTATCGATCTCTGGCTCCTCCCGATCTGTTTCATATCGAAATGATTTATCCATCGGATACGGGTCCACTATCTTACCTGGATTAAAGACCATATTTGGATCAAAGCTGTGCTTTATACGCCTGAAAAGTTCATAATTTGCAGCACCTACCATTAATGGAATGAATTCGGCCCTGACAATTCCATCGCCATGTTCACCGCTAAAAGAGCCGCCATATCCCTTGGTGAGATGCGCAACTTCTGTGGTGATGGTCCTGAAAAGCACTGCATCTTCCGATTTTTTAAGGTTCAAAATGGGTCGGAGGTGTAGTTCTCCAGCACCTGCATGGGCATAGTAAACAGCCTGTTGCCCGTAACGCTCCATTATCCCGGTGAATTCTGCAATAAAGCTTTTGAGATGTACCAGAGCCACAGCGGTGTCCTCAATGCAGGCAACGGCTTTACGATCGCCTATCATATTGCCCAGCAATCCCAATCCTGCTTTTCTAAGTTCAATGGCTCGGGAGATTTCTGCCGCCCGGAGTACCGGATGAGCATAGCTAAATCCAGATTTTTGAATACTGGACAGAAGTCCTTCGATCTGCGCCTCTAATCCTTCTTCGGTTTCATCCCTGACCTGCAACATCAGCAGCGCCGCAGGATCCCCCGATACAAAAAAGCGATTGGCCATCTGAGCCCTGTTGTTTTTCGTGCAATCCAGAATTACTTTATCCATCATTTCACAGAGATGCAAAGAATGTTCCATCAACGGCGCTACATCCGACAGACAGTCGGTTAATGAAGCATAATGGGTCACCACCATCGCTGTTTTCGGAGGTGGCAAATCATCGAGCTGAAGGGTGATTTCTGTGGTAAAAGCCAATGTACCTTCACTGCCACATAGAAGCTTGGCAATGTTGAAATCTTCAGTATCTTTCCCAAAGACACTTGTATTTATAAGTGAATCCACACTATATCCGGTGTTCCTTCTATGGATACGTTTATCCGGGAATTCTTTCAGTACTTCTTCCCGGATTACAGGATCGGAAAGTTCGTTGTACAGATCTCTGTAAATTCTGCCTTCAAGGGATTCTTTCTGGCTTTTGCGTGCCAACGCATTTTTATCGACAGGGCCAAATTCAGCCTGTGAACCATCAGACAATAACACTTTTAAAGCTATTACTTTATCTCTGGTGACGCCGTACTTGATAGAAGTTGTTCCGCTGGAATTATTACCAACCATACCCCCAATCATACAGCGATTCGATGTGGAGGTGTTCGGACCAAAAAACAAACCATAAGGCTCCAGATACCGATTTAACTCGTCTCTGATCACACCAGGTTGAACGGTGACTTGTTTTTGCTCCACATTCAGGTCGAGGATACGGGTAAAATGGCGGGATACGTCAACCACTATACCATCGCCAACACACTGTCCGGCAAGAGAGGTGCCGGCTGTCCTTGGAATCAGTCCCAGTCCGTTATGGGCAGCATAACCAATAATTTTTTCGAGATCTTCCTTGGTTTTCGGATAGGCTATAGCTATTGGGGTTTTGCGATATACCGAAGCATCGGTCGCATAGATGGATCTGCTCAGGGTATCGGTTAACAATTCTCCTTCGAGCTGTTTTCCCAACGGTTTCAAATTGAATTTATCCAAGACAGGACAATTTTAACGCTAAAATTAAGTTTTTAATAGCTGAGAACCATAAGGCTGAGGTCTTAATAAATCAAGAACCATGAAAATATGCACACTCTTTGTTTTTCTTCTCTTTATCACACTTTCTGTTAATGCTCAAAATATTGCAGATAATGCCCTGGGGCTTAGGTTGGGCGACAGCGATGGTTTTGGCGCAGAAATCTCCTATCAGAGACTGATAAACCGTTATAAGCGCGTTGAAATTGATTTTGGCTGGAGAGACAGCAGGGAATTCGATGCTTTTAAGTTAACCGGGTTGTACCAATGGGTCCATCATATCGATGGGAATTTTAACTGGTATTATGGCGTAGGCGGAGGCCTGGGCAGCGTTGATTTTGATCCGATACCAGGAACCGGAGGCGAACCGGTAACCCCAAATGGCGGCATGTTTGTCTTTGTTGCCGGTGATATCGGAGTGGAATATGATTTCGATATTCCATTGCTTTTGTCACTGGATTTCAGACCCGAGATTGGCATTCTGGGGTACGACGATTTCTCAGATAATTTTGATTTTGATATCGCCCTGGGAATCCGCTATCAATTCTGATTTTTCATTGAATATTCTTCGGTATAAGCTTATGTTAAGGGTTTTTTATATTCACTTATATATGGGTACATTTGCGCATCCATAAAAAAGATAATAATGATCAGATCATTTATGATAATTGTCGCATTGGTCATCCTCAGCGGCTGCGAAACTGCCCGAGAGGAATTTGTGATTAATGGTGAACTCGAAGGCGGGGTTCCTGATGGCGCTTCCGTGTATCTGCGTAAGGTCGACGAAGCCAGCAGACCCGTGGATGTTGATACCACAACGATTCAGGCGGGAACTTTCAGTTTTACCGGTACAGAAGCCAGTCCTGAGGTATATTATGTTTTTGTTGAAAACCTCAGAGGCAGTATCCCGGTTATAGTGGAAAACAGTGTCATTGATATCAGGGCTCAGAAGGATAGCCTTTTCTACGCAGATGTAATGGGTACAAACCAGAATGAGATCTTTGGCGATTTTTTTGATGCTGCCAGGGAAATGGCTTACAGGGCCCAATCGATGAACCGGGATATGAGAGCAGCAGTAACTGAAAAGGATACGTCGGTGATGAATTCGCTCAGGGAAGAATATTTTGATTTACAACAAGAAGCAAAAGATCAGGAAATTGAATTTATCAAGACGCATCCTGACGCCCTTGTATCGGCATTGATCATTTCCAAATTAATGGCTACCAAAGCCATTCCGGATGAGGAAATCATTAACCTTTATGAGGCGCTTACGCCTGAAGTGCAGCAGTCGAACGTGGGCAAGAGCATCAAAACTCAGCTCGACAAAAATAAAAACACCTCTATTGGTTCCAAGGCACCTAACTTTTCAGCGCCAACCCCGAATGGAGATCAACTGGCCCTCAACGATGTACTGGGGAAAGCCACTATTCTAGATTTCTGGGCGGCCTGGTGCAAGCCATGCAGGGCCGAAAATCCCAATGTTGTTAAGATATATGACAAATACAAGGACAGAGGGCTGAGCATTTTGGGGGTCTCCTTAGACCGGCGTGCTGAAGATTGGAAGAAAGCTATAGAAGACGATGGTCTGGAATGGCACCATGTTTCCAATGTCCGTTATTTCGATGAAATTGCCCAACTCTACAATGTTTCGGCGATCCCGGCCACTTTTATACTCGATGGGAACGGCGTTATTGTCGCTAAGAACCTCAGGGGACAGGAATTAGAAAGCAAGATCGCTGAACTCTTACCGTAAGAACAGTCTTTTTCTAATTGAAAATCCAGTTAGAATTTATCCCTGATATCTTCGAAGTTACCAGTAATTGTGACATCCCCAATAATCTCAACATTACCGAAGATATTGACTACATTATCGTTGCCGATAAACTCAAGGGTAGCTCCATCGTTCAAGACCAGATCACCGAATATGGTTAGATTTCCTTCTATTCTAAGACTGCTGTTTTGGTCGACTATGATATCCCTTCTTTTATTATTACGCCCGACGACCAGGGTACCGTTCATCTCAAACAAACCATTTTCTTGAAGACTAACCTGGTTCTTGACCGTCCAGGTCCCACAGAGGATGAGACCACCGCCAATGGTCATATTATCAAAACGTTTACTTCCCCTGAATCCAAAACTTTGCCCAACGGGAACCTGAAGTTTGTTGCTTCCATTGTACACCGGCAAGGTGGCACATCTACTCTCGAGGCTCTGGGATGGCCTGTTAAGTTTTATGATCTGAAGTCCTTCCCTACCCGAAGCCGCAAAAATATAATCGTCTTTTGAAGCAACGTAATTGATAGATCCATCTAATGCTATTATGCCAAAAGGATCGGTCTCGGTTCCTTTGTCTTCAGACAAACAGAGTCCGGCGCCTCCATTGGCCATCAAAAAGACATTATCGTTTACCGCTACCGCATTGGTAACGATATCACCGGCATCCACACCTTCAGGATTAATAAGTATGGGTATATACTCCAATAGTGCACCGGTAGAATAACTGTAAACACCGGCTCCCTTACCTGCTTCGGCTACAGTGATCTTGTCTCCATCAAAATCGATGGATTTCTTGCTGAAATCGCCAAAGTTGGTATTGATGGGAATTTCTTTGATGATCTGCAATCCCTGGTCTAGCACCTTAACCCCGGCACCTGCGTCCAAGACCGCTATCTTGTCTCCTTCTATCGCAAGGGATCTGAGGTCGGAAAACGGCACTTCTTCCTGTATCAGAAGATCGGCCTGACGGTAAGAAGTCAGGGTGCCATCCTTTCCGCTGGTCACCCATACCAATCCGTCTCTGAAGCTGATATCGTTGGCATTAAAACCTTGTTGAAAACCGTAGACTATGCCAGCCTCAGGATCAAAGCTGTCACCTGATAATTGCAGCTTCGCTACAAAAGAATTTGAAGTGGCCGTTACGGAAGCTTCTGCATCCACCCCCCCGGCGATATAAACAAATCCACCATTGAACTTAACAGCGTTGATATCGGCATTCAAATAGAAAAGCCTTGAGGCTACTGTTGGATTATTAGGATCTGCGACATTTATTATTTCAATTGCGCCGAAATAGTCTTCTCCCACCGAATTGTAGGATACATAGGCAAAATTACCATCGATATCTACATGGGAAGCCGTTAACTCACCCCGGCCAGAATATACAGGAGGTTTTATCTGCGCTACCAGGGTTAAAGGATAATCTCCGGCGACATCATTCGGATTTCGTGATGATTTATTACCGAGTGTACTTTCTTCCATAATATCAAGGACACCGGATTTATCGTAAGATATACTGCCTTGTAATTTGGCTTCACTGGTTTCCATAACAACTTCATCTTGAAGATCGTCTGAATAAACCGTGGTTTCGTCCTTACAGGAAGATATAATGAGTAAGGGCAGAAAGAAAAGGGGGAAAACTTTCTTAAGCATTGGATGTAGGTTATCAGTTTATTGGTATTATTGGGAACGCCAAAAGTAGATATTTGGTAT
Source organism: Robiginitalea sp. (assembly GCA_024638915.1). Classification (GTDB taxonomy): domain Bacteria; phylum Bacteroidota; class Bacteroidia; order Flavobacteriales; family Flavobacteriaceae; genus JAHEJJ01. The sequence goes on from JAHEJJ010000021.1 coordinate 7,595, forward strand.
GATTCAATGATGATATTTTCGATGAAATACACGAATATCATTTATAAAATATCAGAATATACCTACAATATTTAAGGAATTATAATGTCTGGATGACCTTAGATTTTGCCAAATTTTTCCAAAATGAACAGGATGATAATCGGAATAGCCAGCAAAATAACCATTAATGTTTCAGTGAAGATCAGATCGGGTTTAAATAAAAGCGTCACTACATATCCCCCTACTGCTCCTCCAAAATGCGCTGTGTGTCCAATATTGCCCAGCCTGTTTTTCATACCATAAATGGAGTACAACATGTAAGCGATCCCCAAGATATAGGCAGGAATAGGAATGGGGATGAACATTATAAATAATTTCATGTTTGGCTGGAGTAAAATCGCAGCATACAGAATTCCGGTTACTGCTCCACTTGCACCCACAGCACTGTAAAAGGGTTCATCCCGATGAAAGAAAACGGCCAGTAGGCTACCCGCTACCAGGCTGATCACATAAATAATCAAAAATCTGGGGGATCCAAACCAATTTATCACTACATCAGCGAAGAAATACAGGGTAAGCATGTTCAGGAAAAGATGTGAAAAATCCACATGAAGAAATCCAGATGTGATCATTCTTTCACGCTGCCCGGCCTTAATGGCTCCAATACTGAATTTATATCGGTCAAAAAAACCAGATTCGTTAAAACCCCTTAATGAAATAAGTACATTAGCGGCAATGATCGCGATGGTGGCCAGGCTGATATTCATATTTTTCCAGGTATTATGGCGCGCCAAATATAGCTATATTTGCCCATAGTTCTTATGGGCATGCAACGGCTAATTTATCTCCTCTCCTATCCTTTCCTATGGTGTATTGCAGCAATGCCATTCCGGCTGTTCTATTTTTTCTCCGATCTGATTTTTATCCTTGTTTTTTATCTTGTCCGCTATAGGCGGAAGATAGTTAAAGCCAATCTAAACCTGGCCTTACCTATGAAAAATCGAGCCGAAATAAATACAATAGAGAGGGAATTTTATCGCCATATGTGCGATGTATTTCTGGAAACCATCAAGACCATGAAAATTGGACAGGAAGAATTAACCAATCGATACAAGGTGCTAAATCCGGAGGTCCTGACCGAAGTTGAGAAAGAACGAAGTATTATGGTGCTCATTCCACATTATGGGAACTGGGAATGGAGCATAGTGGTCAATCCGATGCTGAAAACCACTGGTTATGCGGTATACCAGGAAATAGTAAATCCATATTTCGACGCCTGGATCAAAAGGATTCGGGCAAAATGGAACACTACCCTGATTCGGCAGAAAGAGATGGTCAGGACTATTGTCCGCAATCAGGATGAAGATGTGAAGGCGGTCTATGGTGTGGTGAGTGATCAGTCTCCTCAGTGGCACAGGACCAAATACTGGCGTGAATTTATGGGGGTTACTGTGCCGGTTTTTGACAGTCCGGAATTGTTGGCCAGAAAGTTTGGTCTCGCTGTGGTTTTTGCAAAGATCAGTAAACCTAAAAGAGGATACTACCAACTGGAATTCGTGCCCATTACCAAAAATGGTAGCTTGACCGATGCTCATGAGATTACAGATCGGTTTTTTAAACTCACCGAGGAATGTATACTTCAGGCGCCGTCCTACTATTTATGGACCCACCGCCGATGGAAACACAGGGACAGAGTTCCGCCCGAATTCCAATGATTCTAATGCTTAGACGATGCCTGCGATCTCCTTGATTTCCTGAATTATATTCTGAGCCAGCCGATCTGCTTCGCCCTGTGTTCTGGCTTCCGTATAGATACGGATAATCGGCTCTGTATTGGATTTCCTCAGGTGAACCCAATTGTGTGGAAAATCGATCTTAACACCATCAATGGTACTTACCTCACTCTCTCTATATTTATCGGCCATTGCCTGAAGTAAATTATCTACATCGAGATCGGGCGTTAGCTCGATTTTATTCTTGCTCATAAAATAAGATGGATAAGCACTTCTCAATTCGCTTACCTTGAGGTCGGTTTCAGAAAGGAGCATCAGAAAAAGAGCGGTTCCCACCAGGGAATCACGCCCATAATGGCTTTCGGGGTAAATAATCCCACCATTGCCTTCCCCACCGATCACGGCATTGACTTCTTTCATTTTTGCCACTACATTGACCTCGCCAACCGCAGCAGCATGATAGGAGCCCCCATGCTTTTCCGTGATGTCGCGCAAAGCACGGGATGAGCTCAGATTAGAAACTGTATTGCCACTGGTTTTGCTCAAGACATAGTCTGAACATGCCACCAGGGTATATTCCTCTCCAAACATTTCCCCTTCCTCTGTGATAAAGGCCAAGCGATCAACATCAGGATCCACAACAATACCGAAATCGGCCTTTTCTTCAGCAACCTTTTGACATATATCACCCAAATGTTCTTTTAAAGGTTCAGGATTATGAGGGAAATGACCATTTGGTTCGCAATACAGCTCTACTACTTCTACCCCGAGTTCTTTTAATAATTTAGGAATGGCGATACCACCGGTAGAATTCACTCCGTCTACCACCACTTTATAGTTTTTTTTACGTATAGTTTCCGCTTCTACCAGGGAAAGCTTTAAAACTTCTTTGATGTGGATATCTATATAATCGTCCCTTTTTTCAACCTTACCCAATTCATCTACCGGGGCAAAATTGAAATTTTCGTTCTCTGCCAGATCCAAAATAATGGCCCCCTGTTTGCCGTCGAGAAACTCACCTTTATGGTTTAGAAGTTTTAATGCATTCCATTGTTTGGGATTGTGACTTGCCGTTAGTATAATCCCTCCATCGGCGCGTTCCAGGGGAACGGCGATCTCAACCGTAGGAGTGGTTGAGAGCCCTAGGTCTATAACATCGATCCCGAGTCCGAGAAGTGTCGCGACCACCAGGTCCTGCATCATCTTGCCCGAAATACGGGCATCACGTCCGATAACGACTTTAAAATTTTGCTTGTCCTGGGAATCACGCAACCAGCTGCCATAGGCTGCTGCAAACTTTACAGCATCAACAGGTGTAAGATTGTCACCAGGGTGACCGCCAATGGTACCCCGAATACCGGAAATGGATTTTATAAGCGTCATAGATCTATAAAGTTTTTGCAAATATAAAGGTCTTGGGTACAATCAAAAGCGACATATTTGTATTTTCATTCCCAGAATAATGGTTTGGCAATTATGAATTTTCTTGCGCATATCTACCTTTCCTTTGAAGACGACGACATCACTATCGGTAATTTTATCGCAGATAGCATTCGCAGTAATAATTACCGGCACCTTCCACCAAAAGTTCAAAAAGGTATTTTATTGCATCGGGCTATTGACACCTATACCGATTCACACAAAACACCGAAGAAAAGCAGTAAACGGCTTCACAAGAACTACGGGCACTACAGCCGGGTAATTGTAGATATCTACTATGATCATTTTCTGGCAAAGAACTGGCCGCAGTATTCCGATGTACCATTAAAAAAATACGTCGGGAGATTTTATGATCTGTTGGAAACCAATTATGCTATCCTGCCTGATGGTATAAGGCAGATGATGCCGTATATGATTGCGGATAACTGGTTGTTGAATTATTCCAAAATGGAAGGAATCGGGCGTGTACTTAATGGGATGAACCGAAGAACAAATAACAAGAGTAAAATGAATCATGCCATTATGGATCTCGAATCATTTTACAGTGACTTTGAAGAAGAGTTTTTCTCATTTTTTGAAGAGTTAATCGTGTTTTCTAAACAAAAATTTAATTCCTTATGCGAAGAATAATCTATGGGCTGCTTTTTGTACTGGTCGGTGCTTGTACAGAGACCCCTGCTGAACCCACGGGGCTTGTAACTAAGAATGCCATGGTGGTGTCGGCCCGGGAAGAGGCTTCAGCCATAGGGGTTGAGATTCTCCAGCGGGGCGGCAATGCCTTCGATGCCATGATAGGAACCGAATTGGCTTTGGCGGTCGCCTACCCGTTTGCGGGCAACCTGGGTGGAGGAGGGTTTATGGTCTACCGAAAGAACAATGGTGATGTTGGAGCCCTGGACTATAGAGAAAAAGCCCCAATGGCTGCACACAAGGATATGTATCTCGATTCTTCGGGTGCCGTAATCCCTGGCTTAAGTACAAAGGGAGCCACTGGAGTCGGTGTCCCAGGAACCATAGCCGGAATTTTCGAGGTACACAGACAGTTCGGTACCATCCCGATGGAAGAAATTATTGCACCGGTAATCGAGCTGGTGGAAACGGGCGTGAGGGTTACTGAAAAGCAGGCCGCCCGCTTAGAGAAATACTGGGAGGATATCATTGAAATCAACGGCGACAATACCTTGTTTTACAATAAATGCAAGGTAGGAGATACTCTGCGTTATCCCGCGCTGGCCAATACCTTGAAAAGGATCGCTAAAAATGGGCGTGAAGAGTTCTACAGCGGAGAAACGGCCAAAATTCTGGCTGATTTTATACAATTAAAAGGCGGGTATATCACCCTTGAAGATCTCGACGGCTATGAAGCTAAATGGCGACAGCCGATTATTTTCAACTACAAAGACCTACGACTGATATCTATGTGCCCACCCAGCAGCGGTGGGGTAACAATCAATCAGATCTTTAAAATGATCGAACCTTACGATATAGGCAATGGGGAGCATCATTCAGCCAGAACCCTGCAATTGTTTACGGAAGCGGCCAGGAGAGCCTACGCCGACCGAAATTATTTTTTAGGCGACCCGGATTTCGTTGATATCCCACTCGATATACTTCTTAGTCAGGGTTATATCGACGAGCGTATGGATAGCTTTAGCTTTAGCCACGCCACGCCCTCTGAGGATATTCATGAGGGCCAGGTGATTATGGCGGAGCATGACGAAACAACGCATTACAGTATTGTAGACCAGTTTGGTAATGCGGTATCGGTAACCACAACCCTCAATGGGGCGTATGGATCTAAACTATACTGTGATGAATTGGGATTCTTTCTTAATAATGAAATGGATGATTTTAGCGCGAAGCCAGGCGTACCCAATATGTTTGGGCTCATCGGTGCTGAGGCGAACAGCATTGCCCCCGGCAAGCGGATGTTGAGTTCTATGACACCAACCATTATTGAGAAAGACGGAAAACTCTGGATGGTGGTGGGATCACCCGGAGGGTCGAAGATCATCACCGCCGTGGCTCAGACGATACTTTATGTTTACGAATTCAACATGAGCATGCAGGAAGCGGTCAATACTCCTCGATTCCATCACCAATGGTTGCCCGATGAAATAGTATTCGAACCCGGAGAGTTTTCAGAAGAAACAAAAGATGAACTCAGAGAGAAAGGCTATATCATCAATGAGACTCTGACACCTATTATGGGAAAGGTTGATGGCATCAGAATTCTCTCAGACGGAAGTTTGGAGGGCGGCGCCGATAGAAGAGGTGATGATACAGCAGTAGGATTTTAAACCAGATCAACTGTTTGGAAAATGATTTTATTTGTGGCTCAGTTGTCTTTTGAGATCTTCCATAGAATCCTGCAATTGCCTTAACAGGCCTTTTTCTGTTGAGGCGTCTACTCCGAAAGTTAACTTACTGCTAACCTCCCAGAGCTCCTGTATCTGATCCGGCTGTATTTCGTAGGAAGGATAGCTTTCATTGAGCGAAATTAGTACCATGTTTGAATTCCCCGGTGATTTTTCCACTTTTTTTACCAAAACAGCGTCCTGAAGTACCACCACATAGATCTTGTTTTGACTGAGATCCTCTACTGATTCAACAGCCCTTGCCAATACCCATTCGCCAGGATAAAGGTTAGGTACCATACTGTCCCCTTCTACCTGAAATCCCCTGTAAGTGGCATTCCGGAATTCAGGTAAAGGCAGATCAAAGGCCGGAAGTTGTCTGTACCAACTACTGTCCTGGATATTTTGAGGATATCCGGCCGCTGCCTTTGCATTGACCAGGACCAAATTTTCCTTGTCAGCAGAATCAACCGTTACCACTTTTGGAATGACACTGACCATCGAAGTATTTAAATATTTGGAATCGGTCTGACCAAAAAGCCAAAGAGGATTTATTTTGAACTGTTTTAATAGTTCTGCCACCACCTTTCCGGAGAGTTTTGTCCGCCCCCTTTCAATATCAGCGGTAGTACTTGAAATACCCAAGAGTTTTGCAAATTCAGCCTGGGTAAAACCCAGCTCTCTTCTTATATCGGTAAATCGCTTGATGGTCAATTCATTTTCCATAGTTACAAAATTGTTTTTAGCCCAGATATTTTGTCTTTCTTAATAATTGTACGCTTGCAAATATGGCTGAGCTTTATTCAAAAGTACAAAAATTGGAATATATCCAAAAATAAATTGGAATATTTCCATAATATGGAATATTTCCATATATTTGGACATAATACAAGAAGTGATATGTTTCAAAATGAAATCTCAGATAAACTCCAATTTTTTGCAGAGCAGGGAATGGATCGCGAAATGGTAATAAATGATAATTTGAAGAAAAGAATTACCGGCCGTTCTATAATCAAAAGGGGCCATATGCATAAAAAGAGCCATCAATTGAAATTATTTTAAGTATGAAGAATACAGATACCACATTGATCTATGACAACAGTTTTAGTGGTTTTTTAAGCGCAGTCTATTTCGCCTTTAAGGAGCGGCTGTCGATATCCGAGATACGACGGGCAGAAACAGGACAGAATTTACTCTTTTCGGATATGATAAATGTAAAGACCAACCAGACGGCAGCCCGGAGTTTATGGCAAGCTATGCAGAAAAAAAATTATGAGGCTGCCAAGACTATTTATTTTGCTTATATGAGTGAATCGCAAAGCATTGAAACATCCCTTTACAAATACATCAGATCTATTATATCAAACCGCACCGATTCAACAAATGATCTCGATCTCGCATCTTTAAAAAAGATTAAACTAATGGCCGGTTTGGTCAGTCGAGAGAAAAAAAGGATGGAAGGCCTTGTTTGTTTAGAACAGACCTATCCTGATCTTCAATTGGCCTATATAGAGCCGGATTTTAATGTGCTGCCATTGATTACTAAATATTTTAAATCGAGTCAGAGCAATTGTCCCTGGATCATCTATGACAGAAAACGTAAATATGGTATTTATTTCGATGGTCGTATGAAACATATTGTTTCATTTGATCTTCTAAAGATAATTCTTGTGCAAAAACACCTGGCAGAACCGGCCTCCCTCCCTATAAATCTGGATACAACAGGTCCAAGTACCGAGCATAGCCGTGGCCAGTCCGGTAGGCAAAAAACATATTATCATAAAACGGGTAATGCTGCTTGAGTGTTTTCAATGCGATACAATTGACTTTCCGATTATTAGTAAACCAAGATGACCCTTCAGCCTGGTTGCCTGTCAGGTAAATCAAAAATTTAGACCTGTATCCCTGGGTTTTTAACAGTGACCAAGACTTCTTTTTTAGTCGTCAAAAATGTACCTTTGCAACTTTGCCCAGATTTATGGCCAAGCAGGAAGAGTTTATTGAAGTTAAAGGTGCCCGGGTCCACAACCTGAAGGATATCGATGTCAATATCCCCAGGGAAAAATTGGTGGTGATTACCGGTTTGTCGGGCAGCGGTAAATCTTCCCTCGCTTTCGACACTATCTATGCAGAGGGCCAAAGACGCTACATTGAGACCTTTTCGGCCTATGCACGGCAATTCCTGGGAGGACTCGAGCGCCCAGATGTGGATAAGATCGACGGACTTTCTCCTGTTATCGCTATAGAACAGAAAACCACTTCCAAATCGCCCCGTTCTACCGTGGGAACGATTACCGAGGTATACGATTTTTTACGCTTACTGTATGCCCGTGCATCAGATGCCTATAGCTATAATACTGGCGAAAAAATGGTCAGTTATAGCGATGATCAGATCAAAGAACTTATAAAATCCTCTTACAGCGATGGGAAAATAAGTGTTCTGGCGCCGGTCATCAAATCCAGAAAAGGACATTACCGCGAGTTATTTGAACAGATAGGGAAACAAGGCTTTGTAAAAGTGCGGGTAGATGGCGAGATCATGGATATAGTTAAAGGCCTAAAAGTAGATCGTTATAAAACCCATGATATAGAAATCGTTATCGATCGGCTGCTTGTGGATTCATCCGAATCACTGGACAAACGAATAACGGAAACTATCAATACCGCTATGTACCATGGGGACAACGTCTTAATGGTACTGGAGGAAGGTTCAGACCTTCCCAGATATTTCAGCAGAGATTTAATGTGCCCCAGTACAGGAATCTCCTACCCTACCCCGGAACCCAATACTTTTTCGTTTAATTCACCTAAAGGAATGTGCCCTCAATGCCATGGTTTGGGCCATGTATACGACGTCAATGAACAAAAGATCATTCCAAATAGAAAATTATCGATTCACGGAGGTGGTATAGCTCCCCTAGGTGAATACAAAAAATCCTGGTCGTTTAAGCAATTGGAAACCATTGGTAAACGATATGGTTTTGATCTCAGCGATCCTATAGCCGATATCCCGACGGAAGCGCTGCAGGTTATTCTTTATGGCGGTGATGAGAGCTTTGAGGTGGATTCAAAAACATTGGGAGTTAGAAGGGAGTACAAGATTGATTATGAGGGCATCGCAAACTTCCTAAAAAACCAGTACCATACGGCAGATTCTACCTCCATTAGACGGTGGGCCAAAGATTATATGGATAAGATCAGTTGTCCTGACTGCGAGGGTTCCAGACTAAAAAAAGCCTCCCTTTACTTCAAAATCAATGGTAAAAATATCGCTCAGCTGGCAGGTATGGATATCGCAGAGCTTGCCGAATTCTTCGATGACCTCAACCATCAGCTTAAAGGAAATCAGAAAATAATCGCCGAGGAGATCATCAAAGAGATCAGGGCCAGGATCAAATTTCTTCTCGATGTTGGATTAGATTACCTGTCGCTCAACCGCAGTTCCAAATCACTTTCAGGCGGTGAGGCGCAACGCATCAGGCTCGCCACTCAAATCGGATCGCAATTGGTAGGGGTCCTTTATATTTTAGATGAACCCAGTATTGGACTACATCAACGAGATAACAACAGATTGATACGATCACTCGAATCCTTAAGAGATATCGGTAATTCTGTGATCGTGGTAGAACACGACCGGGATATGATCGAAAAAGCCGATCATGTCATCGATATTGGACCGGAAGCAGGAAAACACGGCGGAGAAATAATTTCTGAATGCCATCCAACCCTTTTAAAACAACAGCATACGCTAACAGGCGAATATATGGCAGGTATAAAAGAAATACCAGTGCCGGAGAAACGCAGGAAGGGAAATGGCCATAAAATTGTTCTCAAGGGTTGTAAGGGGAATAACCTCCGGAATATTACAGTTGAGTTTCCATTGGGTAATATGATCGGGGTGACCGGGGTATCGGGCAGCGGAAAATCGACCCTTATCAATGAAACCCTATATCCGATTATGAATGCCCATTACTTTAACGGGGTAAAGAAGCCAATGCCTTATGCTTCCATTAAAGGCCTGGAACATATAGACAAAGTAATCGACATAAACCAAAGCCCGATTGGTCGTACCCCAAGGTCGAATCCCGCCACCTATACCGGGGTATTTGGAGAGATCAGAGCCCTGTTTGCCAAAACCCCCGAAGCAGCTATTCGCGGATATAAACCCGGAAGGTTTAGTTTTAATGTTAAAGGAGGGCGTTGCGAGACCTGTCGGGGTGGTGGCCTCAGAGTTATCGAAATGAACTTTTTGCCCGATGTGTATGTGGAGTGTGAGACCTGTTATGGAAAAAGATTTAACCGGGAAACGCTCGAAATCCGCTATAAGGGTAAATCTATTGCAGATGTTTTGGAGATGACCATAGACGAAGCGGTTAGCTTTTTTGATAAGATCCCGAAAATCCACCGGAAACTCAAAACCATTCATGATGTAGGGCTGGGCTATATTTCTCTCGGGCAACAATCAACAACACTTTCCGGAGGGGAAGCCCAGAGGGTAAAACTCGCTACCGAACTATCCAAAAGAGATACCGGAAATACTTTTTATATACTAGATGAGCCTACAACCGGGCTTCATTTTGAGGATATACGTGTACTGATGGAAGTTTTGAATAAATTGGTAGACAAAGGAAATACAGTCCTGGTCATCGAACACAATATGGATGTGATCAAGATTATGGATCATATTATAGATATCGGTTCCGAAGGGGGACGCGGTGGAGGAAAAATAGTAGCAACAGGAACACCGGAAGAAGTGGCCAAGAATGACAGCGGCCACACTGCGCGCTTCCTGAGCCGTGAACTTAATAAGGCGACGGCAATGGCGAAGTAACGACAGCAGGAAATAAAGAAGCTAAATAAACCGTTTCTTCATCAGACAACATTATAAACTATGCGTAAGGAAAAACATCATAAAGGTTGGAATGAAATAAAGATTAATGACTCCTGGGCTATTTTTAAAATCATGGGGGAATTTGTTAATGGTTTTGAGAAGATGAGCGCTATAGGACCCTGTGTAACCATCTTCGGATCGGCCAGGACCCGACAGGAGGCTAAATATTACGAGCTAACGGTAGAGATTGCACGGAAGATATCAGAGGCGGGTTACGGAGTTATAACAGGCGGTGGTCCCGGAATTATGGAAGCGGGAAACAGAGGAGCCCATCTGGCTGGAGGGACTTCCGTTGGTCTGAATATCGATCTTCCCTTTGAACAACACGATAATCCTTATATCGATGAAGATAAAAGTCTCGACTTCGATTATTTCTTTGTACGCAAAGTTATGTTCGTAAAATATTCTCAAGGATTTGTCGTATTGCCTGGTGGCTTTGGCACACTCGATGAATTATTTGAAGCAATTACGCTTATCCAAACCAATAAGATTGGCAAGTTCCCTATTATTCTAGTGGGTTCTGAATTCTGGAAAGGTCTTATGAGTTGGATCGAAGGTATTATGTTGGATGCTGGAAATATTAGTCCGACCGATCTGGAGCTTATCAAGATAGCGGATTCGCCTGAAGAGGTTGTTAAAATAATAGATGCCTTCTACAAAGGTCATACATTGAGCCCGAATTTTTAAGCCAATATGCCCAAAAGAATTGCTTGTTGTTCACTCTTTTGCCTCTACATGGCCCTGAGCCTTTCTGTACATAAGGTTGCGGCCCAACATACCAATACTATAAGAGCCTATCTCGACGATCTTGACAAGGAGATCGAAATCTCACAGGAATTTACCTACCTCAATAAAGCCAACGATACTCTTAATGAACTGTATTTTAATGACTGGGCTCACGCCTACTCCAATAAAAATACCGCTCTGGCCAAACGTTTTGCCGAAGAATTCAGAAAAAGCCTGCATTTGGCCAAAGATGAGGATCGGGGTTCTACTGAGATCGCAGGCGTCGTGGATCAGAATTTCAGGCAGGTGCAATGGCGCAGAACAGGAGGTCGCGACATTGTAAAGATGGAGCTCAATAAAGCCTTGGCCCCTGGCGATTCGGTAAAACTATATATCGCTTACCGTATTAAGCTTCCGCCTAATCGTTACACCCCCTATGGCTATAATAGCCTTGGTGATTATTACTTGAAAGATTGGTATCTCACTCCGGCGGTTTATGAAAAACAATGGCAACTTTATTCCAACAAAAATTTGGAAGACCTCCATACCGATAATACCAACACACAGATCTCCTTTACATATCCCGATTCACTCTACATGGGTACCAATTTCAATCAGATCGACATTACGGAGTACCCCTCTCAATTCGTGGCCACGCTTGGTGGACAAAATAGAAAGAGTTGTGATATCATACTGAACTCCAGAAGAAAATTCAAGACGCATGTTACGCCCCATCTGGTAGTGATAACCGATCTTGTTGCCCCAAAGTACGATGAAATATTCCAAGGCGTTTCGATTAACCGTATATCGGAATTTATTCACGAAAACCTGGGGGATTTCCCTTATGAACAGCTGCTGGTAAGCCAGATCGATTTTGATAAAAACCCCTTATATGGCCTAAATCAGTTGCCGAGGTTTGTCAGGCCTTACGAAGAGCAATTTCAATTCGAAATGAAATTTCTCAAGACCGCATTGATAAGCTATATGCGAGAGTCCCTGTTCCTTAATCCCAGAAAGGAAAAATGGGTAACCGATGCGCTGGTGAATTATATGATGATTCGCTATGTGGAGACCTTCTATCCGGACCAAAAATTGCTTGGGAAATTATCAAATGTCTGGGGTGTTCGGACATTCCACCTGGCCAAGATGGATTTTAATGAACAATATCCTTTCCTTTATATGCTGTCGGCCCGAAAAAATCTGGACCAGACATTGACTACCTCTAACGATTCGCTGATAAAATTTAATCAGAAAATTGCAAATACTTACAAAGCCGGTCTTGGACTGGCCTACCTTGCCGCCTATGTTGGTAAAGAACGTATCGATAAAAGTGTTAAGGAATACTACGAAAAGTACAGGCTCCAGTCGGTGACACCAGAGGATTTGATCGCCATTCTTAAGAAAAATTCTGATAAGGATATCGATTGGTTTTTTAATTCTTATGTAAATACCAGTGATCAGATCGATTTTAAGATCAGCAATATTATTAAAACAAACGATTCGCTCTATGTTACGTTGAAAAACAAAACAGGTACCAATGTACCGATCTCCCTTTTTGGAATGAGTAAAGATACGGTAGTATCGAGGTATTGGTTTTCGGATATTAAGGGAGAAGTGGATGTGACCATTCCGAGAAACAAAGAAACCAAACTGGTGCTGAACTACGATCAGAATATCCCGGAATTCAATCAAAGGGATAATTGGAAGACTTTAAAGGGTTTCTTTTCGAGCAATAAAAAATTAAAACTTCAATTTTTTAAAGATGCCGAAGACCCGTATTACAATCAGATTTTCTATATGCCCGTGCTTACCTTTAATGTATATGACGGCCTAACGCCAGGAATGCGGTTAACCAATAAAACTTTATTGGAAAAACCATTTATCTGGGATTTGGCCCCTTCCTTTGGATTGCGTCAAAAAGAACTGGTAGGCTACGCCAAAATGAACCTCAGAAAATACCACGCTAAAAGTGGTTTTTATGTTAGTAATTATTCGTTGGGCGGTAGTTCATTCCATTTCGAAGAAAACTCACGTTATAGTACGATCACCCCGGCCGTAAGTTTTGGATGGAGACCGGCTGATCTCATCTCGAACAAACGAAAGGCGTTGATCGCAAGATATGTCAATGTTTTCAGAGATATTGACCCCAGCCTGGAATTGGAGACCGATCCAGATTACAGCGTTTTTAATGTACGATATAATCATACCAACAATGGTATAATAGAATACTTTTCATATTTCCTGGATGGGCAGTACGCTGGGAATTTTTCCAAGCTGGCATTCAATATGGAATACCGCAAACTGTATGAAAACAATTTCCAGCTCAATCTGAGGGTGTTTGCAGGGAAATTTCTTTTTAATGACACAGGATCGGACTTCTTTAGTTTTGCCCTTGACAGACCTACGGATTATCTTTTTGATTATGGTTATATCGGGCGATCCGAGGATTCCGGTATCTGGAGCCAACAGATTATTATCGCCGAGGGTGGATTTAAATCTGTTTTGGAAGAACCTTTTGCAAACGACTGGATCGCCACGACCAATGTTAGCGCCAGTATTTGGCGTTGGATAGAAGCCTACGGCGATGTAGGATTCCTTAGAAACCGTGGACAAGACCCCCGATTCGTTTACGATTCTGGTATCAGGCTTAACCTTGTCACCGATTATTTTGAACTCTACTTTCCAGTATATTCTAATAATGGATGGGAGGTTGCTCAACCCAATTATGCTGAAAGAATACGTTTTGTGATTACCCTAAGCCCGAAAACTATGTTGGGCCTATTTACCAGGAAATGGTTTTAGACAATTACGAATTATCTAATATAACTGTATTTTGTTAGCAGATTATTAAATAATCAATAATTTATTTATTATTTTTTAATTTATTGTTAATAAAGAACCGTATTTTTTAATTGGATAACTCCATGGGTTTTGATATTTTTGTTGAAATTCTCACCGTTTGATGGATCCTAAACCCAAGCTCAGTAACGACATTTCTTTTGATGATTTTAGGGCTCAAATACTCGATGATTATCGAATAGCCGTAAAAAGTCGTGAATGCAGTCTTTTAGGACGGCGTGAAGTGCTTACCGGAAAGGCTAAATTCGGTATTTTTGGAGACGGAAAAGAGCTTCCGCAATTGGCTATGGCCCGATCTTTCCGCGATGGTGATTTCAGAAGCGGCTACTACCGCGATCAGACTTTTATGATGGCGTTGGGTCTTTTAGGCCCTAAAGAATTTTTTCATGGTCTTTATGCTACCACCGATTTAGAACTGGAACCTATGAGCGCCGGTAGGCAGATGGGAGGTCATTTCGGCACTTTTAGCCTTAGAGAAGACGGGAGTTGGAAAGACCTAACGAAACAAAAGAACAGCAGTCCGGATATCTCACCTACAGCCGGACAGATGCCCAGGTTATTAGGACTTGCCCTGGCTTCCAAGATTTACCGGCATGAAAAAGCAATCCGCTCAGATAAGTTTTCGATAAATGGAAATGAAGTCGCCTGGGGCACCATAGGTAATGCCAGCACCAGTGAGGGCCATTTTTTTGAAACGGTAAATGCGGCCGGGGTATTACAAGTCCCGATGATCATCAGTATATGGGACGATGAATATGGGATTTCGGTACCGGCTAAATATCAGACAACTAAAGAGGATATCTCAGCGATATTAAGTGGTTTTCAGCGAGATGAGAACCAATCGGGATTCGAAATCATAAAAGTAAGAGGTTGGGACTATACCGCCTTGATCCATACCTATGAAAATGCATCAGATATCAGCAGGGAGGAACATGTTCCGGTAATTATTCATGTAGAAGAGCTCACCCAGCCGCAGGGGCATTCCACTTCTGGATCCCATGAGCGATATAAAACAGAAGAGCGCCTGGCATGGGAGCGTGAAAACGATTGCAATAAAAGATTTCGCGAATGGATCCTCGAAAACAATATCGCCGCAGAGGAAGAATTAATAAAAATTGAAAAAGACATCAAGACCGAAGTTCGACTCGCAAAAAAAGAAGCATGGAGCGAGTTCCTGGCTCCGAATCGAAAGGCCAGGAAAGAGTTGGTGACCTTCTTGTCCAAAGCCGCAGAGGGAAGTCCGAACAGGAACTTTGTCAATAAACTTAAAAACGATCTCATAGCGATAGAAGAACCCCTCAAAAGAGATCTTTCCTCAAAGTCACGACAAGCGCTTCGTTACCTGGTTGGATGGCAATCAGAAGGAAAGGATTCCTTAGTTCGATGGATCGAAAACTATCTGTCTGAAATGCAAACCAAATTCAGCTCGCACCTTTACAACGAACTTCCAAATAATGCAACTTCGGTTCAGGCGGTATACCCAACTTACGATTCCGGCTCAGAGGAGGTCGATGGGCGGATCATCATCAGGGATAATTTTGATCATTTATTTGGCAAACATCCTGAATTACTCATTTTTGGGGAAGATAGCGGCGCGATCGGAGATGTAAATCAAGGCTTGGAAGGCTTGCAGAACAAATACGGAGAATTCCGTGTTTCAGATACCGGAATACGTGAGGCTACTATAATAGGACAGGGAATAGGATTGGCGCTGAGAGGGCTAAGACCGATCGCCGAAATACAGTATCTCGATTACGTACTTTACGGGTTACAGACCCTAAGTGATGACCTTGCCACCCTACTTTATCGTACTGTAGGAAAGCAAAAGGCTCCTTTGATCGTGAGGACCCGCGGACACCGTTTGGAAGGAATATGGCATTCAGGGTCTCAATTGGGAGGCCTAATACATCTTTTGCGGGGAATATATATCCTTGTGCCGAGAAATATGACCCAGGCTGCTGGTTTTTACAATACCCTTTTGAAAAGCGACGAACCGGCTTTGATCATTGAAAGCCTTAATGGCTATAGGTTGAAAGAAAGAAAGCCCAGCAATATTGGTGAATTCTGCACCCCCATCGGCAGGATCGAAACTTTAAAGAACGGAAATGATATCACTTTGGTCTCTTATGGCTCTACTTTACGAATAGTTGAGCAGGTAGCCCAGGAACTTTTAGAGGTAGGGATCGATGCAGAGGTGATCGATGCCCAGTCGTTATTACCCTTTGATCTAGATCATGAAGTGCTTGACAGTGTCAAAAAAACCAGTCGATTACTGGTGATTGACGAAGATGTACCCGGTGGATGCTCAGCCTATCTTTTAAGGGAAATTATCGAAAAGCAAGGGGCATATAACTACCTGGACAGTCCACCCCAAACCCTCAGCGCTAAGGCTCACAGGCCGGCATACGCTTCCGATGGCGATTACTTCTCAAAACCGAACGCTGAAGATATTTTCGAAAAAGTATATGAGATCATGCATGAGTTTAACCCTTTGGATTATCCACGACTCAAATAAAATTGCAAGCTCAATCAGATATGTTCTTCATACCTGATATCAATCCCTTTACAACTTGTACACCGGGTATTTTTATATTTTAGTGCAAAGTCCGATGCATGTTCCTCACCTTTCCTAATTTCAATATATACAGCACGCCGCTGTTAGTACTTGTTAGCCAGGGAATAATTTTAGCCTTCCTCCTGCTTTTCAGATACCGCACAAAGAAAAATACATCCGACCTGTTTCTGGCCCTATTGGTACTCATCACATGTTATCACCGTACGACATATACCATAGGCTTTATGGACTGGTATGACACCTACAGAAATACCAAGATCAATTACTGGTTGATCTATCTCGGACTAGCAGTTGGGCCACTGATCTACTTCTATGTAAAATCGATCACCAGTTCAAATTTTGTCTTTCGGATAAAAGATGGGCTTCATTTTGTTCCGGTAATGGTCTATATGACCTATCGGATATTTATTTTCGCCTACGATGCGAGTCAGCCTGATTTTGCTGATAGTCAGAACGGTTATTTAATGCAATTGCTGGAATTTGATTTTATGGGGTTTTTTTTTGAGTCGTTTTTTGTTGCACAGCACCTCCTATATCTCGCCTTTACGCTTCAGCTTTACTACAGGTATCGCATCCTACTGCCTAAATATTTTTCGAATACCTATCGTTTTGAACTAAATTGGATACGTAACTTTCTTTTTCTCTATGCGTTCCTGTTTGTTTATTCGGTAATGCAGCAGTTCGTCAACATTTCCGTCACTGAATTGAGTTGGATCCAGAAATGGTGGTACCAGTTCTTTTCGGCAATAGTGGTGATCTATGTAGGGATTAAAGGCTATTTTACCGATACGACGACGCTTACTACGCTAGGCATCGACATTAATGCCGATACGAGTGTATTTTCGACAGCAAACGACTACGGTACGCCAGCGGATCACTATAGCGCTAAGCTTCCTGACGAACTGAAATCAAAAATGTATAGGGTCAGGAATTATATGGAAGAACAGAAACCCTTTTTGAACCCTGATCTCAATCTTGTAGACCTGGCTAAGTTATTGCAGATGACCCGTGCTCAACTTTCTGAAGTGATCAATACCGGTTTTTCAAAAAATTTTAATGACTACATAAACCAATACAGGATCTCTGCCTTTAAAACTGCGCTCGATCAAGGTAAGCAACAACAGCTTTCCCTTTTAGGCATTGCTTTTGAATGTGGATTCAATAGTAAAGCGACATTTAATCGCGTTTTTAAAAAGTTTGAAAGGTCTTCCCCTTCCGAATACCTCAGAAGTAAAGATCGATAGTCTTTAGATACGTCTCAAATCGTATTTGATACTCATGATCAACGATTTGGGTCGCTACATATAAGACTTTCATGCAGTTTTGTGCTGACGAATCAAAACGATAAAAGCATGAAAAAGATTTTTAAGGTTTTAACCACACCCAAATCGATGGACCATTGGGCAGCCGATCTTGCCTTTGCCATGATCCGATTCCTTTGCGGTATGTTACTTGCACTCGGCTTTGGAGCCGACAAATTTGGTGTACCGTGGACAGCAGATCACCGGAACCTCGATCTCTTTGAAGTGGCCGCCTGGTTTCCGGAGGATGTTGCTTCATATGGCGGAATATTTGCCATCGCTCCAGTCTTCTTTGCATGGATGGGCGCATTTAGTGAGGCAATCGGAGGATTATTCCTCGCCCTGGGACTTCAAACACGGATCGCCTCCTTTCTCATTATGTGTACCATGATGGTAGCCATTTTTATGCAAAAATGGGATGGTGGTGTGTGGGGTATGTTACCGGCCATGGGATTTTTGTGGATAGCCATATACAACCTGTATCTGGGGTCTGGGAAATATGGTCTGGATTATCTTCTTGCCGATAAATTCATAAGGAGAAGCGGATCATGATGCCTAAAAAGTGATTTTTTCTCATCCGCGGCTTTTATAAAGACATAAAATTTAGATCATTTTAATATCATAAATGCCTTGTGATAGATTAGTCGGTTCTAGGCATTTTTCGATATCCGCCTAAAGGATTTTTGGCTTTCATCAGAATTGCCTTAAGTTTATTCAACAGATTTTAAGACAGTGGAGGAAATACGGAAAATACTGGTAGATCATTATAATTTTAAGGAGTTCGAATTGGAGAGCCTGGAAGGATTTGAAGATCAAACCATGAAAGTGGTGACTTCCTTTCAAACCTTCATATTCAAAAAACAGCGCTATTCTCAGGAAACACTTGCCATTATTGAAGCGGAGCATCGTGTTTTAAAACGATTGGAAACTATTAAGACCTATCTTTTTCCGAAATCAATCGCAACAGATAAGGGACTTTCATTTATAATCAACGGTAATTATATTCATCGGCTACTCACCTATGTGGAAGGAGAATTATTGGGCTCAGCTGACCAAACTTACGAGGTCTTAGAATCCTTTGGAATGATGCTGGCGACGATGAACCGCAGCTTGCAATCGTTAAGGGAACCATGGGTTGCCGCGCGAGAGAATCCATGGGATCTGCGCCATCTGAGTCTAAATCTTCCACTCCTTGAGCATATAGATGATCCTGCGGATCGGAGTTTGGTATCATATTTTTTTCTGCAATTTGAAGAGAATCTGTTACCGGTAGCTTCCCGATTTCGTAAGTCAATCTTACACAATGATGCCAACGACTGGAATGTAACGGTAGCCGGAGGCACTGTTAAAGGTATTTTCGATTTTGGTGATCTTGCCTACTCCTGGCTGATCAATGAAGTGGCAATTGGGATGACCTACATTATGATGGACAAAGCGAATCCACTAGATTGTGCCGTGCAGGTCCTCAGGGGATATCACGAAATATTGCCACTTGATGAGCCTGAATTGGATGCCTTATACTATTTAGTTGCCGCTCGCTTGTGTATCAGCGTTTGCTATTCGGCCTATGGTAAGAAACTAAAACCCGATTCCGACTATATCACCATTAGTGAGAAACCTGCCTGGGACCTTTTGAGGAAGTGGATAAAAATCAACCCCTTGAAGGCGAGAAACACTTTTAGAAGTACACTGGGTTACAAAACAGCATATAGCGTAGATTCGGACAACCTGTCAATTAGGAGAAAACGAATCATAAGCAAATCGCTTTCAGTGAGTTATAAGATGCCTATAGCTATGGATAGGGCTGCTTTGCAATACATGTACGATGGCCGGGGCCAGACTTTTTTGGATGCCTATAATAATATAATGCTGGTAGGTCATTGTCATCCTGAGGTGGTTCGCGCTGGTCAGCAAATGATGGCCCGATTAAATACAAATACCCGCTACTTATACGAACATTTATATCGTTATGGTGAGAGGCTATTGGAACGCTTCCCCGATCAGCTCAACAAAGTGTTTTTTGTAAATTCCGGAAGCGAGGCCAGCGATCTCGCCATCAGAATGGCCAGGGCATGTACCGCTAATCAAGGAGTTTTGGTAATAGAAAATGGTTACCATGGACATACCTCGATAGGTATGGAGGTAAGTCATTATAAATATGCTTCAGATGGCGGCACGGGCCAGGGCCCAGATATTATCGACACCCCCATGCCAAAGTTCTTTGGTTCAGGATTTATGGATGAAGCGGCATGTGGCCTTCATTATGCACAGATGGCTGCTGAACGCATGAGAAGTGCAGAGTTCAAACTCGCGGCGTTTATTGCTGAACCCGTAATGGGCTGTGGGGGTCAGGTACCGCTGGCAAAAGGATTTTTAAAAGAAGTTTACAGCCATGTGCACCATCTGGGGGGAATCTGTATTAGTGATGAAGTACAGGTTGGCTTTGGAAGACTGGGCGATGTCTTCTGGGGCTACGAATTGCATGAGGTTGTTCCGGATATAGTGGTTCTTGGCAAACCTATGGGTAATGGCCATCCGATGGGAGCGGTGATTACGACTGAGAAAATATCGGAAGGCTTTGAAAAAGGACCTGAATTCTTTAGTTCCTTCGGCGGGAATCCGGTGTCATGTGCTATAGGGCTGGCCGTACTCGATGTTATAGAAACCGAAAAGTTACAAGATCGGGCCAAAACCGTTGGGGATCATCTAAAAATGCTTCTGATTCGCCTCCAAAAGAAATACACTCAAATTGCCGATGTCAGGGGCCATGGTATGTTTTTAGGTGTCGAATTTGCGGATGCAGACGGTACCCCACTTACCCTTTTGGCGGAGAAAATAAAAAATGAATTACGGCAGAAAAATATCCTGGTTGGTACGGATGGGCCAGATGAGAATGTGATAAAAATCAAGCCACCCCTGGCTTTTAATCATGAAAATGCAGAGCTTTTAGTCAGTACCTTGGACCTCATTATGAACACTATTGTATAATATTGTCAAAAAAAATGTAATTTTATTACATATCCAATTCTTAAAACCCATGACTAAATCTTTAAAAACCGATATCGGTTTAGCGATTCTTCGCATCTTTCCATCGATCTTTATGCTTACCCATGGCTGGGGCAAATTCAACAATCTTATTTCAGGAAATTTTGAATTCGCTGATCCTATTGGAATAGGCGCCGCTCCTTCCCTGTTTCTAGCGGTGGTCGGAGAATTCGTATGCCCAATCCTTATTATAATAGGCCTGAAAACCAGATGGGCGGCCATTCCTGCTGCGATTACAATGTTTGTAGCGGCTTTTATCCATCATGGTGCAGATCCGTTTGCGGATAAGGAAAAGGCCTTTTTGTTTCTTGTTGTCTTTATTGTGATCATTCTGCTGGGCCCGGGAAGATTCAGTGCAGACCGGAAGTAGTTTTAGGCGATCTTGACTAATAATTCTTTTAATAAATCCTCCTGACTGAGGTTTTGAGCCCCTACACCCTTGCCTTTCATATCCATTTCACGCAGGTAGGAAACGATCTGGCTCACTCGTTTCATCGGGTAATTCCTGGCCGCGGTTTGGATTTCTGAAACAAAATATGGATTTATTCTCAGGCTACTGGCCACGTGCTTCGTACTATGGTCGTGTAACCCGTGGTACTGTAATAGTTGTGCAAAAAAGCTATGTAAAAGAGTGATGGTGACCACGAATGGATTTTCTTTTGGATTTCTGGCAAAATATCTCATGATCTTTGTGGCTTTAACAAAGTCTCGTTCGCCAAGAGCTCTCCGGAGTTCAAAATTGTTGTAGTCTTTGCTTATACCTATATGTTTCTCAATCGTTTCCGGAGTGATTTCAGAACCCTTTGGAAGCACTAACTTTAGCTTTTCCAGCTCATTATTGATTCGGCTCAGGTCGGTACCCAGAAACTCGACCAGTAAGGCTGCAGACTTATGCGATATTGTATAACCTTTTCCTTTCAGCATCTTTCTAATCCAGTCGGCCACCTGATTTTCATAGAGTTTTTTGCTGTCAAAAATTACGGCATTTCCTTTAAGAAGGGTTTTATAGAGTTTTTTCCTTTTGTCGAGTTTGTTGAACTTGTAACATAAAACAAGAACAGTGGAGGTCTGGGGATTTTCAACATAGTCGGATAGTTTTTCTATCTGACGTGACAGATGCTGGGCTTCCCTGACGATGACCACTTGCCTTTCCGACATCATCGGATAGCGCTTCGCATTTCCAATAATATCTTCCATGCTGGTTTCTTTACCATAGAGAATGACTTGGTTAAAACCTTTTTCCTCTTCGGTGAGCACGTGTTCAGAAATAAAATGGGAGATCCGATCGATAAAATAGGCCTCATCGCCCATTAAGAAATAGACAGCGGCAATATTGCCCTTTCGTATATTCTCGACGATCTGTTTAACTTCCTCCATCCAAAAAAAATAAAGACATTTGCACGATGCAATTATTGAACTTCCCGGCCTATGACTTCAGGGTCAAAAATAAGGAAAATAAGATCCTGATCTTTGATATCATCCGCAAAAAGTTTGTGGTGTTACAGCCTGAAGAATGGGTGAGGCAGCATGTGATTCGTTGGCTTATCGAGCAAAAAAAATTCCCGGCCAGCCTTATCAATGTTGAAAAAAAAATAACCATCAATGGTCTCACCAAACGATACGACATTGTAGTGTTCACTCCAAACGGATCAATAGAGCTTTTGGTTGAATGCAAAGCCTATACTCAAAGGCTGTCCCAGGAAGTATTCGACCAGGTGGCCCGCTATAATCTACAGATCAGGGCCCGCTATTTAATGCTCACCAATGGTTTACAGCATTACTTTTGCAAACTTGATCTGGATGAAGAAAAATATGCCTTTTTAGAGCAAATTCCTGATTTTAGACGTTAATTTGCATCCGTTTTGAATATTGCTGTCGTCATACTTAACTGGAACGGAAAAGCTCTTTTGGAGGAATATCTTCCCATTGTGCTCCAATACTCCGAAAACGCTGAGATATATGTAGCAGATAATGCTTCATCTGATGGGTCGGTAATATTGCTCAAGGAGAAATTTCCCGAGGTTCATATTATACAAAACGATATTAATGGTGGATTTGCCAAGGGATATAACGATGCACTAAAATATGTGAAGGCAGATATTTACTGTCTTCTTAACTCCGATGTGGAAGTGACCCCCAATTGGCTGGATCCGATAGTACCTCATTTTAAAAACCACAAAGAGGTTGCGATTATACAACCAAAAATTCTTGACCTGAGAAAGCGTGATCATTTTGAGTATGCGGGCGCTGCAGGCGGGTTTATCGATATGTTCGGGTATCCTTTTTGCCGGGGACGAATTTTCCAGGCCATCGAAAAAGACCATGGACAATACGATGATATCAAAGAGGTGTTCTGGGCTACAGGGGCCTGTATGTTCATTCGGAAAGAAGTTTTTGAAGACCTTCAAGGATTCGATGAAGACTATTTTGCTCACCAGGAAGAAGTTGATCTTTGCTGGAGGGCACAGAATCAGGGATTAAAGGTTCATTACCTGGGTCATAGCCACGTTTATCATCTGGGTGGATCAACCCTAAGCAATATGAATCCAAAAAAAACTTATCTGAATTTTAGAAACTCCTTATTCTCTATCACCAAAAATCTACCGAGAAGAAGAGCATTTCCGATTATTTTAGCTCGCCTCATACTCGACGCTGTGGCGGCATTCCGCTTCGTTTATCAATTTAAATTTAATCATTGTCTAGCTGTTTTGCGCGCACATCTCAGTTATTATCGCCAGTTTAGAAAAATGTATAAGAAGAGGGAGAAACGCAGTTTTCTCACAAAGTATTACGCAACAAAGTCCATAGTGTGGTCCCATTACGTAGATCAGGTAAGGAATTATGGTAAATTAGTAAAAGATTAACTAATTTTGCCTCAGGCAGGATAGGTTATTCTATAATTTCGCTTGTAATTATCTGATTATCTCAAAATTTTAAAACTTAATATAAGAATCATTATCATGAAAAAAATTTTTTTAGGCTTTGTGGGGTTAGCCGTACTACTATCTTCGTGTGTCTCACAGAAGAAATATGCTGATCTGGAAGCCCAACAGAAGGAGACACAAGATTTGTTAAATACTGCTACGGTAAAACTGAATAGTTGCCTGGAAGAAAAAGCAACCGCAGAAGCCCGTATGAATACTCTGGAGGATCAGAATGCATTTCTGAAAGCCAACAACCAGGAATTGATCAATAATATGGGTAATCTTACTACCCTGACCACAAAAGGCGCCGAAAATCTCGAAAAATCACTTGAGAGCCTTCAGGAAAAAGATCTTACCATTCGCAAATTGCAAAATGCGATAACACGAAGAGACTCGGTAAATCTCGCTCTGGTTCAGAGCTTGAAAGGAGTGCTCGGCAACCTGGATGACGAAGACATTGAGATCAGTGTGGAAAAAGGTGTTGTTTTTGTTTCCATATCCGATAAACTTCTTTTCAGAAGCGGCAGCTACAATGTAACCAACGAAGCCAAACAAGTACTGGGGAAAGTAGCCCAGGTGGTGAATAACAAACCAGATTTTGAATTCATGGTTGAGGGGCATACCGATAATGTTCCCTATCGCAGTGGTGTTCTATTAGATAACTGGGATTTAAGCGCAAAAAGAGCCACCGCAGTGGTAAGAATACTTCAGAATGATTTTTCAGTTGATCCTGGCAGGATGACTGCTGCAGCCAGAAGTTATTATGTACCGCTCGCCGGTAACGACAATGCGGCCGACAGAGCCAGGAACAGAAGGACCCGAATAGTTGTACTTCCAAAACTGGATCAGTTTTACAGCATGATCGAAGAGGGTATGAAAGATCCAGCGATCGCTGATTAATTCGAAATAAAAAGATAAGTTCCAACCGCGGCCTTTCAGTCGCGGTTTTTTTTTACCAAAGATCGGTACTTCCCTTTCCAGGCCTGAGGACCACCGGCGTATCGCCCGTTAGGTCGACTACCGTAGAAGGTATATTCCCCCCATATCCTCCATCGATAACGGCATCAACCAGGTGCTGCCACTTTTCAAAGATCAAATCTGGATCTGTTGTATATTCAATAACTTCATCTTCATCTTTGATTGAGGTCGATATAATCGGGTGTCCCAATTCGCGTACCAATGTCCTAGCTATGTTATGATCGGGCACCCGTATACCTACGGTCTTCTTCTTTTTAAACTCCTTTGGGAGGCGATTGCTTCCATTCAGGACAAACGTATACGGACCCGGTAATGCCTTTTTAAGTATTTTAAAGGATGGTGTATCGATATGACGGGTATAATCAGAAAGGTTACTGAGATCTGCACACACAAAAGACCAGTGATGCTGATGAACTTTTACGCCTTTTATCCTGGCCAACCGCTCCATCGCCTTGGGTTTGGTAATATCACAACCTAATCCGTAGACCGTATCTGTAGGGTAAATGATCAGGCCTCCCTTGCGCAAGATTTCTACCGCCTTATCGATAGCCTTTGGGTTGGGGTTTTCTTCATATATTCTTATCCGCTCTGCCTTCATACACCTGGGTTCAAATAAATGGATTTACAGGATTTCAAGTTTGGCAAAACGCAATAGCAATTTCTTGGTATCTCCTTTGGCGAATTGAATTTCTGCCTTTTTATCATGTCCGTTGCCCTCCACTTTTAGGACCTCGCCCTTTCCAAACCGACTATGGTTTACCAGCGTACCCACCTCAAGATCCATTACGGCCTTATCTGTATGTCCTATAGGTTGTGAGAGGTTCGGTTTTAACTTCCGGAGCTTGCGCAATTGTTTTTCAGCCGGGGCAATACTGCTGGTAACTCTTGTAGTGGTCTTACGGGGCGGACCACTGCTTCCAAATATATCGGGACTGACAAAGGGTTTGAAAGTATAGGTGGATGCAGGGGTCAGATCTTCCACAAAAGCTTCATCAATCTCTTCGATAAATCTGCTGGGTTCGGCATCGATCAGTTTTCCCCATCGATAGCGATTCTGTGTATAGGTGATAAAGGCCTGTTTCTCGGCCCTGGTAAGCGCTACATAAAACAATCTTCGTTCTTCCTCCAGTTCGCTGCGGGTATTCATGCTCATGGCCGACGGGAAAAGGTCTTCTTCCAGCCCTACTATATATACGTAGGGAAATTCAAGTCCCTTGGCCATGTGCACCGTCATCAAAGCTACTCTATCGCTATCCCCTTTATCATTGTCCAAATCAGTGGCAAGGGCTACATCCTCTAAAAATTCGGTGAGATCTCCTGTGGCATCGGCCAGTTCCTTTTGCCCTTCAACAAAATCTTTGATACCATTGAGAAGTTCTTCAAGATTCTCGATACGGGTAACCCCTTCGGGCGTGCCATCCTTTTTAAACTCGACCAATAATCCTGATTTCTTTACCACATGCTCGGCCAGAGTAAAGGCATCGGCCTGCTGATTCATGATCTGGAAACTCTTGATCATATTTACAAAGTCCTCGAGTTTTCTCCTGGTACCGGCATTGATTTTTAAATCCAGTTTATCAAGATTTTCTATAATTTCGAATATCGATCGTTCGTAATGATTCGCGGCAATGGTAAGACGGTCGATGGTTGTCTGACCTATTCCGCGAGCAGGAAAATTGATGATGCGCTTCAGAGCTTCCTCGTCTTTTGGGTTGATGACCAGGCGTAAATACGACAGCAGATCTTTGATCTCTTTTCGTTGATAAAATGACAGGCCACCAAATATTCTATAAGGAATATCTCTTTTCCTCAATGCGTCTTCTATGGCCCGTGATTGCGAATTCGTACGATATAATACTGCAAAATCGGAATGGGCCATTTGCTGTTGCATTTTGTGCTCAAAAACAGAGCCAGCCACAAAACGGCCTTCTTCAGCATCGGTTGGGCTGCGATGTAATTTTACTTTTGGACCTTCCTTATTTGCCGTCCAAACTACTTTTTCGAGTTGATGCTTGTTGTTAGCTATAATTGAGTTCGCGGCGTTCACGATATTTTTTGTGGATCGATAATTCTGTTCCAGCCGATAGACGGCAACATCGTCATAATCCCTTTGGAAATTAAGAATATTAGTAATATTCGCTCCACGGAACGAGTAGATACTCTGTGCGTCGTCCCCTACTACGCAGATATTCTGGTAGCGATCAGCCAGCGCCCTTACAATAAGATATTGCGAATGATTGGTGTCCTGATACTCGTCGACCAATATATAGCGAAAGCGTTCCTGATATTTGGCCAGCACATCCGGAAACCTGTTCAACAGTTCGTTGGTACGCAATAATAGGTCATCAAAATCCATGGCTCCTGCTTTGAAGCACCGCTCCACGTAGTTCTTATAGATCTCGCCCAACCTGGGCCGTTTTGCCATGGCATCTGCCTCGATGAGTTCAGGGTTTTGAAAATAGGCCTTTACCGTGATTAGGCTGTTCTTAAAAGAAGAGATCCGGTTCTGAATTTGCTTGTATTTATAAATATCCTTGTCGAGCCCCATTTCCTTGATGATAGAAGCGATAAGCCTCTGACTATCCTGGGTGTCGTATATGGTAAAATTACTGGGATAACCCAGTTTTGGTCCATCGGACCTTAGCAGCCGTGCGAATACCGAATGGAAAGTACCCATCCACAGATTCTTCGCCTCAGAACCTCCAACCAGGTCCGAAATACGCTGCTTCATCTCCCTGGCAGCTTTATTGGTAAAGGTCAATGCCAAAATATTAAAAGAATCTACACCCTGTGCCATCAGATGTGCAATGCGATAAGTAAGCACTCTTGTTTTGCCAGATCCAGCACCGGCAATGACTATCAAAGGACCTTCCTTATGCAATACCGGCGCTTTTTGCGCCTCATTCAAATCTTTTAGATATTCCTTCAAAGCCCAAACATTTTACCATGTGAATTTAGCCATATTTCATCGCATGAAAAAGATGATTTTTAATTATTCCGTTAATGCAGTCATACAGTTTCATCAATTTGAATATATTTAGAAATTCTATGAAGGCCAGGAAGATTTATATAGTAAGGTTTGTAATGCTTTTATTACCAGTGATAATAAACACCCAGATTTATTCACAAGTAAAGGCCACCGGACCTGTGATAAAAGGATATGGGCAAGTATGGGATATCAATAAAACCGATTACCCTACTGATACCACTCATGTCTTCAAAGCTGTATTTGATATTATGCAAAGTCCTGAGGCACCCGACAGACTCAATCCTTCCATTGAAACGGTAGCGCGATATCTCAATATGCATGCAAGGGCTGGCGTTCCTGTTGAACAGATCAAGGCGGTTATGGTATTCCATAACAAGGCTTCAAAAGATATTATGACACCAGCGGCCTATCGTTCGAAATATGGAATAGATAATCCCAATTATCCCCTTTTACTGGAACTGCACAATGCCGGGGTGAAAATGATATTCTGCGGTCAGTCTTCCCTGTCTCGAGACATTCCAAGAGAAGATGTTATGCCGGAAGTACAGCTGGCGCTCTCTGCTATGACAGCGCTAATCCAGCTTCAAAATGACGGCTATAATCTTATTAAGTTTTAAATCATAAATACCATGAAATATATTTTTAGTACATACCTGAGCCTGGTTACCCTGGCAGCCTTATCCCAAACAAGCGTAGCCGAGGAGGATTACAGTAAGGTGGAAGGCAAGGTGATCGAGTGGCGGCGCGATATACACCAGAACCCGGAATTATCAAACAAAGAGTATAAAACGGCTGAAAAAGTGGCAAAACACTTGAGGTCGCTTGGTATAGAAGTAACAACAGGAGTTGCTCATACGGGGGTTGTCGGTATACTCAGGGGCGATCAACCTGGCAAGGTTGTCGCACTTCGGGCCGATATGGACGCCCTTCCGGTTACTGAAAGAAACGATCTTCCATTTAAATCTACGGTTACCGCAGAATTTCTGGGCAGACAATCGGGTGTGATGCACGCTTGTGGCCATGATACTCATACCGCAATTCTTATGGGCGTTGCGGAAATTCTGGCCAATAATAAGGACAAATTAAAAGGTACTGTAAAATTTATTTTTCAACCGGCTGAGGAAGGTCCGCCTCCGGGGGAGGAAGGCGGTGCCTTGCTTATGATCAAAGAAGGTGTATTGAAAAACCCTGATGTGGACGCTATTTTTGGCTTGCATATCAATTCACAGACGCCTGCAGGAGTGATCGCTTATAAATCTGGTGGAGCCATGGCCGCAGCGCAGCGTTTTGTGATCCAAGTAAAGGGAAAACAGACCCATGGATCACAGCCATGGGGCGGTGTGGATCCTATTCTTATCAGTGCAAAGATCGTCGATGGGCTTCAAAGTATCATCAGCCGGGAAGCAGAACTGACCAAAGAAGCTGCTGTCATTTCTGTCGGAAAAATCACGGCGGGGGTACGATTCAACATCATTCCTGAGAGCGCCGAAATGATCGGGACCATCCGTACTCTTGATTACGACATGCAAAAGCATATCAATAAAAGAATGGAAGAAATGGTGCCTGCTATTGCCAAGGCCTACGGTGGCGATGCCACTATAGACATCAAATCGAGTACCGATATTACCTTTAATGAGCCGTCTCTGGTAGAAATGATGCTACCCAGCCTTACTAAGGTGGCTGGAGCACAAAATGTAAAAGCTCAAAAAGCAAAAACCGGCGCGGAAGATTTCTCCTATTTTCAGAGGGATGTTCCTGGATTTTATTTTTTCCTGGGAGGCATGACCCCTGGCAATAGAGAGTCTTTTCCACACCATACTCCAGATTTTATGATCGATGAAAGCGGATTATTGCTGGGAGTAAAGGCATTGACGCAAATGAGTCTGGATTACCTGGACAAAGGTTGAGTTGCCGGCAAAGGAAATCGTAGATTGATTTAGGCCATCGTTATGCCTTATTGGGAAGAATAGCATATTTTTGCATCCAATTTTATTAGTAAATAGGTCTATGAAGAAACTATTATCCTTATGCATCGTAGCTCTTTTAACTATCAATGTCATTTCTGCCCAAAGCAAAAAAGAGCTACAGGCAGAAGTAGAGCGTTTAAATACGCAGATCGGAGAAAAAGAGAATGAAATCCTCGAAGCCCGCAAAACGGAGCGTGTAAGTATAGCCAAAGCGACTGAATTTGAGGCACAGGTAACGGAATTGCAGCAGGCAAACGCCACCTTGCTCAATAACCTTAAAATTTTCACCGAATCTTCCCAGCAGCGATCGGAATCCATCGGACAAACGCTGGCAAGCCTCAGGGATAAAGAAGCTAAGCTGAAGGTGATAAACGATGAGTTTAGCAAGAACGATTCCATCGCGCTGCTTATTATTACAGGATTCAAACAAACCTTAGGCGAAAATGCGCGTGTAGGTATTCAGGAGGGTGCCATAATCGTAGAGCTGAATAAAACCATGCTTTTTGGCAATGGGTCTTCAGCGTCCAATGTCAGTGAAGATGGACAGGTGTTTCTTGGCAAAATCGCCAATGTTTTAAGGGCCAATCCAGAAACCGAAGCGGTGGTAGTTAGTCAGCTTGATTCTATTGTTGATCCTCAAACTGTCTATTCCCGATCCATTTCAATTCTGGGGCAGATGAATACTGTCGCAAAGGACCGGGTGTATGTTTCTTTTAAAAGTGGATCAGGTGAAAACTATCAGATAAAAATCCACCCCAGATTAAACAGATTTTATCTCAAGGTTAGAGAGACCGTTAAGTAGCAGAGAAGGTCATTCGTATAATTTTCATTAGAAATACTTTTTTTTAAGGCGGTTCGTTCTTTAAAAGTAAATCAAACTAAACACCACTAAGATGACCGGGGATGATATTTTTCAACTTTTCGCTTTTCTGCTGCCTGCAGTAGTTACAGGTGCAGTAGCCTTTTATTTTTTCAGGCTGCATACCAACAACGAAGAAGGCAGGAGGCGTTTTTTACTTCATAAGGAATCTCAAAAAAACAGCCTTCCCATCAGGCTTCAGGCCTACGAGCGTATGGCACTTTTTCTGGAAAGGATTTCCATACCGAATTTGGTAGTACGTGTAGCGCCTAAAAATTCCGACAAGAACGAGTATGAACATTTGCTTATCCGAACTATTGAGAAAGAATTTGAACATAATCTCTCTCAGCAGATCTATATGAGCGACGAATGTTGGAATATAATCAAGGCTGCCAAAAATGCCACGATCCAGGCGATCCGCAAAGCTGCGATGAGTCAGTCTGACGCCGCCGATAAACTAAGGGAAGACATCCTCAATTCTACTATGGACAAGCAATCGCCTTCTGCCACTGCGCTTTCTTATGTAAAAAAAGAGATTGGCTCTCTTTGGTAATTTGCAGGATATAAGGCATTAAATCGGCTCGATTTCACTTTGATCGACATTTTTACTCAGCGCGTAGTCATAACCACTTGCCCACCAGGATGTCATCTTGTCTTTGTCGAAGATGAGAGAATTAGTAGTTAATACCGTTGGGGTATAATAGAAATTGATGATGGCATCGCTGTGATTAGCGACATATTTGCCGATACGTATATTTTGTTTTTCGATACGGTCTAGCATAAAAGCAAACATACTGGTAAGGAGGGCAAAGGCATTTCTTGATGGTAGCCTGTTGAAGTGGGTCATTTCGGTATGCAGGATAATGGCGTCGACCTCTGTTGCGCCAAGCCTGACCGCCTCTTCGATGGGAACCATGCTACCCAGTCCGCCATCTGCATATTCACAGCCATTCTTTCGTACCAGACTCATAAATGGAGTGTAATTACAAGAGATCCATATCCATTCACAGAACTCATCGTAGTCGAATTCCTTTATGGATTTGTATTCCACCTGGTTGAGTGAAAGGTTCGAGACGGTAACCACGATGTCTTTTGGTCCGTGCTTAAGGGCATAAAACTCCTCTTCGGTAAGAGTGTTTCTGATCAATTGAAGCAGATTATGGCTTTCCCCAAAAGTCTTGCCCCCTCTGTAGAAATTTTTTAAAACATTCCAATGATTGATACCAATATTATCGACTCCATATTTTTTTTGAATTACGAAAGGACAATTGCTAAAAATGCTATCCTGATTAACATTGGTATAAACTTCACGGATCTTTTCGATTTTCTGAAGGGCAAGATGTGATATCAACAAACTTCCGGTTGAAGTTCCCAGAAAGAGATCATAATGATAGCCCAATCCTTCCATAAGGTATTGGGCAACCCCGCCGGCAAAAGCGCCTTTACTGCCACCTCCTGAAATTACCAATGCCCTCATTTTACTTCAAGCTGTTTAGTTAGAAAACGTCTTTCTTCATCGTTTAGTTCACCCGATAAATCCTTTAGTCGAAGCTTTTGCTTTTCATCCTTTAAAATTTCACTCAATAATTCGCGGGAGTACGACCTGAATTGCCATACATTATGAACGGCAGCATTTACCAGATCTTTTAGATTTTGATCTGGCAATTCAAAAACTTCGGTGATCACGGAAAAGGCATTCTGCCTGATCTCATAAGGATAACGGGGCGAAGTATAGCCGAAAAGTTCATCGCGGTAGTTATCCCTTGCCTCTGCTGAATCATAATCCTGGGTGAGGATAGCCAGGAAAAGCCAAAGTATCCTGATATTATAATTTGGCAATCCCATAAGCCCGCGCGTCATATCGAGGTATTGCTCCCTATCATCTGGGAAGTAGATCCACAGTTTAAACAATGCGTTTTCCCTGCTTATATAGCTTTTGTCATCGAGTAATGATTCAAACTCTGCTTTCAATTCCGTCGGTATCCGCTCCAGATGAATCGCCAACATCTTACGAAGCTCTGGAATACCCGACTCGAATATTTCTTTTAAAAATTCGGTAGACAACGATTTGGTAAATTTTGCAAGGATCTGTTTCTTAAGAAAGCTGGAAGCTTCGTCGTCCCAATAACGTTTAATTATTACTTCATTGCTCTCGGGACTGGTTGTGAGCTCCCGCCTCAGCAAAAGCCAATGCCTGACCCCCGTATTATTTTCCTTTAAAAAAGACATAACACTCTCCATCGGGAAGTCAGTTGATGTTAACCATTTTTGCTGGAAATCCCCAAGATCTTTGGTGGTATGGGGTTGGAGGCTTTTTAAAAAATCTGAAATACTTGCGTTCTTAAAGGCGTATGTCTTTAAAAATGCCTTTATCCCATTTTTGAAGGGCACTTCTCCCACCCGATTTCTGAGTACCACCAGTGCCCAGGCCCCTTTCTCATAAAAAGTAAGGCTGCTGGCCGACGGATCAGTAAGGGCTTCGGCTTTACCATCCTCCAGTCGCTCAGCCATTTCAAAAAGTTTCCAATAGTAGTAATCTTCCCCGAAAATCTCTTTTCGTGCCAGGAGGGAATAATATGTCGCAAACCCCTCGTGGAGCCAATGATCCTCAGCGCTGTATTCGGTCACCAGGTTGCCAAACCACTGATGGGCCATCTCATGGGCATTGATTTCTATATAGTTCCTGTCTGGAAATGCCAGAGAATCAATTAGGTACCCATCAGAAAATATGGTAGTCCCCGTATTCTCCATACCTGCATATAAAAAATCGCGTACGGGCAGTTGCTTATAATTCTGCCAGGGATAAGCCACACCGATCTCTTGTTCGAGAAAATCCATGATCTCTTTGGAATGGCGATAGGTAGGCTCGTAAGTCTGGGCCCGATCAACATAAATATATTGCTGCATCGGAACCCCGGAGGAAGAATGAATGATTTTGGATTGATATGAGCCTGCAGCAAAGGCCAAAAGATAACTACTCATGGGATCTTTCATAGCATAGTTCCAGATTTTAATCGAGTCCCGGACTTCAGTCCCCGTTAAATTTCCATTGGCCGCCAATTCGTAATCCTTTTCAAAAGATATCTGTAAATCGAATACCAGTTTTTCACTCATATCGTCAAAACTGGGCACCCAATGACTGGAATATTTACCCTGGCCCTGAGTCCACACCTGGTTGTTGTCTGGAAGATGATCATGCCAGCCGAGAAAGTACAGCGCTTTTTTTGGATAACCTTCATAATCTATTTTCAAAATGTAAGATTTGTGTGCTTTATATTTTTTATAAACAATCAAAACACTACCATCGTATTTATATTTGGTTTTCTTACCATTGACCTTCGTGTTCAAAACTGTCAAATCACGAGCATCAACCATTATAGAATCGCCCTTAAGCGAGGTTTCAAATTCATAGCTAACACTTCCTTTTATATATTCTTTATAGGGATCGATATGAATGTCGATGGAGCCCGAAGTAAAATCCACACCTTGCTGTGATAAGGTTTTTGTAAACACCGCAAGGAAAATCAAAAATAAAAAGAAGTGACTCCTCATAAGACTATTAAAACATAAGCTATGCCAAATTTAGCATTTTGGAATATTGCAGTTGTATAGTTGAAAGACTAATTTAGTGAGATGAATACTGAGTTGCTCCAAACACCCATAACTTATTTGAAAGGCGTGGGTCCAGGAAGGGCCGAATTACTGCGGAGTGAGTTGGGGATCAATACCTATGACGATCTGTTGTATCATTTTCCCAACCGCTACATAGATAAAACACGGTACTATAAGATTCGGGAACTCAGCCGCACGGAGTCTGAAGTACAGATTATCGGGCAGCTTACAGAGGTGAAAACCATAGATCAAAAAGTGGGTAAACGCCTGGTGGCAATCTTTGAGGACGAAACAGGTAGTATGGAGCTCGTATGGTTTAGAGGCCAGAAGTGGATCGCCAAAAACCTTAAACTTCATCAGAAGTATGTGATATTTGGCCGTGTAAACTGGTTTAACCAAAGGTTTTCCATGCCTCATCCGGATATGGAACTGCTCGATGAGCACGAAAAGGGCCTAAGGGTGGCCATGCAGCCGGTCTATCCCTCTACGGAAAAATTAAGCAGCAGGGGTATAACCAACCGGGTATTGATCAAACTGATACAAC
Organism: Robiginitalea sp.; assembly: GCA_024638915.1. Lineage (GTDB taxonomy): Bacteria > Bacteroidota > Bacteroidia > Flavobacteriales > Flavobacteriaceae > JAHEJJ01. Next base: position 42,374 of record JAHEJJ010000021.1, read on the forward strand.
AGCTTTTCGAAGAAACCAAAAAACGTTTCCCGGAAACGCTTACAGAAGATATCAAGACATCACTGGGGCTTATCAACAGGTCTGATGCGTTGTTCTATGCACACTTCCCCAAAAATCAGCAGACGCTGGCCAAAGCTAAATTCCGGCTTAAGTTCGAAGAACTGTTCTATATTCAATTACAACTGATCCTTAAAAAACTACTTCGTAAGCAAAAAATCAAAGGATTTCCATTTGAAAAGGTCGGCATATTTTTTAATTCATTCTACAAAGATCATTTGCCATTTGACCTTACCAAAGCCCAAAAAAGAGTGCTCAAGGAGATTCGTTCAGACCTCGGAAGTCAGGCTCAAATGAACCGGCTCCTTCAGGGCGATGTAGGATCCGGAAAAACGGTGGTTGCCCTGATGTCCATGCTACTGGCCCTGGATAACGATTACCAGTCTTGTCTAATGGCGCCAACTGAGATTCTGGCCACCCAGCATTATAATAGTATTAGGCAACTTATAGGCTCCTTGGGGGTAACTATATCCTTGCTCACAGGCTCCACCAAAGTCAGAGAGCGAAAGCGTATTCATAGTGGCCTGGAGGATGGAAGTTTAAATATTCTGATCGGAACTCATGCCGTTCTGGAAGATAAGGTGCAGTTCAAAAACCTGGGGTTGGCCATTGTAGATGAGCAACATCGTTTTGGGGTCGCACAACGATCGAAACTGTGGCACAAAAACATCATCCCTCCTCATATCCTTGTCATGACTGCAACGCCAATACCGCGTACCCTTGCTATGAGTCTCTATGGCGATCTCGATAATTCTGTTATAGATGAGTTGCCACCAGGTCGAAAACCGGTGAAAACGGTTCACAGGAAAGACAGCGATCGACTGAAAGTATTTCAATTCATTCGCGAAGAGATCCTCAAAGGAAGGCAGATTTATATAGTGTATCCTTTGATAATGGAGTCTGAAGCCTTGGATTACAAAGACCTGATGGATGGTTATGAAAGTGTTGTACGCGACTTTCCCCTACCCGACTATCAGATTTCTATTGTCCATGGAAAGATGAAAACCGAAGATAAGGACTATGAGATGAAACGTTTTGTGGAAGGTCAAACGCAGATCATGGTGGCGACTACTGTGATTGAAGTCGGGGTTAATATTCCCAATGCCTCAGTAATGATAATTGAAAGTGCCGAACGTTTTGGGCTGAGTCAGTTGCACCAGCTCAGAGGACGGGTTGGGCGAGGTGCCGATCAAAGTTATTGCATTCTGATGACCGGCTATAAACTCACTTCAGAGGCCCAAACCCGACTTGAAACTATGGTTAGGACAAACGACGGTTTTGAAATTGCGGAGGTAGATCTTCGGCTAAGAGGTCCGGGAGACCTTATGGGTACTCAGCAAAGTGGTTTGCTTAATCTAAGAATTGCTGACCTGGTAAAAGACAATGACATTCTCAAGACAGCACGACACATTGCGCAGAAGCTTTTGAGGGAAGACCCCCATCTTGAACAGGAACAGAATAAGGTAATCGCTATAACCTACTCCCGTTTGATGAAGCAAAAGGATATCTGGACCTATATCAGTTAGCCTTTTAGAAACTCTTGATGTCTCTGAACTACAATTATTGAAAAGCACGGAAAAGGCCGGAAATTAAGTCCGGCCTTTTATCTAAAAGTTTTATTCCTTTTAATTAATTCCTTCCCCTTTTTCGGCTTTGACAAGATTTGCAGCGATCCTGTCTTTATTAACCTGTGCAGGAGCATTGTCATGAGCTAACTTAAGATATTTTATAGTACTCTTATGATCACCTTTGGCAGAGTAAGCCCTGGCCAAACCATAGTTTACCGGCCATACGCCCTTATGATTCTTTGCATTCCATTTAAGAACCTCCATAGCCTTATCGTGCTGACCCTGGCCTATCAATTGACGACCATAGCCGTGAACCTGGAAAACCGTTCCCAGGGGCATCGCCTCTTTCATTATAGCATCAGCCCCTGCAGAATTACCCTGTTTGGCGAGGATCTGTGCTTTAATATTGAGATTATTAAAAGTTTTCTGACTGAAAAACTGACCTTCTATTGCGCCGCTGATCCAACCCAGGGCTTCTTCGAGATCCCCTCCATTGTTCAGTGCATAATTAGCGGCCTGTTCCCACGACTGTCGACTGAACCCAGGAGTATTCTGTAATTTCTGCCTGATATCGGCCAT
>JAHEJJ010000056.1 GCA_024638915.1 Robiginitalea sp.
AAGACGATCCTAATTTCGGGATCGTGCTTAAAGACTACCTCTCCATGAACGATTTTGATGTTACCTTGGCCAAAAATGGTATGGAGGGATTCGAAAAGTTTAAGAAAGACAATTTTGACGTCTGTATACTGGACGTCATGATGCCTTATAAAGACGGGTTTACTCTCGCCAGGGAGATTCGTGAAAAAAACGAAAATGTACCCATCGTCTTCCTAACGGCTAAAACCATGAAGGAAGATGTATTAAAAGGCTATAAAGCAGGTGCGGACGACTACCTCAATAAACCTTTTGATTCCGAAGTGTTGTTGATGAAGCTCAAGGCCATCCTTCAGCGGAAAGCCTCTAATACATTGGCCGACAGTAAGCAATTCGAGTTCAACGTGGGTAATTTTCACCTTAACTCCAAGTTGAGATTCCTGAAATTTAAAGATGAGGATGCCATTAAATTGTCCCCAAAAGAGAATGAGCTTCTAAGACTTCTTGCGCTTCATGAAAACGATCTGATGCCCAGGGAATTGGCCCTGACAAAGATCTGGCGAGACGATAATTATTTTACCTCCCGTAGTATGGATGTTTATATCGCTAAGCTGAGGAAATATCTCAAGAAAGACGATTCTGTTCAAATACTCAATATTCACGGAGAAGGATTTCGGTTAGTAACTAAGCCGGAGTAAAAAAACCAGAAAGGCAGCTCAGGCTGCCTTTTTTATTTGAAATGCTCAAGGATATACTTCACAGTCGTTTCAGGTGAATTGCTGATAGGAACCGTCAAGGCATATTCGGGTACTTCGAGTGTTTCGAACTGTGACCGAAGCAGTTTGGCAGGCATAAAGTGATCTTCACGTCCTTTCATTCTTTGAAGTATTTCTTCAAAACTACCTTCCAGATAAATCCATTTAATTTCTTTAGTCAGTTCGCTGATGAGAAGTTGTCTGTAGCTTTCCTTTAATGCTGAACATGCCAGGACCAGCCCGTTGCTCTGTCGGTCTAAGATCAGTTTGTTCAGTCGGATCAACCAACTGTAACGGTCGTCATCATTTAAGGGCATTCCCGAAGCCATTTTAAGGATGTTCGCCTCCGGATGATAGTCATCTGCGTCGTGAAATTCCAATCCTAATTTCTGACCCAATAATTTGCCAATTGTGGTTTTACCAGATCCGGAAACCCCCATGACTATTACAATATCCGAAAATTCAGTCATCCTACTTAATTCCTAATTCATTTTCGATCTTATCGATTACCTTTCCGATAGACTCCTGGTGGTCTATCCAAATTATCGCATCATTCTTTCGAAGCCAGGTGAGCTGGCGTTTTGCGTACCGCCGCGTATTTTTTTTAATTTCTGAAACTGCTCTTTCAAGATCCCATTTTCCTTCGAGGAATTGGAAGATTTCCTGGTATCCGACTGTTTCTAACGCCTTCAATCCCTTAAATTTAAATAGCTCCCTGGCTTCATTCAGCAGTCCTGCTTCCATCATCCGATCTACCCGCTTATCGATTCGGTGGTAGACTTCCTCCCGTTCTGCCCCTATACCGAGATAGAGAACGTTAAAAGGCCTTTTTATAAGGTTCTTTCCCAGGTACGCGGAATACGGCTGTCCGCTTGCCTTGAATACTTCTAGGGCCCGAATGAGCCTATGGGGATTTTGAAGATCTACCTCCTGATAATATTTTGGGTCTGCGTTTTGCAGAAGTTCTTGTAGATAAGTCAGTCCTTTGAGTTTGAACTCGGCATTGAGAGACTGGCGTATTGCAGGAGGGACTTTTGGAAATTCGTCCAGCCCCTCTGCCAGGGTTCTTAAATATAGTCCGCTTCCCCCGGCTGCGATGACCACTTTATGTTGGAGAAATAGATCCTGAAGTAACTTTAAAGCTGCTCTTTCAAAGTCGCCCACGGTCCATGGCTCACTAATGCTTATGTGTTGGATAAAATGATGTGGAGCTTCAGCTAATTCTTCTTCGGAAGGAACGGCAGTGCCAATCGTCATCTCTTTATAAAACTGGCGCGAATCGGTCGAGATTATCTCCGTATTAAAGTGTCTGGCCAGTTGAATGGCCCATGAGGTCTTTCCGATGGCCGTGGGACCAACCACTGCAATCAGTGTTTTTTTCATCAGAGTTTAGATCCGCAGTTATAACAGTGTTTAGCCGTTCCCAAATGCCCTTCGGCAAGGCAATTATGACATGAAACTATCCCGGTTTCTTCGGCCTGATGCCTTTGCTTTGAATATTCAACTGTTACAATACCAGTAGGGACGGCAATAATACCGTAACCGATGATCATGATAAAGGTGGCGATGAATTGCCCCAAACCTGTTTCTGGCGAGATATCTCCGTAGCCTACGGTGGTAAGCGTCACTATGGTCCAATATACGCTGTGTGGAATACTGTTAAAACCATGTTCTGGCCCTTCAACCAGATACATTATGGTTCCCAGTAACACGGAAATGATGAGTACAAAAAAGACAAAAATGGCGATCTTGGCCCTGCTTGAATTAAGTGCTCTCAATAAATTGTTCGATTCGCCGACAAAACGGACCAATTTAAGTATCCTGAATACCCTAAGTAGACGCAAGGCTCTGAAGGCGGTAATGTATTGTGAACCTACCACGAAGAAAGAGAGGTATTTCGGGATCGTTGAAAGCAGATCGACCAATCCGAAAAAACTAAAAATGTACTGCTTTGGTTTTTTAATGCAAATAATTCGCAGGATGTATTCGATGGTGAACAGCAGGGTTACAATCCACTCTGAAATATTCAGAAAATCGTGGTACTCGTCATCGAAACGCGGAACGCTTTCGAGCATTACGATCACTACGCTATAGAGGATAAGGACCAGTAAAACAATGTCAAAAAACTTTCCTTGGGGAGTGTGGGTCCCGTAAATTATTTCATGGAGTTTTCGTCTCCATCCATCCTGTGCTTTATAATCACTCAACGTTATTGCTTCAGGTCGATTATTTTAAAGTTTTTTTTGGTCTTCAAATAGGTATCGATGATCATTTTGGCATTTTCATCATCATGCATTGGGGTGATAATGGATTCTAAGATATGAATATTATTGATTTGATGGTTCAGATCGAAAAATCCCACACCTTTTAGGCGGCCCTTACCGATCCATACCGCACTTTTTTCTCCTGTTTCCCTTCCCTTATCCACAATTAAAAAATCTCTGAGACTAGTCGTCTCAAAATCAGTAAATCGATCATTTTCAGAGGTCTGTAAGTTCGGTTTGGACTTTCCTTGCCATCGATTAAACAAGGGTTTGTTTTTTTGAAGCTCTTCATTTTCTTTTAACAGGGCGATGAGTTCGCTGCCGGTGAGCTCATAGGTCACTTTTCTGGTTGCCTTTTGGAGTTTGCGCGCTTCCTTGCCATCTCTGGTAAACAGGCTGTTGACCTTCCTTTTAATATCAATACTTTTTCCGAGATAAATAAGTTCTCCCTCTTTGTTGTACATGTAGTACACCCCGGTTTCCGACGGCATTCCGGATACAATATCGATCTGACGCTGAGATAGCTCTCCGAGATTTTCGGCTCTGATGACCGCTCTGATAATACTCTTGTTCGAATCCTTAGTCAGTAGGAATTTAAACAATTTCAGCGTAGCGAGCGCATCGCCATTAGCCCTGTGACGATCGCTAACCGCAATACCCAATGAACGCACCAGTTTTCCGAGACTATGGGATTCGGCTTGGGGAATCAGTCGTTTTGAAAGATCTACGGTACAGAGGGTTTTGCGTTCAAAATTAAAACCCAGTTTTCTGAATTCCATTCTTAAGACCCGGTAATCGAATTGCGCGTTATGGGCTACAATTACAGTACCTTCTGTGATCTCCACAATCCGCTTGGCCACTTCATGAAATTTGGGAGCGGTTCTGAGCATCTTGTTGTTGATACCGGTTAGGTTTACTACAAAAGGTTGGATATCTTTTTCGGGGTTTACCAGACTTATGAAACGGTCGATAACCTGGTGCCCGTCAAATTTATGAATTGCGATTTCGGTAATTCCTTCCTCGTTATATTTCCCTCCGGTGGTCTCTATGTCTAGTACGGCATACATCCCCAAACTCATATTTCGGTATTATCTCAGTTCAATTGCCCGGATAATTTCTCATCCCAAATATACTACTTCCTATGCGGACCATGTTGCTTCCTTCTTCAATCGCAGTTTCATAATCACCGCTCATTCCCATCGACAGGATATCGATTTCGGGTATTTTATGTTTTAGTCTTTCGAAAACACCTTTCAGGTGACGGAATTCCTGCCGAACTTGGACCATATCGTCTGTAAAAGTCGCCATCCCCATAAGTCCTTTGATATTAATGTGACGCAGCTGCTGAAACTCGTTGTCCTCAATTATTTCTTGTAACTCCTGCTCAGAAAGACCAAATTTTGTTGATTCTTCCGCAATATGGATCTGAAACAGGCAATCTATGACTCGTTGGTTTTTTTGAGCCTGCCTGTCGATCTCTTTAAGCAATCTCAAACTATCCACACTATGAATAAGACTAACAAACGGAGCCATATATTTAACCTTGTTGCGCTGTACATGACCGATCATATGCCATTGGATGTCCTTAGGTAGGACTTCCCACTTTCCAACCATCTCCTGGATCTTATTTTCTCCAAAAACAATATGTCCGGCCTGATAGGCCTCCATGATGACTTCCGGCGACTTGGTCTTGGAGACAGCCACCAGTGTAACGGTATCAGGGATATCGTTCTTGATTTTATGAAGATTTTCTTTGACTGTCATATCCTTCAATTATTCACCTTTTCTAATATCTTCTACTGTGATGGCTTCAATAGAGAAATGATCGAATCTGTGTAACGCTCCGGGACCATCCGGGCATTGAGCTTCGATTCCTACCTTAATACTGTCTGCTTCTGGCATGGCAGCAAGCCTTGCCATTTTATAGTCGCTACCATTATAAGACCAGTGCATGGAATAATTGTGATCCTTCCTTACCAGTTTTAACCAAATGCTCTCAACATTTTTCAGTATGGGGCCATTGGCATCATCCGATGTCTCCCGAGTGACTACTGAAACGATTCCTGGACCGGTGGCATCTGAATTCTCAAAGCCAAATTTTATCCAATTCGTATCATTGAGGAAGACCATCAAGGCAGCAGCATTCCATTGTGACGACAAATCGGGTGTCACTTTGGCAAGCGCTACAAAGTCGCCTGCCACTTCCTTGTATAGCAGAGGAGCCGAAGCCGATACATTTAAATCCGCCGGATTGATAAAAAAATCAGTTTGACTTTTGGCTGTTATGACAAGCGTACCTTCGAGAAGATCAAATTTCTCCGGAGCATTTAACCATAAAAGATCTCCTAAATTGTTATTAGATATATTCGAAAGCAGGTTTTTGGCAGCTATATATGGGGTGGTTTCGTCCGATTCCGCCCTCTGAGATCCATGTTCCCTGCACCCTAAGACAAGCGTCCAGAAAAATAATAGCACTGCTGCCCCTTTGAAGGATTTATAAATTGACAAATAATTATTTCTGATCATTTCATCGTGGATACAGTTCATAAATCGCCAGCCCGCTCCTTAACTTGGGTTCTATATAGGTGCTTTTCGGAGGCATAACCAAACCGGCATCGGCAATTGATTTTATTTCTGACATCGTAATGGGTACCAGTCCGAAACCCACCTTGAAACGACCTGTATCGATCTCGTTCTTCATCGTGATCACATTGCGTTTGCCATATCCATACCTGATGCGTTTGTCATTTCTAAGATCGCGGATGCCAAGGATAGGTTCCAGAATGGTCTTGTAGAGGATTTGGGTATCCAAACGACTTAGGGCGTCTGAAAATCGGTATACCTTTTTACGAAGGTAAAGAGAATAGAATTCTCCATCGAGATACATGCTGAAATGATGCTTTTTACCTGGCTTGTATAGCTCTATACCATGGTTTTTAATTCGAAACATACCGTCTAGTTCAGAAAGGAATTCTTCCTTGGTCAGCCCGTTTAGGTCTTTTACCATGCGGTTGAATTCAAAGATCCGGATCTCATCCTCGGGGATGATATAGCTCATGAAAAAATCATGTGCTGGTTTTTCATCAGCATATTTTTCGGCAGATCTCAAATCCGACAAAAGTTTGGAGGAGGCACTTCTGTGATGGCCATCTGCTATATATAGCGCATCTATCTTTTCGAATTCTGATTGGAGTTTATCAAGAACTGTAGGATCTTCAAGGCACCAAAGGCGATGTGTCATCCGATCCGGTGTGGTAAAGAAATATTCGGGCTCTTTTTCCTTTTCTGCTTCTATGATCCTATTAATAGAACTTTTGGAGGGATAGGTCATCAGAACGGGTTCTGCCTCATAGCCAACAACATCCAGATAATCTGCAAAAAGCTTCTCTCTTCGAGCTATAGTGTCTTCGTGTTTTTTGATGGTCCCGTCGATGTAATCTTTGATACTGGTGACACAAAAAAATCCGCAGCAGTAAAAACTATCCCTGGAGATCTCGTACAGATAAATACAAGCTTGATCATCTTTGATGAGGATGTTATCTTCCAGGAATTCTAAATAACGGTTTCGGACAAGGGTAAATCGTTCCTGACCTTTTACGCGCCTGTCGAACTTAAACCCCGGATTGATTATATGCAGAAATGAAAATGGATTATACCGCAGCCGCGATTCCAATTCTTTTTTGGTATACTCCTCGTAGGAGCGCGATACCACAAAGGGTACTTTGTCTTTTGCAGGCCTTATCGCTCTGAAGGGTCTGATCACCGCCATAATTTAACCGCTGAATTGAGCTGATACCTTTTCGGCCTTCCTGGATTCGGAATAATCGTAAAACCCTTCTCCTGATTTAACACCCAGTTTTCCTGCGGTGACCATATTGATCAATAGCGGGCAGGGGGCATACTTTGGATTTTTAAAACCGTTGTGCATGACATTCAGAATAGAAAGGCAAACATCAAGGCCAATAAAGTCGGCTAACTGCAATGGGCCCATAGGGTGGGCCATGCCCAATTTCATAACCGTATCAATTTCATTTACACCGCCAACGCCATGAAACAATGCCTCAATAGCCTCGTTGATCATAGGCATGAGGATTCTGTTGGCTACAAAGCCTGGAAAATCGTTTACCTCAGTTGGGGTCTTTCCCAGTTTTTCTGAAAGGCCCATAATTATTGAGGTCACTTCATCTGAGGTGCTGTACCCGCGGATTACTTCTACCAGTTTCATAATGGGAACCGGGTTCATAAAATGCATCCCGATCACTCTATCGGGCCTCGAAGTCGAAGCTGCGATCCGAGTGATGGATATTGAGGAAGTATTGGTCGCCAATATGATGTCGGGTGGGCAAATTCTATCTAATTCCTCAAATATTCCAAGTTTGATGGCGAGGTTTTCACTTGCCGCTTCCACCACCAGATCTGCACCGGATACCACTGACTTCATTTCGGTAGTTGTATTGATATGCTTTAGAGCCTCTTCCTTATCTGAGCCTTGAAGAGCACCTTTGGCAATCATTCTTTCCAGGTTTTTTTCGATGTTGGCCATACCCCGTTGGAGCGAGTCCTTCGAAATATCGACCAGGGCTACCCGAAATTTATTTTGGGCAAATACCTGGGCAATACCATTCCCCATGGTTCCGGCGCCTATTACGGTAACGTTCTTTATCATATAATGGATTTATTGCGCAGTCTTAATTACGACTAAACTTTTTTATAATTTGCAAGGCCACTTCAAGGGCCTTTGCGCCATCTTTCAAGGAAACAATAGGTTCCGTATTCTGATGGATAGCCATAGCGAAAGTTTCAAGCTCATCGAGTATGGCATTGTTGTCATCAATGTCAGGATTTTCAAAATATATCTGCTTCTTTTCTCCTTCGGCATTTTGTAAGACCATATCGAATTCACCCGGGGTTTCCGGAGCATCTTTCATTTTTACGACCTCTACTTTTCGTTCTAGAAAGTCGACCGATATGTAGGCATCTTTTTGAAAAAATCGTGATTTGCGCATATTTTTCAAGGAAATCCTGCTTGCGGTTAGGTTGGCAACACAACCGTTTTCGAATTCGATCCTGGCGTTGGCGATATCGGGAGAGGTGCTGATAACCGATACGCCACTTGCATTGATCTGTCTCACCTCCGAACCAACCACACTCAGAATGGCATCAATATCATGGATCATCAAATCGAGTACCACAGGAACATCTGTACCACGTGGATTGAATTCTGCCAGGCGATGCGACTCTATAAACATTGGATCCTTGATCTTTGCCTTGACCGCGGTAAAGGCCGGATTAAATCGTTCCACATGGCCTACCTGGCCTTTCACACCATTTTTTTTTGCCAGGTCAATAATTTCTTCTGCTTCTTCCAGGGTTTTAGTAACGGGTTTTTCGATAAAAACATGCCGCCCCATATTTATGGCTTTTTTAGCGCATTCGTAATGCGAAAGCGTAGGGGTGACAATATCCACTACATCCACTGCCTCTATAAGCCGGTTCATATTCTCAAAATAGGTATAGCCAAACTCATCTGCGACATTTTTTCCGTTGATGGCATCAGGATCGTAAAACCCTACCAATTCGTATTTGGGAGACATATTTAACAATCGCAAGTGGATCTTACCCAAATGACCGGCTCCTAAAACACCTACTTTAAGCATAGAGAGAGAGATTTTGTCAAAAATAAGGAGTTTAATTAGATTTAAACGGCTTGCTCGGCTGCGATTCTTTGTGAATATTTATGGGCTTTGTTTAATTTCGTGGCCAGAACCAACAAAATTGAAAGATTCTTACAAACATAAAGGCATGCGGAACCAGTTGGTCGAGATCGTAAAGGCCAAAGGTGTAAGCGACAAAAATGTCCTTGGCGCCATTGGTACCGTGCCCAGGCATTTGTTCATGGACAGTAGTTTCGAGGATCACGCCTATCAGGACAAAGCCTTCCCGATTGCTGCCAACCAGACCATTTCACAGCCTTATACTGTAGCTTTTCAAACCGAATTGCTCGATCTTAAACCCGGAGACAAGGTTTTGGAAATCGGTACAGGAAGTGGCTACCAGACTGCTGTTTTGATTTACCTGAAGGCTAAGGTTTATACCATAGAAAGGCAACTGGAATTATATAAAAAGACCAAGCTTTTCTTTAATAAAATGGGTTACAGGCCAAAAAAATATATTTTTGGCGATGGTTATATAGGGCTGCCCGAAGAGGCTCCTTTTAATAGTATTATCGTTACGGCCGGGGCCCCGAATATCCCCAAAGCACTACTGTCCCAAATGGCAATCGGCGGACGATTGGTAATTCCTGTGGGTGAAGAAGAGCAGGTGATGACCAGGATTATCCGTACATCGACCAAAGAATTTAAGCGGGAGGAGCACGGCACGTTCAGATTTGTTCCCTTGCTCGAGAACAAGAATTAAGACTTTTGGTTAATTAAACCCCGAATCAGTTATTGAAATTCTTTTTTATTCTGGCCAGATTACGCTTGCTGTCTCGCTCTTTCATGGTTTCTCTTTTGTCGTATAGCTTTTTCCCTCGTGCCAGAGCGATCTTTATCTTCGCCAAACCCCGGTCATTGACAAAAAGGTTCAGTGGAACGATGGTGAGCCCGCTAGACTTAATTTCTTTATGAAGTTTGCGCAATTCGTTTTTGTTCAGAAGGAGTTTGCGTTCGGCCTTTGGACTATGATTAAAGTGACCTCCGTGACCATAGGGATCAACATTCATGTTGATTACATAAAGCTCGCCTTTAGGGTTGAATTCGCAAAAACTCTCCGTTATAGAGGCCTTGCCTAAACGGATCGATTTGATCTCGGTACCCGCCAAAACAATCCCTGCAGTATACGTATCGATGATTTCGTATTCAAAGCGGGCCTTTTTGTTCTTTATATTTATATTTTTTTGCATCGGAAATTCAAAATAACAATATTCTCCCGACACCCTGCCTATAAAAGCCTTCACAATTAAGAAAAACTTAGCAAAGAATTATCCGATCTTTGCTTTGTGAACAACTGGTTTAAGATGAGACTTATTATTTTTTTGGGCTTCGCCCTGGTATTGATGGCATGTAAAGAGAAAGCCCAGAAACCTCTAACGGCCCAACAGATTATAGATGAAGCCATAGATCGGGCAGGAGGGGAGCTTTATGGCTGCAGTCATATCGATTTTGTATTCCGGGATCGGCTCTATTCTTTGGAATATGACAACAATCGAAAAATCCTCAAAAGGAGTTTTGAAATCGATTCATCGCATGTTGTAGACATTAAACGCAATGGCAGTTTTGAAAGAATGATCGACAACCGCCATGTGAGTGTGCCGGATACAACGGCTAGAAAATTTTCTAATTCGATAAACTCAGTCCATTATTTTGCTTATTTGCCATATGGACTCAACGATATGGCAGTCAACAAAAAATTACTGGGCGAACGCAAGATAAAAGGCGAGGAGTATTATATCATTGAAATCACCTTTGACCGGGCAGGGGGAGGAGAAGACTTTGAAGATGTCTATATCTACTGGATTCATAAGGAGCATTTTACACCCAACTATTTGGCATACGAATTCCATGTAAACGGCGGAGGAATGAGGTTTAGGGAGGCTCTTAACGAAAGATATGTAAAAGGTATTCGATTCGTGGACTACTCTAACTACAAACCGACAGAAAACGCTTCTATTTATGAGATTGATCGCCTCTACCAGCAAGACAAGCTAGCCCTATTATCTACTATAGAATTGGAGGAAATAAGGGTTAACGTGGACAATTGCAATTAAAATGCAAGCGGGTATCGGTCACCTGATCGCCTGTTAATTGCACTATGAAGAGGCTGCCATTATCGTAATCGTCCATCGGGCCGTATTTCTCTTCTCCTATAAGTTTATTGACCAATTCCGGCGTACTGTTGCTGTGACCAACGATCAAAACGTCATTCCCTGTATTATTCGATTTGAATAGTTCAATGTCTAGTTCGTCGGGATCATAATACATCAGTGTAATGTCCTTCTTAACAGCCGTAGGGGCTGCGGTCATGGTCGTCCTTTCAAAATCTGTCGTATAGATGGCGTCGAGACTTACCTCTTCCAATATTTCTGCCCAGTGCATGGCTCTTCCAAGACCTTTTTGATTTAACTCCGGATCGATATTTTCAGGATCGCTTCGATCTTTTTCGGCATGTCTGATGAGGTAGAAAGTGGATACGGTTTCCTCCATATCCAGATTCATATTCTGATTGTCTTCTTTGCATCCGGCAATCAAAGCCCAAAAACAAAATATGAACAATAGCGGCTTAAATGTTTTCATAAAGGCTAGGTTTACGTAATTTTGATATCTTGCTAATATCTAACTGAATATCAGTAAAAATAGTATTTAATTTATATTATTTAATCCGACCTGCCCTTGAAACGCCTATTACTTATTTATATCGCGCTGTTTTCTTTTATGGCGAGGTCTCAGGATCTGGAGTTACCCCCTGATTTTCGGCAACATACCTTAACCGACTATAATTCGAGTTTCTTAAATCCTGTTTTTTCATTGAACAGGAATAACCCCGAATCTGTTGCGCTATGGACCCGATGGCAATGGCAAAAAATCGATGCGGATCCTTCTACAATATTTCTGAACTATAGCCGAAGGCTAAAAAAGGAATCTGCCGGAGGTATTGCTTTTTTCCAGCACAACACTAGTTTTTATGTTCAAAGAGGAGGGGCGTTTAACTATGCCTACGGCCTGGATCTTAAAAACAATGCCCAAATTGCCATAGGGGTTAATTTATATGCATACCAAAGAAAAATAGCAGATGAAAGGCTACTGCAAAACCCTAATCTACCCGCAACGCTGAGCAGTTCCAGTGACTTTATCGTGCAAATGGCACCGGGCTTGCAGTTTAGTGTGGGCAGCTTCAATACAGGTATTTCCGTGGAGAATCTTGTCGACTACAATATTTCAGCTGGAGAGAAAGTTACCCAGCCGGGTGAGAAGATTTATTTCGGGCATGCAGGCTTCGAATTCCCCATTGCCCTTTTTGGAACCACTCAAAATAGTTTTGTAAGACCAGTGGTTTATCTTAAAAGCATACCGGGATATGATGAGCAATTAGGACTTAACACCCTTATTTCGACATCCAAATTCTATACCCAGTTGGGATATAATAACTTTTATGGTTTTTCGGCCGGTTTGGGAGGGCGGTTTTTGAAAAAATTCTCCATTGGGGCACTGATGGAATTTGGTACACGATCTGAATTGGATGGAATTGATCCCAGCATAGAGATCGCAATGTCTTACTTCCTTGGCCCTCAATTCCAGGAAGAGGAGGTGCCTGAAGAAGAAGAATTACCGGAGAAGACCGAGGAGGAGATCGCTCAAGAGATGGCTGAGGAAGAAGCAAAAAGGCAAGAAGCCGAGCTCTTAGCCGCTGCAGCATTGGCGAGAGAAGCTGAACTTGCCCGCCAGCAAGAAGAAGAACGGTTGGCAGAAGAAGCCAGAATAGCCAGAGAAGACTTTGTCAGGGATTCGATCGCCGAGGTACAAAAACAAGCCGAATTACAAAGGATTACAGCAGAAAAGGAAGTAGCACCCAGGGAAGATGAAAAATACCAGGAGGCTGCGGCTGAAGAAGGATTACAGCCAGGATATTATCTGGTAGCTAATGTTTTTGGTACCCAACGCTATTTTGAGGCTTTTATGAAGACGCTTTCCCAAAAAGGTTTAAATCCCAAATCATTTTATAGAAAAGCGAACAAATACAACTATGTCTACCTTCAGCGATACGACAGCATGCAGGAGGCCCGCAAAGCAAGGGACAGTAAATTCAATGGCCGATATGATGGGGATACCTGGATTTTCAGGATGTTGGCTGAGTAAATTTATTTGCTGATCTCTCTACTGATAAGAACATCAAGATAGGCTACCGTATTGATCAGATATTTCCGGTCGTTGTTGATTGTCGCCATAGCCACAGCCCCCTGGATCATCGTAAAGAGTTGTTTGGCAAATTGTAATGGTGGGACAGGTAGTTTGATCTCATTGTTTCTGACACCGTTTTCGAGGACCAGGGCGATCTTTCCTTCTATGGTCCGCACGGTTTCCCTGGCGGCACTTGCCAGTAGTCTGTTGTTGAAATTGGCGTCTACGCCTACATTGAGCACCGGACATCCCCCTAATTCCTCTGTGAACTCATCGTAATGTTTGTAAAAGCTGGTGAGTTTCCCTAATTGTTTAAGTGCCCCTGATTCTCCCGTTAAGCATTCATCGAGTGCCTTTAAAAGCTTGGTGCTATTATATTCGAATGCAGCCAGAGCCAAGGCCTCTTTATTCTCAAAATTACCATAAATAGCACCCTTGGTAAGTCCGGTGGCATCGGTAAGATCACTCATGCTGGTACCCTCATAGCCGTGCTTGTTAAAAATAGGGGCGACCGTTTCTATGATATACGCGGTGGTCCGTTCGGCTTTGGTGGTCATATAGGTGCAATTTTCTACGAATATAAAAAAACTATATACTGTATG
>JAHEJJ010000022.1:0-35094 GCA_024638915.1 Robiginitalea sp.
CAAAAGGCCCCGTGGCGCAACTGAATAGCGCATCAGATTTCGGCTCTGAGGGTTGGGGGTTTGAATCCCTCCGGGGTCACTACAGGCACAAAAGCCTGCAAGGAAACTTGCAGGCTTTTATAGTTCGAGCAACAAGCTGAGCTTGTTCGAGGTTTTGCGCAGAACTATAAAAGCGCATGGCTTTTGCCATGCAGGTTTTGTATTTGCAAAGGGGAGCGCAGTGGGGATCACGAGTTGAGAGAGTAATTTGGTTTGAGGTTTGTAATTTTCATTAAGGAATTTTACGAATAGAATGAAAACCAATAATAATGATTGGGATTAGATCATTTATGTCCAGTGTATTACTGATAAATACTATGCAATCGAGGTACACAGATCAGACCAAATAAGAAAAATTATGAGAATCTGCTGTGTAATGGCTGGTATTACGAAGGTATTCGGTAAATTGAAATCATGAGCGAAGTTGAAAGATTCATCAGCAACTGTCCTACCCAAGTCACATTAACAGACAGCGGATATTTTAGAAAAATTGAGAACTATTCCCAGGCCTTGGACCAAGAAGAAGTAAAACGACTCGACTTGCTGCTAGCCGATTCCTCCCTGGCCAATTATAGTGCAGTACTCACGGTCAAACTGGCCAAATCCAAATTGGCCTTAAGACATATAACAAAAAATGTCCACCTCACATTTTTATTTGCAGTTTATAAGGAAACCGAAAGATTAAGTCTCGCCGAGGAACACCCTTTGGGGGAAGACTGTTTGAATGAGAAGGTAAGGCAAATAAATTGGTTGGTTTCCGGTAGTCCAAATATTTCATGGGATCTGATAGTAATAGATGACGGATGCCCTGATGGTAGCGGAAGAAAAGCCAGGGAAATCGCCGACAAATCGGATTACTGTGACCAAATAAAGGTCTTGTTTTTAAAGGAGGCAATAGAGGCCGAATATTCACTCGCGGGAAAACTGAACTCAGTCTATGACAGCCAGAAAGGAGGAGCCATCCTCTTTGGCTTGCGCTATGCCTCCTCTTTAAAACGCGAAAACAATGTTGTCCTTTATACCGATGCAGATCTGTCTTCTCACCTGGGTATGTCGGGACTTCTTGCTGAAGCTATTGTTGTACATAATATGTCTTTGGCTATAGGATCTAGGCGTGAAAAGACCTCATACACCCTAAGATCAGATTTTAGAAATTATCGCGGAAAACTATTTATTTACCTGCGTCGTCGTCTACTACATCCAATCAATTACATTTCTGATGAACAGTGTGGTTTTAAGGCGTTCGACGGTACGTTCTTAACTGACTTTCTGGAAGGAGTGATCGAAACCGGCTTCTCATTTGATGTCGAACTGCTGTTACGAACAGAGCTAAAAAGACCAGGTTCAATCGCTCAGGTCCCTATTGCTTGGATGGATAGCGATGAGGCCTCCACTACAAAAGCGCTGGAACCTTATATACCTATGCTCAATCGAATGGTTGATTTCTATGAATACTACTTATCACCTCATCCGGAGGCAGAAGAATTCAAGATTTTCATCCGGGAACTTAACCAGAAGGCATGGGACCATCTAATCCACCATATCCCTAATGAGATAAAAGCATGGGATCCTGTGGAAGCTATCGAATTTAATCAGGTAAGTGTAGATCAGCTGAGGAAATGCGCACAAATGGAGTAATTCTTTTTGTCGTGGCACGCGCCTTTAGGTGAGGAGGTTAGCAAAAGTGATTGCTGTGTGGATCAGCAGCAAAGCGAGTAATCCGGTTTGCAGTTAGCAGTTTGATATGTGCATATTTCGGGTATTCAATTAGATGTTGGGTATTTGTAGCAATGATTTTATCTTTAAATAGATTTTCGATCTAGAATTCGACACTGTATAAATATCAAATTCTTGTTAAATCAATTATATATTGTATTGATTTAATAAAATGATGTTTTGACAGTTGGACGATTAGTCTTAGTTTCATGCTAAATTCAGATCAGAAAATGAAAAAGGGTTTTTTAATAGACATGGATGGGGTCATCTATAGTGGTGACACTATGATTGATGGGGCTGATAATTTTATTGCCACCTTACAGGAAAAAGAGATTCCTTTTCTATTTATGACCAACAATAGCCAAAGAACTCCTTTGGATACGGTAAAGAAGGTTGGTAAAATGGGAATAAACATCAAGGAAGAAAATGTCTATACAAGTGCAATGGCCACAGCCTGGTTCCTCTCTTTTATGAATCCGAAAGGAACGGCCTATGTATTGGGAGAAGGTGGATTACTAACCAGTCTCCATCAATGGGGCTATACCCTGGTTAATGATAACCCGGATTACGTAGTTGTCGGAGAAGGCAGGAATTTTACCCTGGAAATGGTGAATAATGCCGTAGATTTTATTCTTTCCGGATCCAGATTGATTGCCACGAACCTTGACCCTTCCCCAAAAAAGAAAGGATGGAACAACCTGGGGATCAAAGCGGTAGTTTCAATGATCGAAGAAGCCACGGGTAAAAAAGCCTTCACTGTGGGAAAACCCAGCCCCGTCATGATGCGTGCGGCCAGGAAGACATTGGGCCTGGAAGCACAGGAGACTATTATTTTAGGTGATACGATGGATACTGATATCCTTGGAGGAGTTCAGTTGGGTTATACAACTATTCTGACCCTATCAGGGGTTTCTAAGAAAAATGTTCTGGATGATTATCCTTTTAAACCGGATATGGTCATAAATTCGGTAGCAGAGATCGACCTGGAAAAAGCCATGAAGCTACAGAGGTCGTCCCCGAGTTTTACACCATAGCTTTTAGATCGATAATCGGTAATCAATAATTAGCAGGTCGTTATCAGATGGTAGTGGCCAGTTTTTGAGGCCGAACAACCAGAGCTCAACTACTGATTTTAAATCGGTAATCATTTTGAGTCTTGGTCAACGAATCCACTCCGCGGGAGAGCTAGAAGAGTTTTGAGTGCTGTAAATTACCCATAGACCCCAGGAGTTTCCTATCTCCGAGTGTGGAATACAACCATTGTAGGAGCCGGGAATGGGGTCGTTCAGAATATTTTCACGGATTCGCTCTGAAGAGTGAGTAGTCCGTATTATTCATAACCGTCTAGATGTAATGATACCGTGCCGTGATCGACCTATTTAGTATTAACCTCTAAAAACAATTTCAATGTCCGACCAACTTAAGAAAATGACCGATAAACTTTGTGCCAGTCCTCCTTCAACATACGATGATCTAAAGGTATTGTTTCTGAATTGTACCCTGAACAGAACCCCGGTATTATCTCATACGGAAGGGCTGATCCAGGTGGCTCAAAAGATTTTTAAGGCTAATGGCGTAAGCACAAAGATAATCAGGCCTGTCGACTATGAAATCCCGGCAGGACTAGGGCTCGATATGTCTGAAACCCCGGAATGGGACAAGGACGACTGGCCAATGATCCAAAAAGAGATCGATGCCTGCGATATCCTTATCGTTTGCACATCGGTATGGTTGGGCGAGAAGTCATCGGTATGTAACCGCACCCTGGAGAGAATGTACGGCTATACCCATCAGTTTAATGAAAAAGGCCAGTACAGGGATTATGGCAAGGTAGGGGCCACCCTTATCACAGGGAATGAGGATGGTGTAAAACACTGTGCGATGAATATACTCTTTTCGCTATCGCATATCGGTTACACCGTGCCTCCGCAGGCCGATGCCGGATGGATGGGGGAGGCCGGTCCTGGCCCATCGTACCGTGATGAAGGATCCGGAGGGCCTGAGAATGATTTTACCAACAGGAATACTACTTTCCTGGTTTGGAATTGCCTGCACCTGGCAAGGATGTTAAAAGACAAGGGAGGCATACCCGCTTATGGTAACCAGCCCGATGAATGGGCCGCTGGCTGTCAGGCCGGATTCGACAGTCCGGAGCATAAAAGGTAATAATTCAGTTATGGGCATAGGCTGTAATCCCCTGCTGGAAAAACAGAAGGGCCTTTTCTTCGGAAATATCTCCCGCCGCAAGTACTGCGCCCTGAAAATCTTTACGGGCCCATTTTCCCATGGTAAGGGACTCAAAGGAAATGGTATCAACCGGCTTATTTCCCCGATAGCCACTGAGGTAAAAATAGTGGTCATCCACTACAGAGTCGGGAATGGCCAGTCCCATACCTATCGATATATTCTTATTGCCGGGAAGTTGGGCATAAGCCCCGGTATCAAAATGATGGGGCCAGATCCGGATCTCTGAATCCATGGAATACTCCTGTATAACCTGTCTTATAACGCCCTGCGCAAGGCTCCTTAATTTGCTTTCCTTTTGAAGGGATTCAGCCGTGGTCTCCAACATATAATTATCGGCCACGTCATAAGGCAATGAATAGTGAAACTCATATCTGTAGCGATCAGCCAAACCGGACGGTTTTAATACCGAACGGATCCAACTGAGAATTTCATGATGTTGCCGATGATTGAGGGCATATTGTGTTATGGACGAATCGTTTATCCACAGCAAAGCAAAATCCGGCAGGCGGAGGGCCAGTTGATCACCGGCATCATTTAGAGGTCTTGTGACTATATGCTGTCGCTCAACCGAAAAACCCAGGTTGGTATGACTGTCGTCTTCCTTTTTATCGAGAAACGAGATCCCTGCAGCGGCAAGATATTGTACGGCAATATGTATCGGCTCAACTCCCGCTGTGTTCATGATAGAGTCAACTCACCTTTCAGATCTTTTTCTTTAAATTCCTGCACCAGTTGCAACGCGTCGGGAACCACATCGCTGCAAAGCACGATCAGCGAACCTTTTTCGGCATGACTTATGGCGTAAGTAATGGCCTCTTTTTCGGAAGGAATGATCATTGTCTTTTTCTCAGGATCTCTATTCTTGATGCCCTGGTTGAGCATGTTGATCAATTCTGACTCAGATTTACCCCTCAGGTTCTTGTCTTGTCGGATGATGATTTCGTCGAACATATCGGCAGCAATACTACCCATTTCTTTATTATCTTCCTCCCTCCGATCGCCGATACCGGCTATGATACCCACCTTAACCGTCGCTTCGATCGTATCCGTAAATTTTTGTAGAGCCCGCATGCCAGCGGGGTTATGGGCGTAATCGAGTAAAATACTAAAATCGTTGAATTCAAATAAATTGAGTCGGCCCGGAGTACTCGAAGCCGAAGGGATGAAGGTTTCCAGGGCTGCTTTGGTATCTTCGATGCTTATACCGCTGATATGTGCAGCGATGACGGCTGGTAACACATTCTGGATCATGAATTTTGCTCTGCCGCCATAAGTCAATGGAATACTTTCTGCCTTCATGACCCTCATCTTCCAGGCGCCTTTACATAGCGTAACAAATCCATTTTCATAGACTGCGGTAATACCGCCAATACGTTGCAAGGCTTGTATTCGTGGATTATTCTCGTCCATTGAGAATAACGCCACATTGCAGTTGAGACTTCGCCTCATATCATAGACCAGGTCATCATCGGCGTTTAAAATGGCATACCCGTCGGGAAGTACGGTCTCCGGGACCACGCCTTTCACTTTTGCTAATTGATCAATGGTATGAATGCCTTTTAACCCCAGGTGATCAGCTGCCACATTGGTGACAATGGCAATATCACAATTTTTAAAGCCCAGTCCGGCCCTTAGCAATCCGCCCCTTGCACATTCCAGAACCGCGAAATTCACCGTAGGATCTTTTAGTACAAATTCAGCACTGGAGGGACCCGTACAGTCGCCTTGCATCAACATACGGTTTTGAATATAGACGCCGTCGCTTGTAGTATATCCAACGCGATAACCCTTCATTTTTGCTATATGAGCCATCAGTCGGCTGGTGGTCGTTTTGCCATTGGTACCCGTAATGGCTACTATGGGAATTCTTCCCGTATCTCCTTTTTGAGGAAAAAGTTTGTCCACAACTGGGGCGGCTACGTTTCGCGGTAAACCCGTAGTGGGTGCCAAATGCATTCGGAAACCAGGCCCGGCATTGACTTCAAGGACGGCACCACCTGTATCGGATAAAGGCCTGGTGATATCGGTGGTCATGATATCGATACCGCATATATCGAGATCGATGATCTTGGAGATTCTTTCTGCCATTGATACGTTGGCAGGGTGTACTATATCGGTCACATCTTCCGCGGTTCCCCCTGTGCTGAGATTCGCTGTATCCTTTAAAATCAACTTCTCACCTTCATCTAAGATCGAATCAAGACTATAACCGGCATCTTTTATAATGTTTTTGGTGAGATCGTTCAAAGTGATGGCCGTCAGTACTTTTTCATGGCCATAGCCACGCCGGGGATCTTTATTCACTTCCTCTACGAGTTCTTCGATAGTATGCTTACCATCTCCTGTAACATGTGCAGGGGTGCGTTTAGCCGCCGCGACAAACACATGATTAATCACTAACAGTCTATAGTCCTCTCCGGTGATATACTTCTCTACAATGACTCTGCTGGATACTTCTTTAGCAATTTTAAAAGCTTCTATTGTGTCCTCATGATTATTGATATCAACGGTAATTCCCCGACCGTGGTTTCCGCCTATGGGTTTTATTACCAGGGGGAAGCCTACGTAATTACAGGCATCCTTTAAGCTGCTTTCCCGACTGATGATATCCCCTCTGGGCACTTCCACCTCGGCCTGCTCCAGCAAGTACTTCGTATCTTCTTTATCACAGGCCAATTCTACTCCTATACTACTGGTATCACTGGTCACTGTAGCCTGTATTCTTTTTTGATTAGCACCGTATCCCAATTGACAAAGCGAGTATTTGTTAAGACGAATCCAGGGAATACCCCTGCTTTCTGCTTCCTCCACAATAGAACCGGTACTGGGCCCCAAACGTTCCGCTTCACGCAATTCACGCATTTTCTGAATGTCTTCGGTCATATCGTATTCCTCACCCTCGATAAGGGCCTCACATATTCTCACCGCCGCCCTGGCAGCATATCTTCCTACGCTTTCCTCGATATATGAGAAGACCACGTTATAAACCCCTTTTTCACCATAACCCCGCGTACGCCCGAAACCTGTATCCATATCCGCCAACGTCTGGATCTCCAGTGCAATGTGTTCGATTATGTGTCCCATCCAGGTGCCTTCATCGACCCTCATAAAAAACCCTCCTTCACAACCCTTTGAACAGCGGTGGGTGATCATGCCGGGAAACATTATGCGAATCCTGTCACCAAAACCTGGGATCTTATTCGAAGGAAGCTCTTCCATTTCTTCGAGATCAAGTACCATTACGATCAGTTTATGTCGGCGTACAGACCAATAATTGGGTCCCCTCATGGCATTTATTTCGCGTATTTTCATCTTGATAGAATTAGTTTGATTTTACAGTCTGAAGTTTCTATGACTTCTTTTAAAAGGAATGCTTGATATCCCATTTTACCGGATATCGCGTTATGGGTCATATTTCAGATACAAACCGGTTGAATTTCATAAATATATGATAAATTTTATAACAATAGCTGTATTTTTGCGCCTTATAAACAAGTGATAATGGCTGCAAAAGGGACCCTTATTCCTATTGGCGGAAACGAAGACAAAGGAATTGATATGGCGGAACAATATCATCTTGAATTCATACAGGAGAGTATTTTATCGCGAGTGGTTCGAGAGGCCGGAGGCGAGAGCGCCAAAATAGTCATTATCCCCACAGCTTCCAGTATACCGGCAGAAGTGTCTGAAAACTATATTCAGGCATTTGAAAAAATAGGATGTGCAGACTTGCATGTGATGGATCTCCGCAAAAGAGAACAGTCTGAGGATCCTGATAATATACGGCTGATGAAAAGCGTACAATGTGTCATGTTTTCAGGCGGTAACCAGTCCAAGATCACTAAATATATAGGCGGCACTCCTCTGCATCAGGTTTTAAAAGAGCGTTATAGAAAAGACCGATTGGTTATTGCCGGCACCAGTGCAGGAGCGATGTGCATGTCTAAAGAAATGATTGCGGGTGGCAGCAGTCGGGAGTCGTTTATTAAGGGGGCCGTCAACATGGATAAAGGTCTGGGTTTTATACCGAATCTCACCATCGATTCTCATTTTATCAGACGGGGTCGCTTTGGACGGCTGGCGGAAGCGGTGGCCGAATATCCAAAACTAATCGGTATCGGTTTGGCCGAAGATACCGGTCTGGTGATCAAAAAAGGAAAGATCTTTGAGGTGATCGGCTCCGGAATGGTCATTCTTTTTGATCCCAGGAAGCTGAAACACAATAACAGGGCAATTCTGGAAGAAGGTACGCCCATGTCACTTATCAATTTGAAGACCCATGTACTTGCCAATGGGGACCGATTCAATATCAAGAAAGGAAAAGTAAAAGTACTACCTCTCGACGCACCCTTCCTGACCTCTTAGTCCTTATAGATCGATAACTGAAAAAGACCGTCAGAATCTCTGGCTGCACGATACATGCCTTCGGTATTGAAAGGCATGGTTAGCATTCCATGTCTGTCTACCGCAATGAGCCCACCGTCTCCACCAATTCGTGGCATACGATTATGTACCACTTCGAAGGCAGCTTTTTCTAATGCCAGCCCTTTATACTCCATCAGGCAAGATACATCGTAAGCTACTACCGCTCTTATGAAGTACTCCCCGCTTCCGGTGCAAGACACAGCACAGGTAGCGTTATTGGCGTAGTTTCCGCAACCGATCAGCGGGCTGTCGCCTATACGCCCATAACGTTTGTTGGTCATACCGCCGGTTGAAGTCGCTGCGGCTAAATTTCCCTGCTGGTCACAGGCAACCGCTCCCACCGTTCCAAATTTGGTGTCTTTTTTGAGGGAATGATCCAGTTGGAACTGATCTGTATCTCTGATCTCCTGCCACTGCTGGTATCGAAACTCATCATAAAAGTATTCAGGATCTTTCAGCTCATATCCCAGCTTTTTAGCAAATTCCATGGCTCCTTCAGCTGCCAGCAATACGTGGTCGCTTCGCTCCATAATATCCCTGGCAAGAGAAATCGGATTTTTAATGCCGTTAATAAGGGCCACAGCCCCTGCCTTTAGATGATCTCCTTCCATAATGGCTGCATCCATTTCATGGGTGCCCCCAGCGGTAAAAACGCTGCCTTTTCCAGCATTGAAGAGGGTAGAGTCTTCCAGTATGCGAACCGCCAATTCAGTCGCATCAACGGCAGATTTACCCGAAAGCAATGCCTTATAGCCGGCATCGAGTGACTCCTGGAGTGCTTTTTTATATTCTGCTTCCTTAACAGGGGTCATCATGCCTTTTTTAAGAGTGCCTGCCCCTCCGTGTATGGCGATCGCGATTTTATTGCTCAGTTGCGCCATGCTCCAGATTCAGTTGTTTTTTATTTTTCGAAAGGATCGACTTAACGATGATCTTTGCATGTACCCTCGAATTTTCAATAAACCATTTATGGGTTTCCATACCACCACAAATCACCCCCGCAAGATAAAGGCCTTTAATATTGGTTTCCATGGTATCTTCATGATATGTCGGTAGCCTTTTTTCATCCTGGCTAAGATCTATCCCCAGTTTTTCAAGGAATTCAAAATTGGGCATATAGCCTGTAAGTGCCAAAACAAAATCGTTCTCCAGTGTGATCATTCCTTCAGGTGTTTCCACCTGTATTTCTTCTTCGCTGATCTCTGAAACATTTGAGTTGAAATAGGCTTTTATACTGCCTTCCTCAATCCGATTCAAAATGTCGGGGCGCACCCAATATTTTACCCTATTACCGATCTCTGGTTCCCTGATGATCATGGTAACTTCGGCTCCTTTTCGCCAACATTCAAGTGCTGCGTCTACGGCGGAATTACTGGCGCCGATAACGGCGAGTTTCTGACTCGCGTAGTAATGTGGATCCTTGTAATAATGGGATACTTTGGGAAGATCTTCCCCTGGAATATTCAAAAGATTCGGAAGATCATAAAAGCCGGTAGCGACAATAATATTCGAAGCGGTGTATTTGTTTTTATCGGAGCGGATATAGAATTTATCAGCTGTTCGTTCAACGTCTTCAATTTTCTCGAATAGTTTGATTTTGAGCTTATTGGAAGTAACAATCCTTCTGTAGTATTCGAGCGATTCATTCCTCTTGGGTTTTGCCTCTTTACTTATAAAGGGGATATCGTCGATTTCCAATCGTTCGGAAGATGAGAAGAACTGCATATTCACAGGATAGTTGAAAAGGGAATTGACTATAGTGCCTTTTTCAATAATAAGGTAATCCAGCCCATTTTTCTTTGCCTCAAGGCCACAGGCTATACCGATCGGCCCTCCTCCTATAATTAAAACATCTAGTGTTTCCATAATTTCTAACAAGGTGTAAAAGTACAACAGAAATTGGTATCGGGAAAAATATCAAGACGCTAGAATGAGCGATAATACTTTTACACTATTAGGGTATTCAAGCTAGTTGGAATATGATTTTTATCATTCTTTTTCCGTTACAAGAAACGGAACTTTAGTTCGCGATAATTAAAAAACTTCACGTTATGAACGTTCAGATAGAAGTTCCGGTTTCAACCATCATGACAAAAGATCTTATCACTGTCGGGGTTAAAGATGGTCTTGATAAGGCAGAACACCTGTTGAAAAAATATAAGATCAGGCATATACCAGTAGTTGAGGGTCAAAAGATTAAAGGCATGTTGAGCATTAACGATATCCTGAGGATCAGTTTTGCCGATGGCGCCTTTCGGGAGGAGGAAGATGTTTCTTCGTCTATTTACGAGATGTTCACGGTAAAAAGCCTGATGCGCAGCAAACTCGAGACAGTGAGTTCTGTAAATACCATAAAGGAAGTGGCTGAGAAATTCGTCGAAAGCGAGTATCATTCTCTTCCGGTGGTAGATAATGATGTACTGGTAGGGATGGTCACCACCACCGACCTTCTTAAGTATTTACTCCACAACCATTAGGTAAGGCTCACGGCTGACAGCTCGGCGATGGTCTGTCGCGGATCTGCTGAATTGAAAACAAAACTGCCGGCAACAAGAACATCGGCCCCTGTTTCAATGAGCTTACCGGCGTTATTGGCATTTACCCCACCATCGATCTCTATAAGAGCGTCTGAATTCTTTTTCAGAATAAGTTTTTTCAATTTACGCACTTTGTCATACGTATTTTCGATAAACGACTGTCCGCCGTAACCAGGATTAACGCTCATCACGCAAACCAGGTCGATCTCACGGATAATATCGGTAAGTACCCGTACCGGCGTGTGCGGGTTAAGCGCCACTCCAGCTTTCATTCCTTTAGCTTTAATGGCTTGAATTGTACGATGAAGATGTGTGCATGCCTCAAAATGAACGGTGAGGATCTGTGCGCCCAATTCGGCAAATTTATCGATATATCGATCGGGTTCAACGATCATCAGGTGGACGTCGAGCGGTTTGGTAGCATGGTTTGAGATTACTTTTAGAACCGGCATTCCAAAAGATATATTCGGCACGAAAACACCATCCATGATGTCGATATGGTGCCAATCAGCTTCGCTCTGATTCACCATTTCAACATCTCGTTGAAGGTTGCCAAAATCGGCAGCCAGTAGTGATGGGGCAATTTTAAATTCCTTCATAGATCCAGAACTATTATGTTATGTCAAAATTAATCAATTGAAAGGAATTGCAGGAAACACATATTGCCTATTGATCTCAAAGAGCCCTCAGATTTCTCAAACCGTCACTCGCACGGGGTCTAATTTCTTATATTTGAATGATAACCAGCAAAATACATATTATGGACAGGCGTCATTTTGTGAGCGGACTTACCGCTCTGGGCCTAGGAACTTCCATTGCAGGATGCACTCCAGCAACCAAATCAGGTAAAGGCCAGGCTGAATCTAAGGTCAACATAAAACAAAATCCTATAGGAGTTTCTACCTATTCCTTTTGGCAGTTCAACGGTCCAAAGGAGGAATCCTCTATCGAGAATTGTATCGAAAAAGCAGCAGCAATGGGTTTCGACGGCATAGAATTTCTGCTGGTGCAAATGGCTTCGGAAGAGAATTCATATCTGCAGGCCCTCAAACGGAGGGCGTATCATGCCGGTCTCGATATCATGGGGTTTTCTACCCACCAGGGATTTGTGAATCCTTCGATAGATTACAGGAATGAGAATATCGCGCTTACCATCCATCAGATAGAGTTGGCCTATACGCTTGGAATTCCCACCATGAGGATCAATACCGGACGCTGGGGTACTTCTAAAGACTTTGATGCCCTAATGGCCAATAAAGGAGTAGAACCGGCGCTTGAGGGGTATTCCGATGAAGATGGATTTGCCTGGGTGATCGATGCCATCGAAAAATGTTTACCAGTGGCAGAAAAATGTGGTGTAGTATTAGGCTTGGAAAACCATTGGGGACTGGGCAGGACAGCTGCCGGAGTAAAACGAATTGTGGATAGAATAAACAGTCCCTGGCTGCAGGTCACTCTCGATACCGGAAACTTCCTTGAAGACAGAGACCAGCAGCTTTCGATGTTAGCGCCACAGGCCTGTCTGATTCAGGCCAAAACCTATTATGGGGGAGGCAAGTGGTATACTCTTGATATAGATTATCCCAAGATAGGGCAGATGATGCGCGACCTCAACTACAGAGGTTATATATCTCTCGAATTTGAGGGGAATGAATCTCCTGATACTGCGGTGCCTAAAAGCCTTGAACTCCTCAGGGAGAACTTCTACTATGAGTTGTAGGGGGATAAAAATTTTGGCTAAAAAGAGGGAGGATTACTTCCATGAAAAAACTCCGGTAATCAGCCGGAGTTTATTCATCAATCAAAAAACGAACAGTCATGATTAACTGTTACTAAGGTAAAACAAGGTACAATTTATATACCAGATTTCCAATTTAAGGTATATTTAACGTCCTTGTAGTTCCGGGTCTTAACCCAGATATGTTTTTAGAATCTTACTTCTAGAGGTATGTTTCAACCTCCGGATCGCCTTTTCTTTGATTTGACGTACGCGTTCGCGCGTAAGATCGAAAGTTTCACCGATTTCTTCAAGGGTCATCGAATGCTGACCTGCGAGCCCAAAATACAGTCGAATTACATCGGCCTCACGAGGCGTAAGTGTTTCCAGAGCTCGCTCGATTTCGGTTCTCAACGATTCGTGCAACAACTCCTTGTCGGGATTTGGAGACTCACCGCTACGCAGCACATCGTAGAGGTTAGAATCTTCACCGTCGATGAGCGGTGCATCCATAGATACATGACGCCCTGAGTTCTTGAGTGATTGCTTTACATCTTCAATGGTCATATCGAGTTCCTTGGCGATCTCCTCTGCAGAAGGTATACGTTCGTGTGCCTGCTCCAGGAAAGCGAAGGTTTTGTTGATCTTATTGATCGAACCGATTTTATTCAAAGGCAGCCGTACTATACGCGATTGTTCGGCAAGTGCCTGAAGTATCGATTGTCGTATCCACCATACCGCATAGGAAATGAATTTAAATCCTCTGGTTTCATCGAAGCGTTGTGCGGCTTTGATGAGCCCCAGGTTTCCCTCATTGATCAGATCGGGTAAGGTGAGACCCTGATTTTGATATTGCTTGGCAACAGATACCACAAACCTCAGGTTAGCCTTCGTGAGTTTTTCAAGCGCAGACTGATCGCCGGCTTTAATACGCTGGGCCAATTCTACTTCCTCATCGGCGGTGATAAGGTCAACCTTACCGATTTCCTGTAGGTACTTATCCAGGGAAGCGGTTTCCCTATTGGTTACCTGTTTTGTAATTTTTAACTGTCTCATCTAATTTGCTTTCTATACTAAGTTCATGAATCTGGACTGCACTTACTTATACGTAAAAAATTAACAAATGTTACATATAGAGCAGGAAATTTCGATAATAATGTTAATAAACACGAAAAAACCCCTAAAAATAGGGGTTTTAGACATGTGTTATATATATGACTTAGTCTCGCCTTTGTTTCTGACGACGTTTAAAACCGCCATTGCGATCACCTCTTGGTGGTCGTTCCTTATAACCTTCCGGTTTTGGTTGCAGGGCCTTAAGCGATACTTTTTCCTTTCGGGTCCTTGGATCGACACCAAAATACTTCACGTCGATTTTATCACCGAGGTTTAGCACATCGGTCACCTTATCGGTCCGTTCCCATGCCATTTCAGAAACATGTAGCAAAATTTCGTTCCCAGGCGCTTCAATATATTCTACGACGGCACCAAAATCGAGGATCTTGATGACCTTTACCTCGTATATGCTGCCTACTTCTGGTTTGAAAGTAATGCTGTCTATTTTGGCCAAAACTTTATCGATTCCATCCTGATCGGTACCCAGGATCTCAACGATTCCTTCTTCGGTCACAGGATCTTCATTGATCACAATTGTGGTTTTGGTTTCTTTCTGAAGTTCCTGGATCACTTTACCTCCAGGTCCGATCAGCGCTCCAATATATTCTCCAGGAATTGTTGTGGTAACCATTTTAGGAGCATGCGGCTTAACGTCACCTCTTGGCGCATCGATAGCTTCTATCAATTTACCGAGAATATGAAGTCGGCCTTCCTTTGCCTGATTCAAGGCTTTTACCAGAATCTCGTAAGACAGGCCTTTTACTTTGATGTCCATCTGGCAGGCTGTAATGCCATCCGCAGTACCTGTTACTTTAAAATCCATATCCCCCAGGTGATCTTCATCACCGAGTATATCGGAGAGGATCGCATATTTATCTGAATCCGCATCGCTGATTAGACCCATGGCAATCCCGGAAACAGGTTTTTTTAACTGAACTCCGGCATCCATCAGTGCCATCGTACCGGAACAAACGGTGGCCATAGAAGAAGAACCATTACTTTCCAATACTTCAGAGACCACCCTTACAGTATAAGGACAATCCTCGGGGATCATTCCCTTAAGTGCTCTCTGGGCTAAATTCCCGTGACCTATTTCCCGGCGTGAAGTCCCTCGGATGGGCCTCGCTTCGCCAGTGGAGAACGGTGGAAAATTATAGTGCAGATAGAATGTCTCTTCCCCCTCAAAAGATGGCATATCGATCTGATTTGCTTCTCTTGAAGTTCCGAGGGTAACGGTCGCTAACGCCTGAGTTTCTCCTCGTGTGAAAATGGAAGAGCCGTGGGTTGAAGGCAGATAATCTACCTCGCACCAGATAGGGCGTATTTCATTGGTTTTTCTACCATCAAGACGGAGTCCCTTGTTCAGAGTCAGATCTCTAACGGCCGCTTTTTCGGCTTTGTAATAATATTTAGAAATCAAATCCCCTTTTTCTTCCAGTTCTTCTTCCGAATATCCGGCCTTCACTTCATCTTTGATCTCTGAAAAGGCCGCACTTCGTTCTTGTTTTGCAGAGCCTGCTTCAGCTACAGAATAGACTTTGTCATAAACCAATTCGTGTATTTTAGAGGCAAGGTCTTCATCTTCGGCTTCTGTATCGTATTCCCGTACTTCTTTTCTGCCCGCAGCATCTGCCAACCTTTCTTGTGCAGCACACTGAATTTTAACGGCTTCATGAGCAAATTTGATCGCTTCTACCATCTCTTCTTCAGAGATTTCACCCATTTCACCTTCTACCATCATAACGGAATCGGCTGAAGCACCGATTACCATATCGATATCCGATTCTGCCAGTTGAGCCCGTGTAGGATTGATGACAAATTCACCGTTTACCCGACCTACACGCACTTCAGAGATCGCGCATTCAAAGGGAAAATCAGAAAGCTGAATAGCCGCCGAAGCTGCAAGTCCTGCCATGGCATCGGGCATAACATCTTCGTCGTGAGACATCAGTTGAATCATCACCTGAGTCTCGGCATGATAGTCTTTTGGGAAGAGTGGCCTTAAAACACGATCCACCAATCGCATCGTTAGTATTTCTCCATCGCTTGGCCTGGCTTCTCTTTTAAAGAAACCGCCTGGATAACGACCGGAAGCGGCAAATTTTTCGCGATAATCTACAGTGAGTGGCAAAAAATCCACATCACTGGCTTTGTAGTTCGATACGACTGTACACAAGAGCATACATTTGCCGGATTGAACTACAACGGATCCATGGGCCTGTTTAGCCAATTTACCCGTTTCGATAGAGATTTCCCTACCGTCACCGAGGTCAATGACCTCTTTAAATGTTTTTGGAATCATAGAAATTAATTAAGATCCACGCTTTATTGCGGGACTTGTTAAACAATGGTCTGCCCTTTCGTCATAGGGCCTTTGTTGTGTTGTTGAAGGTTGTCGACCAATGAAAAACCGAGTGTAAGCTTTTTGCTTTGGCTCCGTACATTAGAGGAGCGGGAAATATGAAAAATGGGGAAGCCTGGCTTCCCCATTACTATTACTTTCTGATGTTGAGTTCCTTGATGAGAGCACGGTATTTCTCGATATCTTTCTTCTTCAGATAATCGAGGAGGCTTCTTCGCTTACCCACCAAACGAACCAATGAACGTTCTGTATTGTAATCTTTTTGATTATTCTTCAAATGGCCAGTGAGGTGATTGATACGATGGGTGAACAACGCAATTTGTGCCTCAGTCGAGCCGGTGTTTTTTTCTGATCCGCCGTACTTTTTAAAAATGTCGGCTTTGATTTCGCTTGTTAAATACATGCCAATATTATTGTTAATGATTTTTATGTATCCGATTGATTTTCAATCAGGCTGCAAAGATAGGAATATTTTTATTATCCAAAATGTTGATTTTTTTTAATCGGTATTAAACCTTTTGGTCCTTTCCAAGTCATAAGGCAGTAATGTTAAAAAATTGTTATTATGAAATGTACCAAAAAGATGAAATTTGCAGGACTCTCACTTCTTGCGTTATTGTTTATTGTATCCTGTGATAAGGATTCATCCACCGATCCGGTTCAAGAACAGCTGGTTCAGGACGAAACTTTTGAAACAGCGGATCTTCAGGCCAGTGATGAAGCCGAACTTATCTCGGAAGAAGTTCTTAACATCGGTGAAGATGTCTATGCTACCGATGAGATTGCGAGTAGCTCGAAAGGGTCGTATCATTCAGATTTTCTTCCTGATTGTGTGACCATCACAACGGTGATCACCAGCACCACGAAGGAGAAAACAATCGATTTTGGAGAAGGTTGTGAACTTCCCAATGGGAATGTATTGAGCGGTATTATTTACCTGAGCTATGAAAAGGATATGGAACTGGCTCAGAAAACACTGAGTATGTCGCTCGAGAATTTCACCTTTAACGGGGTTTCCGTGGAAGGTGGGGCTTCTATACTGAGGATGAGGTCCAATGAAAATGGTAATCCACAATCTGATGCCGCCGCAGAATTCAGTGCTGAATGGCCGGGCGGTGGTACTGCCAGCTTCACAGGCAACCGCACAAGAGAATGGATTGAAGGTTACGGAACAGGATTTTGGGGAGATAATGTGTTCCTGATCTCGGGAAAAGGAACCTATATGGGTCCTGCCGGAAATGTTTTTGTAAAAGAGGTTATTGAACCATTACGCAGGGAATTAGCCTGTAGGTTCATCGTTAGCGGAATCCTGGAAATTTCCAGGAATGATCTGACCGCAAGCCTCGATTTTGGCGATGGAAGTTGCGACGCGGTAGGAATTCTTACCTACCCCAACGGAGAAAGTGAGGAGATCTTTCTCAGGAGGTTTTTTAATTAAAACAGCTATGAAATGAAAGACCCGCGTTTGCGGGTCTTTTTTTATTTTCGAATCGGTCTGTTCTGGATAAGATCGATGTACAGGTTTATCTTGTCCTTTAAATCCCTTCTGTGAACGATAAAATCCAAAAAACCGTGATCCATTACAAACTCTGAGGTCTGGAATCCTGGCGGCAAGTCTTTTCCGGTGGCTTCTTTTACCACCCTTGGTCCTGCAAATCCTATCAAAGCACCGGGTTCTCCGATATTGATATCACCAAGCATAGCATAAGATGCCGTGGTTCCTCCGGTCGTTGGGTCTGTACACAATGAGATATAAGGAATTTTCGCTTCTGCCAACTGGGCCAGCTTAGCAGAAGTTTTAGCCAATTGCATCAAAGATAAGGCGGCTTCCATCATTCGCGCACCACCGGATTTGGATATCATCAGAAAAGGAATTTTATTCTTGATGGAATAATCGATAGCCCTGGCGATCTTCTCCCCGACAACACTGCCCATAGAACCTCCGATAAAACTAAAATCCATACAGGCGATCACCAGATTTTCACCTTTTGATTTTCCTACCGCAGACCTTACCGCATCGTTTAGTCCGGTCTTTTTTTTGGCGGCAGCAAGCCGGTCTGAATACTTTTTGTTATCCGTGAATTTCAGCGGATCTTTTGAGGTGAGTTTAGGGTCGAGTTCTTTGAATTTATCGTCGTCGAAAAGGATCTCAAAATACTCTTTACTTCCTATCCGAACATGGTAGTCGTCTTCCGGACTAACATAAAAGTTCTTGGCAAGCTCTTCTGATTCTACGATTTTCCCTGTCGGAGACTTGTACCACAAGCCCTTAGGGGTGTCTTTCTTTTCTTCCGTGGCAGTCTGAATGCCTTTTTCCTTTCTTTTAAACCAGGCCGTCATTATCTTAGGTTTTAGTTGAAGAAATAACTACAATGTGTCGACATTGTTTAGATCCTCAAACGCTTGTTTGAGACGCTGGACAAAGGTTTTTTCACCTTCGCGCAACCATACGCGCGGGTCGTACTTTTTCTTATTGGGCTGGTCTTCGCCTTCAGGATTGCCGATTTGACTTTGAAGGTAATCCCGATTCCCCTGGATATAGTCCCTGATACCGGTCATAAAGGCGTACTGCAGGTCCGTATCGATATTCATTTTGATCACTCCGTAACCTATGGCCTCCCTGATTTCTTCAAGTGAAGAACCGGAGCCACCATGAAAAACAAAATCGATATGATTATGCCCCAGACCATATTTCTCAGAAATATAATCCTGTGAGTTTCTCAGGATCTTCGGGGTTAGTTTTACATTACCCGGTTTATACACTCCATGAACATTTCCAAAGGCCGCAGCAATGGTAAATCTCGGGCTTATTTTGGAGAGTTCTTCATAGGCGTAGGCCACCTCTTCGGGCTGTGTATATAGTTTGGAATCGTCTACATCTGTGTTATCAACTCCGTCTTCTTCACCTCCTGTAATCCCAAGCTCGATTTCGAGTGTCATCCCCATTTTGCTCATGCGTGCGAGATAATCTTTGCAAATAGCGATATTTTCTTCGATCGGCTCCTCAGAAAGGTCGATCATATGAGAGCTGTAAAGCGGTTTGCCCGTGGCGGCATAATATTCTTCGCTGGCATCGAGCAATCCATCGATCCAGGGCAGGAGTTTTTTAGCGCAATGATCCGTATGCAGGATTACTGTAGCACCATATGCCTCCGCCAGTTCATGGATATGTTTGGCCCCGGCTACGCCGCCTGCCACCGCTGCCTTTTGATTTTCGTTAGACAGCCCTTTACCAGCATTGAATTGTGCTCCCCCATTTGAAAATTGAATGATTACAGGAGCGTTGAGTTCTGCAGCGGTTTCCAGTACCGCGTTGACCGTACTCGACCCAATGACATTGACAGCGGGTAAGGCGAAAGCATTTTCTTTCGCATATTTGAAGATCGCCTGAACTTCATCTCCGGTAGCAACGCCTGGTTTTATATTGTGGGACATAACAAGTTGTGTATTTGTTCGAATGAGATGAGGCAAATGTAATAAAATAATTAGGTCTAAAAAGGATAATTGATCCCAATTTGAAAGACCGCATTGGCGAAATTATAATCACGAAACCATCTCCTTGAAGGTTCTTCCGCGGGGTTATAGGTCTTAAAACCAGTGTCTACTCTGAAGATGAAATAATTAAAATCATATCTAAGCCCAAACCCTGTTCCTAAAGCGATATCGGCCAGGGAACTTAATCCGTTGAAGGTGGCGTCCGGGTCCTCCACATTATCCAGTACATTCCAGATATTACCGGCATCTGCGAAAAAGGCTCCTTTGAGACTTCCTGCCAGGGGGAAGCGGTATTCCAGGTTGAAGGACAGCTTAAAGTTGGCCTCGTTGAAGTCGTTAACATTATCGGTACGGCCCGGACCTAATGAGTAGGGAAACCAGGCTCTGTTATCGTTAGATCCACCACCAAAGTAACTACGTACAAAAGGGATGTTATTCGAGTTGCCATATGGAATGGCAATGCCTGCAAAGCTTCTGAAAGCTAGCACTTTGGAACGTCTCAGATCCCAATGCTTAATATATTCCACCTCGGTTTTTATGTATTGTGAGAACGGGACCCCGAATACCAGGCGATCGCCCACATCATTTTTTTCAAATGGGATAATATTGGATATTCCGGCCAATAAATTTCCCGCACTTTCAACCTTCAACCTGAGGTTATAGAAACTATTATCGTTGATATTGGCCTTATTGTTTCGATTAAAAGTATAATTACTGGCAAAGATCAGGTTGTTTTCAGTAAGCCTGATACGGCGTTCTTCAATGCTACGTACATCGCCGAAGTCATCTTCGGTAGAACTCACCGAGCCCGTGAGTATGGCACTGGTAAATCCTGTTGTACCATCCGGAATGATCAGGGCAAAGGGCACCAGTGGATCTCCCGTGGGTTCAAAGAAGTCTTCCAGACTGGGTTCGTCTGTATAATCCTGGGCAATGTCGTTCAGATTATTGTAAGAAGACTGGTAGACATTAAAATAGCGGTCTCGGTTTACATTTCTGACATATTGTACATTAAGTAATTCGACCTGATGGTTTTTAAATATGGAAGGCGTCCAGTTATAGGCCAGAATGTTATTGAATGTCTGCTTGTCGAGCCCGATATTTTTCTGAAAGGTGGTACCTATAGTAATCCTTGTCCTTGGCAAGGTATAGCTAGGGACGATCTTCCGCGTATTGACAAAAGGAAAGACGAATCTCGGAAAAGATATATTGATATCTCCACCAATTTCCGTAAAAAACTGCTCGGTAGAGCTATCATCGCTCAAGAGACCAAAGGTACCTCTTGCGTTAAGGCTTAGAGTCTCTGCCCCACGGAAGATATTTCGCGACACCAAAGAGGTCCCTATACCTATTCCCAACCTTTGTATATTAGAATGAGTAACATCAAAATCCAGCCCGAGTGAGAATTTGGGTCTTGCCGCAAGATAAATATTCGAGGTCAGTTTCGATCCGGTACTATCTTCCACAAATACAATGTTGGGATACTTAAAAGTATTTAAGTTGGTGATCTGCCTAAGAGTACGAACGCGGTCTAGTTCCCTGTAAATACTGTCTTTTTCTATAAATATAGCGTCGGTAAGTGCCTTGGGCTTGTACCGCAGTTTATCGGTATAGTAAATAGTGTAGTTGTTATATTCGATGGTTTTCAGACTGTCTTCATTTATATCAAATGCATGGTCGGGATAGATATTGATTTTTTTGAATTTGTAGATATTATAGGGTGAAGTGGTGATCGAAGTATCACCCCTTCGGCGCAGGTCCTCAATATTTAGTTCGACCTGAATGTGCTGGTCATCATTTGATGGGGTAGTGTCCCTTAATATATTATAGGTGATCGAGCTCTCCTGGAAATTATATACCCCTGAATTTCGGAAGAGGTTGGTGAGTCTCGAGCGCTCATTGTTGAAATCGGTTAAATTAAATTGCTTTTGAGCATTTATAAAAGAAGTTTTTTGGTGCCGTTTGTAAATAGAGTCAATAACAACCGATGAAATATCGCTACTGATAGAATCTACTATATAAGGTTTTCCCAGCTCGATGTAATAATCAACGTCAGCCTGCTTTGCTTTTTTTCCGGTCACGATCTCATAATACGCCCGGTTATTAAAATAGCCTTTGCTGTCATAATAGGCACTAAGGCGGTTGGTCGATCTTCGCACTCGTGAAGTATCTATGATTACCGGGGCTTCTCCGATTTTTTTAAACCATTCACTATAGCCTTTTACCAGGAAGGATTCGCCTAGCCGGTTTACTTGTTTTGTCGACAATAGGTTGCTAAGCCTCTTCTCTCTTTTTTCTTTGCGGTGCAACCATTCTCTATACGATGAATCCGGATTCACCTTAGCGAGGTTATAAATATTCAAACGCATGGGAAATCCCAGGACAGTACTGTTGGGTTCCTGAACGATCAGGCTTTCAATTCCCTGGTCCTTAACCTTTTCCTGGTCGGCAAAAATGTTGTTTTTAGTGAGCAAAAGTTCATTTTCTCCCACTCTTTTAAGCGTATTACACGACGTGAAGAAGACCCCTATGGATAATAAACCTATTTTTACAATTTTAATAGCAAAATACCCACGGGTTCTCATACAAGTCAAAATTACACTATTTGAATGGTTGTTAAAAACCAAATAAAGCTTATAAAAAATCTACAGCAAAAAAAGTACCGAAACCAACACGGACTCTTTGTTGCGGAGGGAATCAAGCTGGTAAAGGAACTGGTAAATTCGGGATTATTACCTGTTTGGGCCTATGCTACGGAAAACAATATCCTGGAGACATCAGGGGTGGAATATCAGAAGGTTTCCAATACTGTTTTAAAAAGAATGAGCGGGTTAAAATCACCTAATAAAGTTCTTGCCGTATTCCAGATCCCCAAAGCCAAGCCGTTGGATTTTTCAGATTGGGTTCTGGCGCTAGACGATGTTAAAGACCCCGGTAATTTGGGAACTATTATTCGCTTGTGCGATTGGTTTGGGATACGCCATTTGCTCTGTTCTCCTCAGACGGTAGATTGCTATAATCCCAAAACCTTACAGGCCACAATGGGATCTGTAGCAAGGGTCAACCTGGTCTACGCACCGCTTCTGGAAACTATAGAACAAAGCGGTTTACCCGTCGTTGGCACTCTAATGGATGGTGATTCGGTCTATGATGCAGATTTAAGCGGTCCTGGGATATTGATTATGGGTAATGAGTCTCATGGAATTTGCCCGGAAATCGAGGATATGATAGATCAAAAGATCGGTATTCCGAGGTTTGAGGATTCTAATATTGAAAGCCTGAATGTCGCTACGGCAACAGCCATACTACTCAGCGAGCTAAGGCGGGATGCTATTCGAAGGTGAAATTCACAAAAACTCCTCTGGTAAAAAGCCCGTCGATATTTCCGGTCCAGGGACTATTAGGATCGCTGTCGGGTACGAGTTCGTCTGTGATGGCAAAGATACCACGGATGGAAGGGGAAAATTTAAAATAGCTGGTATAAAAATCGATACCAAAACCGATTTCGTAGTTGTACACAGATTTTTTCATTCTAAAAGTACCGCTGCTATTGTCATCGATGCTAGCTTCCTGAGCACTTAAATTCATGGAGGCCGACACACCACCGATGATGAAGGGTTTC
The DNA here is from genome assembly GCA_024638915.1 of Robiginitalea sp. Lineage (GTDB taxonomy): Bacteria > Bacteroidota > Bacteroidia > Flavobacteriales > Flavobacteriaceae > JAHEJJ01. The sequence continues at coordinate 23,277 of JAHEJJ010000022.1, forward strand.
CAGTTACCCAGGCGTAACGTGCTCACTTTTAGCAAAAGCGGGAAATTGATATAGGTCGAATTCACTTCACGGATCGCGTCGCTGTCATCCGAAAAACCTGGAAAGCCCAGAATCCGTTTGGAATAGAACAGCCCGGGTTCGAACCGCAGGTCGAGAAAATTGTTCAACCGCATTTCGCCAATAAGACCTACATTAAATCCAATGGATCGATCCACCAAGATATCGGGAAGGTCGTTCTTATAGGAAAATTTGAAATCAAATTGATTAAACCCCAGAAAATAACCCCAATTGAGGAAAGCCTTATCCTCGTTTTCGAGGTTGAGGATGGGCTTCTCATTGAATTGAGCAAACACAGATGGTGTCCACAGCAAAAGAAGGCCTGTAATGATAATTAGGAATCTTCTCATTCGTCTATTTGATAGCTGTGTAAATAGTGGCCACGCCAAATGTCTGGGGCCGGTTCTCCATAGCTATAAACCCGATTTTTCCTAAAATATTGTTGAATTCTGTTCCATAAGGAAAGGCTGCAGCAGATTCCGACAAGTATGTATAGGCAGATTTGTCTTTGGAAAAGAGTTTTCCAATGAGCGGGAGTATGTATTTTGTATAGACCTTATACCCCTGTTTAAAAGGAAACTTTGTAGGTACGGATGTCTCCAAGATCACCAAAACCCCATCTTTTTTAAGTGTCCTGTATATCTCGGAAAGCCCCTTTTCTAAATGCTCAAAATTTCTTACACCGAAAGCTACGGTAATGGCATCGAAAACCTCATCGTCAAAGGGTAAATTCTCGCTATCCCCACAAATCATCTCTACCTTTTGGTCCAGGCCTTTGCTACTGATCTTTTCACGCCCAACCTCCAGCATCCCGGGGGAAAGATCCAGACCGATTACCTGAGCAATACCTTTGTCTGCCATTTGTATGGCAAGATCTCCGGTGCCTGTGGCTATATCCAGGACATTTTTTGCACCTTTTTTCACAATCGTGTTGACCACTTTTTTTCTCCACTTCAGGTCGAAACCAAAAGATATAACCCGGTTCAATCCGTCGTAATCTTCCGAAATGGCATCGAACATCTGCTTTACCTGCTCCTTTTTACCTAGCTTTGAGTCTTTGTACGGTTTTACCTTTTCGGCCATTTTTTATGATTTGCGGGCAAAGATAATACAATGAGGGCATAGGCAGGGTTTTCCGGTTCCAAAGTGAATTAAGTCTTGTATACCTTGCAGGCTTTTAACCGATAATTTATGTAATTTTGCAGGCGGAACAATACCCGGATTCAAGGGCTTTAAGAACGATCGTAATAAGGCGCGCCTAACACGATCGTATCGCCCTGATCTTAACCAGGAAATCGATCGATGAAGATTATTATAGCAGGAGCTGGCGAAGTAGGATTCCATTTGGCAAAATTACTTTCGTACGAGTCCCAGGATATCACCTTGATTGACACCGATAAATCCAGACTCAACTACGCGGACAACCATTTGGATATTCGCGTCCTCAAAGGAGATGCAACCTCTATTTCGGTATTGAGGGATGCACAAGTAGATGGTAGCGACCTGGCCATTGGGGTTACCTCATCTGAAACCACCAATATTACACTTTGTCTGTTAGCCAAACAATTAGGTTGTAAACAAACCATTGCCCGGATATCCAATACGGAATTCATGGATCATCGGGAAACGATCCAGTTTTCTAAATTGGGAATAGACGAACTGATCTCCCCCGAAGAACTCGCCGCCACAGAGATTCAATTATTGCTCAACCAATCAGCTTTTAATGAAACCCATGAATTTGAAGGTGGTGCCCTGATCTTGGTAGGCATATCACTGCCAAAAACAGCGCCTTTCGTGGGAAAAATGTTGAAAGAAGTCGCCCGCATCTTTCCAGGTCTCCATTTCATGCCAATTGCCATGCAACGGCGTGGAACACAATATACATTGATACCCAGGGGTGATACTGTTTTCAAAGCCGGAGACCAGGTCTATTTTATCACCGACAAAAAAGGTGTTGAAGAACTCTACAAACTCACCGGTAAGAAAAAGGAAGCTATCAAGAATGTCATGATCCTGGGTGGGAGCAAGGTGGGTTTTAAAACCGCCAGGGATCTATGCATTAACCGTTTCAATGTAAAACTCATAGAAAAAAATAAAGACAAAGCTTTTGAAATTGCTGACCAGATTCCCAATGCGCTGGTCATCAATGGCGATGGGCGCAATGTAGAATTGCTTGAGGAGGAAAGCCTTCATTCGATGGATGCTTTTATTGCGGTGACCGGTAACTCGGAAACCAATATCATGTCTTGCCTGGTAGCACGATCAAAAGGTATAAAAAGAACCATTGCACTGGTAGAGAATATGGATTATTTTCAGCTATCCCACTCGATTGGTATCGACACACTGATCAACAAAAAGCTACTGGCGGCCAATAATATTTTCCGTTTCATTAGAAAAGGAGAGGTGGTGGAACTTACCCGACTCAATAACCTGAATGTAGAGATATTGGAATTTGTTGTAAAATCTACCTCACGCGTATGCGATCAAATTATCCGGGATGTGGATTTTCCGAGATCAGCCATTATAGGAGGCGTGATCAGGGATGGCGTCGGACTTATCGCACTTGGCGACTTTGAAGTTCATGAGGGAGACCGGGTAGTGGTATGTTCTATGCCAGAGTCTATTTCTAAAATCGAAAAGCTCTTCCTTTAAACATGGAACTGAACTCCAGGATCATTTTTTACGTATTAGGAATGCTGCTCCTGTTCAATGGGGGATTTATGGTTTTAGCCTCAATTGTGAGCGGTATTTATCAGGATGGAGCTACGCTTGATATTTCAATGGCTGCTATCGTCACGCTGATGCTCGGAGTTTTGATCATGTTCTATACCCGAGATCATGAGAAGGAGGTTAAGGCGCGTGAAGGTTATATCATCGTTACTGGTGGCTGGCTGATCATGTCGGCCTCAGGGGTCTTGCCCTATCTTTTTACCGGGGCTATTCCCTCGATTACCGATGCGTTTTTTGAAACCATTTCCGGATATACCACTACCGGTGCGTCTATATTAAAAGAGATCGAGGGGCTACCCGAAGGCATACTGTTTTGGAGAAGCCTGACGCATTGGATAGGAGGGATGGGGATTATCGTACTGGCCGTAGCCATTCTACCGCTCCTCGGCATTGGTGGTATGCAATTATTTGCTGCGGAGTCGCCCGGACCGAGTGCAGATAAACTCCATCCCAGGATCACCGATACGGCCAAAAGATTATGGTATATCTATGTGGGATATACGGTGGCCGAAACCATATTGCTTAAACTGGCAGGCATGACTTTTTTCGATGCGATGAATCATTCCATGGCCACGCTGTCGACCGGTGGATTTTCAACCAAGAACGCCAGTATTGCCCACTGGAATAATCAGCCCCTTATTCAGTATATCATTATCGTTTTTATGTTTCTGGCAGGGGCCAATTTTGTTCTTAGTTATTTCGCCTTTAAAGGAAAAATCCAAAAGGTACTCCGCGATGAGGAATTTAAGTTTTACAGTATACTGATCTTTGTCTTTGCCATTATCGCCAGCATAGTGATTTATTTCAGAGCAGCGGTGCCTATATCCGATTACCATCCCATGGTATTGGGCGACTTGGAGAGTTCGTTCAGGCACGGTCTGTTTCAGGTGATAGCCGTCAGTACAACAACGGGTTTTGTCACTGCGGATTTCACTTCCTGGACACCATTTTTAACCGTCTTTTTCTTCGGGCTGATGTTTTTGGGAGGTTCGGCAGGATCTACGGCCGGTGGAATAAAAGTGATGCGTCATATACTGATCATCAAGAACGGCTTGCTCGAATTTAAAAGGACCTTGCACCCAAATGCCATCATCCCGGTTCGTTTTAACAACAAAACGGTCTCAGAGCACATCGTATACAATATTATAGCATTTTTCGTACTGTATATGCTGCTGTTTATAGTCGGTGCCTCGGTTCTGGGATTCCTTGGTCTGGATTTTACATCGGCCGTGGGCGGGGCAGCTTCTTCCCTTGGTAACGTAGGTCCTGCTTTGGGAAGTCTTAATCCTTTGAGCAATTTCAGTCAGCTCCCGGACCTGGGCAAATGGTGGTGTGGATTTCTAATGCTTGCCGGCAGACTCGAACTCTTTACAGTGCTCATATTATTCACCCCGGCCTTCTGGAAAAAAATCTGATGTTAGGCCAGCTCCTTTACTCCGGTTACCGCCGTCTTGATCCTTTTTATAGCCTCGATGATCTGCTCTTCTGAAGCCGCGTAGGAAATCCTTATACAATCCGGATTACCAAATGCCGCCCCTGTAACGGTGGCCACATTGGCATACTCCAGCAGATACATGGCGAAATCGGAAGCATCTTTGATCTTTATGCCGTTTAAGGTCTTGCCAAAGAAACTGGAAATATCGGGAAAGACATAGAAGGCACCTTCCGGGATATTGAGTTTAAAACCGTCGATTTCACCGAGCAGTGTTAAGATCAGATCGCGCCGGCTATGGAATTTTTCTATCATGTACGAGATCTTGCTCACCGGGGCCTGGAGTGCTGCGATGGTAGCCCTTTGGCCAATAGCATTGGCACCACTGGTGATCTGCCCCTGGAATTTGGTACAGGCCTTGGCGATCCAGGAGGCAGCACCTATATAACCGATCCGCCATCCTGTCATAGCAAATGCTTTGGAGACGCCGTTTACGGTAATGGTCCGTTCATACATTCCATCAATTCCTGCAATGCTTACATGTTTACCCTGAAAGTTGATATGCTCATAAATCTCATCGGAAACCACGAATATATCCGGGTGTTTTTTTAGTACCTCCGCCAAACCTTTAAGCTCGTCGAGACTATATACAGATCCACTCGGATTACAGGGTGAGCTGAACCAAAGCATTTTGGTTTTGGGCGTAATGGCCTTTCGCAACTGCTCAGGCGTTATTTTAAAATCGTGTTCAATACTGGTCCTGACAATAACCGGGGTGGCTTCTGCCAGTTTAACGATATCTCTGTAACTTACCCAGTAGGGAGCGGGAAGGATAACTTCATCGCCTTTATTGAGCATCACCATAGCCACGTTGGCGATAGACTGCTTCGCACCTGTAGATACCACAATCTGGTCGGACGCATAGTCTAGAGCATTGTCCCTTTTAAATTTTTCTGTGATCGCTGCTTTGAGATCGGCATAGCCATCTACCGGAGGATAACTACTGTAATTCTCGTCTATTGCCTGCTTTGCGGCCTCCTTAATGAAGTCAGGAATATTAAAATCGGGCTCTCCCAGGCTGAGGCCAATAATATCTTCTCCGCTGTTTCTCAATTCTCTGGCTTTGGCTGCCATAGCCAGAGTAGCCGAAGTAGACATGTTGTTTATTCTATCGGATAAGTGCTCCTTCATTTGTTAATCGTATTTAGGGGTATTGTAATACGGGTTTTTTGCCCAAATCTCTCAGATGTCTGAAGTGTGAAATTATAGCTTTTCTGGTAGTTTTATATTCATTATAGGGCAAATTAAACTCAGTTGCCGTTTGTTTCACAATTTTAGAGATTTTTGTGTAATGAATATGACTGATATGCGGAAAGATATGGTGTTCTACCTGGTGATTTAAACCTCCGGTAAACCAGTTTACGATCCTATTTTTAGTACCAAAATTAACGGTGGTTTTCAGCTGATGGATCGCCCATGTGTTCTTCATTGTACCATCCTTCTCCGGAAGTGGAGTTTCGGCCTGATCGACCACGTGGGCCAATTGAAACACCACACTGAGAATTACCCCGGCCACGTAATGCATAACAAAAAATCCTATAAGGATCTTCCACCAGGCAATATCCAAAATAAGCATAGGTACAACGATCCAGACAATGACATAGATAATTTTGGTAATCAACAGAACACTCCAATTCACAAAAGGATTAGGGAGCCGTCCATAAGAAAGTCGTCTTCTGGTATAACGGGTCATCTGCTTAAAATCAGAAGTGATCGCCCAGTTAAAGGTGAGCAGACCATATAGAAAAATAGAATAATAATGCTGGAACCTATGAAATCTTTTCCATTTAACATGCTCTGAAAATCTCAGTATTCCCCTACTATCCATATCCTCGTCGTGTTCATGAATATTGGTATAGGTATGGTGTAATACATTGTGCTGAACCTGCCAGTTGTACACGTTGCCGGCAAGAATATAAATACTGCTTCCCATAATGCGATTGACCCATTTTTTCGAGGAAAACGAACCGTGATTTCCATCATGCATTACGTTCATACCAACACCTGCCATCCCCACACCCATAACCATCGTGAGTAGAAGATTAGCCCAGTTGGGCAGATCCAGGGTCAGGATCAGGAAATAAGGCGACAATAACAAAGCAAACATTATGGCCGACTTTAAATACAACCGCCAGTTGCCTGTTTTTTTTATTCGATTTTCTTTAAAATAATCATTCACCCTTTTGTTTAGTGTTTTAAAAAACTGGGTGGGATCTTTTCGGGAGAATTTAACAATACTTGCTTCCATATTTGGGTACTATGTCTGCAAATATAACGTAATATCTCTTTTTTTCATGTGTATTAGCTCTTTTATAGGATTTTATTGGGAAGTTCAGATCGTTATTTGCAAACCTATGGCCCACCTATGATATGAGCATGATTTTGTCTGGATAATTCAGGAAATAGCTACTTTTGAATGTTGAAGTTTTATGCCTATGAGCCCGGAAATAGTATTTAAGTATTTTCCAGATCTAACTGAGCTACAAAGAGGTCAGATCAGTTTATTGGGGGAACTCTACAAGGATTGGAACCGTAAGATTAATGTGGTTTCACGTAAGGATATCGACGAATTATACCTCCGTCATGTTCTTCATTCTCTCGGCATCGCAAAAGTAGTAGAATTTCGAGAAGGAACAGAGGTGCTCGACGTTGGTACCGGAGGAGGTTTTCCCGGTATACCATTGGCTATTCTTTTCCCGAGGGTGAGATTTACACTGGTCGACTCGATCGCCAAAAAGATCAGGGTGGTGGAGGAAGTGGTTTCCGGCCTTGGACTGCAGAATGTTGCTGTGGTAAACAGCAGGGTTGAGGATCTCAATGGTCGGTTCGATTTCGTGGTGAGTCGTGCCGTGGCGGCGATGCCCACCTTTGTCAGGTGGGTTCAGGGAAAGATCAAAAAAAAATCTTTACATACCTTTAAAAATGGCATTTTTTATTTAAAAGGCGGTGATCTGACCGACGAATTAAGCGAGCTTAAAGAAACCAGGATTATAGCGTTAAAGGACTATTTCGAAGAGGAGTTCTTCGAAACCAAGAGTGTGGTTTATTTACCGATTTGACTCCAAATAAACCTTTACTACATAGTGTACATCTTCAAGTACAAAAACCGGCAGTTTTTCGCATAATTGACAATGTATTGCCAGGTGTTTTTAGTGGAAAACCGGTTCGAATTTTGATCGTCCAATTTGATTTGATCCTTAGACATGATTGAGATTATTGAGGAATTAATTAAAATATTTTTACTTAAATTTTACATTTACTTAACGTTAAATTTACAAATAAATTTTTAACTCCTGCTTTTATAACGCTTGAAGCTTTGGAATATTTTTAAATTTTAAGCTGATTATCAGTAATTTATTCCCAATAGGCTTAATGTATACAGGCTATTTGATAGGATTATGGGGAAATGGAATTATTCTATGGCAAATTTCACATTTACCGAGCTACTGACCTTAACTTTCTGGAAATCCACGTCAATGGGTTGATACTGATCGGACTGAACCCTGGCCATTTCAATGGCCGACATTCGGTTCTGCCATCCATAGATAATCCCCGTATTGTGATCTGAAATAAAGAGCGCCTTGCTCAGTGTTTGACCGAGGGGTTGTAACATGACTTCCGCCTGTGCTACGGCGCGTTTTACCGCTCTACCGCGTAGTTTCAATTTCAGTTCTTCCAGGTTGGAGACTTCTGCCTTTTGAAAGTTCACATTGGCGATCTTTTTATTTTCAAGGGCCTGAATCGCTTTACCTGCCGTTACCGCATCGTAAACCAGTAGTGAGAAAGACTTGCTTTTTAAGACCCCTGTTTTCCTGAGAAAGTAATTTTTGAAATTCGAATCCAGATCTGCTAGCATCAGTTGTTTCTCTGTATCTATTCCAAGTGCCTGGAGGGCGTTATTCATCTCATTTTCAAGTTTTTCAACCGACTGACGATCTTTACTGTCAGATTCTCTGATCAGGATAGAGAGATAGATCCGGTCCGGGACCACCAAAGTATCGGCCGAGGCATTGGTTTCAAGGTAAGGCTGGTCTAAAAATGTTTTGGTTTGCGCGAATCCGGATAAAGAGATCAACATCAAACAGAAAAAAAGGAAATACTTGATCATAGTTTTGAGTTTAATACACATCAAAATTACCTGTTCCTTTCCAATGGAAAAAACTTCAGTGCGCAAATCCAACCGTCCACCGGGTAAACAGTCCTAATGAATTAGCCAATGGTAAGAAGCTATCGTCAAAGCCTGAAGTCAGCCGAAAATTCTAAACGCCGGACCAATCGGGAGAAACATTTTTGGAATTTACAAAAGAATTAAAACTTTAGTTTGAGTCCGCCTGACTCCGATGGAGCTGAATTAGCCGCTTTGATAAAATCTGTCTTGAACTTTTCCGGCACGGTATTCCAGCCGCTATAAACCGTACCATTGATGTAGTAGCGGTCTGTATCTTTGCTAAGGCCCGAGCTCGACATCAGAGCATAGTAGTTCACCGGAGCCTCTTTGCCAGCCTGGCCGTCTCCCATTACCAGTTCCAATACCCCATCGCCATCCACATCGTACTGTATCCAATTCAGTTGCAGGATCTCATTATAGGTTCCATCTATTATCATTTGGCGTATATTTTCATTAAAACTTGAAATAATGGCCTTCGCATCAGGGGTGCTTTTAAGGATCGCAAAATATAAGGGTTGGACTATGATAGCCTTTGTACCCACGGCCAAATATTTCTTCACTTCCTGGTGTTGATATTCCAGCAGGTATTTGATCAGTAATTCATCAACCAGCATATAATCTGTTTTTCCCTCCAACAGCAATTCCAGGTTTTGCTGATCACTATTACCAGGTAGGATGCTAACGCCCTGGATAGTATAAATGGATGTACCGTATGCATAATCGCTGACCACAGAGACCCTTTTGTTTTTTAAGTCTTCCAGAGAATCTGCACTGACATCGTTGCCCGCCCTGCTCACCAATACCAATCGATTTTCCAGGTAGGGCTCCGAGTATAAAAGATAAGATTCCCGATCTCTGGTTTTCCAAAGTGTGGCACTTCCATCATAGCGACCGGAAATGATCCCATCGAGAACATCTTTGAAGCTGATGATTGCGGTGGTAGTACTTGTTTTTCCTCTGATCAGTGCCTCTTGTACCAACTCGAGTGCAAAAGCTTTTTTACCTTCCTCATCAGCGAAAGGGGGCCAGATATCTGAGGCCAGTTTAAGTTGATTGTTTTGTGCAACAAGGCTCCCAAGGCAAAGGATAAATAATAAGACGATGATGGGTCTCATGTTTTTGTTTGATTAGCAACTGGGGCACGATATGCTTCACGAGGCCGCTCAGAATAATCTAAAACTACAAAAACAATGGGATTATACTTATATTTAATCCAATTTAACATTAGCTATTCAGAGCCATATGAAACGGGGATTTCACTTTACTGCAGTACTACTCACTTTATTTTTTTTAAACGGATGGGCCCAGGAAACCAATCCGCTTGCCGGTCGTTGGAACCTCACTATTGATTACCAGGGTAAACAGTTACCTTCCTGGTTAGAGATCAGGCATTCCGGGAATAATACATTGGTGGGGCGTTTTGTATATGCCAAAGGCAGCGCAAGGCCGGTGGGAGAGGTAAAATACCAGGGCAAAAAGTTCAGTTTCATGATTCCTCCTCAATGGGAACTCGGCAATAGAGACATGGAGTTTGCAGGAGAGCTACAAGCCGACAAGCTGTTAGGAACCATGACCTTTACCGATGGAAAAAAATATTCCTGGACAGCCATACGAGCCAAAGATCTGGATCATGTTAAAATCCCAAAATGGGGTAAAACAAGGGTACTCTTCAATGGGAAAGACCTTAGTGGATGGCGCGCAGACGGTCCTAAAAACTGGTCGGTAAAAAATGGTATACTCACCTGCCCGGGCCAGGTATCCAATCTTGTCAGCGAAGCAAAGTTCAAAAACTTTAAAATACATGCCGAATTCAGATATCCAAAAGGCAGTAACAGTGGAATTTATCTCCGCGGCAGATATGAGGTTCAAATTACCGATAGTGAAGGTATGGAACCCTCAGATATTCTTTTCGGGGGTATATATGGTTTCCTGACACCTAATGAAATGGCGGCCAAATCGGCCGGGGAATGGCAGACTTACGACATCATTTTAATAGGACGGAGGGTTACGGTTATCGCCAATGGAACCCCGATCATCATGGATCAGATCATTCCGGGAATGACTGGCGGAGCGATTGATAACAGGGAAACGGAACCAGGGCCTATTATGCTTCAGGGAGATCATGGGGCAGTTGAATTCAGGGTCTTTGAGCTAACACCAGTGGTCAATTAAAAGCTAACCCATAGATAGGCGACAGCGCAGGCAAAACATTAAAGCGCAGGCAGATCAGAGCTCCTTTTGGTAGACCAGGAGTTCCTCTTCTTCATCGGGTAGTACAACAGTTCCTGTGCAGCGCATACCTAATTTTTCGAGCAGCCGTTGGGAGGCATAATGATCCTTTGCCGTAATTCCTTTTATTTTCGATATGCCGAAATCTTCTTTAGCGGCTCGCATGATCTCCGCGGAAGCTTCAAAAGCATAGCCTTGTTTTTCATATTCCGGAAGCAGGGCGAAACCTATATCAACACCTTCCAGCCCCTGCCGGTCGTAAAGTCCGCAACATCCGAGTTTGGCGCCATCTTCTTTTCGAATTATGGTATAATTCGAATAGCCCAGCCGTTCTAATTGGGTCAGCATTCGCACCTTTATATATTCTCTGGCCTCAGCCTTGTTATGTACCTTCCGGTCGCCTACGAATTTTAGCCATTTAGGGGTGTTGAACAATTTTAGAATTAGGTCTGCATCTTCCTCAGAAGTTGGACGAAGATCGAGTCTTTTTGTGTTCCAGGAAAAAGGGATAACCATTTTGTTATTCTATAAATTTGGTGTAGTGATCATACCGTTCAAAGACCTGGTTTACGTAGGTATATGGTTCACTTCCATTAACGTAGCCAAATTTTATAAAATCCAAATTGTAGTTCTGTGGAAATCTCAAAGCTCGAACCATCTCTGCTACATTAGCGTCCCATGTATACGGATCCAACTGTTTATATTCAGCCAATTTTTGGGCGTCCTTAACGTGCGAATAGCCACAATTATAAGCGGCCATGGCAAATTTTGTACGCTGGATGGTGTCCGTGACTTCGTTAAAACGGTCGTATAAATTCTTCAAGTAGGCACTGCCCCCGGCGATATTATCCCTTGGATCCAGTATGTTGTTGACCCCTAATTCTTTAGCCGTGCCTGGCATCATTTGCATCAGTCCCCGGGCGCCAGCCCAGGATTTGGCTTCTATGTTAAATTGGGATTCCTGGTAGATCAATGATGCCAGAAGGCGCCAGTCCCAGCCGATCTTTGTAGCATTTAATTTTATGATATCGTCGTATTTGCTGATCTGCTTGTTGTTCAGGCTATAAAACTCACTCCTGACCCTTCGGTTAAACCTGCGTTTATTTTTAAAGTACTTGTTGAAAATTACATTGAATGCCTTC
>JAHEJJ010000022.1:35194-37043 GCA_024638915.1 Robiginitalea sp.
TATGATATCGTCGTATTTGCTGATCTGCTTGTTGTTCAGGCTATAAAACTCACTCCTGACCCTTCGGTTAAACCTGCGTTTATTTTTAAAGTACTTGTTGAAAATTACATTGAATGCCTTCTTTTTTCGATTTTTCCTGATCCAGTCGTTAGTCGCATCGAGAAGTTCAGGGGAATTGGACCTTACCGCCCAGGCGATCCGCTGGGAACTGCTCACAGGGACTTCAACGTCGAGCTCCGGATAAGAAGAGGCATTGATGTGGGCAATATTACTGTCGGCGATCGTATATTTGATCTTGCCGTCGGCTACCATTTTGATGATCTCATCGGTAGACAGATTACCTCTTATGGTATCGATAATGATATCCTCACCGAGTTCATCGGATAGGTGTAATAAGCGGAGGTAATATGAAGAATTTTTGCGAACCGAAACCGTATCCCCGATGAGTTCTACCGGGTCATTTATAAGGCTTCTCTGTTTTTCCTTATATCTCAATTTTTCCCAATTATCTGGTTTTCGTTGAACCAGTACCTGCTGTGTGAGATATAGATAGTCTGTGAAGGAAGCGATCTTTTGTCGTTCTTTAGTGATGGCCAGTCCGTGAGCAACAATGTCGATACTTCCCGTTCGTAATTCTTCGAGCATTTGATTGAGGTCTCTGGCGATGGTGAGCTCAAGGTCGAGCTCAAAGTGTTCGGCTAGTTTTTGGAGCATTTCGTACTCGTAACCCATGGGTTGCCCCCGGTAGAGGAAATAGCTGGTACCACTGTAGGCAATAAGTGCTTTTAATTTGCCCTCTTTCCTTATATCGGCCAGATCACGTATATCATAGGAGTCAAAGCGCGAAAGTTTCGATCCGGCTTTGTCCGATCTGCAGGAAAAGCATAAGAGGAAAGTCAGTATTATTAAGAAGAGTCGAGTTCTCATCGTTCACAATCCTAACAAAAGGATGTTTATCAGAGGAGAAATATACTAAAATTGTGGTAATCGTATTTCTTGCCGCGTTATTGACCTAACCGTAACTTAACAAAATCATGAAATATCCGGTGAGTTTTCTACAGGCTTCGTTCTAAAACCGAAGATCAGTAACCACAATGTCATAAGGATAAAGTGGATGCCGTTTTGCTGATAAAAAAGAAAGCTGACATCTACATCGAACAGTTGTACTGCACTGGCAAAGAAAACCAGAGACATGGCGCCCATACCCCATATGGGAATAAATCGGGGGAGCCATCTTCCCTTAAAAATCGCTATGAATAAGATAAATGTGGCAGAACTGTACCCCATCAGGCTAAAAAAGTGGCCCCAGAAATAATCGTTGACCAGTACCTTGGCTATAGTATTATAATGGATTAAATCTGAGGCAGGCATGCCCTGTACCTGCTGACTGAGGTTGATCAGTGATAAATGACCGATATCGCCCATCATGGCGGCACAGAATTGAATGATCCAAAGCGCTACATACCAAACCGCCAGTGATCTGGAAATATATTTTACATACGGAAATAGGTAAATGGCAATCCCAAGCCACAAGAGTCCAGCCACCATGTTAAGTATAATGGCCAGTTTCATATCGAAGGTTTGTTCAAAAACGAGTCCCAGCAGATTTTCGTTGGCCAGTAAGCTAGAGTTTAATCCTCGCAGATTAAGTGAAGTGGCCCCTAACAGAATGATGATGAAGAACAGTACTCCAATGATCCGTCCGCTTCTTTTGGTGGGTTGCATATGGGTTTGTTTTTTGATGGTTACCCATTAGAAGAAAAAGCAGAGGAAATGTTACAGCGGAGTGAAAAGTTAAAAGTTAAAAGTGAATAATTCTTATGGCTCCCGACTCCGGACTCCGGACTCC
>JAHEJJ010000022.1:37143-44040 GCA_024638915.1 Robiginitalea sp.
CCCAAGCCTGCAAACCAACTGCTATTTTGTCGTAGGCCCACCCATCTTTGTAAAAAAACTATCGATCGGTTCCCATAGTTCGATCTTGTTACCTTCGGGATCGAGAATATGGACGAATTTACCATAGTCGTAAGACGCGATACTATCGAGGATGGTAACCCCTTCTGCCTGCAGATTTTCTACCAGGGCCTCTATATGTTGTACCCGGTAATTGATCATAAATTCTTTTTCAGAGGGATCAAAATAGTCGGTATTCTCGTCGAAAGGCCCCCATCGGAGGTAGTTGATCTCCTCAGGATTATTCGCATTCCTGAATTCAAAAGGAGAGCCGTAATCATCTGTGGCGAGTCCGAGATGTTTCCCGTACCATTCATTAACGGCTTTGGGGTCTTTGGAACGGAAAAAGATGCCGCCTATTCCGATGACCCTGGGTGTGCTGTCGTTTATCGTGATGGTTTGTTTTTCGGGTTCCGGATTTGTTGTTGCAGATTTGTTTTCGTCGGCCTGCTGGATCCATAGCGACACGACGATTACCAATATCAGAAAGATCAGGTAAGGGACGTATTTTCTCATTCGGAGTTTTATATCGTTCAACTAAAATTAAGAATAAAAGACTAAAAACTCATTCGCACTAAATTACAGCCCCACGCTTGTAACATTTTTCACTATGGTTAGTCTAACCAGTAAACCATATCTCATGAGAATACCCAAAATTTTTGTATTTGTATTAATCGGGTTGTTGATGAGCTGTTCCCCGAAAGAAAAAGAAACAGCTAAAGCTGCAATTCCCGATTTGGTAGACCGGGAATTATATTTTGGAAATCCGGATAAGATCCAGGTACGTATCAGTCCGGATGGTAAGTATTTTAGTTACCGGGCACCGGTAAACGGTGTGATGAACATATGGGTAGGCCCCTTAAGCCAGCCCGAAAGTGCTCGGCCCATCACCAAAGATACATTGAGGGGCGTAAGAAATTATCAGTGGAGCTATAAGCCAGGCTTGCTTTTGTATTCACAGGACAAGGGAGGTGACGAGAACTGGCATATACATCTGGTGGATGTAGAAAACAAGACGGATACCGACCTGACTCCCCAGGAGGATATTAAGGGTCCCGACGGACAACCATTGATAGATCCTACTAATAATAAGGTCTTTAGGCCCCGGGCACAGATTATGAGTGTATCGAGGGAAAATCCGGACCAAATACTCATTCTTTCCAACAATACCGAGCCCTCCAATTCGGATGTTTATAAAATAGATTTGAATACCAGTAAGATGGAACTGGTGGTAAAAGATGAATCATTTTTATCGATTGTTGCCGATAATGCTTACAATATCCGGCTTGCAACCAAGACTAATCCGGAGGGAGGTCAGATTGTATATAAATACGATGGAGGAAATTGGGAGGAGTATTTCAGGGTACCTCAGGAAGACATGCTCACTTTCGGTTTTTTTGGTTTTGACAAAAAGAACGAAAACGTCTATATGATCGATAGCCGCGGACGAGACAAGGCAGCCTTATATAAATTGAATATAAAGAACGATGAGAAAACCTTGATCGCCCAAAGCGAACAGGCCGATATTTCGAATGTTATGGTACATCCTACTACATATGAAATAGAGGCCTATGCCACCAACTACCTTCGCGAGTCTTGGGTATCCCTGACAGACGAAATGAAAGATGACCTGGATTACCTGACCGGATTCAAGGAAGGTGATCTTGGGGTATATTTCCGGTCCACAGACAACAATACATGGATCATTGCCTATAATTCGCCTCAGGAGTATCTAAAATATTATAAATATGACCGGGTAAACAAAAAAGCTGAGATGCTGGTTTCATCTAAACCCGATTTCGACAATGTTGAGCTGGCCAATATGTACCCGGTAGAGATCGAAAGCCGGGACGGATTAAAACTGGTTTCGTATCTGACTATTCCCAGAGAGCTGGATGCAGAGGGAAGGACCACTTCTCCGGCGCCGACTGTTTTATTGGTTCACGGGGGTCCATGGGCCAGAGACAATTACGGTTTTAATACCTTGCACCAATGGCTGGCCAATAGGGGCTATGTTGTGCTCTCTGTGAACTACAGGGGATCCACAGGTTTTGGAAAGAATTTTATCAATATTGCCGCCAAGGAATGGGCAGCCAAAATGCACGACGACCTTATCGATGCCGTTGACTGGATGGTGATGGAAAAGATCGCGGACAAGGACAGGATAGCCATCTATGGTGGTAGTTATGGGGGATATGCCACCTTAGTGGGACTTACCTATACGCCCGATGTATTTGCCTGCGGGGTCGATATTGTGGGTCCTTCCGATCTCAATACACTGATCAATACTATCCCGCCTTACTGGAAATCCTTCAGGGATATTTTTGTTCACCATATCGGTGACCCTGAAACAGAAGAAGGAGCGGCATTATTATCAGAGCGGTCACCACTGCATAGGGTAGACAGCATCCAGAAACCTTTGTTGATCGGTCAGGGTGCCAATGACCCCAGGGTGAAACAGGCAGAATCGGACCAGATCGTGGAGGCGATGCAACAAAAACAGATTCCGGTTACCTATGTCCTTTATCCGGATGAAGGCCATGGCTTTGCCAGACCCGAAAACAGTCTTTCATTCTTTGCTGTTTCTGAAGTATTCCTTGAAAAACACCTTGGTGGCAGGGTACAGGAAATCGGTGAGGATTTTGAGGGTAGTAGTATCCAGATCATCGACGCCGGAGACCTAAAATCATTGGACGCTCCCAAAATGTAGCAATACCCAAAAGAAGAACCACGGCGGTCGGGGCTTTAAGGTTCCGACCGTTGTTTTATCATTCAAGGAAATTTTTGAGGTTTCCTTTAATAAAGTATTCCCATCCACCAATGCAACTCTCCCGCGTAAATTCTGGCGTATCAGCCGGAAAACTATCCAGGCCTGTATTGGTAAGTTTAAGCAGGGTACCATAGTCTTTTTCCTTGAGCTCGAAAGCGACAATCCCTTCGCCTTCCATGCCCTCATAAGACCAATGATAAATAATCTTTCTGGGCGCCTCTGCCTCAAGTATCCTCCATTGGTGGTGAAAAATGCTCCGACCTGAATCCACATCGAATTCGGTTGTAAATCCTTTTTCTGGCTTAAATTCCGGTATATCTGCAAAGAACCACTGTATCATCTTCTCCCGATCCGTAATCGCTTTCCATACCGTCGTGATGGGTAGGTCAAAATGCTGCTCTACAATTATTGGTTCTTTACGATTTTTCATTTCTTTCTGTTCCAGTAAAATGTAATCTGAGTGATCCTCAGTCAGGATTATGATAAAATGGGTCCGGCATAAAATTCACCCAAGCCTTAAGTTACATAAAATAATTTCAAGTCAGATCAGTCCCATGCCGAGTGCCACCGACAGTAGTATGAGCATTATAGCGACGATCACCTGAAGAGAATGCAGCGTAATTTTTTTAAGTAGCTTGTTCCCCAGGAAGGCCCCTGCGATGGCGGCCAGTGTTCCGCATATTACGATCGGAATATTCTCTGTAAGGCCCGATTCTACGAAACGTGTGGAATACACCCCGAGTCGTGTAAAGTCGACCATGGTGGAGACCACCACAGCCGTCCCTATAAATGCCTCTTTAGACAGACCTGCCTTGATAAGAAATGCTGCTCTGAGCGCACCCTGATTCCCGGATAGCCCGCCGAAAAACCCACTTAAAATACCTCCTAAAGGAAGCTTGTCTTTACCGAATTGCAGTCGGGCGAAAAAAGGTATCAGGTCCATTAATGCAAAGCAGATTAGCAGTATTGAGATCAGGAATTTAACCGGATACACCTCCCAGTTACGCCCGGCCATTTCATAGATAAAAAGAGGTTTGGCATCGGGGATATTCAATAAGATCCAGGCTCCGGCGAAGGCCGCGATCACCGCAGGGATACCAAAACGCAGTACGGTGCTTTTGTCGGCGCCTTTTCCTACGAGGGCTATCTTAAAAATATTGTTGCTAAAATGGACAATCCCGGTGAGTGCAATGGCTGCCTCTACAGGAAAGAAGATCATAAAAACAGGGGTAAGGATGGTGCCCAGGCCGAAACCCGAAAAAAAAGTCAGGATAGCGGCGAGAAATGCGGTAATGGCTATTACAAAAAATTCCATCAATCCGGGATTTCCAGTTTTCGTTCCTCACCGATCTCGCCTTCGATGTTGTAGTATGCGATGATCTTATGAATCATCCCATTTTGAATATAGTGCCACTCACTGACGAACAACCTGAAGTCTTCTTTGATGGCGCTATATCGGACGCATGCCTTGTCGGCATCATAAAAAGCATCGTGAAGTGTAAATCGATGGCCCAAAAATTTATCCAAGTTCACTTTTACAATTTCAAGGTAAGTGGATTTTCCTTCTATCGTACCATAGGGGCTGGTATGTATAAAGTCATCAGCGATGGGCAGTTGCCCGAAATCCCCTTTATCCCAATATTCGAACCATTTACGAACTAATAATTCAGCATTCATAGCGTAATAATATGAAATTATCCTGCTCCTTGCTTCTGAGAATAAAGTTCGATGAAGTTTATTCAAAAGGAAAAGGTGGCCAAGAGCATGACCACCTTCCCAATTGCGGTCTCTATTTTTTATTCTTCCTCTGCCAGTTGTACTGCCAGTCCGTTCACATCCCAGTATTCGGAACTCTGAGTGATCTTTCCTTCATCATTTACTGAGGAAAGGCTAAAGTATTTTACCCCAATATCCTTACCCGATTCTGAATGCGTAGCTGTCCAGGTTCCATAGGAACGTATGATGGTCGAACTTATATTGGCCATTTCCTTCGGAAATACCGAGCCCGACCAGAACCCGTTAACGGTAGAATCTGGCATGACGATACCCTCGGCATATTTGATGTTCTCGAATCCGTCGTGATAGCCTTTAAGGGCCTCCATAAATTCAGCTTTTCCCAACCACTTGTCTTCGTTGTAGTAAGGTGGACTCCATTGAAAGTCGTCTGCAATCATAGCAGACATTGCATCCAGATCTTCGTCGGAGTGTGCCTGGTAAAAGGCCTCCAGTACCGCCACCTGGCGGTCATAGGCATCGTAGTCCGGAGCATCGGCCTCTTCCATGGCCATTTCAGCCTCTTTGACTTGTTCTTTGCAGCCAAAAAGGGTAAATACTCCAAGCATGATCATTGAAAAAAGTTTTGTTTTCATCAGTGTTGAATTAAAAGGTTAGTAGTCTAAAAATCACCGATAAAGATACGAAATTTTTAAAAAAGACAGCCTGGTAGATCGGTTCAGGAGCTTTGTCTTTTCTCTTATTTCAATGAATTTCCGATCCTGTTTTTCGGACCACTTGGGCGCGCTGCTGGCTTCGATGGCGCAGACTGTAGCGAATGCATTAAAGGCGATATCTATGGGATAAAAAATCCGGGCGGGAACAAACCATTGGATATATTCGTCTCCCAGGCCGACTATAATGGTTAACCCGATGGCGTTCTTAAAGAGCTTCATGGATAAGAACCGCCAAAACGCTTTATTCAATCAGACGGCTCTGCTCTTCAGGTACTGCCATACGTCAAAGTAGGAGGAGGTAGATTGTGATGACCCCCAGCCAGATACCGATTTGCTTAGGTCCGGAAAGCCGCTTTATTTATTGATAACCGATCTCCGATCCGACCATACCAAATAATCGCACTCTTAACGCATTTCGAATGTAAGCGTGGCCCAGTTCGATTCATAGTCGATATCCGTCTCATCACTCTCTACCATATGGATGGTGCCCACGTACCAATGACCAGTTCTGTTCAGCTCAAAACCGAACTCTCCATCCTCATCGGTAATAGAAGCATTCACTTTTATCGGTTGCCCTTCATCCGGGTCTGTACCAAAATGCACCACCGTATTGGCCAGGGGTTCTCCTTTATAGATCAACTGAAACTCGATAATTTCACCAACAGACAATTCATAAGGATTCTGTAAGGGGATGAACTCTATGGGATATCCCAGGGAACGGTTATAATCTTCGGTAGTGTTCTCACCTACCTGAAGGATGGCTTTTACATGTTTGGAATATTTTTCGGTGACATCCTCGTTTGAAATGCCCTTGCCGGCCCGTTCGCGCACCATCCGGTCCAGCCCTTCGTGCTCAAGGTATTCCTTAAATTCATCTGCGGACATATCCAGATTACGGGCAGCGGTCGAAACTCCTGCCAAATACGTGCCCGCATCGCCGGTGGTTAAGCGCAGATATGTGATGTTGTCTTTATCGTAATAATCGGCTGCCTGGGGGGCAAAATTATATTCAGGACCTTTAATCGTGGCATCCACTATCCGATCGCGGGTGATGACATTTTCACTTTTTTCAAAAGTGCCGTTATACAAAAAAAGTTCTGCTGTTTGCCGGGCATCGAGGAAATAGGAATCGGTTTTAAGGAAGAGTTCGTGCGATGAAAACAGTACTAAGAGACCACAAATCAGGAGAATTCTTTTCATAATAGGATCGGTATTATAATCAGGTTTCAATAATAAACAATTCGCGGGAAGATTCCATAAACCATCGGGAATAAACTTAATTACCATGCAAATAGATTTTTAAAATCCCTTTACATCAGTTATACCATACCGCATAGCGCTTTCTTCGAAGTTCAAGCGCCAAGGTCGCCTCCATTTTTAGGGCTTCTTCCCTGATTTTCAGGGGTTTAATGTGGTTATACAGACTTGGCCTTAAATACATGCCGTATTTCTGTACAATGGAAGAGGAGAGTTTATGTCCCTTACGATTTCTATAGCCCGACTTATGCTGCTGAAAACGCTCTTTCGGGCCTTTGGAGGTCATACCCACATAGAGACATTCCAACACGCCATTGAATTGAGGATTAGCCTCCCGGAATTTTTGATGCTCCGAAAATACTC
>JAHEJJ010000057.1:0-3857 GCA_024638915.1 Robiginitalea sp.
TTCACCTGTTGGAAGTCTGCACCACCATAAAGGTTGAAGCCTACGTTAGGTACATCGGTATAGGAATCACTAAAGATAGAGATCACATCAGCGGCATTCTGGCTAGGAGCTGCCGGTCCGGCTGTAGGGTCAATAGGCCCTCCACCACCGGATCCACTGCCTTGTTCTATATCATCAATATAGTAAGTTTCACCACCAGCAGGATCAGTATCCCAATCTGTATTTAGAACAAGCCTTGTAAAAACATCGCTTGATGTTGCAGCAGTAGTTGAAAAATCGAACGTCAAGGTAACCCACTCGTTAGCATTACCAAGTGTTTGAAAAATTTGTTGGGCCGGAGGTTGTGTAACACCTGGTTCCTGTTCTAATCGCATTCGGACGTTAATCCCGGCTTTAGGGGACCAAATTTTGACATTGAACACAAATCCATTGGCTAAATCTATCGACGGTCCGTTAAGGGTTTGATCAGAATTAATTCCTGCAAAAAAAGGAACTCCGGCAGGCTTCACCAACTCCATTACTTTGGAAGAAGGGTTTCCTGTTGTCTGAGGATTATCAATAACAGCTACCGTAGCACCTTCAAAGGCACTAAAAATATTAACTCCATCTTCAAAGTCTAGTGGGAAAGTAGCCAGAGGGCCACCGCCGCTAGCGGGCTTATAGAAGAAAATGTTGTCTATATATACTTCACCGGAGTTTACCAGGTCTATCACTACCTGCTGGATATTGCTAGAGCCACCCAGTCCGTTTGCCTGTAACTCCGTGAAAGGAATATCGAAGGACAACCAGGTACCCTGTGCCATGGCAGGCGTGGAAGAAGCACCGATATTGATCGTTGCCTCTGTAGCGCCGCTACCAGGGATGTCTACCAGCTTCATTAAGTAGGCAGAACTACCATCCACTGCATTGGGGAACCAAAGATCGAAACGGAAATTAGTCATACCCGCTGCCGCAGCGTCGATCTGACCACCACCACCAAGTTCTATGACCTGGAAGTTTCCGCCATCGCCTGTTACAAAAGTGTATTTCAAAGCGGCGTTACCACCAAGGTCTACCTGTTCAAAGGCTGCAGCGCCATAATTATTAAAGCCCTGGTTAGGAACATCCGTGTAGCTATCACTAAAGATAGAGATTACATCAGCTGCGTTTTGAGTGGGCGCCGACGGGCCGGCAGTTGGGGGGATAGGGCCTCCGCTTCCGCCACCTTCACCTTGCACAAAATCATCAAGGTAATATACAGATCCGTCTCCCGGAGGTTCATTTACGGCATCGAAATCGGGGAAGAGCACAAACTTATCATAAGCATCTGAAACATTGATAACCCCGTTGAAATCATAGGTTAGTGAGACCCATTCATTTGCGGTATTTAGCGTCTGGTCAATGAATTCCATTGGGCCTCCACCGCCGCCTTCTTTTTCGAGCTGCAATCTCACGTTGATCCCCGCCTTTGGCGACCAGATTTTAAAGGTGATCTTTTGGGTTGCATTAAAATCGATGTTATTTGGAAAAATATGGAATATACCTGAATACCAGGCCGCGCCATTGGCCTTATTAAATTCATACACCGTAGCAGAGGGATTAATTCCTGATGGATCTGGGTTGGAAATAGGCGAACCTGTTACTCCCTGTCCTGCTTCAAAAACGCCGGATAGTGTTTCATTATTCTCAAATGTGATAGGGAAACTCGTTGCTAAACTAGGACCGCCTCCCTCACCGGAGTAGAAATAAATATTGTCTACATAAACTGTAGAAATTGTCCCAGATGAAAGCACAATTTGCGCCAGGTTAGCTCTGCCTGTCAAGCCTGGGAAATCGGAAAATGGAATATCCAGGCTAACCCATTCTTCTGTTTTCAGCGTAGGATTGGTAACAGTAATCTCGTGTCCGGAATCGTCACCCCCGCCGAAAGCACCGTCAGGTCCTAAATCAAATAATAAAATTTTAAAATCAGAAGCTGGTTCTGTCGCATCAGGTGTCCAGATATCTATATGGAAGAAGTCCCTGTTACTAACATCGATGGTAGGGGTTGTAAACTGTATCCCCACAAAATTTAGCTGAGTATAGCGAATAATATCATCATCATCTACTTGATAATCAGCACTTTGTGTTGTGGAGAACTCCCAGAAACCGTTAAAGAAGTCTACGGGTTCATCATCGTATACATTGCTGAAAATCGAGGTGACATCGGCAGGATCCTCATCCGGAACCGGCGCAGCTACGAGTGGACCTGGAGGTGGTGCCGTAACTGTTAAGTTGATGGAACCATTCACTGTTTCTTCTTTGAGCGTTGTTGTGATTATAGATTCACCCTCGTCTACGGCGGTAACTATTCCCAGCGTATCTACCGTGGCAACATTTTGTTTGGTTGACTTAAAATCAAAATAGGCGGTAGCAGAATTTACATCAAGATCAATACCTGTGGGCAGGTTAAAAGTCGTAAAAAGGCTATCGATTGGAAATTTTACACCAGCCTCCACAGCAACCTCTACATCTTTTCCGTTGAGCATTTTACCACCCTTGGCAACAATAGTGCTTAGATTTTCAAATTTCAGTTCATCGATCCAAAAGGTATATCCTGAGGCCTCCTTGCCTGCATCATCACCATCAGCTTCAACAAAATAGAACATACCTTTTTCTTCTGTAAGCACAGAAGGATCGGGTAATGGGATATAATATTTTTGCCAGTTAGAATTTACCGGGACATTAGAAATCGATGCCTTGTATTTTTCGCCACCAAATTTTAAGGCATTTCCAAATCCGAGTTCATCTATTGTTGTGCCTTTGGTCGACTTGGCCCAAAAGGTCAGAACATTGTATCCTGTGAGGTTGCGCCCCACCTCCATGCGGAAAACACCACCGGCAAAGGCACCTTTTGGGTTGCTAGCACCTGGAATTTCAAAACGCATCGACCGGAATCCTTTGTATTTCACCTCTTCATCTACCTGAAAGGCCTCAACATTCGACTCACCGAACGCCTGATATACCAATCCTGGAGTAAAACCATCGATAAAAATTTCGGCATTATCCGGAAAATCCGCCAGTGTTACGTCTTCGTCGTCTCTTTCACAACTAATCGAAACACCAATAAAAATAAGCGCAGTCAGGACAGCAATAATCCTGTAATTAAATCTAATATTTGGTATCATATCTTTCATAACTTTTTTTTTACTTTCCTATATTAATATGAACATATGTTCTGATTTCCCATTCCTTTCCTTGTGGAAAACCGGGTGCGGTAGGATCAGGAACTAACCCTCCGTCAGGACCTGGAATAAATGTAGGTGCGTAACGGGGAGAAAACTGATCTAATGAACGCCAGGTATAGCGTATTCCTAAACGTGTGTTGGGCAGAATAAACCAATCTGGTTTTCCGACGGTAGTCGACAGATCTGCCATCAATTGAAGTGGGAATGTTAAGTTAAAGTCACGATGGTAATCATAAGGACCCCAATCATCAACTTTCACTTGCGATACAAATTTTACTTTTTTATAGATCAGGCGAAGATCCGTACCAAAGCGCTGTATCAATCGATCATCGCTACCACGGGCCTGGTCTTTTCCTGTATACCAGTTTATTATAAAGCCAAACTCCGGGTTTAATTTTGAGACGAACCGTCCGTGAACCTCCCACAAGTCCTCTGCCGGAGCAGCTCCGGGAAAAGCAAATGTCGTACGGCCGTCTGGCAGAATACCGATCGCGGCGTCCTGTGTGGTTGGGAGATGGCGGAATACGAAGCCTACATTCATCGCAAACTTTGCATCTTCAGCCCTGTCGTTATCCCATTCATACATCCAGGTACCTGGTGTTGGATCGAACGTTAACAGTATCTCAGCTGCGGTGGTTTCCCTGTTTCTTC
>JAHEJJ010000057.1:3957-13159 GCA_024638915.1 Robiginitalea sp.
CCTTTAAGGTCGAACCATTTGTGATTCCAATCGAATTCTGCCTGATAGATGGCCACTCGTTCAACGTCGGCCCGTGTTACCACCCCATCCTCGGTCTGAACGGCAAGAGGGCGCCCACGGTTTTCATAAAAGATCTGATCGATTGGGTTGGTAGCCACATTACCCAGAATATTGGTGACCACATTGGCGCGTATACTCTCCGTAGGTTTTGCCTCTACTCCTATATAGTATGACTCCAAATGATCGAAACCTTGGCGATCAGGAAAAACCGGATCCGCTTCAGGATCTACGTCATCAGGAGTTGAGATCAGACTGCCGCCTGTATTAAAAGTATTGAATTCGGCCCTGAGTTGACTAATCCGCACTTTACTTGTTATTTCACTGCCAAGCGCCGCCTTATCGCCTCTTGCCTTTAAAACAGCATCCATGGTTTCAATATTTCCGAAATGATCCTCAACGGTCTGGAGTGTAACCCCCTGGTCATAAGGATTCAGAGCATGTGCATCCTTCAAAGCATAATAGGAGGCACGCGGATATAGATCATAAAGCCCTCTGGCATTGGTCGGGCCTTTGGCACAAATACCAAACCACTCTTCATTCATATTGTTCTCACCCTTCTCGTGGTCAAAAAAGTAGCCTCCGTTTTCCCAGGAAGCATTATTATCATGAAATTCAGCATTCTTTCTATCATCGAAACCAAATTTCCACCATCCGTCGCTGAACTGGAAGGTAAATCCTCCGATAGAATTGCCTGCCTTGCCCAAACCGGCGGCATTTTCATAGATCTCTTTCCAGTTCCCCACCATGAAATAGGCCTGTGATTTCTGATCTTCCTTATTTTCGATAGCATTAAACGCATCGGCGCCAAACTCAGTAAACATAAGGGGTTTATCGAGTTTTTCTTTTACCACCTCGAACATATCACCAAACGAAACACCCCTGTAGGTGTTAGTACCATATATATCTACGTCTGGACACTCTTCGGCAATAATATCTATAAACAGTACGTCTCCATTACAAATGGCCACCGGGTGGGAAGGATCCATATCCTTCATCATCAGGGCAGCCTCGTTCATCAGTTTATACATCGGCCTTCCTCGTTTTTCCCCTATAAACTGCTTTTCTTGTTCGTCGTCAGGAAAATCCTCTGTTTCAGCACCCTGCCAGAACAATCCATAATTGTTTTCGTTACCCAAAAGGAAGAGCAGGAGTCCGGGTGTATCTTTAAACTCGCTGACCATTTGCTTTACCTCAGACATGAGGAGTTCCTGGGTCGCAGCATCGGAGTAATCTGTAATAGGTGTCCAGACCCCATCGAGGGTAAGACCATATCGCCCAAATGAATGATTGAGCATGGTGTAGATACCGTAGTTTTCATAGATATACTTTACCCAGCGTGCGGGAACACCGGTATACTGGCGTACGACATTGACATTCATATTTCTCAACAGAGACATTTCTGTGTCGAGTCCGGCCTTAATGATGTCATCCGGATTATTCCAAAAATTAGCATTAACGGTATTGGTTCCAATGGGGATATAGTCCCAATTCATACCATTAATCATAAATTCTTTACCGTTGACAATCAGTTTCTGCCCTTCGGCAGTTTTTTCAATAGAAACCTGATCTGCCTGGGCAAAGATCCCCGTGCTAACTAATACGATGATCAATCTGAGCAAAGTGTTCTTCATAGTATTTTTATTTAAGTTGATGCTATACAAGCTTGGTTTAGTTTAACGTTTACCATCGTTTTAACAAGGCTTGATCAACTCAACGACATCAAATCAGTGCAGGTAGGATTGGGGGAAACCGGTGTAATTATGCCCGGGAAGCAATTTTTAGGTTATAGTGACATTTTGAGTTAGTTCAAGCTTTACAATGTATATTAAATTATTAGAAATTCAATAAATATTACCTCTACAATTTCCATACACGCAAAATTTAGATCGTCAAATTATTAAATTGATAATTAGTTAAGGCAATGTTAACGGGCAATGGCAGTTATTTTAGATAAAAAACAACAGTATAAGGCAGTGTATAGGTAATGTTGAGGTCTAAAATATCTCCTGTAGAAGTCTTTACAGTTTTAATATGTAATTCACGAGATTCTCATCGTGCGTCAGATTCAATTTTTTGCGAAGCCGGTATCGCTTGATCTCGACACTCCTGGGCGAGATATTCAATAGCTGGGCAATTTCTTTTGATACCAAATTCAGTCGCAGGTAGGCGCACAATCGGATATCATTCGGTGTTAAATTGGGGTGAATCTTTTCGAGTTTTTTCAAGAATTCCCGATCTGTATTATTAAACGCCTCTTTGAACAGTTCCCAATCGTCATTTTGATTCAGGCTTCGGTTAATGATCGCGATAATTTCCTTATTTGAATCGGTTTGTTCTGTTGATGCGAGCTGTTGCTTTACTTTAGACAAGAGTTGGTTTTTCTTAATTATACTCATCGTAGAGGCTGCCAGTTCGTTATTTTTATTCCTGAAATCTTCTTTGAGCTGGTCATTTTTGAGTTTTATTATGTCTTTTTCATTCTGAAGGCGGATTAATTCCATCTCCTTTTGGTTGGCTTCAGTTTGCAAATTTTGTTTTCTCCGAAAATAGTACCGGTAGGCGTAATGGATCAACAAAGCTCCTATCACCAACAACAATAAATAAAGCGCTAACAAAGCATTGGATATATACCAGGGTTTGGCTATTTGAAAATTATAAGTAGCCGTATTATCTGAAATCTTTCCACCGATTTTTGACCGTACTCTGAATTCGTAATCTCCGAAAGGAAGATTTTCAAAGCTAATTTTGGTCTGGGTAGTCCAGTCACTCCATGAGTCATAAAGACCTTCCAGTTGATATTGGTATTCCGGGACCGGGAACTTCCTGTATAAGGGGGTATAATATGAAATTTCCAAATGATTTTCCCGGTTTTCTAGCTGCCCTAAATTTTTGGGTTCCAACCACCTCTTATGATCATCCCTGGTTCTTTTGTCGATCAGTTTAATACGATCAATTTCTACTTGGAACGAGGGAATATGCAGGCTACTGAGATCTACGGTTATATAACCCGAAGCAGTACCAAATAAATACTTCCTTGAACCGTTAATCGCGGTGACACTCTCATAACCGGAGATACTGTTCCTTACATCGATGGTCAATGGTACGCTTCGAATTAAAGGATCGGAAGCCAGACTCCCCTCCGATACATAGTTGATATTGGAATCGGTAAAAACCCACAGATAACCCGACTTATCATCGACCACCAGTTTTCCTGAGACATATTTTGCTTCATCATATACACGACTTAACAGACTATCCTTTATAAAATTGGTGGAACCACTGTCGTATTTAAAAATTCCATCCTTATTCGAATACAAAAGGTCACCTTTGTATTTAGTCATGCCAGAATTTGCACCGATCAAGCTAGTGTCGTGGCGAACGGTTCTTGCCTCTAAAAAACCTGGATCCGTCGTAATTTTAAAGATCCCTTTATACTCATGATTAACAAATATGTTGCTGTCCAAGACCTCAAAAAAACGGCTTGAATGGTCAAATCCCTTAATCTTGTTCCTGAGACCCCATTGATTATTGCGCAGCTCTAATATGTATAAACCGCTGTAGTTGCCTTGCAACAGGAGCCCAGGATTATTCTCTAATGGAGCAATATTCCAGGATCCCGGAATATCTGAAATTTTAATAGCCTCTTTCCCTTCAATGATGAACGTTCCATCATGGTGGCCACAAAACAGTGTATTTCCAATCAGATCCAACGACCATACCTGACCCTTGGTTCCTTCCACCAACTTAAAATCCTCAATATCGTTTACATTTCTGGCGAATAGTCCCTGGTTGGTCCCTAAATACATCATGCTCTTCGTGATGGCCGAGGTGTAGACACTACCCACAATCCCACGCTTGTCTGCATATACCCTGAAAGGAGAGGTCAGATTAACAAGACTTATCCCATTGTCGAGTCCCAGCCAGATATTGTTATCCTCATCTTCGAGAACAGATAACACCGTATTATTTCCTAACCCATTATTCTCGCTGAGTTGCAGGACCATGTCCCACTGGTTATCCAAGATGAGCAGCCCATGTGAAATAGTTCCCAAGGCGACGTTTCCATTTTGGAGTTGTAAAGCACTGTAAATGCTTACTCTGGATAGCAGATCTTCAGTTGGGGTATTCAATTTCCTCAATTCATTATTGCCACCCTCATAAATCCCACGGTTACGCATTATAAAGAAAAGATTTTCACCATAGTCAATAAGACCGACCAATTCATCTGTCCGAACCACTTCATCATCGTACACAAGAATTTCAATTCCATTTTCAATCTTAAAAACACCTTCATCAATCTTCTGATAATAGACTATTTGACCGAGACTAAATATTTTGGGAATGGTAGTGGCGGAATTGATTTTCGAAACCGAATTATCCCTTAGGTTGTAGATGTAAATACGCTTGAGCGACTGAAATAAAATAAACTCATCGATATTGAGAATATTCCAGAATTCTTCATCGGGCTCCAGCTCGCCCTTTAGATCATCAGACAGCGATGTATAGCTAAGCAGACCGGTTTCATTTTTCTGCCAAAAACCAAACTCCATATAGCATCCTGTGTAAATACGATCTCCAACCGCTTTTACCGATCGCAGGATGGTTTCATTTGGCGAGGAATAGAAGTTCCAGCTGCCTCCTTTATATTCCAGCAGGCCTTGAGAGTTTGCTGCGTATATCACTTTATCAGCCGACTGCGAAATAGCCCAATTTTGATTTTCGGCCCGATAATCTAGGGGTGAGTAATGTTTTACCGGCGGCAGCCCCTGTGACAGAAGCACGGTAAAATTAATGAGCATGATAAGGAGGAAAACTGCCTTGATGCGCTTCACTTGAGTTTGATCTTGGATATACAAGTATACTAATTATAAATTCTAATATTAACGAACATAATCGATGAAGAAGCCTTCTTTATCTTCCAGGGATGAACCCTGGATACAAAACCTTATGAAAAATATACCTTTGGACATAATTGCCTTACCCGGTAACATTGCAATGACCATGATAATCTTAGGCCGCTAGGTTGCATAAACCAGGAAAGGATTTATTTTTCCATCCCCCCCGTCAAAGCAAACCCAAACATTATAACTTGTGATTTTATACTTTTAATTTTTTAAACTTCAGAATTAAATGAACTTATCACAACGCTTTTCCCGATTTATAACTTTGTCCGTTATTTTTGCTGGATTAACTATATCTCCTTCATCCTTAAAAAGTCAAACTACAGATACCATATTGAAACCTGATAAAACAGAAAATCAAAATCCGGATATCGAACAAAGAATTTCGGATATCATCAATGAATTAAGCTTAGAGGAGAAAGTGGCTATGTGCCATGCCCAGTCTAAATTTAGTATACCGGGTGTAGATAGACTGGGAATTCCGGAATTATGGATGTCCGACGGGCCGCATGGTGTCCGGGGTGAGATCAACTGGGATAATTGGGGTTATGCCGGCTGGACAAACGATTCAATCACGGCATTTCCAGCCCTTACGTGCCTGGCAGCTACTTTTAATCCTGACCTTTCAAGAGCCTATGGTACCAGCATTGGTGAAGAGGCCAGATACAGGAAAAAAGATGTGCTTTTGGCCCCAGGGGTGAATATATACCGTACGCCGCTCAACGGCAGGAATTTTGAGTATATGGGGGAAGATCCATACCTCGCCTCTGTAATGGTAGTTCCTTATATACAGGGTGTTCAGCAAAACGGTGTGGCAGCCTGTGTAAAGCATTATGTGCTTAATAATCAGGAGTTATGGAGAGACCATATAAATGTAGAAGTAAGTGACAGAGCCCTGTATGAGATCTATCTACCTGCTTTTAAGGCTGCGGTGCAGGAAGGTGAAGTATGGTCTGTTATGGGTTCATACAATAAGTACAGGGATCAGTATTGCAGTCATCATGAGCGCCTGAATAAAATTTTAAAGACCGACTGGCAATTCGACGGTGCCCTGATAACCGATTGGGGAAGCGCTCACGATACCAGGGAAGCAGCCCTTTTTGGGTTGGATATTGAGATGGGAACAGGAACAGACGGACTTACCAAAACCAAGAAAAACGCATATGATAATTATTATCTCGCTTATCCATTTCTGGAATTGCTAAAAAGCGGGGAGATCGACCGGAAATTCCTGGACGACAAAGTGAGGAGGATTTTAAGATTGATGTTTCGCACTTCCATGAATCCCAACCGGGATTTCGGGCGGATGAATAATCAGGAACATCTCGATGTAGCGCGCAATATTGGCCGGGAAGGTATCGTGTTACTCAAGAACAATGAAGCCTTTTTTCCACTGGATCCAAAAACAAACGTAACCATTGCCGTCATTGGTGAAAATGCCACACGGGCTATGACGGTTGGAGGAGGCTCTTCTGAACTTAAAGCCAAGAAAGAGATATCACCGCTGGAGGGTCTGAAGGAATTATATGCCCAGGCTACCATACTGCACGCCAAGGGATATTCCTCCGGCCCCCCGTCTTATGCCCGCGTATTGCCCCCTGAAGAAGATCAAGACGAACTTAAAAAAGAAGCCATTGCCATCGCAGTACAAGCCGATATAGTGCTATTCATTGGAGGATTAAATAAAAACCACCAGCAGGACTGTGAGGGAGGCGACCGAAAGGGATATGGTCTTCCATTCCGACAAAACAAACTGATAGATGATATTCTTAAGGTAAATAACCATGTTGGGGTAATCCTTGTGGGTGGCAATGCGGTTGCCATGCCATGGCTACCAAGAGTAAAGGCCGTAATACAGGCCTGGTATCTGGGGAGTGAGGCCGGACACGCTTTGGCCGATGTCGTCAGCGGGCAGGTGAGTCCATCCGGCAAATTACCCATAAGCTTTCCGATAAAGCTTACAGACAATGCTGCTCACGCTTTTGGAGAGCTTTCATATCCCGGAGACAGTATCAACCAATATTATAAAGAGGATATTTTGGTGGGATACAGGTGGCACGATACACGTAAGATCAAGCCAATGTTCGCCTTTGGCCACGGATTGTCTTATACCACTTTTGAAATTACAGACGTCAAAACGGACAAAAAAAAATATGAAGCCGGAGAAGTGATTCAGATTACCTATCAGTTATTTAATTCAGGAACTACGGCGGGAGCAGAGGTGGTGCAGGTATACATCGGAAAGATCAATTCTAAAGTAGACCGGGCCTTAAAGGAACTTAGAGGATTTAAAAAAACCATGCTTTCACCGGGTAAAAATTACCAGGGTACTATCTCCATCGATGTAAACAGCCTTGCATATTATGATGAACAGCTGTCCGAATGGAATCTTGAAAAGGGCAGCTACTGGGTTTATGTCGGCAATGCATCAGATCACATAACAGCCAAAGTCCGGATCACTATCGATTGATCCGGAAGGATCTAATACATTACTGTATCTCAGACCTAGTGGGGTAAGCTGTCTTTGAGCAGGCCATAGACAAAAGTCCCCAACACCGCAGCTGCAATTACGATGATCATGCTGAGCACACCTGTGCCCACCAGCACATACATCGGCCCGGGACAAGCACCGGCCAGGGCCCAGCCCAAACCAAATATTATTCCGCCTGCCAGGTAGCGCGTAACCACTCTATCTTTTGGGGGCAGGTCTATAATAGCACCTTCAGTACTTTTGAGGTTGCTTTTTTTGATCAGCCAGACCACAAGGGCACCTAGGATCACCGCCGACCCGATAATGCCGTACATATGAAAAGACTGAAATTTGAACATTTCATAGATTCGGTACCAGGAAACCGCTTCTGATTTTACCAATACGATACCAAAAAATATACCTACCAATAAGAATTTAAAGAATTTCATCAGCCAAAAATTAAAGGGAGTAAAAAGTGTGTCATGAGCAGGCCACCGATAAAGAATCCGATGACAGCGATTAATGAGGGGATCTGAAGATTACTCAGCCCGGTAATGGCATGACCGGATGTACAACCTCCGGCATATCTTGTACCAAAACCCACCAGGAACCCACCTCCGATAAGTATAGCCAATCCCTTAAAGCTAATTACATAATCCCAGCTATAGATCTCAGGGGGAAGGAGTGTATGACCTGCTGCTGCAAAATTTAATTCCGCCAGATCGGAGACCGTACGGGGATTTAAATCGATAATCGAACCGTCAGACAGATAGGTGACCGCTAAAAAGCCCCCGATTACCGTGCCGAGCACCACGACTAAATTCCATCGCTGTGCACGCCAGTTGAACCTGAAGAATTCGCAATATTTTCCGCCCCCACCTATACTGCATAGGGTGCGTAGATTGGACGACATCCCAAAAGTTTTGCCGAAATAAAGAAGGAGAAACATCACCAATGTGATGAGTGGACCTGATACATACCAGGGCCATGGTTTCAATATTGTTTCCATGTTGTAGTGGTTTTGTACAAAGATAGTATCCGAAAAGATGACGCTTTGTAATCTGGATTACATTGCGATTGAAAAATATGATGCTCAGGTCGGGTTGAAATTGCTGATTACTGTTTTTGGTATACTTCGCTTTGAAATCCGGGAAGATCCTCACCGGAATTATTGGTAAGCGTTTCACCATCGAGTGTGAAAATTACCGAACTGAAATCTCTGAATAAGGTGAGCTGGTTGCCCTGCAAGAGCCAGGCGCCGGAACTTTGATTATTGGATCCCGAGCAGTTGATATCAAATAAATCACCGGTAATGCTCACGATGGTTAAATTCTGAATGGTCGAACTCCAACTACCGTCCTGATCGATAATTATAGTTCCCGTAGCGCAGGGCAATTCATCGAGAATATTACTGGTTGGAGTACCGTCCATATCGATATCCTGCGCAGGATTGATATTGAGCGCTGTAAGCCTCCAAGTCCCCACAGCTTCACTATTATCATCCACCTGTCCGCCGTTGTCGTCCGAAGAGCAGGATAAAACAATGAAGGTGATACATAGCAGTATCAAAATGGCATTGATCTTTTTCATAGAAATCAATTGTATTATGCTAATATACCATTTTCACAGATATTAATTGGATCCAATACCTGGCGAACTCCTCTATATTTGAAAAGCGTATAATCACATAAAAACCCACCAAAGGTGGGTTAAAATAATATTTAATAATGCTTAATTCACCGGATTAAAAGATTGACCCGGTATGCCATGC
>JAHEJJ010000023.1 GCA_024638915.1 Robiginitalea sp.
GGGATGCTGATAGGCTTTAACCTCTTCACCGCGTGCAAACCTAAAGCGGAACCACCTGTAGATCTGTCTCAATTGAATTATAACGACTTTAACGCTTTTATTGAAATTGCAGATAATGGAGCGGTTACGATCTATTCTCCCAATCCTGAAATCGGGCAGGGTGTCAAGACCTCCATGCCGATGATCATTGCAGAAGAACTCGACGTTTCATGGGATAATGTTTATGTAAAACAAGGGATTCTCGATACCGAGAATTACACCCGACAGGTCGCCGGAGGCAGTCAGTCAATACGTCAGGGCTGGGATGCTTTAAGGCAAACCGGCGCTACTGCGAGACAAATGCTGATCAACGCAGCCGCAGCCAAATGGGGTGTTGATGCTTCAGAATGCACTGCCAGTGAAGGTGTAATTACCAATAGCAAAGAAGAAAAATTGGGATATGGAGAGGTTGTTAAGGAAGCCGCAGGATTGGAAATCCCAGAGGATGTAAAACTCAAATCCCCCAAAGACTATAAGATCATAGGAACCGATAGGCGCAATGTGGATATCGATGAAATCATTACCGGGAAGCCCCTATTTGGGTTGGATTATAAGGTAGATGGAATGGTTTACGCTTGTGTGGTACGACCACCGGCATTTGGTAAAAAACTGGTTTCATACGACGATTCTAAGGCGAAAGCCATGGATGGGGTTATCGATATAATAAAAATAGGTGAAAAGGCCAGGAAGCTGATCGAAGAAGAACCTGGAGCAGGAGGCATATTAAGCCAGAGCGATAAGGTAGTGGTAATTGCCAATACAACCTGGCAGGCGATGAAGGCTAAAGAAGCCATCGAAGCCAAATGGGAAGATGGATCCAAATTGGAGAGCACCGAAGAGCATAATCAAATTCTGACCGGTCTGCTAGATGGAAATAAGTTCGAAACATTAAGGTCCGACGGGAATATTAAAAAAGCATTTACCGAAGCTGATGAGATTTTGGAACGCACATACGAATCTCCTTTTCTTCCACACAATTGTTTGGAACCTATGAACTTTTTCGCGGATATCGATGATGAAAAAGTGCATTTAGTAGGACCGATACAAACTCCGGAATGGAAGGCTAACATGGTATCAAAAATGCTCGGAAGGGATATTTCGGAGATCCTTCTTGAAATGACCCGAATGGGCGGCGGCTTTGGAAGGCGGCTCTATGGTGACTTTGTCCTTGAAGCAGCTGAAATTGCCGATGCCATCCGCAAACCTGTCAAAGTGGTCTACACCCGGGAAGACGATATGAATGACGGGATTTACCGTATGGCGATCAAGTATCGTATTAAAGCAGGAATCAAGGATGGAAAGATTACTGCCTATCATCTGAAAGAGGCAGCAGTTAATTCAAATATGTATGGCCTTATCCCCAATTTCTTTCCTGCCGGTGCCATTGAAAACTACCAGGTAGATGTGGCGAATTATAAAAGCAATATAACCACAGGGGCCTGGAGAGCACCTTATACAAATTTTCTGGCCTATGCGGAGCAAAGCTTTTTTGATGAAATAGCCGAATTAATGAACGTGGATAGGGTTCGGTTAAGGCTCGATCTGCTACAAAAAGTTAAAGGGACAACAGATGATCGAATCCAATATTCTCCTGAGCGGATGGAGAAGGTCATCAAAACAGCAGTGGAAAAATCTGGATGGGGCAATGCAGCAGAAGGTATTTATCAGGGTTTTGTGAACTATTATTGCCATAATAGTCATGTGGCTGAAGTAGCTGATGTAGTCATAGAAAACAATATTGCGGTGGTGAAAAAGATCACCTGTGTGGTCGATTGTGGAATCGTTATCAATCCACTGGGAGCCAAAAACCAATGTGAAGGCGGTGTTATCGACGGGGTTGGGCATTCGATGTATGGCGAATTAGCCTTTAAGGATGGTGCTCCAACCGCCAGTAATTTTGATCGCTACCGACTCATTCGTATGAAGGAAGCACCTGTCGTAGAGGTCCATTTTATCAAAAATGAACTATCACCAACAGGACTCGGCGAACCAACGCTGCCACCAGCTGGGGGAGCAATTGCAAATGCCTTCAAAGCAGCAACAGGGAACAGGCTTTATAGTCAGCCTTTTAATAACCAGGTTGATAAGTTAAAAGTCCCTGAAAAAGAAATCCTCGGATAATATGACGATATTACTTTTCGGGATTGCAAAAGATATTGTGGGTACATCCTCTCTTAAGCTACCTGTTTCCAATGCCATGGACCTGAAAACGGTCGGGCAACTGAAAGCCCACCTGAGTAAAAGTTATCCAGGTCTTGCCAAATTAAGTTCCCTGGCTGTAGCGGTGAATAGCAATTATGCCAATGAAGATGATCTTATTAACAGTTATGATGAAATAGCCCTGATCCCTCCGGTTAGCGGAGGGTGATCAGGGCATTGTTACTTTACAATGCTGATAGACAACCATAACAGAAAAATAAACTACCTCCGACTGGCAGTAACAGACCGGTGTAATCTCAGATGCAATTATTGTATGCCCGCCGAGGGCATCAATTTTTTGCATTCGGATAAGCTGCTGACCATAGCCGAACTTTGTAGGCTAAGTGAGGTCTTAGTAGGACAGGGGGTAGATAAAATACGCATCACAGGTGGTGAACCTTTCGTTCGGAAGGATCTGATGATATTGCTCAGGCATTTATCTGTCCTGCCCGACTTAAAAGACATCTCCATCACGACAAATGCTACGCTGATCGGCCCCTACATCGATGAATTGAAACGGCTCGGCATACGTAACATCAACCTTAGTCTAGATGCGATCCAGCGGGAGACGTTTAATATGATCACTCGAAGAAACCAGTACGATACTGTTTTCGAGAATTTGCAGCGACTTATATCAGAAAATTTCAATTTGCGGATCAATTTTATTGTGCTTGAAGGACAAAATATCGA
The DNA here is from genome assembly GCA_024638915.1 of Robiginitalea sp. Taxonomy (GTDB): domain Bacteria; phylum Bacteroidota; class Bacteroidia; order Flavobacteriales; family Flavobacteriaceae; genus JAHEJJ01. Next base: position 2,929 of record JAHEJJ010000023.1, read on the forward strand.
TGACATTATCCCAATGCTGGAACTTCAGAAAAACCATCCGGTTTCGGTCCGATTTCTCGAAGAAATGCCCTTTAACGGAGGTTCAAAGCATTTTGATACTATACACTGGAATTACAAGAACATTTTGGAATTTATCGGGCGGCATTTTCCCGATTTCGAACGGCTGCCTTCGCCACCAACATCAACTTCGATCAACTATAAAATCAAAGGTCATAAAGGCAGTTTTGGACTTATCCCTTCATTTAGCAGGACGTTCTGTGGCAGTTGCAATCGACTCAGGATCTCGGCCTCCGGCGACGTTATTACCTGTCTCTACGGACGACCGGTACTTAATCTCAGAGACCTTTTACGTGCTGAAAAAAGTGATAGGGCCATTGAAATGGAAATATTAAAAGCGATTAGTAGTAGAGCAAAGACCGGATTTGAGGCTCAAAACCAACATAAAACAATTTTTGAGACCTCCATGACTTCTATAGGGGGTTGATGTATATATGAGTTTATGACCAACCCATGGATCTATGAGTAGAGAGTATTTAAACGGATTAATACTAGCTGGTGGTAAAAGCACCAGGATGGGCAAGGACAAGGACCTCATCAGCTACCATGGTATGCCCCAGAGTATTTATTTATATGGTTTATTAAGTGAATTGTGCCAAAACACATTTCTAAGTATAAGGGCCGATCAAAAACAAGAATATAAAGACCTTGATGTTATTGTAGATCAGAATATTTACAGGGGTCCGTTCAACGGACTTCTAAGCGCTCATCATATGGAATCCGAAGCAGCTTGGCTCGTCATAGCCTGTGATTTGCCGTTTATCGATGAGGAGACACTTAGATTATTGATATCAGAACGAGATAGGAGTAAAAAGGCCACTGCCTTAGCTACCCATAAAACCGGATTGCCGGAACCCCTTGCCGCGATTTGGGAACCCCTTGGGCTGAATCAGGTACCCGATTACCTGGAGGAAAGCCAGAGTAGCTGTCCGCGAAAATATTTGTTGAGCACAGAAATTAAATTGGTGTACCCCCAAAAGGATGAAGTATTACTGAATGCAAATTTTGAAGAAGAATACCTGGAAGCAATAAAAAAACTTGCAGCTTTATGACGACCAACCGGTATTTGCGACAAATCCAGCTTAAAGAATTCGGACCCGAAGCTCAACAAAAACTTCGTGAGGCCAGCGTCCTGGTAGTTGGAGCAGGAGGTCTGGGAATTCCAGTATTGCAATACCTCAATGCCATGGGCGTAGGTACCTTAGGCATTGTAGAACAGGATGTGGTAGAGCGAACAAACCTGCACAGGCAGGTGATATTCACAGAAAATGATCTGGGCCTGCCCAAACTTAAAGCAGCAGCCAACGCACTGTCTTTGCAGAACAAAGACACCCGTATCGTGCTGCACGATACCTTTCTAGTTAAAAACAACGCCTTGGATATTATGGGCGACTATGATGTTATTGTTGACGCCTCCGATAATTTTGCCACCCGATACCTGGTGAATGATGCCTGTGTGATTCTTAAGAAACCCTTTGTATATGGAGCCCTTCATGGCTTTGAAGGACAGGTTAGCGTATTTAATCTCGATGGCGGTCCTACTTATCGTTGTGTCTTCCCGTCAATGCCGACGGCATCGGAGATTCCAAATTGTGATGAGCAGGGCGTATTAGGGGTACTTCCAGGAATAGTGGGAAGTTTTCAGGCGCTGGAAACAGTGAAGGTAATTACTGGAGTAGGGGAGGCATTGTGCGGCAAACTTATGCTATACAATAGTTTGGAAAACAGCATACTTAAGATCGATATCCCGGCAGTAACAGAAAATTTGAATATCGACAAATTAGCATCAAACTATCAACCTGTTTCCTGCGATCACTCGGTTGAAATAAAACCAGAAGCGTTAAACTCCCTGATGAAGGGACAAGGCTTTATTCAATTAATAGATGTCAGGTCCGCTGAGGAATTCCAGGCCTATCATCTTCCTCACTCCCGGAATATTCCTTTGGATGAGATCGTGAAACGCAGGGATGAATTAGAACCCAAATTTCCGGTTTATCTGGTATGTCAATCGGGAACACGTAGTTTCAGAGCGCTTCAATGTCTGTCTAAAAAAAATACTCATTTCAGACTGTATCATCTGGAGGGTGGTTTAGATGCCTTTAAGATGTATTGCTGCTGATGAATTCAATGTCCCATATGCCTCCCAGAAATTCTGCAAACAATACAAAAAACGCTATGATCTCTTTTGATGAGGCTTATCGCAGGGTATTGGATCTTCCCGGAGATTTTGGGTCTGAAGAGGTCGATCTTTTTGAAGCGAATAACAGGCTGCTCGCTGAAGAGATTATAGCCGATCGGGATTACCCGCCATTTAACAGGGCTACGAAAGACGGTATTGCCCTCCGCTATTCAGATGCCGATACGAATCTCCCTCTAAAGATTACAGGTGTTATCGCTGCTGGAACTCCCCAAAAAAAACTATCGAAAAGCGATAGCTGCATGGAAATAATGACCGGTGCTGTCGTTCCTGTCGATGCGGATACCGTAGTGATGTATGAAGATATTGATATAATTCAGGGACATGCTCATTTGAAAATTCAGCCCGAAAAAGGCCAAAACATCCATCCCAGGGCAAGCGATGATAAAAAAGGATCTGTGTTGATTAGCCAGGGTAAAATCATCGGGGCTCCTGAGATTGGAATATTGGCTGCAGTGGGAAAGTCTAGGGTAAAAGTAAAAAAGCTTCCAACAGTAGCGGTTATTTCTACAGGGAATGAACTGGTTGATATAGACCAGGTTCCTCTGCCCCATCAAATACGCAGATCGAATGCTTTTACGCTCAGAGCGGCCTTATTGGCTCAGGGAATATGCCCTAGCCTGCATCATCTGCCCGATGATTCGGATATGATAAGAAATCAACTCAAAGATCTGATACGCACACAGGATGTCCTGATCCTGAGCGGGGGTGTTTCGAGGGGAAAATTCGATTACATACCAGAGGTATTAGCCGAGCTTAATGTCCATAAACAGTTTCATATGGTAAAACAACGCCCAGGCAAACCTTTTTGGTTCGGAAGGCACCAAAATCATAAAACATGGATTTTTTCCTTTCCAGGTAACCCGGTATCTACCTTTGTAAATTATCATATTTATTTTACGGATTGGCTGAGTGCTTCATTGGGACTACGGCAACAGCATTTTAGCGTACATTTACAGGAGGAAATTATGATCGAGGGCTCACTTACCAGATTTATTGGGGTACGGACCACCAGGGAAGAAGGTAAAATTTTAGCCCGAACGGTCAAAAGCAATAGCTCGGGTGATCTGATAAGTCTCTCGTCTTATGACGGGTTTATCAGGCTCGATCCTCGACAGCAGCCTTATGCTGCCGATGAATTGGTATCTTATATACCGACAAGATCATATTGAAAAGATGACACACGAATTAAAAAGGATAGTTAAGGCTTATCTCCACGCAAAAGAAAAGGATATAAATACTGTTATGGCTACAGTGGTAGCACTGGAAGGATCTTCATACCGGAGACCGGGGGTCAGAATGACGATGAATTCAAAAGGCCAATTCACAGGAGCCGTAAGTGGCGGTTGTGTCGAGAAGGAGGTCTGGCGACAGGCCCAGAAAGTATTTAACTCAGGAACCCCTTTGATAATGACCTATGATGGCCGATATAGGTTGGGCTGCGAAGGGATACTATATATCCTTATCGAACCTTTCGCCCCGGATGAAAATTTTATAGCTTCATTCTGGAATACTATTTCGGATCGCAAAGAGATAAACTGCCGCAGCTATTATACAAGTAACGACGATGGTCGTACTAACATGGGGACACTTTTCAATTTTGGAAAAGGGTATCTCGGGGTGAGGCCTGGTCTTCAACCTTCATCAGACCTGGAATTTTTTGAGCACCAAATGGACCCCTGCCACCAACTTTATATTATAGGGGCTGAGCACGATGCGGTTAGGTTGAGTTCGTATGCTTCCATGACCGGATGGGAGGTGAGTATTGTAACCTCACCTTCAGAGGAGAAGGATATACGGGATTTTCCTGGTGCGAAGGAATTATTGGCGGTTACAGCAGAAGATTTTGATGTTTCAAAAATAGACGCAGATACTTCAATCGTTGTGATGACTCATAGCTACGTTAAGGACCTTTCATATTTATTGGCCCTGAGCAAAACCTCACCTCGTTATCTTGGCCTTTTGGGGCCTTCAGCAAGAAGGGAAAAAATTCTCAACGAGTTTTTGGAAAGGTGCCCTGATACCAATCCTGATTTTATCGAAAATATTTACGGTCCGGTCGGGCTTAATATAGGTGCAGAAACAGCCGGGGAAATCGCGGTTTCTATCGTGGCAGAAATACTCGCGGTCTGTCGGAATACCCAACCTCAATATCTAAAAGACAAACAAGGAGCGATTCATTGTCCATGAATTCAAATCCATGCATCCTTATTCTTGCCGCTGGCGCCTCTAGCCGTATGAAAGAGGCAAAACAACTCCTGCCATGGGGTAATACTTCTTTGATTAGGCATGTCATAAAAACAGCGTTAGCTACGAAGGGCAAAGCCACATTCATTGTTCTTGGTGCCAACCATCAGCGAATTTCTGATGAAATTAAGGAAGAGAAGGTATCCATACTGTTGAATGAGGACTATGAATCCGGGATCTCCTCGAGTATTGCAGTTGGCATTAAAGGTATTTTGCAAACCCAACAACCTTCGGGAATATTGATCATGCTATCAGACCAGCCTTTTATCAGCAGTGCTTATCTTGATAAAATGATCGATACATTCACCGATAACAATTTTCGTATCGTTAGCACAGATTATGGCAACAAAATAGGAGTGCCAGCCATTTTTGGAGTTGAATATTTTCAGGACTTACAACAGCTGAAGGGCGATTTGGGGGCATCTCGTTTGATTTTAGAATCCATAAACCATGGGGTAGCGCTACATGCAGGCAAAGCAATTCAGGATATCGATACTATGGAAGATTATTTAAAACACCGTCCTGCTGCTACTCCATAAGGCCTTCTAGATTTCTTTCCAAAAAGTTGCACTGATGTAATTTACCTTTAACATCTTCATTGTCAGCGATATAATTATTGTCTGAAATCTTCGTTAATGTAGTTGATTAAACCTTTTGCCAAAAGAGTTGTCATATCATAAATTTTTTGTCCCATGAAAAATCTACTAAAACTCCAATCGAAAATCATGCTTTTCTGGCTACCACTTGTTTCTGCGGCTGTTTATGCCCAGGATGTAACTACTGTGGAAGCCACAAGTGAAGAAATCAGTCAGCACCTGGATTTGGAAGCCGTCGCTTCCATTTTTGCCGATTCAAAAGATCTGGCGGCTTTCGAATATGCCTTGAATGATCCTGAGACGCAAATATCCAATTTAGATCTCAATGAAGATGATCAGGTTGATTATCTAAGGGTAATGGAATCTTCCGAGAAAAGTACTCATGTGGTAGCCATTCAGGCTGTACTAGGTAAAAATATCTACCAGGATGTTGCCACTATTGAAGTAGAAAAGGATAGCGATGGAAATCCCCGTGCTCAATTCGTGGGGGATGTTTTTCTCTACGGTCCTAATTATATCATCGAACCTGTTTATGTCTACCGACCAGTAATTTTTTCAATTTTCTGGAGGCCTTATTACAGGCCATATCGTTCTGTCTATTATTGGGGATATTATCCAAAACACTGGCACTATTGGAGACCTCACCATATACATCACTACAACAGGCACGTTCATGTTCACATCAATGTGAAACACAGCTATCACAGAACCCATGTCAGAAAGAGCATAACCGCAGTCCACGTTCATAGGAATATAAGAAGAAATGATTTTGCTAAAATACACCCCACAAGGTCTTATTCAGCCCGAAAAGTAACGGTGAAATCCAACAACGGCACCCAGTTCAGAGCTACAGGTGTCAATCAGGCAGATGGAGATAAGTATCGAACCGCTGGTGTTAATAAGGCTGATGGAACTCAAAAACGTGTAGCCGGAGTTAACAAAGCTGATGGTACTCAAAAAAGAGTAGCAGGAGTAAATCAGGCCGATGGCGATAAATACCGTGCCGCAGGTGTCAAGAAACCCGACGGGACCGAGAAGCGAGTTGCTGGAGTAAAGAAGGCCAATGGCACAACAAAGCGGGTGGCCTCTGTGGAAAAACCTAATGGCAATAAGAAAACCGTAGCTGTAAAGAAGAATCCAAACGGTTCTGCAAGGGCGGTTTCGGTGACTAAAAAGTCTGATGGTAGTCGGACTGTAAAAACCGCCAAAAAATCTTCTAAGGTTAAAAAAAGCCCGGCAAGAAAAGGTAAAAACACAAAGCGGAAGACAAAAAAGAAATAATTGCGATGAAAATAGATAAAAGTCCTGCTTCCCCGCAGGACTTTTTTTGTTTCCCGAAATTGTGATTAATCGGGCCGCAGGAACTGTATTTTGTAGTACATTCATGTCTTTAAAAAATTACTGGTATGCAAATCAATTTTGTATCTCTTTTATGTCTCATAGCCATTGCGGGGCTATCTCCTCTTAACGCTCAGGAAATAAGTTTTGAAGAATACAATCCAAAATCCACGCTGGTGGTACCTGGTAAAGAGGTGAAACGTGCTAAATATCCTTTTATAGATATTCACAGCCACCATTTCAGAATGGCAAATCAGGATCTGGGGGAATTGGTAAAAGCCATGGACAGTCTCAACATGTCGGTGATGGTGAATTTGAGCGGAGGGAGTGGTCAGCACCTAAAGGATATTATCGCCAATGTGAATTCTAACTTTCCCAACAGGTTTATCATCTTTGCTAATGTTGATTTTGATGGTGTAGGCACCGAAGGGTGGGCCGAGAAGGCAGCGAAACAGTTGGAGGAAGACCACAAGTCGGGTGCGCGTGGTCTGAAGATCTATAAGAGTCTCGGGTTGCGGTACAAGGATAAACAGGGTAAAAGACTTGTGGTAGATGATCCAAGGCTCGACCCAATATGGGCTAAATGCGGGGAACTGGGCATCCCGGTGCTCATCCATTCCGCAGACCCCCAATCCTTTTGGGACCCGATGGACTCCGGCAATGAGCGCTGGCTTGAACTAAAGACCAGGCCAAGAAGAAAACGAACCGATACCGATCCTGCTCCCTGGGAGCAAATTATTAATGAGCAGCATAACGTTTTTAAAAAACACCCTGGCACTAAATTCATCAATGCCCATATGGGCTGGTTTGCCAACAATCTGGGCCGACTGGCTCAACTCATGGAAGAATTTCCAAATATGTATGTGGGCATTGGAGCGGTAATAGCAGAGCTGGGCCGTCAACCACGAAACGCCAGATCCTTTTTCATCAAGTATCAGGACCGGATTCTTTTTGGTAAAGATGCCTGGAATCCATCGGAGTTTCCCACATATTTCCGTGTGCTGGAAACGGCAGATGAATATTTTCCCTATTATAAGAAATACCATGCCTTTTGGTCGATGTATGGGCTAGACCTGCCCGATGAGGTGCTACGAAAAGTATATTATAAAAATGCCTTGACTTTGTTGAAAGATGCAGACACTTCACTATTCCCCGAGAATTAACCTCAATAAATACAAATCTTAAGAAACACACGACTCAATTCATCAAAAGCCATCCGATTTTACAAATTCTTAAGGTGTTTAACCTTGATTAACCTGGAGATTCTTCTTGCGAAATGAAAAAAATGTCATCTGACTGTGATTTTTTCATCAACTTGAATACTAATGGGTAGTAAACAGATGGAAAAGGAGAAAGAATTTACAGATCTCATCAGGGATCATCAGGGAATTATCTTCAAGGTCACCACGATGTACTGCGATAATGAACAGGACCAGAAGGATCTTTATCAGGATATTGTTTATCAGATATGGAAGTCCTTTGATACTTTCAGAGAGGATGCCAAGAGAAGTACCTGGATGTATCGTGTGGCCATGAATACCGCAATTACACATTATAAGAAAATGAAGCGATCACAAGCTTCTGTTAGCATCGACAAGGTGGTACTTTCTCAAATAGACAATGAGGACAAGGCCATGGAAGAGAAGATTTCTTTGCTCTATCGGCACATTCATCAACTGGACCTCTTGGATAAAGGCCTTATGTTATTGCTTCTGGAGGGAAAGAAATATGAGGAGATCGCTGAGATTACCGGGCTGAGTGCTACCAATGTAGGAACAAGGATATCAAGGATTAAAAAAAGATTACAACAGAGAATTAAATGATGAAAGTAGAAGAATTACAATCCATATGGACCGAAATGAGCGAGGAGCTCGAAAATCAAAAAAAATTAACCCATAAAATCATTATGCAAATGACACAACAACGTTATACCCATCAATTACAGAAAATTGCAAAGTACGAAGGAATTGGAGCCCTATTTTGTTTTGCGATAGCCCTTTATATCCTGATCAACTTTTCAAAACTAGACACCTGGTATCTTCAGCTATGCGGGATTTTCACACTGGGATTCCTGCTGTTAATGCCCGTGCTGGTGCTGCGGTCTATAAGGAATATGAAGAGAATCAATATCGTTGAGGGCAGTTATGCCAAGAATTTATCAGCTTATTCCAAAGCAAGAAATCAATTCTTATTCCTTCAGCGGATCGGTATCGGTCTTGCTTTTGTACTGATGACCACCACTTTACCGGTCGCCGGAAAAATTCTCAACGGCAAAGATTTTTTTGCCAGTAACCAGGGATGGTACTGGTACCTGCCCATTATGTTGATCTTTCTAATCCTATTTTCAAGGTGGGGCTATGGGAAATATAAAAGTATCACACAATCTGCAGAGCAAATATTGATGGAAACCCATGACAGCTGAGTTTACATTATAGCACGATAAAGACCCTGGGTAATTCCGGGGTTTTTTGATTTTTAGCATTTTGGAATCGAAATGATGTTGACTCTCGGCAGGTATAGAATTTTAATGTAATTTATGAGTGAAAGCTGAAAGAGATTGAATCAGAGATTACATACGGTCTTTATAACTGCGCTGCTGGCATTGATACTGAGCGAGGCGCATGCACAGAGTAAAAATGAATCATTTAGACTTCACATTAAAAAAGCTATATCATCTATTCACATTGACGGAGTAGGGGATGAGGCCGACTGGGAGTCAGCCGAAGTGGCGACCGATTTTTTCATGGTCACCCCCATGGATACCTCTAAAGCAACCGATCCTACCGAGATTCGAATGACCTATGACGACAAGAATATTTACCTCCTCGCTATTTTCTACAAGACGAGAATCGACCAATACACGGTAGCTTCCCTTCGAAGGGATTTCAGTTTTGGCGAAAATGATAATTTCCTTCTTTTCCTTGATCCATTTAATAACCAGACCACGGGTTTTTCATTTGGTGCCAATGCAGTGGGGGCGCAATGGGATGGAACCATGTTTCAGGGGAATGATATCGATCTCAACTGGGACAGCAAGTGGGTCTCCAAAGTTAAAAAGGATAGGGATAAATGGGTCTTTGAGATGGCGATCCCCTTTAAATCGATCAGGTATGAGGAGGGCGTAGATCGTTGGGGAATTAATTTTAACCGACTGGAACTGGCGAGCAGTGAAAAATCGAGTTGGGCACCTGTACCCCGTCAATTTCCGACATCAACCTTGGCGTATGCAGGGATCCTGGTATGGGACCGACCACCGCCCAAACCCAAGACTAATATTTCAGTTATACCTTATATTCTGGGTACTACCGGAAAAGACATTGAAAATACTACGACAGATGACCTGAAGGTAGGGGGTGATATAAAGTACAGCATTACGTCATCGCTCAACATCGATCTTACGATAAACCCGGATTTCTCTCAGGTGGAAGCAGATCGGCAAGTGACTAATTTTGACCGTTTTGAGCTGTTTTTTCCCGAAAGAAGGCAGTTTTTTCTTGAAAACGGGGATATTTTTGCAAATTTTGGATTCGAAAGGATCCGTCCTTTTTTCTCAAGGCGAATAGGTCTTAACGTACCCATCCAGGGTGGTATTCGGCTAAGTGGAAATATCGATGAGAACTGGAGAGTAGGCTTGATGGATATACAAACAACACAAGATGAATCCATCGGTCTTCCAAGGCAGAACTATGGCGTACTGGCCATTCAAAGGAAAGTTTTTAGCCGCTCAAATATTGGTATGATTCTGGTGAACCAGCAGTCATTCGATTACCCACAGGATACCGATTCCTTACGTATGGTTTACCCTCGTTATAACCGGAATCTCGGGCTGGAATATAATTTGGCTTCGGCTAATAATCTCTATGTGGGCAAGGCCTTTTTCTTTAAGTCATTAACCGATGGATCGATGGGAGACGGCATCTCACAGGCTCTTGACCTGCAGTACAACAGCCGGCGCTGGAGCTGGGGACTGCAGCAATCATATGTATCTGAAGATTACAGGGCCGATGTAGGTTTTGTTCCAAGGGTTGGGTATATAAATGGGACGGCCTTTCTAGGGCATACTTTTTTTTCTTCCAAGGGTAAAATTCAAAGCCATGGCCCCAGTTTTTTTAGTCGGTATTTTTTTGATACCAACCTGAGAAAGACCGATAATTTTATCAATATAGACTGGGAAGTGCTGTGGCTCAACAGAAGCGAGTTTGCTATAGAATACGATCATGAATATGTAGAACTGTTAGAACCATTTGACCCGACTAATACCGATAAAGACACCTTGGCCACGGGGAGCAGGCATAGCTGGAATGCCTTACGAGCGAGTTATAATTCAAAACCTCAGAACCGCTTAACCTACGCCTTAGCTGGACGATATGGTGGTTACTATGCCAGCGGTACGCGCACCAATCTCACCACGGAACTCGGATATCGTTTCCAACCATTTGTCCGGTTGAAGACCAGTTTGAGTTTTAACGAGATCAAGCTGCCAGAACCCTGGAACGTTACGAAGTTTTGGCTTATTGGAACGGAAGCCGACATCACCTTTACCAATAACCTGTATTGGTCCACATTATTCCAATATAATGAGCAACAGAATAATTTCAATATAAATTCTAGGCTTCAATGGCGTTATGCACCGGCTTCGGATCTTTTTCTCGTCTTTACACAGGACGAGCTTCTGGATCCTTTACAAGGTCGCGATTGGGCCATTACCTTAAAAATTACCTACTGGTTTAATCCTTAGAGAAATACATGCGCCGGTGGTTATCCCCAATTGTTAAACGATATTTTGCCTGGTAATTCCCGTAAGCAAATTGCGGCCTTATAATTAGGCTCAGGTTCGAATGAGTAAAGCATCCAACTCGGATCGAAAGGCAGATTGTGATCGTAAGTGCGACTCTCAAATGCTAATTGTTGGCTTAGAACATTAATTTCCTTGAGATCAACCGGCATGGAAAACCCATAACCCAAAGCTTTGATAAATGCTTCTTTACGGGTCCATAATTCGAAAAACTTTTCAGCACGTTTAGATCCAGGCACTGCTGTTAGCAGATCCATTTCTGAGTCGCTAAAGACAGATTTGCCTATGTCTAAATGATCTAAATTTTTATCGACGTATTCTATATCTATTCCGATTTCACTAATATCAGTTAATACGAATACAACCATATTTCGGGAATGTGAAAGGTTGAAAAATAAGCGCAGATCATTCTGAAATGATGGTTTGCCAAAGGAATTGTAATCGAATTGGATAGATGAGGGTTTCGAGTCAAGGTAATGAGCTGATAACATTCTCATAAGGTAACGACCCTTGATAAAGCAAGCACTATCTCTATAAAATTTATATCGATCAGCACGATAAATCTCATCTTCCGTTAATAATTCACGATAATTAATTATATCTCCCATTAGATTTTCCAGATCCGCAATCCAAATTTGGACACTGTTTTGGATTGGTGAAATGCTACTATCTTTAGGGTCATTAATCATTTAATTGCTTTGTTTGCCAACAAAAGTTTATAGAGGGGGTATTATATTCGTCTGATGACCTTCAGGGCCTTACTCCCTGCAACTTTGATCTATCTTTTCAGCTGTAATTTTAACGATAGGTTCTTCAAGAAGGTAGCGGTGTTCGCCTTCCGTATTTAAAATTTCGATTTCACCCTGGTAAATTGACTTCCAGGAATTTATAAGTTCTTCATTAAAAAGTTTGTTTCCCTTATCTGTCAGAATAATTTTTAATGGGGTATCAAAAGAAGGCCAGTGGTAATTCTTATAGGCATATATCAATTGCTGTTTTACTCTAACTAATTGCTTTTTTTCCGGACTTGCTACCATCAATTGCCATGCCGGTGTCACAAACATTTCAATTCTATTTAAGAAATATATTTTTATAGCGGAAAGAGGATTTTTAAGGAGCCTCTTGATGAAACCACCGAATCGCATAGCAAATCTTCCCTTTTTTAAGCTGTGTTGTTCTACAAGGCTATCCAAGATAATCAGATTTACTTCTTCAGACATTTCTTTTAGTTTCAAGGACATCTCTATCCCCAACGCAGTGCTAAAGCAATATGCCAATAAGTTGTATGGGCCATGTGGAGAGACATCTTTTATTTCACTTAGATATGACTCAGCCATCTGTTCAACACTTCTATTTTCTACTTTACCACTAAAAAGTCCTGATGGTTGTAGCGCGTAAACAGGCCTTTCAGGTGCGAGGTTTCTGGCCAAATCGTTATAGTAGAATACATGTCCACCGGCACCGTGAAGACAAAATAAGGGTTTTTTTGACCCTTTAATACTTATGGGAACCAGGTTTTTCCACTGGGTCGTTTTTTGCCCTTCCCCATTAGACAGCAGTTCTGAAATCGCCTCAACGGTGGGGTATTCGAGGATAGTTGTAGGCAAATGTTTTGTGTTGAATTTTTTATTTATCGCATTAAATAGCCGTATGGCGCTAAAAGAGTTGATACCCAGTTCGAAAAAATTATCTCGAACACCTATGGGTCCTTTGCCCGCAGTCTTTTCCAGTATCTCAACCAGTTCCAGCTCTACCTTATTACGTGGTGGAATATGATCTAAATTGCTTCCGCGTTCTGATTTTTTAGATAAGGAAACATTTAGCCTATTTGTAAATAACTTTCGATTTGAAAAGATTGGTAAGTCATTTAAATAATCTATTTCATGCGTGGTTATTTCTTCCACCAACTGAACAATTCCTTCCAAGAGTTTTGATTCATTGGAGCTCTCATTATAATCCAGTTTTGTTGTCAGGATCAACTCCATTTGATTTCCAGGGACTACAGCAAATGTTATGGGATATGTGGTAGTTAGTCCGCTTTTAAGATCAATTACCTTAATGCCATTTTGCTCCTTTTCAACCTCTGGATAGTTTTCAAATATGAAAAGACTATCAAATAAAAGTCGACCATTTGGCCTATCAATAAAATTGTTGATTTCTTCAAGACTCAGATAGTCGTATAGATTGGCTTTCAGGCGTTGCTGTTGTAAAGAAGTAAAATAATCTTTTAAATGCGAACCCGGATCCATCGATATTTTTATAGGCTGCATGTTCATGAACATACCCGCCATTAAATGCATATTTTTAATATCCACAGAGCGGCCGGATACTGTTGTACCAAATACAACGTCTTTAGAATCGAAATACAAACAGAGGGCAATGCCCCATAAGCCCTGCATCAGAGTACTGGTTGTAATCCTAAATTCTTTAGCTTTTTTATTTAGCTCTTTAGAGCTTTGTGAGGATAGTGTTTTTCGAAAAACCCTTGTAGGCTTGACTATTGATCTTGTCTTTGCCGTACTAAACAGCCTTGGCTCTTGCTGATGGGCAAATGTTTCTTTCCAGAAATGCATAGCTTCAGACGGATCTTGATTTTGGATCCAGCTAAAATAAGATTTAAATGAGAGTAGAGGAGGCAGGCTAATGGCCGAGCCCTGTTTCAAACTATTATAGATATTCAAAACATCTGTTAGAATTATTTGTCCGGACCATCCATCCAAGAGCAAGTGATGGGATGGCCATAACATATAATGTTCTGCTTCGTCTACTTTTATAAGCATTACCTTTGACAAGGGGTTTTTCTGGAAATTTATTGGCTTGGAGCGAATTTCGTTTTTACTTTCCCTGAGAAGTTTTTCCTGCTCATCACGGGATTGATTTTGCCAGTCAAGGAAAATAAAATCTAATTTAACCTCCGCCATAACTACTGTAAATGGCTTCTCTAGATTTTCCCAGTGCACTGTATTTCTAAGGACCTCATGCCGTTTTGCCACAATACACCAGGCTTTTTCAAAAAGATGGTGGGATAGTTCTCCCTTTAACCTGCATTCAGTGACCAAAAAACCCTCATCTTCCTCATTGGTCATATGATGATATAGCATAGCCTGTTGCATATCCGTTAGTGGATAAATAGCAGAAATACCCTTATTCTTTATGACGGTCATAAATTCATTTATAAATTGGTGAGCAAGTTATCGAGATCTTCTTGATTGATATTGGCCTCTGGAAAATCAGAAGGGGTAAAATCCTTTTCCTCCTTAGAAAGACAATGCTGGATGATTTCCGAGATACTATTCTGAAAATTATCCATGAATATATTGATCGTTTTTGGCTCTAAAACCTCAGTCGCATACCAAATATCAACATGTAAAATCTTGTCTGAAAAATAAGAGTTGATCTCAATAATGAAACTTCTTTCACTTTCTGGATGCCTTGCCAGTGCATTGTGGTATTGGAAAGAGAGCATCGAATTGTCATTTTGTTTATTTTGATGGCCTAGATAATTGAAAATAACTTCCGGATCGCCTTGTAATTGCTCACCATGGTCTGTTTTGTACTTAAGAATACCAAAACCGATACCTTCAGATGGGATATTTCTCATTTGTTCTTTAACGTCCCTAATAAGAGTAGCTAAGGTTTCTTCTTTGGTATACTGAAACGATACGGGGAAAAATGAGGTGAACCATCCTATCGTACCCGAGACATCAATTTCAGCATAGTTGCTTGGTCTACCGTGTTTTTCCATACCGAATTGTACTATTGAATTTTTTGTCCATTCGGTCATTGTCATTATAAATGCAGCAATGATCAATTCATCTGTATGCGTGTTGTAGGGCAGATTAGCAGTTTCGGCTAACGCAGTCGAAATAGTTCGATTTAATTTAATTTGATTAAGAGATGCATGCTTTTCTGAATAAAACTTTTGCCGCTCCCCTTTGTCTATTGGAACATTCACTCTCCTTGTCAATTGTTCTTTCCAATACGGTAGTTCGGCGATAATCTTCTCGGAACTTGCTAATTTATCAAGGAAAACAGACCAATCTTTTAGATTGGCAATTTTCGGTCCGAAACGAATATCTAGATCATTTTGAGATTGTTTAAGACCGCGTTTTAAATCTTCTATAATTAAGTTCCAGGATACATGGTCAATAATTAAATGATGTGCGATCAAGTAATGCTCGTCGTCTTGCAGCCCAAGGCAATCAAAATAAAGAAGACGGAATAACGGGGATGAATCTAAGCTCAATTCAGCCTGGTTCATTCTAAGGATGCGCTGAATTTCAATTTCCTGACCTTTTTTGTTTGTGAATCCATGTAAGGTGTGGACAATTACATTATTTTCACTTTTAGGTGTTCTTATTAAGGCTTTCCAGGTATCTGCCTCCTCCATAAAACAAAGTCTGAGGGCGTCATGATGTTTGATCAATCCAACTATTACTTTTTTTAGCTCAGCAATTGTAAAATCTCTCGGGATGTGTAATTTAATTACGTGATTCCAGTAGTTAGGAGCATTTATGTGAGTTTCAAAAAACCAATCTTGAATAGGGGTTAAAGCAATTTCTCCTGTGAGAATCGCATCTGCTTGATCGGTAGGTCCCTGGTTATAGTCGAGGAAGGCCGATAATTCTGCAATGGTTTGATGTTCAAATAGTTGATTTGGTTTTATAATGATATCCATCCCCCTAGCCTTCGCAATGATTTGAATACTAAGAATTGAGTCTCCGCCAATTTCAAAAAAGTTATCTTCGATACTGATCGGCGAAAAATTCATTACTTCTTCCCATATTTTCACTAGTGTTTGCTCCAGATCTGTTCTAGGTTCTTGGATTTCCTTTTTCTTAAAATTGGAGTTTTGAAGCGCTCTCAAAGAATTCTGGTCAATTTTACCATTAGGTAAACGAGGTATTTTATCCACCAAAATAATGGGACTCGGAATCATATATCCAGGTAGTCTACCCTTCAGATAGGAAACCATTTTATTCATATCGAATTCAGCTTTTGGTTCCACATAGGCCACCAGGCGATTTGCACTAGATGTATTTATTGAATCGGATTGTGCAGAAATAATCTGACTAAGTTTAATACCAAGCAATTGCCGATCTAAATCTGAAAGCTGTTCTAATCGTTCTTTGAACTTTTCATTCATCATTTAACTGCTTTGACAATAACAATTGAATCTGCCCACCAGGTATCAGTTATGTCGTCAGGCAATGTCAAGGGGATGACATTGACGGTAAAAGATGAGAAATACCGCAGAAGAGATCGCTGGTGTTCCCTGCCCAATGAGCTTATTTCATTCGTAAAATAGGTAAATATCCCACCTGGTTTTAAATGCGAACTGGCGTGTGAAAAAAAATGTTCAGCAAAGGTAATACTGGCATTTACGTATTGTAAATATTCATCTTCATTAAGCGGATAGGTGTGAAAGAAGATCCCATCAAAAAGTCCCAAATCATTTATGGTGTCCTGCCACAGGCCTTTAACTAGTTTAATTTCTCGATCTTTGTAATTCTCCTTCCAGGAGACGAAATATCTATCAATAATGTCTTCATTGCATTCAATGACTGTATGAGAGCGCAATGGGTATTCCTGAATCATATCTGCCGAGACTCCAAGTCCGAATCCTATCTCCAGGATATCACCACCGTTTTCCGTAACTACGCGGGCCATGGCCCTCATTACCGGAATGAGCCAGTTTTCCATAATCTCGTCTTTCTCGAGTATTTTTTGTTTCCGGTCTTCCTCAAAGTGATACACCATTTTACCCGGAACAAATCGCTTGGTCTGTTCATGTAAGGCATTCAAATCGTAAGAAAATTCCTTTAATGCTCTGTTGACCACTGCGCTCCGCTGGGCTTCTCTCGGCGGATTGATAAATTTCTTCTCCTGAATTTCTATAGAGACCTCATAATCCTGGGTTCGCTTAATCCTTTTCATAGGTTCAAATCACTTTGTTGATTCATTTCCTTCAGAAGGTACTTCTTTTCTTCGTTACTGAGCTCGACTATAGACTGAAGTAACTCTTCACTCTGTTCATCCCGCAAATATTTTTCCATCAAAAGATAGATACTTGTCTCATCCATTGGGTTGATATCATCAGCTTTCGGCACCTCGGTTTTTTGAGCTATGACCACCGCCTCTTTTGTAAAATTACTGTCTTGCAGCACCCTGTTGATCTCTTCCAATTCTATTCGATGACCGCGTATTTTTATTTGTTGATCTGACCGACCTAAAAATTCCAGGGTACCATCCTTTCTGAACTTACCGAGATCACCGGATCTATACAACCGGATGTTATGATTGTCAGAAAGAACAACATCAACAAAGGCAGTACTCGTTAATCGAGAGTTGTGGAGATAGCCTTTTGATAGGCCAGGCCCTCCGATAAAGATTTCGCCTATAGCCCCTAAGGGCACTAACTGAAAGTCTTTGTTTAATAGATAAATTTCTGCATTGGCTACTGTCTTACCAATGGGCACATTTCCAGAACCATCTTCAATACTTATTTGATGGGCTGCACACCACACAGTAGCCTCTGTAGGTCCATATTCATTATAAAGAGAGGCCGAAGCAAGCTTCTCGAAATGCTTACTTACCAACGAACCCGGACAGGATTCGCCAGCAACGATAACGGTATTGAGACTTTTTAATTTGCTAGGCTCAACATTTTCCAATAAAACTTGATATAAGGAAGGTAACATTAGCGTGTGACTTATACCATGTGTCTCTATCAGATTCCCCAACTTAGCCATGTCCTGCTCTAATTTATTCTCTGCGATAACGAGTGTACCACCAGTACAGAGTGTCCAATAAATACCTGCCTTCGAACTATCGAATGCCAGGGAAGACATCAAAAGAAAATTTTGTGGTGACCACGGGTAATAGGTAAGGCGCCCTGCAGTAGACTGAATAATATTTTCATGACTTATTTGAACCCCTTTAGGCTTTCCACTGCTACCAGAGGTGTATATTACATAGGCCAAATCATTTTTGCTTAGTGTGCTATCATTCTTTAAGTCATCCAAACTCTCTTGTACTCCCCCGGGAGGATCAACCAAAATAATTCGTCCGTTGTATCCCTTAAAATTCTTTTTCAACTCAGTATCTGTCAGAACCAAAGCTGCTTTTGAATCGGATAACACGTAGTGGGTGCGCTCTGAAGGATATTCCGGATCAATCGGCAAATATGCACAACCTGCTTTCAACACAGCCATTAACCCAATGACCATATCGAGAGATCGATTCAAGCACAATGCTACAATTTCATTATTGCCTTTCGTATAATTCAGGATTGATAATTTCAGATGCTCGGAGCGCATCATTAATTCTCCATAACTGAGCTTTTGACCATTGTAAATAACAGCAACATGGTCCGGCTTCTTATGCGCTATATTTTCAATAATCTGATGGATTCCAGAAAAGTCTTCAAGACTATGAGAATGCTTTCTACCGGCTGGTAACAGTATTTGTTTTTCAGCCAAAGTGAGCATGGGTATTTGGGCGATCCTTTGATTTGGACTGGCAACTACATTTTCCATTAACAATTCAAGCTGATCCAATAATTTTTCTATCGTACTGCCTTCAAAAAGATCGGAATCATACTCAAATAGCGAACTGAATTGTCCCTGTTCCAGCTCAACGGTCATGGTGAGGTCGAACTTAGAAACCCCTGTGTCGTATTCGGAATCCTCAGTCAATACTAGATCTTCACCAAATGAGGGCTTTTTAGATTTTTCACTATAGAGGAACATTATTTGAAAAATTGGATGAACCGCTAGCGATCTCCTTGTTTTGAGTTCATTGACAAGCACATCGAAAGGAACCTCCTTATTTGAAAATGCATTTAATGAAAGATCGTTGATTGTGCCAACAAAATCCACAAAGGATTGATTGGGATCTACCAAAGACCTAAGCACCAAGGTATTTAGAAAAAACCCCATAAGATCTTCGAGACTTCTCTCATCCCTGTTTGAAATTGGAGTCCCTACAATGATGTCCGTTTGACCTGTATAGCGGTAAATAAGTATATAATACAATGAAAGAAAATATACAAAGGGTGTAATCTTCAATTCCTTGATGAGCTGGCTTGTGCGGTCTGAAAGCTCTTTTGGGAGCTCCCGACGGTAGATAGAACCCCGGTGTTTGGGGATCACAGGTCTTTTATGGTCAGCAGGAAAATTCAGAACAGGGAGTTCTCCACCTAAAATACTTTTCCATTTGCTTAGTCCCTCAGAATAAGTAGTTCTTTGACCGGCCCAATAAGCATAGTCTGAAAAACGGATTTCGCCTTCCAGGGCTCTAAGGGGTTTAACCGATAGCAAAGTACGATAATAATGGGCAAGCTGATTTTTTAAGATGTCAAAGGACCAGGCATCAGTTATGATATGGTGCATGCTGATCAATAGAATATGATCTTCGCTTCCAAGCTTTATAAGCGACACTTTCAGAAGCGGGGCCCTGGACAAATCAAATCGGGTTCTGGACTGGAGAGCGCAAATACGGTCCAATTCGGTATTCCGAGCTGCTTCCGGATAAGATGCCAGATCAATAATTTCCAGAGGAATATTTACTTCACTTGTAATTTTTAAAACAGGTTCATCATCTTCTAATGGGTAATATGATCTTAAAACGTCTTGAGTCTCATATATGGCCTCAAGACATTCACACAGATAATCTATATTTAACTTGCCCTTAAATCGAAGGAGTTGTGTATAATTATAAAAAGGATCATCCGGAAAAAACTGCTGTACATACCAGAGTCTTTTTTGATAGGGAGTCAGCAGGATCCTGGCGTTGGCAGGTGCCCTGCGAAGTTCTACCTTCTTCTTACCAACTACCCTGCTACTTTTCCATAGATCAAGAAGTGATTGGTTGTTCCCCTTATTTGCCATAGAAGCTAGAAATTAAATAATTTTACAATATGCCCAATGGTTCGGCAACACTTCTTATTATACTTTTAATGAAGAATATGATTTTTTCATCTAGTGGGTAATCTACATCAAAGCTACGTTCGATTAACCAATATAATGAGATTACGATAAGAAGAGTAGAAAGCACAGCTAATGACAATGGGTAGAAACTTTTTTTCCTCACTAAATATAAAAAAGGAAATATCAATCCTATAATGACTACCTGGCCAATTTCCACTCCTAAATTGAAACCCAACAGGGACAAGGTGAGAAATTCACCTCTAAATCCAAGATCACCCAGCACACTTGCGAATCCAAAGCCGTGAAACAGTCCAAATCCAAAAGCGATTATCCAGTCTCTCCCCTTAAAAATGGGAATGATATTGTGAAACGCCGCCAACCCGATTGAAAGTGCGATAACAGATTCCACAAGACGAGAGGGAAGATTGATGATTTCAAGTGCCGCCAAGCTCAGGGTGATAGTATGGGCAATGGTAAAAAAGGTAATCACCTTGATGATATAAATAAACGCCGGCCGGAATTTTAACACCGGTTCCCATCCTAGTATAATCGCACTGAGTTTTTTGGGTGAACCATCCGGAAACTTCCTCCTCCTAACTACCGATGGCAGGATCAATGCCAACAGGAATAAAATATGATCCAGACCGATCCAAATATGCCATATACCCTGTTTAACCATCATTACGAAACCCTTCCACAGCGAAGTATCGGTGAGGTCGAGTGTCTGAGTCTCTTCCCCTTCAGTAAATTCCAGGGCAATAATAGATTCGTTATTGATCAGGCCTGCTTTCCAGTTGTATTCCACACCTAGCATATTGATCTGATTGGGATTTTCCTCGAGAAAAACGGAATAATGCACCCTTAATTGATCCGGTAAGGTAGATGTTTCCTCTAATTCGAAGTGAAAATTGATAAAAGTCCCAAAACCCACATACAGTTTGCTAAGTTCACCAGTAAAATGAATCTCATATGCCCCATCGACCGAAGAAAACGAGGCATGTTCAAGGATGTAAGCCCTAAGCTCCTGCTCATAAGGTTTTACTTCTTCCAGATTGGGATTCTTGGGTAAATTTAGCCCTAGGTGTTTATTGATGTCATTAACGTTAAGTTCGAACCTCCCTTCAATGCCAGTATTCTCGTATACCCTGATGTAAATAAAGCTGTGATCAGGTTGATGGGCCTGAACATTAACCGTAAAAAATATTGCAAGTACGAAGAGCGTGAATCCCATCAAACTTTTATGCCTTAAATGGTCTAGTAAATATTTGGCAACGTATTTTAGAATATCATGCATAGTGTTGAAGGAATTTGAAATAGGTATCTTACATGATCAGTGTTTCCAGATAAGGCAAATAAGCTGCGTTGATATGCAAGAATTCGTACGCTTTAATTTCATAAATATGACAATAATTTACCAATCGCAGTAAACGGGGCATGTATTTTTCGATGATCGTAAGGAAAAACTAGGTTATTGGGGAATGGAATTTTTGATAGACTACACGCTCTGGGTTACCTTTACAATTTTCCTTTTACTTTCTGTTTAAACAGTTATTAGCTTATATAGGGTCCATGCGAAAGTTGATTATCTCATTTATAGAAAGAGAATTTTTACCGGCCTCAGCTCATTTGGGCAGTGCGCAAGACGATCTATTAACTGGAGGAATTATCAATTCATTAGGATTGATGCGACTTATCGCTTTTTTGGAAAAGCAATATGAAATACGAATACCTTTTGAAGATATCACCCTCGATCATTTCAATACCTTAGACAGCATTACTAAATATTTAGCACAAAGGCATAACTTATCTTAAATCCATAAACCGGCACAATTTGAACCTCAGACCACCCAATATACCATTAACTCAGACGCAACAACTGATTTATGCCGGTCAAAGGATAAGTCCTGATTCTCCGCAGTATAATGTTCCATATATCTTCAGGATACATGGGGAAATAGAGCCTAAACGTTTTAATCGGGCTTTTCAATCATTGGTGTCCCGTTTCGATGCCTTAAGAATTTCGATCGATGACAGCAATGATACTGTTTCTCAGGTCATCGCCCCCAAATTGGATTATATTCCTGAGCTGATCGATTTAGGAGAATCTCCAAAAAATGATATAATAGAAGCTTTTCTAAAAGAGAGGAGCCAGAGAATATTCGATTTGAAAGGCCCGCTTTTTGATGCTGCGCTTATCCCAATTCATAAGAACCAATATATCTGGTACCTGAACCTACATCACCTAATTACCGATGCCGTTTCGGTAGGCCTCATGTATAAAGCGATGGAAGAGCTTTATAGGACCGATATTTCTGAAAACAGATCTGAGGTCGAAAACTTCTCCTTTGTGGATTTTGCATTATATGAAAACGAAGTGAATTCGACCCTTCTCGACGATCCTACACAACTGTATTGGAAAGAAAATATCACCAAATACCGCGAGCCACTTGGATATTATGGTTTTAAAGGCCGATCCTCAACCTCAGTTTCGGAACGCAGTGTGTTCACTATAGAGGGTAAGCAGGCCAATATTATCCGAAAACGAGCTCAACAGGCTCCATTCCAAATGATCTCTGAGAAACTGGCGATCTACAATATATTTGCATCAGCCCTGGCATTGTATATCCGGATTGTTGGTGCTGCAGAAAGATTCGCGATAGGAAGTCCTGTCCACAATCGGGATAATCGCAACCGTGCTCACACCGTAGGGCTTCTGATGGAAATCTACCCCTTGTTTCTCGAAGTTAGCGCCGATGATACCATTCAGGATCTGATTGAAAAAGTAAAAACGTCTAGTTTTGAGATGTTACGTAATACCAGGATCGGTATGGTAAATGCCGATATTAGCCGATCGTTCAATGTCCTTCTTAATTATATTCCCTGGCATTTTGGAAAATTTGATGGCAAAGAAGTCGAGGTAGAGTGGTTGCATCCCGGTCATTGTGATCCAGGTCATTTTCTACGATGTCAGATACTCGATCCAGGTGAAGGAGAGATGCAGCTCATTTTTGATTTGAATTGCGCTGTATTCTCAGAGGACAAGCGGGAACGTGCTCTGTCTCACTTCGAAAAAGCTCTCAATACCATCCTTCTTGCGTACAATACGACAGTTGCAGAGGTCGAGCTGGTCGATAAGCTGGAAATAAATGAACTTATCAATAAGGCGCAATCTCCTTATACCCAGGAAAAAGAAGTTGATTTTCTAAATGCTTTTGAACAAAACGCATCAAAATGGGGTGATAAATCTGCCCTGATCCAGGATGGTGAATCTCTGAGCTACCAAAGTCTCAACCAAAGGGCAAATATGCTTGGAAAATACCTGCTTGAAGAAGGAATCAGGCCTGAAGATCGGGTAGGGGTATATTTAACAAGGAGCATGGATTATATTATTAGCCTGATCGCATTGATGAAAATCGGTGCTGTATTTGTACCAATTCCCTCAGACACGCCTGTCCGTCGAGTTCAATACATGCTTAAAAATTCAGAATGTAGCTGCTGTATTAGTCATGATGGTATCGCCTCTCAACATATCAGGGAAATTTCATTGATCGACATTGGTCTAAACAGAAATCAAATTTTTGACGATTTCGATTCTGAGTACTCATTGCCTGAGCAACAGGCAAAGGTTGCATATCACCTTTACACTTCTGGTTCTACTGGTCAGCCCAAAGGTGTGGTCATCTCACGAAAAGCACTGAATAATTATTTAAACTGGGCTGCGATGCACTATGGCATCAATCAGGGCTCTGTTTTCCCGCTTTTTACGTCTATCGGTTTTGACCTTACCATTTCCTCAACTTTTCTCCCTCTGATGAAAGGAGGTACTCTGATCATTTACAAAGAACCGAAAGCAGGGCCTGATTTATCGCTGTTCAGGATAATTTCTGAAAATAGAGTAAATACAATTAAACTAACACCTTCTCATATAAACATGATATATGGGAAAAGCCTGGGCCGGAGCTTGATAAGGACTGTAATTGTTGGCGGAGAGGATTTCAAATCGAATCTGGCCGATGAATTATATCTTGCTCTGGACGGCAGCGCTGCCATTTATAACGAATATGGACCTACCGAAGCAACCGTGGGATGTGTCGCTTATAGATATACACCTGATGAAGTCCGGACAAATTCGGTACCCATCGGACGGCCCATATCGAACATGTGCGCCTATGTGCTGAATAAACACTTAAAATTACTTCCATCAGGAGTAGCAGGTGAACTATTCATTTCCGGAAAGAGCCTGGCAGACGGATATCACAATCTGCCCGAAGCCAATGCAACCCGATTTATTAAAAATCCCTTTCAGCCGGGATCAAAAATGTACAAGACTGGCGATCTTGTCCGTTGGAATGAAAAAGGCCAACTCGACTTTTTAGGCCGGGAAGATGAACAGGTAAAATTCAATGGTTACAGAGTAGAGCTTTCTGACATTGAATCAAATCTTGGCCAGCACGATCAGATAAGCGATGTGGCCGTAGTTCTTGTTAACCGGGAAATAAAAGACGCAGAAAGCCAAACAACAAACTGTGCCAGATGCGGACTTCCCTCTAGCTATCCCAATGCCGATTTTGACCATGATGGTATTTGTCATCTCTGTAATGCTTTTGATGGATACAAAGAAAGGGTGGGGGCCTATTTTAAATCTGAAAATGAGCTTCGTGATATTTTGATGACTGCCAAGGAATCTAAAGGGGAATATGATTGTCTTTCATTGCTTAGTGGAGGAAAAGATAGCACCTATGTACTGGCCCGGCTAGTTGGAATGGGACTGAAAGTTTTGGCCTTTACGCTCGATAATGGATATATCTCCGATCAGGCAAAGGAGAATGTTGATAAAATTGTCGCCAAACTTGGGGTGGATCATGTCTATGGAGAAACCGAGCACATGAACAAGATCTTTGTAGATAGTCTGCACCGACATGCCAATGTGTGCAACGGCTGCTTTAAGACAATATATACACTGAGTACTCAGGTGGCGCTTGAGAAAAACATCCCCTTTGTCGTTACGGGACTTTCAAGGGGTCAGTTTTTCGAAACACGGCTTACAGAGGAGTTGTTCTGGAAGAACGATTACAATTCGGAGCATATCGATTCAATTATTTTGGAAGCGAGGAAATTATACCACCGTGAGCAAGACGCGATCAGCGATCTTATGGAAGTGTCCATGTTCCATGAAGAAGACACCTTTGAAAGAGTAAAATTTATCGACTTCTACCGATATAGCGATGTTTCGTTGCAAGAACTCCTAAAATATTTAAAAGAAAAGGTCGATTGGAAAAGACCCACGGATACCGGTCGTTCTACCAACTGCCTTATCAACCAACTGGGCATTTATGTTCACAAAAAAGAAAAGGGGTATAGCAACTATGCCTTCCCGTATAGCTGGGATGTTCGCTTGGGCCATAAGCAAAGGGATGAATCCTTAGAGGAGATCAATGAAGAAATCGATGAACAACAGGTTAAGAAGATCATGAGAGAGATCGGTTATGCTGAAAAGGATACGCAATCAGAGAATATGGATAGCCTTGTGGCATACTATGTAAGCCCGGTGATTATAGGTCAGCAGGAATTAAGAGAATTTTTAAAAGAGCGGTTACCCTCGTATATGATGCCCGGATATTTTAAGAGACTCGAAGCCATGCCCCTAAATAAAAATGGCAAAACGGATAAAATAACACTCAAAAGTCTTAACAAGTCACAGATAGATTCGGATGTTCCCTATATGGCACCAAGGAATGACATTGAATCCCTGTTGAGCAACATCTGGAAGGAAGTCCTGCAATTGAAAAAGATAGGGATATTCGATAATTTTATCACCCTGGGGGGTCATTCTCTTGCAGCTATCCGAATAACTGCACGGATCAACGAAGAACTACAGCTTAATTTCCCATTAAACAAGATATTTGATTTACCCACAATCGCAGAGTACGGTTCTTTTATTGAAAAAACCCTTCTTCAACTTATGGAAGATGAGAACAGATCAAAATGATTGGAAATGAAGGATGATTCTTATTTGGTTAAGTGGCTTTCG
This sequence comes from Robiginitalea sp., assembly GCA_024638915.1. Classification (GTDB taxonomy): domain Bacteria; phylum Bacteroidota; class Bacteroidia; order Flavobacteriales; family Flavobacteriaceae; genus JAHEJJ01. The sequence continues at coordinate 29,120 of JAHEJJ010000023.1, forward strand.
ATGATCCTTGTGGTCATCTACATGGCCCCGCCTTTTCAAGGACCTGCAGGGCATGTACTTCATTCGATTTCTCATATTATCGATGTTCCGGACCAAATTATCACACATAATCTAACCACAAAAAATGAAATTGAAGCTGTACTAGAACATCGAGATCATCACACGGTCAAAGCTGATCACCTGCACGAGTTCATAGATATGTTGAGTAGCTTTTTTTCCTCAGAAACACAGAACAAGCATCAGTCTGTGGTTGAGTTGATGGACCTGGATAAACATTTCATTACTAAAATTCACCATACTTCAGAATATAGGTTGACCTTAAGAGCAAATCCTAATCCTTTTGCCGACATGCCTATCCAAACTGGGTTTCTTCCTCCCAATTGGAAGCCTCCATTACATTGATTTTTTAACCCTCTAAAGGGTTCGATAGTATTAAAAAAACAGTTTCTAACTAAGGCCCAACTATTTTGATTTATTGGCATTAGGTCAATAATCCATTTGGTAAGAAAGATCATCAAATGTTGGGCGTAATGGAAAACTCTCACAATGAATAGATATTTCTTTTTAGCAGCAATGATGTTAGTGCTAAGCCAACTTAAAGCCCATGAAATCAGTGGTATCATTTCAGATTCTGAACAAGTACCCTTGGAGGGAGTTGGTGTATATAATAAGACCACCGGTGGCTACACTTATACCGATATTTCGGGATATTATGAACTCGATGATGTTTCTGTAGGAGATGTCATCTTCTTCTATAGTCTGGGGTATGAGAACAAGGAGATCATTATCGAAGAAAGTCAGCTCGATACCAAGATAAATATCGAATTAATGGAATCTGCCGTATCGCTAGATCAGGTAGTTCTTGTTTCCAAGGTCAATGCGTTAAGTCAGTTCGTCAATATCGATGTGTTGACCAATCCGGTGAAATCCTCCCAGGAGATTTTGCAAAAAGTCCCGGGGCTGATTATCGGGCAACATGCAGGGGGCGGTAAGGCCGAACAGATATTTCTCAGAGGTTTTGATGTAGACCATGGCACAGATGTGGCAATACAAGTAGATGGTTTGCCTGTCAACATGGTTTCTCATGCTCACGGCCAGGGATATGCCGATATGCACTTCATTATCCCTGAGACTATCGAAAATATTGATTTTGGTAAAGGACCTTATTATGCCCAACAGGGTAATTTTAATACCGCCGGCTATATACAGCTTCAAACCAAAAAAAGCATAAAGGACAATTTTGTTTCACTCGAAGCCGGTCAATTTAATACACTTCGGGCCATGAGCATGCTTAAAATTGTTGAGGGTGAAAAAAGTAATGCATATTTAGCTTCGGAATTCAGGCTTACTGATGGGTTTTTCGATGCCTCCCAGAATTTTAACAGGGTTAATATCCTGGGGCGTTATCACTATAATAATAAGGAAGATCAGGAGCTTACCGTTTCGCTTTCACACTTTCAGAGCAAATGGGATGCTTCCGGTCAAATACCTCAACGTTCCGTAGACCAGGGACTGATCAGCAGATTTGGAGCCATAGACAGCACCGAAGGAGGAAATACCAGTCGTTCCAATATCCTGATTAACCATACTAAAAAAATCGATGAGCATAGGAGAATAAGAACCAATGCTTATTTGACGAAATATGATTTTGAATTGTATTCAAATTTTACCTTCTTCCTGGTTGATCCCGTGAACGGAGATCAGATCAAACAGAAGGAAGACCGAACAATTATAGGGGTTGAAACCAGATTTGATGAATCTTTGCATGTGGGTGATCACGATTCACAATTAGACTATGAAGTAGGCTTAGGCGTCCGCTACGACGACATCAATGATATTGAACTCAGTAGGACTGCCAATAGAGACAGTCTGCTATCGAGGTTGTCATTTGGAAATACCGATGAAATTAATGCTCATACTTTTGGCCAGATTACTTATAAAAAGGGTCGTTGGACATTTAATCCGGGTCTGCGAATCGATTATTTTAAGTTCGATTATGAAGATAAAATCCCTCAACTCTATACCAATCTCAGTGAATCTAAAATTTTTGTCGGACCCAAACTTAATGTAATCTTTGCGCCATCGGAAAAATCTCAGTTCTATGCCAAGAGCGGGTACGGATTTCATTCTAACGATGCGCGGGTAGTGACCGCCAATAGTGGTGAAGATGTTTTGCCCGGTGCATTAGGAGCAGATTTGGGAGGAATTTTCAAACCTCTAGACAGACTTGTCCTTAACGCCGCATTCTGGGCATTATTTCTGGAACAGGAATTTGTTTACGTAGGCGACGAGGCTATAGTCGAGCCCAGTGGAAGGACACGACGCTTAGGACTCGATTTAGGAGTCCGATATCAGCTTACTGACTGGCTCTTCGTCAATGGAGACCTGAACTATGCCTATGCAAGAAGTACGGATGCACCCGATGGGGAAGATTTTATCCCTCTCGCCCCAGATCTCACTTCAACTGGTGGATTGACCATAAAAGACTTAAGTAATTTCTCAGGAAGCCTCAGCTACAGGTACATAAATGATCGACCCGCCAATGAAGATAACAGTGCGCTGGCCAAAGGATATTTTGTTACCGACTTTAATCTCAACTATCACCTAAGGAATTGGACAGTCGGTGTCATCATAGAAAACCTTTTTGATACGGAATGGAATGAAACTCAATTCCTTACTGAAAGTCGACTTTTCAATGAACCTCAGCCTGTGGAAGAAATCCATTTTACTCCTGGTAGCCCGTTTTTTATTAGGGCTAAAATTTCAGTAAGATTTTAAAAGTGCCAGCTGCAAAAGCAATATTTTTTAAGAGAACATTAAGGCCGTTAGCAAGAGAATTTTAATACCTTTTCGGTTGTGAAGAGAACGCTGATTTTATTTTTGATCTTCTCTGTATATATCTCTCAGCTGCATTCGCAATATAACTCAGGGGATTGGCAGGAACGCGATAAATGGATGGACGTTGAACGTATCTTGGAAATGGCTGGAGTATCCGAAGGTCAGAACGTAGCCGATATTGGATGTCATGAGGGGTACCTCAGTATGCATTTGGCCAGAGCGGTAGGGATAAGAGGAAAGGTTTATGCAGTAGATTTACGCGAAGACAGGCTTGAGAAGCTCAATATAAATGCCAGCAATAGGAATATTTATAATATTACTACGGTTAAAGGTGAAGTCGACGATCCGAAATTACCCGAAGCTGAACTAGACCTGGTGGTGATCATGGATACGTACCATGAGATGAAGGAATATATGACGATTCTCAAACACGTTAAAAGGTCTCTCAAACCCAATGGTCGGATCGTTATTCTCGAAAAACTTAAATCACACGCAAAAAAAAAGAACCGAAAGGAACAGACTTCGGCTCATACACTGGCTCCCCAATATGTTCGTAAAGAGCTTCGACAGGCAGGTTATAGGGTGATTGAACAAATCGACGACATTGGGAATTGGGAAAATAATTCTTCTAAAAAGATCTGGATATTGGTAGCTGTTTTACACGGCACATGAGGGTACCATCTCAAAACTTTTATAGTGTTGGTAAAATTTTGGCGCTGATTAAGCGTTATCACCTGATAATTGTGGGATTCAACGCTTTAAGATATATAGCAACCCACTCAAAAGAATCTAAAATCTAATACTTAAACATTATGAAAAAGTTTGTTTTAATTGCATTTTTTGCCCTAGCAGGTATGTCGATGCAGGCACAGAACCAATTTCGTGCCGGGGCCCATTTGGGGTTACCTGTCGGGGATGCGGGCGACTTTGCAACATTTGCTATCGCCGTAGATCTGGGTTACCTGTTTGAGATTTCTGAAGAAGTTCAGGTAGGACCAACCATTGGCTATTCCCATTCTTTTGGCGACAGTATCGATACCATTATTGGTTCCATTGATGTTGATGATGTACAATTTTTACCTGTTGCCGCCTCAGGGCACTATAATTTCACCGAGGAATTCTGGTTCGGTCTCGATCTTGGTTATGCCATTGGGATCAATAATGGTAATGATGGTGGCTTTTATTACAGTCCGAGGTTTGCCTATGGTGTTGGTCCGCAAATCGATATCGTAGCGGCTTTCAGAGGCATTAGCGTCGATGGAGGATCCTGGGATATCATTTCACTAGGAGTTGAATTTGGGATTGATTAATTCCTAATAATTAAACTTTTATTAAAGGAGGCTATTAGCCTCCTTTTTTTATTACTGACTTTGGGTAAACCATTGAAATTCAAGTAAGTTTTATTATCTTTAAAGGAGAACCTAAAGTGGAGAATACCGCTATAAGAAGGTTATTATCTCAGAAAAAACTGGAATTATGAAAAAGTATTTTGTTTTAATACTTAGTCTGCTGATGCTGACCATTTCGGTACAGGCTCAGACTACAAGGGAAGAAAAAAAGAAATTAAAAAAAGAACAGGCAGAACGTGAATACCAGCAGACCAAGGACCTGGTAGAAACCGACGCTTATACCTTCGTGGCGTTGCAGGCCACTGTACTCGGAGGGGATCGGTTTTTCTTAAACACCATACCTAATTACATTCATATTGATAAGGAAGAGGCGGATATCTATTTACCCTATTTTGGCGTAATTAGGATGCCCAATGGTTATTCTCCGGAGGCGGGCATCAAATTTACCGGCAAAATGGAAAACTATATGGTAAAATTCGATGATAAAAAGCATCGTGTTTCAGTCTCTTTTGAAATACAAAGAGGACATGAAAGACATGAATTCAATTTCAATATGTACAAAGCGGGAGCCGCATCATTAGTAGTGGCAAGCAGCAGAAGGAATGCGATTTCATATAATGGCAATATTACCGAGCTGGAGCTTCCATTAACGAATTAGAGGCTTAAGAAACGGACTATGATCCATAGCAGCGATCTTTGCTAAGACCTATAATATTCATTTACAGTTATATTTGATGCGTTTACCATGGTTGATACTCCTGGCTGGATTTGGAATTGCTTGTTTCGCGCAGGAAGATTATCCTATCCAGCGCAAAAAAATGGTTGAAACACAATTAAAGGCCAGGGATATATATGAAAGAGCCACCCTCGCGGCGATGGCAAAAGTTCCCAGAGAACAATTTGTGCCCGAAGAATACCGTATGTATTCGTATACCGATGGACCTTTGCCGATCGGTGAAGGACAAACTATTTCACAACCTTATATAGTTGCCTATATGACCCAGACCCTTGGGCTAAAGGCACATCACAAAGTATTGGAAGTGGGTACGGGTTCGGGTTATCAGGCAGCTGTTCTGGCTGAAATTGTGGATTCGGTTTATACCATTGAGATCGTTCATGCTTTGGGGCTCAGGTCAAGAACACTTTTAAAATCTTTAGGATACCATAATGTTCAGGTAAAAATAGGCGATGGGTATCATGGCTGGAAGGAAAATGGCCCTTTCGATGCAATTATGGTTACCGCCGGTGCCGAAACTATTCCACAGCCCCTTGTAGACCAGTTAAAGGATGGGGGTCGAATGATCATTCCCCTGGGTCCTCATAAAGGAGTACGGCAATTAGTACGTTTGGATAAAAAAAATGGAAAAATCAGGAAAAAATCGCTGATGGCCGTGCGGTTTGTGCCATTTACACGTAGTGATGATCGCCCATAAAAAAAAGAGACAATGTTGATTGTCTCCTTTATTGATTCATCTTTTCTTTACAGCAGGGGTAGGGGCGACCGATTCCTAGTAAACATAGTTTCTGTTCTGGGTCCAACGAACCCGCTTGCTATCTTTGAAATTTGAGAAGAAATTATACCTTCTCGCTTCGGTTGGTGAAAAATTCCTTGATTTCATCTTTTGTTTGTTTTTAGGTTAATACTTTTTATTCCTTGTTTTGAACTATGCGTAGGTATAATGCCTGGCTTCTGTCCATCTTACTCTTTTACTGTCTCTGAAACTTGAAAAAAAAGAGTGTCTTTTTGATTCTGTTGGTAAATGTTTCTTAGTTAAATTTTTCATGACTTATAATTTTTATGCCAAAACGGCTTTATTGATTGTTGATTTTTGTTCGTTTCTATGACTCCAGCCAAATCCCATCATCAGGCGAATTCCTTTATTACTATTTTTCCTTTTATCAGATTTCATCAGAGTGTTTTTAAACGACTTTCAACTAATAGACGGCAGAAATGCAAAATTGTTACAGTACTATGTATAAAATAGTACCATATTATGCAATTTTTAACATATCGTTTACTGCAAAAACTGATTAAATAACTGAAATACAACGATTTATATCAAAACACATGATATAAATAAAAAATGATTCAAAATAAAAATGATCCTCTTTTCTACTATTTCACGAATTCCGATTATATATAGACGTGAGATTTACCAGATATTGATGCTCGAATTTTAAAAGAAAATTGTCAAAAAATCGTATTTTAGAAGACTACCCATTACCTAACTGAAATAAAATATCAAAAAGCTCAGATAAATGAAAATTTACGATGAAAAACACATTAAAAATGTGGTCTTTGTTGGAGCCCACAATTCGGGTAAAACCACCCTGGCAGAAACCATGTTATTCGAAGCCGGTCTTATTAATAGGCGCGGCACTGTTGAAAATATGAATACAGTTGCAGACTATCATGAAATCGAACACGAGAGGGGTACATCGGTATTTGCCACTCCGCTGCATACCGAATGGAGAAACTATAAGATCAATATTATAGATACCCCGGGCTTAGATGATTATGTTGGGGAGATCATATCTTCAATTAGGGTTGCCGACACCATAGTTAATGTAATCAATGCCCAGCACGGGGTAGAGATCGGTACCGAAATCATTTGGAATTATGTGGATAACTACGTTAAACCTACTCTATTTGTGATCAATCAGATCGATCATATGAATGCCAATTATGAGGATTCTTTAAAAGGTATTCGTTCGTTGGTGGGAAATAAGGCTGCGATAATTCAATACCCGATCACCATAGATGGAGCCCAGTGCATTGTCGATGTGCTCAAGATGAAGTGCTACAAATTTTCACCTGAAGGTGGAAAACCCGAAAAACTGGAGATACCCGAAGACCAGAAAGAGAGAGCCGACAAGTTGCAAAACGAATTGGTTGAAAAAGCTGCGGAGAACGATGAAGAACTACTGGAATTGTATTTTGATAAAGGGACACTCAACGAAGATGAAATGCGTCAGGGGATCAAAGCCGGTATGTTAAATCATGATCTGTTCCCGGTTTTTGTGGTTTCCGCACTTAACGATATGGGGAGTGGCCGTTTAATGGGCTTTATCGACAACGTCGCACCGGCAGCAGCCGACTTGAAACCCGAACAAACTGTGGAAGGGGTAGTGCTCGACAGGACAAAAGAAGCCCCCACAGCATTATTTGTTTTTAAAACCATCTATCAGCCTAGCCTGGGACAAATCACCTTTTTTAAAGTTAAATCCGGCGAAGTCAATGCTAATGACAAGTTGGTAAATTCCCGGAATGATGAGACAGAAGTGCTCAATCAACTCTACATCATGGATGGTAAAAAACGGGAAGCTGTCTCCAAACTTTCGGTGGGAGATATCGGGGCGACTTTGAAACTAAAACATACACTGACCAACGACACCCTTCATCAGCCTGGAAATAAAATTACCATCCGACCCATTAAATATCCGGAACCACGCACCAGGAAGGCGATATTTGCCGAAAAAGAACATGAAGAAGAAAAGCTCAGCGATGCCTTGCGAAAGATCCATATCCAGGATCCGACTGTGGTAGTGGAGTACTCGAAGGAATTGAAGCAACAAATACTTGGATGCCAGGGCGAATTACACCTGGCCTCCATCAAATGGGTTCTACAGAATATCTATGGGGTTGAAGCTAGATTTGAGCAGCCTAGAATTGCATACAGAGAAACGATACAACGTCCGTCTAACGCAAATTACAGACATAAAAAACAGTCGGGTGGAGCCGGTCAGTTTGCGCAGGTTCATTTAAAGATTGAACCATGGTATGAGGGTATGCCCGATCCGGAGGGATTCTCATTAAGAGGCAAAGACGAGGTGGAACTTCCCTGGGGCGGTAAATTGGTCTTTTACAATTGTATAGTGGGCGGGGTGATCGACGCCCGTTATTTACCATCGATCAAAAAGGGAATCCTAGAGGTAATGGAGTCCGGCCCATTGACCGGATCTTATATCAGAGATATACGGGTAATGGTCTACGATGGCAAGATGCACTCCGTTGATTCGAACGACATTTCATTTAAAATAGCGGGCGCCCATGCATTCAAAGACGCATTTCTCAATGCCAAACCAAAGTTATTGGAACCAATTCAAGAGCTAACAGTGAAGGTGCCTGAGGACATGGTGGGCAGTGTTATGACAGACCTCCAATCCCGGCGGTCGATTATACAGGGGATCGATAGTATTGATCACTACCAGGTCCTAAAAGCCAGTGTTCCTCAATCTGAATTATATGGCTATTCTACGGATCTGAGATCGCTAACACAGGGTAAAGCAACCTTTAGTTCTAATTTCGATTCTTTTAAAGCGGTTCCACATAATATTCAAACATCGCTGGTAAAAACGGTGGAAGCGTAAATAATGATCAAACAAGAGGTAATGACTTCTGGGCTGATGAATTAACCTTCGATTTGGAGCTTAGTCCTTTCGGAGTAATTCCAGGATTTCGTCATATTTTTCAATCCTGGTATAGAGCTTTCCGCCTATGTTAATAATTGGCGTCCTCAAAGAATCTATGGGCTGGGCTTCGCCGAAAGCGAACTGCAGTTGGTCTTTTATTTGTGGCTTTTCAGCGAGGTTTAGCGTATGAAATAGATACATACTCCTGTTCATCTCACCAAGGAGGCTATCACATTTTTCACAATTTGGGGTCAGGTAAACCACAATCGGTTTACGGGGCTTGATCTTGATCAACTCATATTCCCTTTTCAATGCACGGTTCGACAAACTGTCGTTCACTTCCAGCTTAAATGTATAACTCGGTTTTTTATCGCGTATCAAAACAAGTGTTTTCATGTGTACTTTAGATGTTGCCGGAACCCTTATAAAACGTGGCTTTGCCCTGCTTTGCCGAATATTTGTTCCGCTAACCGTGAGTTTGACATCCAGGTCATGTTCATTTTCATTCACGGCATAAAGGGCGATCCTGTTAGGAATATCTTTTTCGATTATTCGCACAGGCCGAACCTGCGCCGAAACCGAAAAAAGTGAAATAAATATGCAAACCTTAAAAATGCTACCGATCATATTACAGGGACAGGGAATTTCCAATATAAGAAATTATTAAAATGGAAGATTATGGATCAGGATAATATCCTAAATCCTTTTGAAAGGATATACCAGTACTTATTCCTGGGAAAAGCTGCTGGGTAATTCAAAGATTTCCAGTTCAAAATAGGGCACGGCTGCAAGAAGGTGATCAAATATATCCGACATGATATATTCATAATTCTGCCAACGTTTGTCGCGACTAAAAGTATAAATTTCAATAGGGATGCCTTGTGAGGTCGGTGCCAATTGACGTGTCATCAAGGTCATATCGTGATTAAGCGCACGGTGCTTTTCCAGATAGGTCTGGACGTATTTGCGAAAAACACCAATATTAGTGAGATTCCTGCCGTTGATAGCCAATGATTTGTCGACCTCATGTTGCCGATTAAATTCCTCAATTTTACGACTCATGCTATCGACGTAATTGGAGATCAATTGGATCCCTTTTAGTCGCTCAACATCTTCTGCATTGAGGTATTTGATACTTTTTTGTTTTATTATAAGTGCCCTCTTTATGCGTCGCCCGCCAGATTCGGTCATGCCTCGCCAATTCTTGAATGAATCTGAAATAAGTGAATAGGTGGGAATGGTTGTAATGGTTTTATCCCAATTCTGAACCTTTACAGTAGCCAGGTTGATTTCTATGACATCACCGTCTGCACCATATTTTTCAAAGGTGATCCAATCACCAATGCGCACCATATCATTTATGCTCACCTGAATACTGGCAACAAAACCGAGGATAGAATCCTTAAAGATCAATAAAACTACTGCCGAAGCTGCCCCCAGCGCGGTAAAGAATTTCCAGATCGTGGTGTCGGTTACAATGGCAAATATGGTCATTATACCAGCTACCCAGGCGAAGATCATAAATACCTGTATATAGCTATCTATAGGTTTATCTCGGAACTGCGGCAGCTTTTTGAAATAGTCCCGAATACTGAATAAAAGTGATTTAATGATATACAATACCAAAACAACACCGAGTATATAACCGATTTTCATAACGATATTCTCAGCGTACTGAAAATCGGTAAAAACCAAAGGCAGTAATTCGATCCAAACAATAAGAGGGATAATGTACGCCAGATAGCGCGGCAGTTTGTTGGTTATAACGATATCGTCAAAACTGGTTTTCGTTAAACGCGCAAGTCGGATCGATAATACACGTATGATACGGCGCCCAATAAGAAATATAAGCAGCACGACTATGGTAGCTGTTATCAAAAGGCCCAAGGAGTTCAGGTAGCGTGCCAGGTTTTCGGCCATTCCTAAATCAATGAGGTAGTCATAAATAAAATGGCTGATATTGATATTCACAAATCCAGAGTTTGCGCAAAAATACATTCAAAATTTGATTTAGCAGGGGGATTCTGACCTAACCAATAATAACTGCTATTTACTACCTTTGAGCAAGAGAAGAAGTTTCTATGCCATTTCAATTAACCTATCACTCTATCGCCTCTAGAAAGATCACAAAAGAAGATCTGAAATCGATAATGAACAGCGCGAATAAAAACAACAAGAAACTAGGTATAACCGGTTGCCTGATCTATCATAATAACTTTTTTCTTCAGATTCTGGAAGGCGAGAAAGATTTGGTACTTGAACTTTTGGATACCATTAAACTCGATGACAGGAATGAGCAAGTGACTTTGCTGTCTACAGATGAAAGCAAAGACAGGTTGTTTACAGAATGGGCGATGGCGTACTATCATATACCAGAAGAAAAGGAATTGACTCATGAGGAAGAACGTATAAAAAACAACCTGATCGCACTTTCCGAATCTTCGGATAAACCTAATTTTACACTCAAGGTATTTTGGTATAATGTTCGTCAAATCCTTCGCTCGGAGGGATATTTTCGAAATAGACTATTCGTAGGGGATCATTGATCACTCCACGGCCATTCCTAAGGATTCTTTTGTGAATTTCATAATTCTAGGTACTTTCAACATGTCATATAGTGCAAATGATGAAAAACCTTAATAATCAACGTGTTCTTGTAACTGGGGCCTCCAAAGGTATTGGCATGGCCATAGCCAGGCAAATGCTGGTAAAAGGCGCCCAAGTAGTACTTCATTACCACAGTACGTTTGATACAGCAGAATCAGTACAGCAGGAGTTCGGGAAGGATAAGGTGGCGTTGGTTAAGGCCGACCTGATGGAACCAAAGCAATCTGCAAATTTGTTTTTCAAGGCTACGGAGTGCTTCGGAGGTCTTGATACGGTAGTGATTAATGCCGGGATATTTGAGGCCTGTACTATAGATACCGATTGGGAAAAATGGTTTAGTTCCTGGCAAAGAACAATTCGGGTTAATCTGGATGCTGCAGGAATTCTCACGCGCTTAAGTCTTGAACATTTCCAAAATCAAAAACAGGGCCGAATCATCTATATAGGAAGCCGTGCGGCCGTGAGGGGTGAAACTCAGGAATATTTGGCGTATGCTGCCTCCAAAGGTGGTCTTACCTCACTGGCTAAGAGTGTTGCCCGCTCTTTTGGCAAGTATGATATAAAATCGTTTGTGATAGCTCCTGGCTTTACCAGAACAGATATGGCTATGGAGGCAATTTCAAAAATCGGTGAAGCACAGGTATTGGAAAACCTCGCCCTTAATGAACTGACACAACCTGAGGATATCGCACCGTTGGCGGCCTTTATAGCCAGTGGGCAAATGGATCATGCCACCGGCACTACCATCGATTTAAATGCCGGCAGCCATATCCGATAGTAACGGTATCCATTTGATCTTCTCCATAGTTTTGAATCACATATGATCGGGATCATTGTTATCCCGTTTCTAATCCAGTTCCTTTGCAAAAAGTTTAGTCATGCTGTGGATAGTGCTTGGCATCTTGTTCATCCTTGTCGTACTCTATGTACTTTTACTTCCGCTTGATCTTGTAATAAACACGATTCAAAATCAGTATTATATCAGGGCAGGTGTCATCGCAAAGGCCAGGTTTAAAGTAGATGATAATTACTTGTTTCGAATCGAACTTAGAACCTTAGGTATTCCATATACCATTTATCCACTGCGAAGGCAAAAGAGGATTAAAAAGGAAACCAGACCGAAAAAAGCAAAGGGCCGTTTTAAATGGTCATATATGAAGACCGGAGTCCGTCTGATCAGATCTTTCGAGCTGAAACGCTTTGCCCTGCAACTAGATACCGGAAATTGCATCACCAATGCAAAGCTATATCCTGTATTTGCCTACTTCAATTATTTGGGAAGTGATTTACAGGTGAATTTTAAAGGCAATAACCAACTGAACCTCCATCTTCAAAACAGGCCTATAAGAATAGTTAAATCATTTATAAACCCTTAAAAATTTTATTATGGAATTACACTTTGAAGAATTATTAACAAAAATTACAGATTTCATGAAATCTGAAGCAAAAACTGAAACCATAATTGGAGAGCAGTTTAAACTTGGAGAATTTCTTTGTGTCCCTGTTATTAAAGTAGGAATGGGATTCGGATCAGGAGGTGGCGAAGGTGTTGAAGCTAAGGCCAGAAAAGGTCAGGGTATGGGTGCCGGAGCAGGCGTCGGTATAGAACCGATCGGCTTCTTGATCACCAAGGGTGATGAGATTTCTTTTCTTGAAGCTGGGAAGGCCCACGGACTTGCTGCTGCGTTCGAAAAAGTTCCTGAACTGATAGAAAAGTATGTTGAGACCAGGAAAAAAGAAGAGGAATTGATGGTTTAATCCGTCTAAAAAACATCTGATTGTTATTTAAAGTGACTGGGCGGGGAAATACGTTTCCTCGCCCTTTTATGTTTTAGGAATCAGGCTTTTAATTTTGCTTGAACCGGATCATCTGACAACTCAGAAACGTATCGAACCAATTGTTTTAGAACTATCCATTTTCTTTTATCACCGTAGCGAATATAAAAGTGAAATCAATGAATTCGAAGAACGAAACGCTTCTTACTTGTTATATTAGAAGCTTACTTCATCATAGATATCAAAGTGAACCAGAATAATTCTGTGGGCTGGAAAACAGCCACGGCCATAGTGATTGCCAATATGATAGGGGCCGGAATTTTCACCAGTCTGGGATTCCAGCTGGTTGATATTGTAAATTCATGGTCTATCATTATTTTGTGGTCACTCGGGGCGCTCATGGCATTATGCGGAGCCCTTAGTTATGCAGAATTGGGTACTTACTGGAGAAGATCAGGCGGCGAATACCATTTCCTATCACAGGCGTTTCACCCAGTAATTGGCTATTTATCGGGTTGGGTGTCCCTGACCGTGGGATTTGCAGCCCCGGTTGCTTTGGCCACAATGGCGCTGGGCGAATATGTTGGCCCTTATCTGGCGGTGAACGAGATGGTTCTGGCCATGTTGGTTATCATTCTTATCAGTGGATTTCACTCGCTGAGCATAAAAAGAAGCAGCCTGATGCAAAACACGACTACTTTGCTAAAACTCGGGCTCATTTTAGTGCTCTTATATTTCGGGTTTACAAAGACTTCTTCGGATACGGCATTTCTTTGGGACGGAAGTTGGCATGATGAAGTACTTCTTCCCGCATTTGCAGTTTCTTTTGTTTTCGTGACATTTTCCTATTCAGGATGGAATGCAGCGGCCTATAT
>JAHEJJ010000024.1 GCA_024638915.1 Robiginitalea sp.
TGTATATTGTCGGATTTATCGCGATGCTTTATAATATAGTTGTCACGGTGAGACAGGGAAGCAGGGTAGAAGACGAATTGGCCGAGGCACCTGCGCTAACCAGGGTTTCGAAAAGAAGAACAGTCGGAGAGACCTATCATACCTGGTTGGAAAGAAGGCCCATCCAACTGACCATTTTGGCCACCGTCGCCATCCTGATCGGTGGTATTGTTCAGATTATCCCGACAATACTTGTCAAATCGAACATCCCGACCATCACCAGTGTGAAACCATATACACCCCTGGAACTGGAAGGGAGAGACCTGTATATACGCGAAGGTTGTGTGGGATGCCACTCTCAGATGATCCGCCCCTTCCGAAGCGAAGTGGAACGCTATGGTGAATACGCCAAGGCGGGTGAATTTGTGTACGATCACCCCTTCCTCTGGGGCAGTAAGAGGACCGGCCCGGATTTACTGAGGGTTGGAGGCAAGTATTCAGATAACTGGCATCTGAATCATATGTACGACCCACAAAGTACTTCTTCGGGGTCCATCATGCCGGCCTATCAATGGTTGGTGCTCGACGAGCACGACAGAAGTGAGGCAGCATCAAAGATGCGGGCGATGGTAAGCTTAGGAGTTCCCTACACCGAGGAAGATATTGCCAATGCGCAAAGCTCGATGGATGCTCAGGCACTTCAGATTGAAAAAAATCTCTATTCCGATCCGGAGTTTGTCAGATCTTATGAGGCCGACAAGAAATATGCGGCTGAAAACGGACTGGAATTTGTGGAAATACGCGATCGTGAAATCGTTGCAATGATCGCCTATCTACAAAGACTGGGAACAGATATAAAGGTGCAAGACCCCGAGAATCTAATAACCGAAAACAAATAGATCATGCTAAAATTCATTAAAAACCATATGGAGAGCATGGAGGGTATTGCCACTTATCCTATGATATCTCTCATAATCTTCTTCGCTTTTTTCACATTGCTGTTCTTGTGGGTTTTTACAGCCTCCAAACAACATGTAAAGGAGATGAGTGAATTGCCATTAGACGATAATCAACCTAAACCCTAAACCGATGAAAAATATGTCACCGTGGTGGATCAGAATCCCTGTAGTGTTCTTTATCATTTTCGTACTGATGGAATACTTTATCGATTCTGGTGAAAAACCTGCCTTTTTGGAATATCCTATCACTCAATTCTTCCTGCTTTTGGTTCTATTGATCTTGATCGCTATAGAACTCATTTTGAAGTCCATAGAAAATGTCCTTTTCCAGACACTCTCGGAGGACGCCAAAAAGCGATATGTCGAGGCCAGATCCCAAACCTGGGAATGGGCCTGGGGAAAGAGAATGTATCGGAAATTGCTCGGTTCTAAACCGGTTGAGAAGGAAGGTGAAATTATCCTCGACCACAATTATGATGGGATCAAGGAACTCGACAACGAGCTACCTCCCTGGTGGGTTTACCTTTTTTATGCCACGATAATTTTTGGTGTGGTATATCTGGCGCGATTTCATGTTTTCGGTGATTACGATCAGGACCTTGAGTACGAGCGTGAGGTAGCCGCTGCGCAGGCGGCTATTGAAGAGTACAAAAAGACCGCAAAAGATCTGGTCGATGTCAATACCGTTCAACTGCTTACCGATGCCTCGGATATAGATGCCGGGAAGGCCATATATGAAGTCAATTGCGTAGTATGCCATATGGCCGACGGCGGCGGTGGTATTGGACCTAATCTTACAGACCAGCACTGGATACTTGGAGGTGGGATCAAGAACGTGTTCAATACGATTTCCGAAGGAGGCCGCGCTGGCAAGGGCATGGTGGCATGGAAACAAACCCTAAAACCAGCAGAAATGGCTCAGGTATCGAGTTATCTGTTAACCTTCCAGGGAACTACAGCCGCAAATCCCAAGGCGCCGGAGGGTGATATCTGGATCGATCCCGATGCACCGCCAGTAGAAGAGTCTCCTGCAGATCCCGAGGGAATGCCGGAACAGCAGATCGACACCGCAGCTGTGGTGAGCAACTAATTTCAGGAAATAACAAAGATCCTGATCATATGGATGAAAATTTCAGGGACTCTATAGCGACGATCAATGAGGAGGGCAAAAGGGCCTGGATATATCCAAAGAAGCCTGGCGGCCGTTTTTACCGTTACCGCAAATGGGTGAGTTATGGGTTATTGCTCTTTCTTTTTGCTGCCCCGATCATAAAGGTAAATGGCAACCAGTTCCTGATGTTTAACGTCCTGGAAAGACGATTCAATATCTTTGGCTTTCCGTTCTGGCCACAGGACTTTCATCTCTTTGTGGTCTCGATGATCATCGGTGTGATCTTTATTGCCCTGTTTACTGTAGCTTATGGCCGTATCTTCTGTGGTTGGATGTGCCCCCAAACCATTTTTATGGAAATGGTTTTCAGACGAATTGAATTTTGGATCGATGGTGATCGCGGGGCTCAGAAAAGACTGGCCAAAATGCCATGGAATGGTTATAAAATACGGAAGCGAGTACTTAAAGGGTCTGTTTTCTTTATCATTTCGTTCCTCATCTCTAATATTTTCCTCGCCTATCTCATCGGAACAGATAGCCTGATCATGTATATCACTGCGGGGCCTGCACAACATCTGAACACTTTTGTTTCGCTCCTTATCTTCACCGGTGTTTTTTACTTTGTTTTCGGCTGGTTCAGGGAACAGGTATGTATCATCGCTTGCCCCTATGGACGAATGCAAGGGGTGTTGCTCGATAACAAGTCGATTGTGGTCGCCTATGATCATAAAAGGGGCGAAGGGACCAATGGTCGCAAAAAGTTTCGAAAAAACGAGGACAGAGAAGCGCTGGGCCATGGAGATTGTATCGATTGCTTTCAATGCGTACATGTCTGTCCGACCGGCATCGATATCCGCAATGGCACTCAATTAGAATGTGTAAATTGTACTGCATGTATCGATGAATGTGATGCCATCATGGAAAAAATAGACCTGCCAAAAGGGCTGATCCGATATGCCAGTGAAGACAACATCAATAAGAAATCCAAATTCACCTTTACACCAAGATTACAAGGGTATACCGCCGTGCTGACTATCCTGACCTGTGTTTTTGTAGGTATGCTTTTTTTACGCAATGATATCGAAGCAAATATTTTAAGGCTTCCCGGGCAATTATACGAACGGAAGGAAGGAAATATGATCAGCAATGTCTATACCTATAAACTGATCAATAAGACCAATAAAGACATTGCGAATGTCAGTTTTAAGCTGCTTTCGCACAAGGGCAACATAGAGGTGGTGACCCATGAAAAATTTGAAGTGCAGGCACAACAGCTATCGGAAGGCACGCTATTTATAGAGATCAACAACGCCGGCCTCGACGGAGATAAAGACAAGCTGGAAATCGGGGTGTATAGCGGAGATGATCTTATTGAGACCACGACGGCCCGTTTTTTGGCTCCACGGTCTTATAATTGAAAAAAGATTTAAAATGAAATTCAACTGGGGTACAGGTATCGTATTAGCTTTTATCGGATTCATCGGATTCATTCTATATTTCGTGGTGCTGGCCAGCACTGGAAAAAATGCCGATCATCATCTGGTAACCGACGATTACTACCAGGAAGAACTGGCCTATCAGAACGAAATCGATGCTGAATCTAATGC
This sequence comes from Robiginitalea sp., assembly GCA_024638915.1. Lineage (GTDB taxonomy): Bacteria > Bacteroidota > Bacteroidia > Flavobacteriales > Flavobacteriaceae > JAHEJJ01. The sequence goes on from JAHEJJ010000024.1 coordinate 3,657, forward strand.
CAGCAGCTTTGCCTCAGGCTTTCGAATCAAAAAAAGCAACGAAGGTTTATTGATCGAAATACCGGTAGAGTTGCGCCAGCAGGAATTAGAAGGCACATTGTCCCTATACAGACCATCCAATAAACACTTGGATTTCGACTTAGCAATAAGTTTGTCCAATTCACATTTGCTCATACCTGACGAACGTTTGTTGGGTGGTCGCTGGGACATTAAACTACGTTGGTCTGATAAGGACAAGGATTACCTTGTAAAGAAAAGCATCACCTATTAACAATGTTCTATTCTGCCTTCATACTCGGTCTGCTCGGCAGTTTGCACTGCCTGGGGATGTGCGGCCCAATTGCTTTTATGCTTCCGGTGGACCGCACTAGCCGATACAGAAGCAGTTTGCAATCGGTCATCTACCACGGAGGTAGAATTCTGGCTTACGGTATAATGGGCCTGCTCTTCGGAATGTTGGGCAAGGGACTTAATTTGTTCGGAACTCAACAAAAGCTTTCCATAGTTATAGGCATACTGATGATAGTATTAGTCCTTTTCCCCATGCATAAACTTGGGAAGTTTCAACTAACACGACCTGTATATAAGGCCGTCGGGAGGCTTAAAGAAACGTTGGGAGCTTCGTTCAAAAAGAAAACCGCCGACGCATTTCTTACCATCGGATTCCTGAATGGTTTCCTGCCTTGTGGTTTGGTATATATGGCCTTATTGGGTGCCACCGCTTCGGCGGGGCCGGCAGGAGGATTTTTGTTCATGGTGATTTTCGGACTGGGTACTATACCGCTAATGACTTTTGCCATATTTTTTGGCAGTGCCGTGAAATCATCTTTTAAAAATAAAATACGCCGCTTAGTGCCCGTCTTTGTGATCCTGATAGGATTGTTGTTCATCCTGAGAGGCATGGGCCTGGGGATACCCTATGTATCTCCCAAAATTTCAAATCAAACCGGTGAAACGGCAATTGAATGCCATCAACCAACCGATATCGAATAGTGCAGATAAATATTTAATCATATGAAAATAGTAAGTATCGAAGAAGCTGCTGCTGTAGTTAAATCGGGTAATAGGATTTTCTTGCAAGGCGCAGCTATGACCCCTAATACGCTTATCAATGCTATTTGTGAGCGATACGAGGAATTGAAAGAAGTCGAAGTTATTTCGATACATACTGAAGGCCAGGTAAACTATGCGATGGAACCCTTTAAAAAGTCCTTTAAAATCAACAGTTGTTTTGTGGGTGGTAATGTAAGGAAAGCCGTGAACACCAATCAGGGAGATTATATTCCCATTTTCCTCAGCGAGATACATCTGCTTTTCCGAAGAAATATATTACCGCTCGATGTAGCATTGGTTCAGGTATCCCCACCAGACAAACACGGATACTGTTCGCTTGGCGTATCGGTCGATATAGCAATCCCCGCCATACAGAAAGCCAAGAAAGTAGTGGCCCAGATCAATCCACGGGTTCCCCGAACCCATGGCGATGGAGTGATCCACCGCTCTAAAATAGACCTGGCGATCGAAGTTGATGAGCCCATCCACCGGCACCCGATGGGAGATATTTCAGAACTGGAACACAGGATCGGCAAAAATGTGGCTGAATTGATCGAAGACGGAGCCACATTGCAACTTGGTATAGGGAATATCCCAAATGCCGTACTGACCAATCTAAAAGATCATCAACGGTTGGGCGTACACACAGAGATGTTTTCCGATGGTTTATTGCCGCTTATTGAGAACGGGAATATTACCGGGGAAGAGAAAGAAATAAAAACCAATAAGATCGTTACCGCCTTTGCTGCCGGTTCTCAAAAATTATACGATTTTGTCGATGATAACCCCATAGTCCATTTCAAGGAAGCGGCATACACCAACGATACAAACCTGATTGCCCGCAATCCGAAAGTGACCGCTATCAACAGCGCGATCGAAATAGATCTCACCGGCCAGGTCTGTGCTGATACCATTGGAACCAGACAATTTTCTGGGGTGGGCGGACAAATGGATTTTATCCGCGGCGCAACCATATCCGAAGGTGGCAAACCAATTATTGCCATCAGTTCGGCCACGGCCAAAGGTGTTTCTAAAATTGCACCTGTTTTGAAACAAGGGGCCGGAGTTACCACTACCAGGGCACATGTGCACTATGTAGTTACCGAGTACGGTGTGGTAAATCTATTCGGTAAGAACCTATACGAAAGAGCAAAGGCACTTGTTTCAATTGCGCATCCCGATCATCAGGAAGCACTCGACAGGGCCGCATATGAAAGGTTTGGACGCGAATAAGACAGATGAAGCTTCAACCATATATAGATCATACGCTTCTAAAGCCCACCGCCCGTCCGGAGGATATAAAGCGACTTTGCAGGGAAGCCAGGGAATACAGATTTTTTGCGGTCTGTGTCAATTCGGTCTATGTGCCCCTGGCACGTCGTGAATTGGAAGGATCAGGCGTACAAGTGGCCGCAGTCATAGGGTTTCCGCTTGGTGCCATGGCTACCAAGGTTAAAATTCAGGAGGCGGCATACTGTCTTGAACAGGGTGCAGACGAAATCGATATGGTCATCAATCTGGGCTGGCTGACTTCGGAGGGCTACAACGAAGTTCTGGAAGAGCTAAAATCTTTAAGGGCTTTAACAACAGGCAGAGTATTGAAGGTAATCATTGAAACCTGCTATCTTAGCAAAGACGAAATTGTGAAAGCCTGCGAATTGGTGGTCCAATCCGGGGCCGACTTTGTAAAAACATCCACAGGTTTTGGCACTGGCGGGGCTACTTTTGATGATGTTGCACTGATGAAAACTACTGTAGGTGATAAGATACGGATCAAAGCCTCGGGAGGTATAAGGGATCGTGAGTCAGCACAGAAGTACATTGAAATGGGGGTGAGCAGGCTGGGTACCTCATCGGGTACAAAGATCGTTTAACGAAGAATTCTAAAAACATGAGTTCACATTTAAATGCCAAAAAAGGAGAGGTTGCCGATGCCGTTTTGCTACCCGGCGATCCATTGCGCGCCAAATGGATCGCTGAAACCTACCTGAAGGATTCTTTCTGTTATTCCGAAGTAAGGGGAATGCTCGGTTTTACCGGCACCTATAATGGGAAGAGGGTGTCGGTCCAGGGAAGTGGCATGGGTATTCCTTCTGCCCTGATCTATATTCATGAATTAATTGAGGACTATGGTGTTAAGAAAATTGTCAGGGTGGGCACTGCAGGATCCTACCAGAGGCAGCTTCATATCAGAGACCTGGTATTGGCTATGGCCGCCTCTACTTCTTCCTCTATCAATGCCGTCCCATTCGATCAGCAAAGCTTTGCCCCAACGGCAGATTATGAACTTTTCCGCAAGGCGGTCGGCTATGCAGAAGCGAACGACATAAGCTTTAAGGCCGGTAATGTACTCTCAGAGGACAAGTTCTACAACGAAGACCCTGACCGATATAAATTATGGGCAGCCTATGGCGTTCTCTGCGCCGAAATGGAATCGGCAGGCCTGTATACAATTGCTGCCAAAAAAGGAGCGAAAGCCCTCAGCATACTCACCATTTCAGATTCAAAAGTTACAGGGGAACATTGTACCCATGAGGAACGCGAGAATGACTTTGAACTAATGGTCCGAATGGCCCTCAACATTATTTAAAACCGGCTTACCATTCAAATTTTTTTTATGGAAACCGGGAGTACCTACCATGCTTTGAGCACAAAAGAAACAGTATGATAAAACGCAGGCAATACCTTTTAAAACGAGCTGAATCGAAATTTTTGGAAGGGCCTCTTTCGCGTATTAATGAATTTTTGTTTACCATTCGTGTTCAGTTCAGCTTCATCAATGGTTTTAGAAAAATGCATTTTTTGGGACCCTGTGTAACAGTATTCGGATCGGCGCGGTTTAAGGATGATCATCCCTATTATAAACTTGCTGAAGAAGTTGGTGCTGCTTTGGGGAAGATGGGATTTTCCGTAATGACAGGAGGCGGACCTGGTATTATGGAAGCGGCCAATAAAGGAGCGTATGAAGCCGGCGGTCTTTCTGTAGGATGCAACATCATATTGCCATTTGAGCAAAAACCCAATCCATATCTGCACAAATGGATCGATATCCCATATTTTTTTGTTCGAAAATTCCTGTTGATGAAATATTCCTATGCCTTTATTGTAATGCCCGGAGGTATAGGAACATTGGATGAGCTGTTCGAATCCCTCACGCTTATACAGACCAAAATGATCAAAGATTTTCCAGTGGTGATCATGGGCTCTGAGTACCATCGGGAACTCTGCGAGCATATCTCGTTAATGGCCAAAAATGAAAGCATTAGCCCTGAGGACATGGAACTTTTGTTTGTAACCGATTCTGTGGATGAAATGGAAGTTCACATCCGTGAACACGCCATTAAGAAGTTTAACCTGATCAGGAAACCCCCTAAGCCAAAGTGGTGGTTTGCGGAGAAATCATGAATCTCAGAGGTGGTATTCAGGACATCGATATTTAGGTAATTTATAGATCTTTTCATGAAGTATAAGCACCTACCGAATCTTAGCGTTGAAGCTCATTTTTCACCTTGTGGGCGATATAGGTATCTTCTCGAAATTGATGCCCAAACATTTGAAACAGGCAAAACGCTGCTTGTAATAATGCAGAACCCCAGTGATGCTTCGGAAGTTCAGGCTGACAAATCAGTACAATTCCTTGAAAAACTTGTTTTTCTGAGTACAAATGGATACTTCAAAGAAGTGAATAAAATGTTTATTGTCAATCAGTATGCATTTATACAAAAAAGTGGATTTGAAGGAAGTGCTAAAAAGGTAGGCCCTGAAAACGATGGCTTCATTAGAATAGCTGTGGAGGAATCCGATCTGATTCTGATCGCCTGGGGCAAGAACAATCCCTATATGGATCGGCAGAGGGTATTGATGCAACTGTTTTCGAAATATAAAGACAAGCTAATCCTGAAAACAAAGAAGCATCCGTCCAGGGGGTTTTATACAGACTTTATCGTGCCAGTGGTATTGGATAACACCTTGGATTGATATCAAAAGTCCTTTTTTCTGGCTTTCCGAAGATAAGTAAAGACCGGAATCAGCGTCCAGACCACGAGCATCATTATCGAGATACCAAAACCGAGCAAAGTACCAAAAAAAGATTTGAAAACTGCTCCGGTATAGCCCAATAGTGCTGAAATATCGAGCTTTAAAAGTATCAAGGTCCTCGACAGGTCGATGGGATTTAAAAGAGTTGCGGTGAGAGAAAAGGTATCCAGCGGATAATCTTCGAAAATAATCAGCGAAAGCAGAAAGATCCCATCGTAAAGTACCGCGAAAAACAACCACATCAGTATGGCATATCCAAATCCTTTAATCCGGTTCTCATTATAAATGGCGATATTAAGCGAAAGGGCGGTGAAAATAAATGTTAGAAAGGCTCCGGTATACAACAACAATACAAAATCCCATATCGCAGCGCTCTTAAAGAGTCCATAGAATATAAATGGAATACCGAGGCCAAGGATCAAGCTCAGCGCGAGCGAGCCGGCTACCCCTAAATACTGACCCAGAAAGATCGAACTGCGTTTAATCGGTTGAGCGATCAGAAGTTCGGTGAACTCCCTGGAATTATAGTAATACATCACCCCAAAGATCGTCCCGATCAAAGGCACCAAGACGATGATGATATTCATCAGGGTGATCACTGCCTTTGAAAGATCGTTGTTAAGAAACAATAAGGTAAATCCCAATGCGAGATAAAAAAGCAGATATACGTAGCTCCAACGGCTGCGTACCAGATCAAAAAAACTGTATTTCAGTATCTTAAGCATGCTGGGAGGTAGATATTTCAGCTATCGCATGTTGAAAATCAGATTGATTTGTGCGTTTAGTCAATTCTTTAATAGTCCCCTGGAAATAGATTTTGCCCTCGAGCAAATAGACGATCTCGTCTGCCATTTCCTCTACAAACTCCATAATATGAGTAGTAATAAGGATCACCTTACCTTTGGCCTTTTCGTCCTTAATAATTCTTTTAAGCACGATCAGGGCTGCCGGATCGAGTCCGGTGGTAGGCTCATCCAGGATAAGGAGTTGCCCATCGAACATCAACGTGATCACAATATTGACTTTTTGTTTAGTGCCACCTGAGAGATTGGCCAATTTGCTCTTCAGAAAAGGTTGTAAACCAAATAGTTCGATCAGGTGTTCTTCTTCCGATGGCATTCTTCTGAGATCCTTGATCATGTTAAGCAATTCCGCTACTTTAAGGTTACCGGGAAAATTAGCAATCTGAGGGAGGTAGTTGAGTTCCCTGCGATATTTCCACCTTTTAGATATATTCTGTCCGAATACCTCAATTTGCCCGCCACTGGGGAGGACCATGCCAAGAATGCTTTTGATCACCGTGGTCTTGCCAGAACCATTGGGTCCTAGAATGGCATAAATTCCAGGTCGTTCGATCTTGAGATCGATCCCTTTTAAAACGGAATTCTTCCCAAATTTCTTATGCAGGCCGTTTACGGTAATCATAGCAGTCTTTTCATACGGGGTTTGGCATCCAGCAAATTATCGGGTGTGAATACCGGAGACACTTTTTCCGAAAAATCAATAATATCCATGAACAGGCTTCTGAGCAGAACAATGGTTTCGGGAGTTCTGTTGACAATATAGGAAAAGAGTTTTACAGGCCGATAAGGCACATCGCCGATACCGTCCCGGTCGAGATCATATCCTGAATAATTACTCCAGTAATTCTGTTCAAAAATATTGTCATTTATCTTACTGTTATAGGAGATATCGAACGAATTATACAGGAAATTGTTATCGGTGAATGTGTTGGTATAACAAGCACCCCTCACTTTAAGAGCCCAGCCATTACTAATGAATTCATTATTTCTGTATTGAATCCTGTTAGATCCCTCAATGTTAATCCCTATAGTGTTTTCTTCAAAGGTATTCCCGATGATCTGAGCATCGTTGATCTCCTTCAGCAGTAGTCCAAACGAAGCGGCTCCCCAATTCTTTTTAAAAGTATTACCAGACATGTTTATATGCTTGGAAAACATAACGGCCACACCGGCACCATTGTCTTCGAAGGTGTTTCCCCGATAACTGTCGTTGTTAGAAAACATAAAATGCAAGCCATAGCGTACATTATGCGAACTGATGTTGTTTTCGATTTCAATATTATCTGAAAATTCGAGATATATTCCATCGCGCACCTGTTCCACTCTGTTATCGATAACTTTTACATTCTTACAGTACCAGAGTTGAATTCCATTGCCAGAGTTGAATTCCTCCACGGCATCTCCGATGATCGTATTGCCAATAACTTCTCCGTCTGCGGCTTTTTCGAGGTAGATCCCGAAAAAAAGTTTTTCCAGTCGGACATTGCGAATTTTGAAATACCTGGATTTCTCGATCCTGATCGCTGCATAGTCTGTGGTATAGCTGGTCCCTACATTGATGATTTTAAACCCTTCGAGATGTACGCTGTCTGAAACCACCTTGAGTACCTCGCCCTTATTCTCACCGTCTATCACAGCTTCACCTTCCCCAAGAAGCGTAATCGGTTTATCTATTACTATATTATACTCCCTGTAAATTCCTGGTTTGAGAATGATCGTATCGTACCTGGAAGCCATCTGGAGGGCAGCGATAAGTCTTGACGTCTCACAATTGTTACAGACCTCTATCCTTGTCGGTTGAGCAAAGAGAAGATTCAGGTTGAGAAAGCAAAATAATATGGAGCCCGCAATTTTCATTTAAAAAGTTGATTTACAAATTTCTGCAATGCAAAAAATTGATTATTCCCCATTGCTGGTTCCTTTGGACACCGCTATAATCATAGGATTATCAATACGAGCCTTAAAATTAAGGTTTTCTTCTCAAGCAAAGTGATTGATTCCAGAACCTCACCAACCACCGCGGCGTTGTAGTTTGTCATGTTTTCTATGATCATACCTACATGTGCAGATGAGCGCAGAATCTAATGCCTTTCGGTATCGGGCAAAATAAGGACCATCGCAATGGAACTTGACTAAACACAATTCTCATAATTCTCCTATCTGATAATCAAAAACTTAGCATTCTTTAAGGCCCTGACAAAATGTTTTGTATTTGCAGGAAAGTCAAATACCTGTTGGGGGGTTAAATGAAATGTTCTGTTGTCTATATTAAAATGAATCTCTCCTTCCAACATCAGCAGATAGCTATTTTTTGGAGAAACGTGTTCGGGGAAAAGACTACCCGCTTCCAGGCAAACACTCAACACCTCAAAGGTAGGGGCTTTGATGATATGCTTTAACTGCAATTGCTTAAAGGGCTGTTCCGCTAATAGGTTATTCGTCGTATACATAAGTATGCTCCCAGTATATTAATAGTTCAGTCCAATTATAAATTTTACCGCCGTGTTCAGCGTGGGCCTTCATGGCGGAAGTTCTGGAATCGAAAGCTGTCAGATAGGCCCCCATCGGGCTTGGTATACCCTCACTAATTAAAAATATGGCCTTCTCAGCGTCAATAAGCACTCCCGGATCGCTATAGTGATTGCACATATATAAGGCGATGGATGCCTGATCAATTTGAGAATGGTTGTTCATCAGACATTCAACTGAATCGAACTTATAGACCTTACCCTTATCGGTAACCCATTCACTTCCATGTTGTTTATCTACGATAGTCATACTGCAAAAATGACAGGTATCGGAGCCATAAGCAATTGGTTGGGATTCAATACCACAGGAATTCAATACCAGGGTAAATATTACCAACAGTGAAGATGTAATTCTCATAGTTCTATGCAGCTTTTCGCGCCTGAATAACTTCCCGTTCAGGAGTATTTTTAACAGCCTTCCGCCCAGTGAAAAATGCCACGACCGTCAGCATCATACCCGTAAACATCATCCAGGCTCCTGCTGCTGGCAAGGAAGTAACATCAAAATTTAACATTTTAACATGACCAAACAGGGGCGGCTTATAGGTCATTGGAGTACCATCAGGATTGGTGAGCTTCATAATCGCATTAGGATCCAGATTGGTGCCATAGTCGATCAGCCAGGCGTTAAAATCGTACATCCCCAGTATTCCCAGTACAGACATCAATAGAAACCACCCAATAAACCAGTTTGGAGATATTTTTTTGAAAAACCCCATGAGACCAATGATTACACCAAGTGCCACCATAAGGCCTATAACTGTTGGAAAAACCTGGAATTCCCACATATCCTCTACTTTTGGGATCGTTTTCATACCGATATAATGGTTCAGGTTATCTATGTTCTGAATATCGAATTCCTCGACCCCACGAATTTCGTTAATGTGAATATTCATACCTAATGGATCGGGATACTGAGGTGCTCCAAGCATAATATTCCATAATGGAAAGACATACAGACCGAGTAAAAACAGAGGCCCTATTACCATAAGCACACTTGCTTTTTTCATGATGAGCTATTTAAAAGGATTGACGGATATTAAGTGCTATTGTCGCAATTTCCGGATAAAGACCAGGTAAAGCGGGCGGGGATTAAATCAGCGCCCGCTAACATCTGTCTAAAACTTCGTCAGATCATTCACCCAACGACCAGGACAACGCTATATTTGAATTAGCCGGGGAAACTCTTACGTAGCCCTGCATTTCCTGGTGTAGTGCAGAACAAAAATCGGTACAGTAGAATGGCCAGACACCTACTTTTTTTGGTTCCCAGAGCGAGGTCTTCGTCTGACCTGGCATAACCAATATTTCCGAAGTGTTTTGTCCCAACATTGAGAAACCGTGAGGTACATCAAAGTCCTGCTCATGATTTGTAATATGGAAATAGACCTTATCTCCTACTTTTATTCCTTCAATATTATCTGGGGTAAAATGACTCCGAATGGTCGACATATAGATATGTACTTCTTTGCCATTTCTTTCGACCTTAGCCTGATCAGGTGATGTGATGGCATAAGGATGTTTATTCTCGTCTATGCGATAAAACTTCTTGGAATTCGCACGAAGAAGATCTGCCGGACAGCCAGCGGCATAATGAGGTTCTCCATGAGTTGGAAAATCATAAATCAGTTGCATCTTTTCCCCTGAGATATCATATATCTGTGCAGAATGCTCCATTTCAGGACCTGTTGGCAGATAACGGTCTTTGGTGATTTTATTCATCGCCACGACATACTGACCAAATGGCTTTCTTGAATTTCCTCCAGGGATCATCAAATGGCCCACAGAGTAGAAGGTAGGTTTCCTGTCGATGACTTCCCAGGAACCCAATTCCCATTTAACCACTTCCGATGAAATAAAGAAAGTTGTATAGGCATTGCCTTTACCATCAAATTCAGTATGTAAGGGCCCGAGACCACCACTTTTTACAACACCTGCCATAACATCCTCGAACTTGATAATGGGGATGCCATAAGCCTCACCATCAAACTTTTCTGCTTCGATGGCAGCAAGCATTTTGGTAAATGAGTGAACAGTCAGATCTGCTGAAAGCTTCCCTGCACCGATGATATATTCACCAGATGGGTCAACATCACAGCCGTGAGGTGATTTTGGAGTAGGAAGGAAGTAAATAGCGCCTGGCACGTCCGTTGGATTAACAGTCAGCACCTCATTGATCATGGTACTAGTACCGGTATGTGATTCTTCGTCGTAGACATTGTGAGCGAATTCTGCTGTCATAGTACTGCCACCACCATTGTTGACAAATTCCTCGATCTTCTGCCAGTTGATTGCCGCGATAAAGTCCTTGTCATTCTGAGATGAATTCACTTCCATCAAAGAATTTGCCTCTTCCGTGTTATATGTACTAAAGAAGTGCCAACCGTGAGAATTTCCGCGTCCCGGATGTGAAAGATCGTAGTTAAAGCCAGGCATCAATACCTGAAATTTGAGATCCATCCGACCACTTTCCGGATCAACACTTATAAAACTCAATGCCCCTTTGAAATTGCCTTTATACTCATTAATAGGCATATCCCTTTGCGGCACCGGTACTGAAAAACGCGTTCCAGCAATTACATATTCGGTATTTTCCGTAATAAAGGCAGAACTATGGTTCCCTGCACTATTAGGAATCTCTATGATCTCTTCTGTTTCAAAAGTGCTGAGACTGACCCTTGCAATACGCGGTGTATTGTTTCCGTTGACAAAGATCCACCGTCCGTCCAGTTCTCCGTTGGTTTGCGAAATATCGGGATGGTGAAGGTCGTCCCAGGGTACAAATCCATGGGAAGTATTCAACATAGGTTTGGTCTCTTCCGAATAACCATATCCAGAAGTAGGAAATTGGGAGAATACTGGGATCTCCTTGAACATACGACCAGATGGCAGGCCATATACAGTTAGGTTACCGCTATAACCTCCGGAGAGGAAAGCGTAAAACTCATCCTGCTCTCCAGGGGCAACATATACCTTTTCCGCAGCACTGGAACTCAATGCCCCATTTGATGAACCGTTACCGGTACCATCGCCGCAACTATGGAATAGCAGACCCAGGCCCATTATGGAAAGCACATAAAATTTATAATTTTTCATTTCTATGATTTTTAATGATTGATCCTTTATTAATATTATGTCAGCCTTATTCTGCTGGTGGGAGAATTACTTTATCAACTACGTGCACAATACCGTTGCTGGCAGGAACACTGGCAATTATTTTAGCGCCACCCACAAATACATCGTCGCCTTTGACTTCAATAGTAGTATTTTGATCATTGGCCTGACCAAGCTTTTTGAACTTTTTCAGGAAGTCCTTGGAGTAATTACCCGGGGTTACATGATGCTTAAGTATATTGGCAAGAGCATCCTTGTTTTCAGGTTTCAGAAGGTCTTCAACAGTACCTTCCGGAAGAGCATCAAAAGCAGCATTCGTCGGTGCAAAAACCATTAATGGCCCCGCATTTACGAGGACATTTTCAAGATTTGCAGCCTGAACAGCCGCAACAAGGGTGGAATGATCTTCCGAGCCGATAGCGATGTCCAGGACATTGGGTGTAGATACGTCGTCTTCGACAAAGGCTTGTCCTTGCTCTTGAAGGTTCTGGTTGTCTGTGACCGCTGTAGATTCAGTGGCTGCCTTTGGCTCATTTTTACAACTCAGCCCGATAAACAAGGCTAAAAATGCGTATGTGAGCAGTTTTAGTTTTGGTTGTGATTTCATGATTTATAATTATAAGGTTCTAAAGTATTCCAGTACAGCCCTGGCTTCTTCTTCTGTGAGGTTCTGATTTGCCATGGGCGATCCGTTGAACTCCACCAGAAGTTCTTTGGCAAGAGCATCTTCTTTAACCATTGTTTCCGGGTTCAGGATCATGTTCATTACCCATTCCGGAGAACGCCTCTCGAAAATACCATTCGGAGCCGGCCCGATAAATTTCTTTCCGATCCTATGACATGCCAGACACATCTGGTCATAAACCTCTTTGCCTTTGGTCGCCATAGCCTGATCGATTTCATCGTTAAACGTTAAGGAGGTGATAGGTCCAACACCTTTATTGCTGAGTTCCACTCTTTCAGATGCCTTTACATCGGATACGGGTACTGGTGTCTCGGTTTGCTCAGTTGTCTTTTTACGTTCGATACTAAAACCATCAGATTTTTTTTCCTGCTTTCCGCCACAGGCGAATAGCATCATAGATAGGATCAGGACCAAGGTTTTGGAGAGCGTCTTCATATGTCAGTTGCTTTGATTTTGGGGTTAAAAGTAGATCGGTACTATCAGATAAAATATGACTTAAATCATATTAAGTATAAAAATATCTTTTTATGCTTGTAACAAATTTTCAGAGTTCATAATATGCTGACAAATTCCTCCAAATACGCCTTGAAAGCGGTGTTGTATCTGACCCTGCATTCCGATGAAAATCACAAGTTGCAGGTGAAGGATATAAGTGAAAAAATCAATATCCCCAAGGCCTATTCCGGGAAGCTCCTCCAAGCCCTGGCAAAAAGAAATATTATTTCCTCCTCCCGAGGTCCCAGGGGAGGGTTCTATGTTGATGAAGGCAACAAGAAGCAAACGATTATGGCAATTATCGATACCATAGACGGCCGGAAAAAGATGGACGCCTGCTTACTGGGCCTGGACGCCTGCAATGAGGAAAATCCTTGCCCTCTGCACGATCTATTTGCTTCCTCACGTTCAAAAATGATAAAGGTTTTTGAAGAAACAACACTTGATGACCTGGTTGGGAGCCTTGGTTCTAAGGATTTATTTCTCTATAAATAATAGCGCTGTAAAAAGCTTTATCTAACACAACCAACACAAAAGAAAAGAGGGCTGTTCCAGCCCTCTTTTTTATATATTAACCCTATAAAGCACTATATTTTAAAAGTAATAACGGGAATTTTACTGTGGTTCGCTATATCCTCTCCTATACTACCCATGAAAAAATGGGAAAGACCTTTACGACCATGGGTCGGGATACCGATCATATCTGCATTTATGTTTTCACTATAGTTCAGTACTCCCTTTTCAACACTATAATCGTTATAAATGACTACTTCCATGCCGGAACCTGCCTTCTGCATATACTTGCTTACCCTTTCATAGGCATCTTTAGTACTGAGGAAATTGTCTCCGGGAGTATTGATATACAACAGATGCAGTTTTGCACCTAATTTATCAGCAAAATTCTTGGCCTTATGATAGGCGGCCAGAGACTCTTCCTTGAAGGCACAGGCGAACACAAAATCATCTGCTTTGAAGTCTTCCAATTCGTCTTTTATGACCAAAACAGGTATCTTGGAGTTGCGAACTACCTTTTCGGCATTCGATCCAACAAAAATTTCTTTAAGGCCATCGGTTCCATGGGAACCCATGATGATGATATCTGCATTGTGTTTTTCAACCACATCATTTACCTCACCGAAGACCTTAAAATGTTTTATGATGGGTGTTATCTTCCTCACGTCCTTCAGATAGGGTTTATCAAGGAATTCATTGATCCTTTTTTCGGCCAATTTGAGAAGAAAAACAGTCTGTTCCGGATGGAAGCCCTCAGAAGAGGAAATCATAGCTTCATTGAGTTCCAGCATATGCAACGCAAGGATCTCAGAATCGTGTTTAATGGCCAAGGAAGCCGCCACCTTTAACGCATATTCGGATTGTTCTGAAAAATCTATGGGTACTATGATCGTTTTCATGATATTGTCTTTTGGGTTAAATTATAAAAAAACTCTTTAAATAGGTTTAAGCATAAGTCATTATCTGGTTAAATCGTCATCGAAAACAACTCGGTCTCAGGGGCTTTTCTGTGTAAACGCAAATCGAAGGCCATACATATATTGCGTATAAAAGGCTTGCCTTTGTCGGTAACTTTCAACTCCATCGGTAAAATCTCAACCAATCCGTCTGCCTGCATTTCCTCCAGCCTATCTAGAACGTTTTCCAAGCTATTAAATTGTAGTTCTTCTTCCTTCCAGGTAGTTCGAAAACGGCACATCAGATTAAGGATATGACGGCGGATCACCTGGTCTTCAGCATTTAGTATATGCCCTCGATAAATTGGCAAAAACCCCGTGGACACCAAATGTTCATATTCTTCAATGCCTTTGACATTCTGGGCAAAGCCATACCAGCTATCACTGATACTGGAGGCTCCCAATCCAACCATTAAATGGGTTTTCGACGGTGTATACCCCATAAAATTCCTGTGAATACTCCCTCCTACCATCGCTTTATATAAAGCATCGCTCTTCAGTGCAAAATGATCCATTCCTATTTCTTCATAGCCCATCGCCTTCAGCAGCTCGCTACCTCTTTCATAAAGCCTGCGTTTATCGTCTGCCGAAGGAAGGTCTTCATCCAGAAAACCCCTTTGTCCGTTCCCTTTTAGCCATGGTACATGGGCATAACTGTAAAAAGCAATGGTATCGGGGCGTAGATTTTCTGTAATACTGATTGTCCTTTCGATATCGCCCAGCGTCTGATGCGGCAGTCCGAAAATAAGATCATGTCCCACCGAAGTATACCCAATTTCCCTGGCCCATTTCGTAACGCGTTTAACGCGATAATAGGGTTGTTGGCGGTTTATTGCCTTTTGGATCTTTATGCTATAATCCTGTACTCCAAAACTAACACGGCGGAAACCTAAATCATACAATATTTTTAAATGCTCTTTCGTGGTATTGTTTGGATGACCTTCGAAACTGAATTCAAAATCTGGATGGAGTGTGGCTATGCGCAAAATCCCCTGAATCAGGACTTCCAGATTGGCAGGGCTAAAGAAGGTCGGGGTTCCTCCCCCCAGATGCAATTCTTTAATTATGGGCCTTGCACCAAAAAGGTCCGTATAAAGTTTCCACTCTTTGAGTAAACATCGGATATATGGTTCCTCCACCTCATGCCTTTTGGTAATGCGTTTATGACACCCACAAAAGGTACACATCTGTTCGCAAAAAGGTAAATGAATGTAAATGCTGATACCCTCTTCTGTATTGCTGGCCTGAAAAGCCTGCTTTACGGTTTCCTTATATCGTTTGCCCGAGAAATCGTCGAGCTCCCAGTACGGCACGGTAGGATAGCTCGTATATCGCGGCCCGGGAACATTATATTTTTGTATCAGGGAGTCCATAAAATAAGCCTTGTTTCTTACAAAGCTAAAGGGAAACTGCTCTGGAAAATATGATAAAAATCAGGTGTAAACATCAAGCGGCTGTTGTAGGGGTTCTTATTTTTCTTCTGAATAAAAGCAATCTGGTCAATACCCATCACTCAGCCAGTTCAACGGAGGCCGACTTTTCCAGGATCCCCGGGTAAAATCGGGAAAGTCCTGAGGGGTACCTCCCTGAGAAATCGAACGCTGTGAGAGTGGCGTTAAGGCGCTCCACGCAGCAGCATCATAAACATCAAGAGGAGGTGATGCATTGCGCTTGGCGGATTCCACAAAGGCATTCAAGACGAAAAAATCCATACCTCCATGACCCGATCCGGTGGCCAGTTCGCCATATTTTTTCCAAAGTGGATGATCGTATCGATCGAGCCACGAGGAAGCATCCTCCCACTGGTGTTTCGGTGAAGCTCCCTGGACATATATCCGGTTTCCGTCGACCTCCCAAATACCGTTTGCACCCTGAACCCTGAATCCAAGGGAATAAGGGCGGGGTAAATTGCAATCGTGAGTGACCATAATGGTTTCTTCCCGTGCGGTCTTGATCATACTGGTGATCACATCGCCCTGGCGGAACTTCACCTTGGCATTAGGATGGTCCGGACCGCCTACATCAAGGATATAATTGTGTAATCCGATGGCTTTGGTGGCATATGAAGAGACACTGATAAAACGATTACCCCTATTGATATCGGCCATAACGGCCATCGGCCCAAGCCCATGGGTGGGATAAACATCTGCATTTTGATTTACGGAATAGGCGGTCCTCCATTTGGCCTCAGATATCGCTTTTTCCCCGAATTCTACTCCTCCTCCATAGGGCTGTTTCCCATCGTTGAATTTCACCTCCCTCAGATCGTGCTGATAACCACATCTGAAATGCACCAACTCGCCAAAAACTCCCTGTTTTACCATGTTGAGCACAGCCAATACGTCTCTGCGGTAATTCACATTTTCCAATATCATCAAATGTGTTCCGGTCTCTAAATGGGTGTTCACCAATTCCCAGCAACCCTCTAAAGTGATCGCTGCAGAAACCTCCACCCCGGTATATTTTTTAGCGCGCATAGCATCGATACTCATGGGAACATGCCATGACCATGGCGTTGCGATGATTACCGCATCGATCTCTTCTATCGCAAGAAGATTTCGATAATCAAATTCGTCACTTCCAAAGGTTTTTGGGCGCTTCATGCCGGCGCTTTTGATCATTTCATCAGCAATTTTTATTCTCTTAGGATCGATATCACATATGGCGGCAACCTGTATATCCTCTCTGAGAAGCAGGTTTTTCAAATGGGCGGTGCCCCGAAGCCCGACTCCGATAATTCCAATATTTAATTTGTCTGTGTCTCTACCTGAAGATAAGGCCATCGCAGTATGAGGTAATACTACTGTTCCCAGACCTAATGCGGATAGATTTTTCATGAACATTCGCCTCGATGCCATAATGCTGAATTTGTGATTAAGGACTTAAAAATTATGAAAATCCTATTCACGATGTGGCATTGTCCGATAAAAACTTATTTTTGCGGCCATAATAATCAACTATGACCTTACTACTGATGGCTGCCGGCAAGGGAAGCCGATACGGAAAACTAAAGCAATTCGACGGGTTGGGGCCCAGGGAAGAGTTTTTGATGGAATTCAGTATCTATGATGCTATCCAGGAGGGTTTCGACCATATTGTCGTTATCACCCAAAAAACCAATGTGGAATTTCTTAAAGAACATTTAGCCTCCAGACTTCCGGAACATATCCTGACAGATGTGCTGGCACAGGAGCTCACCGACTTGCCGGAAGGTTTAGAAGTCAATGCCGAACGGGGTAAACCATGGGGTACAGCACATGCTGTATGGACAGCAAGAAATGTTATCGCCAATCCCTTTGTAGTGATCAACGCGGATGATTATTATGGAAAGAACGCTTATGCCAAGGCAGCTAGCTTTATAAAACAGCAAGGAAATACCGATCGATTCGGCTTAGTAGCCTATACGCTTAAAGACACCTTATCGGACTTCGGTTCGGTCTCCCGCGGGGTATGTAAACAAAGTGGAAATCAATTGTTGTCCGTAGAGGAAAGAATTCAAATCGCAGATAAGAACGGTACCATTGTCGATATGGATTCCGGAATTCAATTTACCGGAAACGAGCTGGTCAGCATGAATTTCTGGGTCTGTAGTCCATCTATTTTCGGACAAATTGAACAAGACCTCAAACATTTTATCCAGACGGGCGAAAATTTGGACAAAGGAGAAGTCTATTTGCCTTTTGTGATCCAGGAAATGCTTCAACAGGGCAAAACATCAGTCGAGGTAATTCCGGCTGATAGTTCATGGTTTGGGGTCACATACGCAGATGATAAAGAGATAGCACTACAGCAACTCAGCGATATGACTGGCCGGGGAGATTACCCATCTCCACTCTGGGGCTAGTGGGGCTTTCATTGTGTTCTCAATTTACACTGAGAACGGTTGATTCAAGGAAGTAGGTATCAATGCATCCTGATCAGTAATCATTTTAATTTTTACTTAAAAGCACTAAGTCCTGTAATGTCTGCACCGGTGATGAGAAGATGGATATCGTGGGTTCCTTCGTAGGTGATCACACTCTCGAGATTCATCATATGGCGCATGATGCTATACTCCCCTGTAATACCCATACCGCCTAATATTTGTCGTGCTTCCCTGGCAATCCGTATGGCCATATCCACATTATTTCGCTTGGCCATAGAGATCTGAGCCGTACTGGCTTTTCCCTCATTCTTCAACTGGCCTAAGCGGAAAGCAAGTAATTGAGCCTTGGTGATCTCCGTGATCATTTCGGCCAGTTTTTTCTGCTGTAGCTGAAATCCGGCAATCGGTTTGCCGAACTGTACACGCTCCTTGGCATAGCGAAGCGCTGTATCATAACAATCCATCGCAGCACCGATGGCTCCCCAGGCTATACCGTAGCGTGCAGAATCGAGGCAGCCAAGAGGGGCACCAAGACCAGTCTTACCCGGAAGGAGGTTTTCTTTGGGAATTTTTACATTATCAAAAATCAATTCGCCGGTGGCGGAGGCTCTTAAAGACCATTTATTATGGGTTTCCGGTGTGGAAAAACCCTCCATACCTCTTTCCACGATCAGCCCATGAATACGCCCTTCTTCATTTTTTGCCCAGACTACGGCGATATCGGCAAAAGGTGAATTCGAAATCCACAGCTTGGCTCCATTCAGTAAATAATGATCCCCCTGATCTTTGAAGTTAGTGACCATGCCTCCTGGATTAGAGCCAAAATCGGGTTCGGTAAGACCGAAACAACCCATATACTGGCCAGTAGCGAGTTTTGGTAAATATTTTTGACGTTGCTGATCTGAACCATATGCATATATGGGGTACATCACCAGGGACGACTGAACTGAAGCCGTGGATCGCACCCCGCTATCGCCTCGTTCAATTTCCTGCATGATAAGGCCGTAGCTGATCTGGTCGAGACCTGCCCCACCATATTCTACAGGGATATAAGGGCCAAAAGCGCCTATTTCTGCAAGACCTTTTATAATCTGTTCCGGGAACTCGGCCTTTTGCGCATATTCTTCTATGATGGGAGAAACTTCTCGCTTTACCCATTGGCGTGCAGCATCCCTGACAAGCTTGTGCTCATCGGTCAGAAGATCGTCCAGATTATAGTAGTCAGGAGCTTCAAATAGATCGGGCTTCATAGGGCGGTAATTTTGGTTTCAAAGGTAGCAAAGGAATATAACAAACCAATGCAGGTCTGTTATAATTTTCACCGGAAGATGATGGATAAATGCTAGCTATCGTTGAGGAATTGGGCCATTAATCTGTGGAAATGATGAACACCTTTTTCCCGGCTCGGAGAAAACCTGCCTGCTTTGTAGAATTTTGATCGGATTCCCAGTTGAACCCCCTCTACTACCTCCTCATCTTCTATTTCCACTTTGTTCAATCCCGCGCCGGCTCCTTCATCCAATTTGGAACTGTCGTTTACAAAGCTCAGAAAACGTACACGGGTCTTATCTGTTTTTAGGGGTTCAACGATATTGACCGATAATCCCCAGGGGTAGAAATTGAACATCATATTTGGGAATACCCAGAAATAATAGGCCGCAACAGGCTTTCCAAAATCGATATGATCCGATGGAAATTCAAAGATCTCCTCCCCCTCTCTGGCATATCCGATTTGAAGATTCATCTGGTCGAAAAGGAGCGTTTCATAGTCTCCATAGTCCAGGATCGTGTTAAGATCCTGATGTACAAACGGGATATGAAAACCTTCAAGATAATTATCACAATAGAGGGCCCAATGGGCATTCACAAAATAGTCCTTGCTTCGCTTTTCATCCAGAACAAAATCCTCAAGCGGTAAAAAACCAACTCGCTCATCTATTTGCTCAATTGCCCTCTCCATATTGTAGGCGGGGTTAAAACCGGCAAAAAGCCAGGGGCCCCATTCCAGCAGTGGAAATTCATATAAGTTATCACATGAGGAAGGAAAATCCTCAACCTCCTGGAATTCTGGCATGAATTCGAATTGACCATTTAGCGAAAAGCGTCTGCCGTGATAGCGGCAGCTCAATTTTTTATACGTTCCTGCCTTATTCACCACGATATTAGCCCTATGCGTACACACGTTACTCAGGCAGTGATAGTTTCCCTCCTTATCCTTTGTTAGTACCACAGGTTCTGTAAGAAACCCATCGAGCAGTGTCAAAGGAAAGGCGTCCTGATTGGTTTGAAGCATGTCTTTATGTCCAATCCATTGCCAGGATCTGTAGAAAACCTGTTCTTTGACTTTTTCAAAGATGTCTTCGTCTCGATAAAATTCGGCTGGTAAGGTCTTTGATTTTTTTATATTCGGATCGATATGATATTTCCCGCTCACCTATGATTAATTTGTACATTTAAAAGTATGTAATTCTTTTTACAAACCGAACCAAACAAATATTTGAAGCAAACCGATCAAAGAAAGAAGCTGGGTATATGGATGAGCACCTCTCTGGTAGTGGGGAATATGATAGGCGCCGGCATCTTCCTTATGCCAGCAGCACTCGCAGCTTATGGTGGAATCAGCGTGATGGGATGGTTGGTATCTGCGGCCGGAGCCCTTATCCTGGCCAGGGTTTTTAGCAAACTCAGTCTACTGGTACCAAATTCGAACGGTGGACCTTATGCTTTCTCTCGGGCCGGATTCGGAGATTATTTGGGTTTCCTGGTCGCCTGGGGCTACTGGATTTCTATTTGGGTGAGTAATGCCGCTATTGCTATAGCCTTTGTCGCCGCCATGAGTGTTTTTTTTCCTCAACTGGTCGAAAGCAAAATAGCTGCGGTCCTGGTCGCTCTGGCTGCCATCTGGTTCCTTACCTGGGTTAATTCTAAAGGCATTCGCGAGTCCGGTAAATTACAAATTCTCACCACGGCACTGAAGATCATTCCGTTGTTCCTGGTCATAGCTTTCGGGTTTTTCTTTTTTGATTCCTCCAATTTTACACCATTCAATAACAGTGGTACCAGCAACTGGGGTGCCATTGCGGTAACGGCTACCATGACCTTCTACGCCTTCCTCGGTTTCGAATGTGCAACCATCCCTGCCACCAATGTAGAAAACCCTCAAAAAACGGTGCCAAGGGCCACGATGATTGGCACCATACTGACCACAATATTCTATATCCTTGGCACAGTGGTAGTTATGGGCATGATTCCTGTGGATCTCCTTGCAAAATCGCCAGCACCATTTGCTGATGCCATGGGGATCATAGGAGGAGAATGGGGGAAAAATCTGGTCGCTGCCGGAGCCGCCATCGCAGCTTTCGGAGCGTTGAACGGCTGGATCTTAATCCAGGGGCAGATAGCAAGAGCCACAGCCATTGATGATCTCTTTCCTTCCATTTTTAAACGAGACAACAGTAATGGTGTTCCCATTTGGGGCCTTATCATTGGAAGCGTGCTAACCAGCGTAGTGATGTTGATGAATTATACGGATGGACTGGTTGAACAATTCCGTTTTATTATTCTCCTCACCACGCTTTGCAGCCTTATCCCCTACCTCTTTTCTGCCGCTGCATACGTTCTGATTGCGCTGGAAAACCTGACTCCGGGTAAAAATCCCGTGGCTATTCATGTTCTGGGGGGAGTTGCCTTTTTGTTTACGCTTTGGGCCATTTTTGGTTCCGGAGAGCGTACAGTATTCTGGGGCACCTTGTTACTGCTGGGCGGGACACCTTTCTATGTCTGGATGAAACGCAAAAAGTAAAAATGTCAAAAAAGAAGAGTATCATACATTCGGAATATCACCAACTCAGTTCCGTGCTGCTTTGTTCAGTTGAAACCGCTTTTGGCTCTGCTGAGAAACTCAGCCAGCATTGGAGATCCCTCAACTATTATTCTTTACCAGATTTTAAAAAGGCCCGGTGGGAATACCTGCAGTTCGAAAGCATCCTTACATCGGAAAACATCTATTGTGAATACCTGCCTCAAAACAAAGATTTAAGCCTCGATGCCCTTTACTGCCGCGATGCTTCAATTGCTACAGATTTCGGATATATCATCTGCAATATGGGTAAGACCACCAGAGGTATGGAACCGAAGGCTCATGCCGACTATTATAAACAAACCGGGCAAACGGTCTTAGGGGTAATTGAGTCGCCTGGAACACTGGAAGGTGGGGATGTGGCCTGGATCGATCATCGGACCCTAGCGGTAGGTCATAGTTATCGAACAAATCGTGAAGGGATCAGACAGTTGAAGGCTCTGGTTTCAGCTCATGGAATTGAACTGCTGGAGACAGACCTTCCGCATTACAAAGGCCCTGACGATGTGTTTCACCTGATGTCTGTTTTCAGTCCGGTGGATAAGGACCTTGCCGTGGTATACTCTCCTCTTCTTCCAATTGGATTCAGGACAGCACTTCTCGAAAAAGGGTATGGATTTGTTGAGGTCGCAGATGAAGAATTTGAAACGATGGGGTGCAATGTACTTGCCGTGGCTCCCCGGAAGTGTATTGTAGTGGCTGGTAACCCTAAAACAGAGGCCGCTCTGAAACACAAAGGCTGCCAGGTTCTGGTTTACCAAGGAAATGAGATCAGTGTAAAAGGTGGAGGTGGGCCTACCTGCCTCACCAGACCGATGCGCAGAGTATTAAGATAAGTAAAGATCTACGAGACCTGGAGGCGTGTCGACGTGGATCGTTTTATTCGGGCGGTCGACCTTTGTGATGATATCATCTGTGATGGGGATAAGCAGTTTTTTACCTTCCTTCTCCGCTTCAAAAAGTGCTTGTGAAACCATATCGTTAACACCGGTAATCGTACCAATTGAACCGTGTTTTTTGTCCTGAAGTTCAAAACCGATGATTTCGTGATAGTAAAACTTGTTGCCGCTGAGTTTGGGCAATAAATCGAGGGGGAGATATAGCTTGGAACCCATGATACTGTTGGCCGCCGCTTCATCCTGTACTTCCTCGAATCGAATTCTGAGTAAACTCGATTTATGGAGTCGGCAACGATCAATAAAAAAAGGAACCAGTGAATTGCCTAAGCCGACAAATACCGATTCCATATTTCCATAAATCTCGGGTTCATCCGTATCCAGTTTTACCAGTACTTCACCCTTATAACCGTATTTGGATACAATTTTGCCCAGAAAGAAGCAATCTTCTTTTCGCATCCAAAATCACTATTTTTTCTCTGAATCCCCTGCTTCCTCCGATTTCTTCTCTTCGGCAGCCGCTTCTTCTTTAGCTTCTGTTTCGGCCTCTGCTTTTACTTCCTCAACCGCCTCTTTCTTATCTTCAGCTACCTCTTTAACTTCTTCGGTTGCCTCTTTTACCTCTTCGGCTTTTTCTTCAACAACCGTTTCTTCTTTAGTTGCCTCTGTTTTAGTTTCTTCGGCTTTAGTTTCTTCGGCCTTTTCTTCAACAACCGCTTCTTCTTTAGCTGCCTCTACGGCAGTTTCTTCGGTCTTTTCCTCAACAACGGTTTCCTCTGTAACTGCCTCTGCTGTGGCTTCTTCTGCTGCTTCAACAGCCGTCTCCTCAACAGTTTCTGTTATTTCTTCCGCAACTTCTTCTGCCGTTTCTACGGCAGCAGCGTCCATCATCCTCTTTTCGTTGGCTTCTTTTTCAGCAGCAAGGGCCTTGGCCTTCGCATCGGCTTTTGCTTTGGCAAGACTTTCGGTTTTCGTTGAGATCGTGCTTTCTTTCTCCTCGACCCAGGCTTTAAACCTGGCTTCTACCTGCTCTTCCGTAAGCGCTCCTTTGGCCAAACCTCCTAGTAAATGTTTTTTCAGCATCACACCCTTATACGACAGGATCCTGCGGGCTGTATTGGATGGCTGAGCTCCATTTTGAAGCCATTTCACCGAATTGTCAATATTGATATCGATGGTAGCCGGATTGGTGTTTGGGTTGTATATCCCTAATTTTTCGAGAAACTTACCGTCTCTTTTTGAGCGGGAATCCGCTGCGACGATCCAATAAAAAGGTTTTCCTTTTTTACCGTGTCTTTGTAGTCTTATTCTAACTGGCATATCACATTAAATTTTTGAAGTACACGACTTCGGTTATTAATTCTATCTAAAAGGTCGGCAAATATACGCTATTTCATCTAATCCTCAAGATATGTTCAAAGATTTTTTTACCCCGGAAGGTTCGTTAATAACTACTAAAAAATCACTTTTCCCTTCCCGCCATATTTGTCTATTTTTAACCCTGCTTTAATCTGTAATTTGTCTCTATGTATCTGATTTTTGATACCGAAACCACGGGTCTGCCTAAAAGATGGGACGCCCCGGTAAGCGATACCGACAACTGGCCAAGATGTGTTCAGATCGCCTGGCAATTGCACGACGAGATGGGAGTGCTTTTGGAACACCAGGATTTTCTGATACGTCCTGACGATTATGTAATTCCCTATGAAGCAGAACAGATCCATGGGATCTCCACCGAGTTAGCTACCGAACGGGGCAAACCACTTCAGGAAGTGCTGCAGCTCTTTAAATCGGCTTTATCGAAGAGCAAATTTGTGGTGGGGCAGAATGTCGGTTTCGACATTAATATCATCGGTGCTGAATTCTTCCGATTGGATATGCCTTCCAATATCAGTGAGATGCCCGTTCTGGATACCTGCACCGAACATACCGCTGAACTGTGTAAAATTCCTGGCGGCCGTGGTGGGAAGTTCAAACTACCAACGCTTACCGAACTTCATCAGTTCCTATTTGAGGAGCCCTTCCTTGAGGCCCATAATGCCACTGCCGACGTAGAAGCCACTACCCGTTGTTTTCTGGAGTTGATTCGACGGAAGGAATTCACCTTAAAAGAACTGGACACGGATGAAGAATATTTTGAGCGATTTTCCCAGGTCAACGGCAAGCGGATAACTGCTGCGGGAATCGACCATGTCAATCTCAAGGAAGCCTCCGGCAAACTGGCCAAACTCAAAGATTTCGCTATATCCGGGGAATTTCAGGATCAGGACCTGGACGAAAATTATAAGGCGATTGAAGACGCCCCTTTCGTTCACCTGCATAATCACTCACAGTTTTCGGTCCTGCAATCAACCATAAAGATCAAAGACCTCGTTGCCCGTGCCACGGCATTAAAAATGCCCGCCGTAGCGCTTACCGACCATGCGAATATGATGGGGGCCTTCCGTTTTGTCAATGAGGTGAATGCTCATAACAAGAGGATAGAAGCGGAAAAAGCATCGGGACAGGATGATAATGAAGCCGAGGTTTTAGAACCCTTGATCCCCATCGTTGGATGCGAGTTTTTTGTATGTGAAGACCACAGCAACAAGAATCTTAAGGACTATGGCTATCAGATCGTACTGCTGGCAAAAAACAAGAATGGCTATAAGAACCTCACCAAGATGTCGTCTTTGGCCTACACAGATGGGTTCTACTATGTGCCAAGGATAGACAAAGACATCGTTAAAAAGTATTCGGAAGACATCATCGCCCTTACCGGAAATCTGTATGGAGAGGTACCCCATAAAATCCTGAACAGCGGTGAGAAGCAAGCCGAGGAAGCACTCTTGTGGTGGAAGGAGGTATTTGGACCTGATCTTTATGTAGAGATTATGCGTCATGATCAGGAAGATGAAGAACGGGCCAATAGAGTGCTCATCTCCCTAGCCAAAAAACACGATATAAGGCTGGTGGCCACCAATAATACCTACTATTGTTCCAAAGAAGATGCAGAAGCCCACGATATACTTCTTTGTGTAAAAGACGGTGAAAAACAAGCTACACCTATCGGCAAAGGCCGTGGATACCGCTATGGTCTGCCCAACCAGGAATACTATTTTAAAACGGGCGAGGATATGAAGCAGCTTTTTAAGGACCTGCCCGAATCTATCCTTAATATCGGCGAAATCCTAGACAAGATAGAACCATTTGAGCTGGCACGAGATGTATTATTACCAGAATTTGAGATCCCTGAAGAATTCAAGGTTAGGGATGATGAGAAAGACGGTGGCAAGCGAGGGGAGAACGCCTACCTGCGTCATATTACCAATGAAGGAGCCAAAAAACGATACGACGACCTTGACAATGAGATTGTCGAACGGATCGATTTTGAATTAAAGACGATTGAAAATTCGGGTTATCCGGGCTACTTCCTTATCGTCGAAGATTTTATACGTGAGGCACGCAATATGGGCGTGTCCGTGGGGCCAGGCCGGGGATCCGCGGCAGGGTCTGTGGTAGCCTACTGCCTGGGAATCACCAATATCGATCCGCTTAAATACGACTTGCTTTTTGAGCGTTTTCTTAATCCGGATCGGGTATCGATGCCCGACATTGATATCGATTTCGATGACGAAGGCCGGGCGAAGGTTATGGACTATGTGATTGAAAAGTACGGGTCGAACCAGGTAGCTCAGATCATCACCTATGGTACAATGGCGGCAAAATCTGCCATACGCGATACCGCGCGAGTGCTAGACCTTCCACTGAACGACGCTGATCGAATTGCAAAGCTTATTCCCAATATGTCTAAGCTGAGTAAGATCTTTGGAATCCCCGAAGCGGAACTTAAAAAGAGATATCGTGCCGATGATCTGAACAAGATCAATGAACTTCTTAACCTTTCTGAAGGAGATGATCTGGAAGCGCGGACCGTAAACATGGCGAGGACCCTCGAAGGATCCTTGAGGAATACAGGTATCCATGCCTGTGGCGTGATCATCACCCCGGACGATATTACCAATTTCGTCCCTATCGCTACCGCCAGGGACTCCGATCTCTATGTTACCCAGTTCGACAATGCCGTGGTGGAGAATGCCGGACTCCTTAAAATGGATTTTCTGGGTCTGAAGACCCTTACCCTGATCAAAGACACATGTAAGATCGTGAAGGCCAGGCAGGGAATCGATCTGGATCCGGATGCCTTTCCACTCGATGACATTAAGACCTATGAATTATTCCAGAGAGGGGAAACGGTAGGTATTTTTCAATACGAATCTCCCGGGATGCAAAAGCATTTAAAAGAACTGAAACCCTCGGTATTCGACGACCTCATCGCGATGAATGCCCTTTACAGGCCAGGTCCGATGGAATATATCCCAAGCTTTATCGCGCGGAAACACGGTCGGGAGGAGATCAGTTACGACCTGCCGGAAATGGAGGAATACCTCAGGGAGACCTATGGGGTAACCGTCTACCAGGAACAGGTGATGCTACTATCTCAAAAACTGGCGGGCTTCTCCAAAGGTGATGCTGATATATTGCGAAAGGCGATGGGGAAAAAGATATTCGCCTTGCTACAGAAATTAAAGCCACAATTCATTGAAGGTGGCGCAGCCAATGGCCATCCTCCGGAAATCCTCGAAAAGATCTGGAAAGACTGGGAGGCTTTTGCCTCTTACGCTTTTAATAAAAGTCATTCTACCTGTTACGCCTTTATCGCCTACCAGACGGCCTATTTAAAGGCGCACTATCCATCTGAATATATGGCCGCGGTCCTCTCCAATAATATGAACGACATAAAGCAGGTTACCTTTTTTATGGAGGAATGCAAACGCATGGGATTGGAGGTATTGGGTCCTGATGTCAATGAGTCTTATTACAAATTCGCTGTAAACAAAAACGATGCTATCCGTTTTGGAATGGGAGCCATAAAAGGTGTGGGGCGTGCTGCCGTAGAAACGATCGTTGAGAACAGAAAGGAAAACGGGAATTACAAATCGATCTTTGATATGGTCAAGCGAATCGACCTGAGAGCGGCCAACAAAAAGGCATTTGAAAACCTGGCACTGGCCGGCGGTTTTGATTCTTTTACCGGTACACATCGTGCCCAGTACTTTCACCAGGAAAGCGACGGGCTTACTTTCCTGGAAAAGGTGATTCGATACGGATCTAAACACCAGGAGAGCGAAAGCTCTTCTCAGGTGAGCCTGTTTGGCGCCAATAGTGAAGTACAGATCCCCGAACCAGTGGTACCTCCATGTGAATCCTGGGGCACTATGGAGACCCTGAGACAGGAAAAAGAAGTGATCGGGATCTATATATCGGGCCACCCGCTCGATGATTTTAAAAAAGAAATAATGGCCTTCTGTAATTCCAATCTAAGCAGTTTTGCCGATCTGGAAAGACAGGTAAACAGAGAACTGTCTTTTGCCGGAGTGATCACAGATGTTCAGCACAAGGTGTCGCGCAATGGTAAGGGCTGGGCAGCATTTACCATTGAGGATTATAGCGATGCGATAGAATTAAGGATTTTCGGGGAGGAATATCTAAAATTTCGTCATTTTCTGATGATCAATTCCTTCGTATATATTAAAGCCTTTGTTCGGGAGGGTTGGATAAACCGGGATACAGGAAAAAAAGGTGACCCCAGGGTACAGTATAACCAGTTTATGCTTCTTCAGGAAGTCATGGAAAACTTCGCTAAAAAACTCACCATCAAACTGGATCTCGACCAAATTCAAAAAGAACGCATCAAAACATTAAAAGATACCCTGAGATCCTATAAAGGCAAACAATCATTGAATTTTGTGGTCTATGAACTGGAAGATGAGATCAAGGTTAATTTTTCATCCAGAAAACAAAAGGTACAAATTACCAGCGAGCTATTGCACACCCTAGACCAACAGGATGTGCATTACACGCTCAACTAAAGGATGGATGTTAAAGGCACATGGTTCCTTATGGATCAGTCACCAATGAATTTCCTGTAACCACAGCTAAATAGGATTTTCCAATACAACCATAGGTAAATCAAATGTATTTCATGTAAAGAAAAGGGCAAATAATTGACTAAATTTGCAATTATAAAAGTAAAAGAATTATGGCCTTAGAAATAACCGATGCTACGTTTGATGAAATAGTATTAAAAAGTGATAAACCGGTAGTGGTAGACTTCTGGGCGGCCTGGTGCGGCCCATGCAGGATGGTAGGCCCAATTATTGAAGAGGTAAGCCAGGAATACGAGGGAAAAGCGGTTGTCGGTAAAGTTGATGTTGATGTCAATCAGGAATATGCCGCCAAGTATGGGGTACGAAATATTCCTACCGTTTTGGTATTCAAGGATGGAGAGATCGTGAACCGCCAGGTAGGCGTTTCCCCTAAACAAGTCTATACCGATGCCATCGAGGCGGTTTTATAATTTAATCTGACATAGATTTAAAAAAGGTTTGGCTATCGCCGAACCTTTTTTGTTTTATATTGGTGGCATGGATCTGAGTACAGAATTGCACAAAGCGCCGCTCTTTCAAAATCTGGAACTACTGGCCAACCAGATCGTGGAGGGTTTTATCAGCGGCATTCATAAAAGCCCTTTTCATGGTTTCTCGGCAGAATTTGCGGAGCATAAGATCTATAACACCGGTGAGAGCACCAAGCATATAGACTGGAAACTATTCGCCAAAACAGATAAACTGTATACCAAACGCTACGAGGAGGAAACCAATCTGAGATGCCATATGATCCTGGATAACTCCGCCTCGATGTACTATCCAGCTGTCAAGAAATTAAATCTTGAGAACCTCAATAAAATTGGTTTTGCGGTTCTGGCGATAGCGGCATTGATGAATATCCTGAAAAAGCAACGCGATGCTGTCGGCCTGAGTATATTTTCCGATGCTTATCAGTATTATACTCCCGAAAAAGGCAGCGACCGGCACCACCATATGTTATTGGCAAAATTGAGCGAGATCTGCCAGAACCAGCATTCCGGACAGGATACAAAGATCTATACCTATCTCCATCAGATCGCAGAAAAGATGAAAAGGCGGAGCCTTGTTTTTTTCTTTACCGATATGTTCCAAACCGCACGCGATGAGGAGCAACTCTTCGATGCACTCCGGCATCTGAAATATAATAAACATGAGGTTGTGCTATTCCATCTGCTTGATAAGGAAACCGAATACTTCTTTAATTTCGACAATACGCCCAAGCGATATGTGGATGTGGAAACAGGACAACGGATTGATCTATACGCCGAAAATATAAGGGAAGCCTATCGTGAAGCGATCAGCGAATTCACGGAAAACCTTAAGCTTAATTGCGCCAAGTACAGGATCAAATATGTAGATGTGGACATCCGGCAGCAATTTCACAAGGTGATGAATACGTTTATGATCGAACGGCAAGGATTCGTTTGAATGATTATTACGCTGATTATTTATTATTGAAAATTCTCATAGCTTCCTATCAAAAAAATCCTTGGTCGCCATATAGGCCCTATACCAATTATTGTGCAATAAGAATCCATGTACCTCATCCGGAAAGACCAGCTGTTCAAATTCCACACCCAGCTCGCGAAGCTTTTGGGCTTTGCGCACCGTTTCATTAAAAGGTACATTCCTGTCGTCGTCGCCATGAATAAGCAGCACAGGGGATTGCCATCCGTCCATCACGGCTGCTGGTGAAGAATCATAGGCCAGTTTGGCGAAATCCGGCCTGGTGAGCTTGTTATAGGAAGGGATAAAATTCTTCAGGATGGCATTCCAGTCGTATACGCCATGTATATCTACTCCGGCCTTAAAAATATCTGAGTTTTTTGCGAGCCCCAGGGCGGTGAGATAGCCTCCGTAAGACCCTCCGAAGAGGCCGATCCGATCTGAGTCTACTTCAGGCAGCCCCATGAGATATCTGGCTGCTGCCAGCACATCGCGGTATTCACTGGCACCAGCTGCCCCATAGTCAATCGCTTCACGGAATTCCATACCATAACCAATGCCACTTCGGTAATTCAGGCTTAATACTACGTAGCCGCTATTCGCCAAAAACTGGTTCATGGCATAGGCGTAGTGGTAGTAGTCCCTGTGATGGAACCCCAGCATCATCTGCCTGCGCGAACCCCCGTGAAAATATAGCAGCCCGGGTAACTTCTCTCCTGCCTGGATTTTTGGGGGCATAAAAAGCTGACCGTAGGTTTTTAACCCATCTTCTGCGATCAACTCTATAGCAAGAGGCGCGACCAAATCGCCAGATGGATATTCCGGTTCCTTAGTTACAGCACTAAGGCCATCCTTACCGATCTGTTTTACATCAGCAGGATTCTTTGCAGTAGACCCAAGACAAAAGGCCTGTCCGGCTCCATCGATTTGCGGGTTCCATTCTACAGAGGCACCGCTGCTGAGCTGTCGAAGCTTGCCATCATAGGTCCAGATATGCTGCCGGTGACTGTCGCCCTGATTAGAATTAAAGATCATCGTCTTTCTGTCAGGGCTCTGAGCCACATACTGAACTTCAAGCCTCCCAGAAGTAAGCAATTCGGCTTTACCACCGTTTGCCGCTATGGCGTATAGCTGAGTCCAACCCTCCTTCTCCCAGGGGAATATAATTTTATCATCGGCTGTCCAGAAAAGCTGATTGATGGCCGAAATATTTCGGTATACACTTCCGCTACCCGGATCTGCACCAAAAATCTCGGCGGCCTTTCCAGATGCCGGATCTGCCTTCATGATCCGGAAGGGGAGCCCTTCCCGCCTCGGGATAAAGATCAAATTTTCCTCATAAGGGATTCGCAAAAAAGCAATCATTTTTCCATCCGGAGACCAGACCGGGTTGGAGTCCCCGTCGATTCCCGGATCGAGGAATTTCAGTTTCCCGGATTCCATATCGAAGACACCTACAAAGGAATGATCACCCCGCTGGCTTACAAAAGCCAGTCTGTTTTTATCGGGAGATAGCCTAAGGCTGTTGATCTGTCCACGGGCTTCAAAAAGCTGTTTGGCATTCTCACCGGTATAATCGATCATCCAGACCTTGCCAGATTTAAGATATAAGAGCTTGTCTTTATAAGGTAATGGGCTATGGCCCTCGTCCAATTTCTTCGAGCCGTGAGTTTCCAGATTTGTAATGTAAATTGCCTGGTCGGGCCAATCGGGGTTTGAAGTGGGGTTTGGGATCTGCTCCTGCCGGTTGGCTGCACTACCCCTTACATACAAGATGGCTTTGTGGTCATTGCTGAATACGGGCTGCAGGATCGCCTGTCCGTCGTCCTCGGAATAATCGGTTTTCTGTATCGGACGGTAATCAGGTCCTAAAGCGTAGAACAGGTTTCGTGCCCCCTCTTTATTATCTGCCCAGCATATCGCGGCCTCTGTTGTTGATGCGCTTAGCTGACTTGGGAAGCTGTAGTCCAGAAAGTTTTTTAGCGATATTTCCTGGGCCCCGACAAGATTTCCAAGCAGCAGTGCGATCAGTAATAATTTAGTTTTCATAGTTGGTTACTTGTTGAGTTCTAAAGATAAGACCTGTCTGCCATACCAAGACATGTTATCCTACAAAAACATGAATATCTTGTATCATAATAGCTCGTAGATTCATTTATTTGTTTTCAATTTACCATCATCCATTGTCCATTATTACTAACTTTCTGGAATGAAATTAGATATAGACTTTATCCGGTCGCAATTCCCCGCATTTTCCGAACCCTCGCTTCAGGGATGGGCCTTTTTTGAAAACGCAGGTGGCTCCTATCCCTGTAAACATGTAATAGACAGGCTGACTACTTTTTACACAAAAAATAAGGTACAACCCTATTATCCCTATCCCGCCTCTTTGAAGGCTGGTGAAATGATGGATTATTCCTATCAAAGAATGGCAGAATACCTCAATGTATCGGCTTCAGAAATTCATTTTGGACCTTCCACTACACAGAATGTTTATGTGCTGGCGAATGCTATGCGACCGATGTGGCAGGAAGGAGATGAGATCATTGTATCCTGTCAGGATCACGAGGCCAATGCAGGGGCGTGGCGGAGACTTGCCGACCGCGGCATGAAGATCATCGAATGGCATGTAGATGCCCAAGAGGGTATGCTGAGTACAGAAAAATTGAAAGGTCTATTTACCGAGCGCACCATAATGGTGGCTTTTCCGCATTGTTCGAATGTTATCGGGTATATGAATCCGGTTAAGGAAATCAGTCGGATGGCTCATGACCACGGGGCCCTTTCCGTAGTGGACGGAGTTGGCTGGGCACCACACGGCTTTCCGGATCTCAAGGATCTGGGGGCAGATATTTATCTTTTCTCCTCCTATAAAACCTATGGCCCGCATTTAGGGGTGATGTATGTAAAGGAATCCCTGATCGAAAAGCTCGAAAACCAGTCGCATTTCTTCAAGAAGGGTATCACAAGAAATATGATAACCCCGGCCGGGCCGGATCATGCTCAAATTGGGGCTATTGGAGGTGTTTTGGATTATTTTGATGCGGTTTACAAGCATCATTTCGAAGAGGAAGCCACAGCGGCCGAAAAAAACCAGACATTAAACCGCTTATTCAGGGAACACGAAAATGAACTTTTGCAACCCCTTTTGGATTTTTTAAGGTCGCGCACCGATGTCCGCATGGTAGGGCCTGATACCCTTGAAAACCGTGCACCCATCGTCTCTATCCTTCCCAGAAAAAAAACCATTGAAGAGGTTTATGCAGGTCTAACCCAGCATAAATTGATGCTCGGCAGCGGAGATTTTTATGCCGTACGCCCGTTGATGGATATGGATATTCCCACAAATCCGGGGGTGATCCGTATGTCCTTTGTGCATTACACGACTAAGGAAGAGGTCGATCAGTTGATAGAGGGTCTCGAAACGGCACTCTAAGCAGCTATAGATGAAACCAATAGTGCAATGGCGTGAAGGGTCTATTTCTTTGCGGTAAGACCAGAACTATTTGCTGAGCGTTGTAAATAGAAGATAGCGGAAGTATACCCGGCCATTTTTTTATCAGAATTTGATTCCCTGATCCTTATTTAAAAAGTGGAATTGTCCGAATTAAGTTTGAAAACAGTGCTATTTTTAGGGTAGCTTACTCTGGTTGCTCGATTCGTATATTAATATCAAAAACCATCATCAAAATAGCTATAACCAATAAGACGATAAGCGATTTTATCCCAAATTTCTTAACCGCGGACATATTATTGTAGCGGTCAACAAGTTTAAATCTCTTTTTTTCTGAATTATTCAAGTTAGCGGAATCCGTAATAAGTTGATATCCCATTTTTGGAATTGTTTTGATCAACTTAGGGTTCTTAGGATCATCACCGAATACATGCCTTAATTTAGAGATGGCTTGTGTGAGTCCGGAATCATTACCCAGAGAATCTCCCCATACAGTTGCAAGTATTTGAGACCTGGAAACTGTTCTGCCCCTATTGTGATAAAGAAAAACCAATATGTCTTTTTCCTTCGGCGTCAATTTTATCACATCATCATTTTTCAAAATTTCGTTTGAATCTGTAACAACCTTACAACCGTTGAGTATGAAATACTTCGAAACTTCCATAGGAATCAATTCTGCCAGATGTAAATTTAATAATGTCAATTTTATTAATGCTATTTTTTCTTAACCGGCTGGTTTCAATTAACAGTCATTAACAATAAAGAAGGAAAATAGAAGGTTTTGCGCAGTTTTTCTTTTGAAGATTATAATATTTTTGGGTATAGACATCCTCTAAATATTTGATTAAATGAAGATTATTATATCGCTATTCTTATATATAATACTACTGACATCGTCGGCCTGCATAGGTCAGAATTTATCTAATTCTGATAAAGTTGAAGTCACAAAGGCCCTAATCCC
This sequence comes from Robiginitalea sp., assembly GCA_024638915.1. Classification (GTDB taxonomy): domain Bacteria; phylum Bacteroidota; class Bacteroidia; order Flavobacteriales; family Flavobacteriaceae; genus JAHEJJ01. The sequence continues at coordinate 38,292 of JAHEJJ010000024.1, forward strand.
ACTTTTAAAAGACAATTATGTACTACAGGATTCCGTGACCGCTATTGTTTTTGAAATAAATGAAAGACTTAAATCCCAGGATTTTGCCAGAGAGCATACTCCGGATGATTTTAGTCTGTATTTAACCAATGCTCTCAGGGAAATAACGAAAGACGCACATTTTGGATTTTTATACAATCCTGAGTTGTCCGCCTTATTAAACGGACCTGTTAATGGAAGTTCTGAAGCCTTAAATCAACAATTAAATACAATAGGAGGTGGCAATGCAGCTCCCGCATCAAAGAAAAACTTTTATTTCAAAAAAGCGGAAATACTCAATGGTAATATAGGCTATCTAAAACTGGAACAAATCCCAATGCTGGAGGAGTCTAAAAGTACTTTAGATGCGGCGATGGCTTTTCTTTCCAATTCCGATGCCTTCATTCTGGATTTACGTGGTAATCGAGGAGGTGCCGGTGGCTTTATTCCATATCTAATGAGCTATTTTTTTCCTGGAGAAAAAGTTTTATTATATAAAAGAGAAATGCCGGCCCCTGCCTGGGACTCTGTTTCTTATCATTATACACACAAAGAATTACCAGGAAAAAGAATCGATAAAATACCGGTGTACATATTAACTGATCAGCTAACGGGTTCTGCAGCAACTAATTTAGCGTACACGATGCAGAGTTTTGGAAAAGCTGTTATAGTTGGCGAAAATACGGGTTCAGGTTATCGTGGAGCCCATAGTGCCAGTCTTTTTTCATTGCCAAAAGGTTTTGTCGCGCTTATTCCGATTGGCCGGGTAGTTAACGCTAAGACGAATACGAATTGGAGAATGGAGGGTGTGATACCCGATGTTGAAACTAAATCCTCAAAAGCATTGATAAAAGCACAGCTTCTGGCTTTGGAAAAACTGATTGAAAATGAAAGTAATAAAGAATTGAAAGCAGATTTAAAAGCGATTTATCAAGAGAAGAATAAACCACCAAAAGAAGCCAATATAGCCAGCATTCCTGAAGCTTTAGACAAATATATCGGTACCTATGAGGGAAATCGGACTATTTGGTTTGAAGACAATGAATTAATGTATCTGCGGGAAGGAGGCATGCCGCTTCTTCTAAAATATAAAGAAGAACATCTTTACAAAATCACTTTACCTTCTAATACCCCGGCCAATCAACCTTTACCATATGTTAAGTTTAATTTTAATGATAAAGGAAAGGTAGATAATATTACACTGGTATTTGATGAAGGAAAAAATACTCAGGGGCCATTTAAAAAACTGTCTGATTAAAACATATTAATGACATGACTTATAAAATAAATGAATTTAGAAGTGACATAATTATAGCTCTATGCACATTACTCCTGGCGGGGTGCAGCGCTTATGCCCAAAACCCGAAAACCAATATTGAAAAAGATAAGGGTTTATGGGATAACAGGATTCAGGAGTACGATGAGAATGTAATTGGCGTCTCAAAAAATGGACTTATTCAAGGGCGAGATGCCATAAAAGCTTATTTACTTCAGCTTAAAGGCAGTCAGGGTAGATCTGTGAGCTATAAAACCCATTATAAGATCGGTGTGAACCAATTACTTGAATATGAGATTGGGTCATCTGAAACAGAAAAGGGCGTGAAAAATGCACAATTAATTATTTGGTCGGAGGAGATGGATTCCCGAAAAAAAATCTTTGAAATTAGTTATGAAATGTCTGGTAATTCGGAAGTTCCTCCTGAGCTGGATAAGGTTCGTAATAAATGGGTAAAACTGTGCAATAGTCATAATGCTGAGAAATTAGTAGAAGAATTATATACGATAGACGCAATATATTACAATAGAGGCAGAGTGCTTAGAGGTCAGGAGCAACTTTCCCGAGAGTATGGCTATATGAACGATCCCTCATATAAATTACAATTACACCCAAAACATATTGAAATGGTATCAGATGATATCATTTATGAAATAGGAGTGTGCAGTGGGTCTTACAATCTCCCGTATATATTGGTTTGGAAAAAACAACAAGCGGGTGATTGGAAAATTTATCTGGATTCGAATTATTAAATAATGAATACTGCCGCCTGCTCATTTTTCTAAAAATTGGGTTATGATACTCTTAATGAAAACTAGTTGTATTTAGAAGTGTCCTAAAAAGGCAAACGGTATATACTGCTATTACTCACTTCCACAATTGGATATCAACGTTGAGAATTTTTGAACTAAATCGTAATTTAATGAAATACCTTTGAACACTTAGCTATTATCAAAGGTAAAAATCAGAGTCAATGGTCGTTAGCCACATACTTTTTAGAATTACCTTTTTAATCAAGAGATGGATTACCTTATGGCATAAAGATTAAATTTCAATTGTGTTTCCAATATATTCATTTATTTCGAAGCTGAACCCTTAATTTAGCAGTACGATGAACGAGTTTTTTTCGACCTCCAATACATCTTTGTTCTATTTCCTGGGAAGTGTCCTGGGCATTCTACTGTTCTACGTGGTCATGCTATGGATACTAAAAAAGTTTGGTAAGAATCCAAAATACCTCATTCCTTTAAATGCAGTCCGGCGTATCAGCGACCCGGTACTGTTGATGCTTTTATCCCTGCTGGTTCGCCTGCCATCACTTCGTGAACTCTTAGGAATTACCGATGGGGATTATTGGTTTAAAAAAGCAAGTACATTGCTTTTTATTTTTGCCGCCACCTGGTTGACACTTAATCTTATCAAACTTCTAAAACAACATGTTTTGGGAAAATATAATATTGATGCTGCTGATAATTTGAAGGCTCGCCAGGTTACCACTCAGTTCAACATTCTGGAACGAATTATCATTTTTGTGGTTATCTTTTTGGCCATTGGCATCGCATTGATCAGTTTCGAGGAAATTCGTGAAATTGGCATAAGTATTTTTGCCTCGGCAGGGATTGCTGGTATTATTATTGGTTTTTCGGCCCAGAAAATGATTGCAACTTTTTTGGCGGGAATACAAATCGCAGTGGCACAACCCATAAAATTGGATGATGTGGTGATCGTAGAGGGAGAGTGGGGTCGAATTGAAGAAATTACTCTTACCTATGTCTTGATAAAAATTTGGGATAAAAGACGCTTGATCGTACCGACCACCTATTTCATAGAGCATCCTTTTCAGAATTGGACCAAAACCTCTGCAGATTTACTGGCTACCGTTTTTCTATATACCGACTACCATTTACCTATCGAGGCTCTTCGCACTGAATTAACACGTATTCTTAAAAATACAGACCTGTGGGATGGTGAAGTAAACAATATACAAGTAACTGATTCAAAAGCTCATTATGTGGAGGTCAGGGCTTTGATGAGTGCCAAAAATTCATCTAAAGCCTGGGACTTGAGAGTGCATGTGAGAGAGCATTTGATCCTTTTTCTACAGCGGGAATATCCTGATTGTATTGCACATACACGTCTGCTTGTAAAAAATAACCCATTAGAAAAAATATAAAGCTAACATAGAGTCAGACCAATGACCCTCATGCCTATTTAAATGAAGCTCGGGCCTTGCAGTTATTTCGCATTGTTATTTATAGAAAAGTCATCAATAAGACTCAACCGGTTTTAAAAAACCGTTTCATCAACTCTATGTAATCAAAGTCGCTAGTAAGGCCTCTGATTTATTATTGAAATCCAATTTCCTCTATCCCTGCTTTACTGATCTTAATAGCTTCCAAGGGATACAGTCCATCAAAGGTCATATCTTGCTCCAAAAAGTAATGTTGCATTCCGGAAAGTTCCTTTTGGGCCAAAATACGTTCAAAGTCGATCGAACCTCTACCCACGGGTGCAAAACGGCCCCGAGAGCTATCAGGGGTGGCCCAGCAGATAAGTAACACTTTCCAGAAATCTAAAAAAAATGATGATTAATTAACCACTATAAGGTTGACCTCTAAAGGTTTTCTGGACATTATACGATGCGAATAAAGACATTGGTATATTGGAAAGTTTTGAAAAAAAATACCGTACTTTTAAGACTATTATTCGTATTTAAACCAACCAAAATATTATTCTGATGCTATACATTATTAGTCTTGCCGTACTTGCCGTACTCGCTTTATTTGTGATATCCATCTATAATCGTTTTGTTAAAAATCGAAATTTGGTAAAGGATGGTTGGAGCAATATAGATGTGGCCCTCAAAAGGCGGTATGACGTGATTCCCAATTTGGTAGAAACCGTAAAGGGATACGCTTCTCACGAAAAAGATACCCTCGAAAAAGTAGTGCAGGCTCGTAACACTGCCATGGCCATACCAGCGGATGACATTAACAACCAGATTAAGGCCGAGAATCAGTTACAACAGACACTGAAAAGCCTATTTGCACTCGGAGAATCCTATCCTGATCTGAAAGCCAATACCAATTTCTTGCAGTTGCA
>JAHEJJ010000025.1 GCA_024638915.1 Robiginitalea sp.
AACCCGGATGGCAGTACTCAGACCAACAATAGCGGAGGAATACAGGGAGGCATAAGCAATGGGATGGACATCCATTTCAGGGTGGCTTTTAAACCGGTGGCTACGCTATTACAGTCTTATGAAACTATAGACAAAGAGGGAAATAAAGTTCAGGCTCAGGGCAAAGGCCGTCATGATCCTTGCGTCGTACCCCGGGCGGTACCTATAGTCGAGGCTATGGCAGCACTCGTCCTCGCTGATTTTACTTTACAGAACAGGGCTATTAAGCTTAACCCCTAAATGCTCAATTAATTACTATCGGTTATAACCATATTCCAATTCATCAGGCATAATTTAGATATTGACAGGCTTTTGCTTACCTCAAGTTATGGTGTATGGGTTTTAAAATATTATCTTTCTGATCTAAAGAAAAATTATGCGGAAACTGGAACTGCATTGGCAGATACTGATCGGGATGATCCTGGGTATACTATTCGGTTTTATAATGACCTATCCCAGCTGGGGTGCAAAACTGGTTTCAGACTGGATCCAACCCTTTGGTGATATTTTTGTAAAATTCCTCAAGCTTATCGCAATACCCCTTATTATCGCTTCGCTGGTTAAGGGTATATCGGACTTAAAAGATATTTCCAAATTCAGGAATATCGGCCTGAGGACCATTGGAATTTATATCGGTACAACGATAGTGGCCATTTCCATAGGACTAATCCTAGTTAATCTTCTAAAACCTGGTGATGGAATTGCCGATAGCACCATTACAAAGCTATCAGAAACCTTTGCGAGCGATGCAGGCGTGACTTCTAAGCTGGAGATGGCCAACAGGCAAAAGGAAAGCGGTCCGTTGCAGTTTCTCGTAGACATGGTCCCGGATAATGCTTTTAGGGCTTTTGCCGATAATGGCCTGATGCTTCAGGTAATCGTTTTTACCATAATTTTTGCAATCTCAATGCTTTTGATCGGGGAGGAGCGTGCAAAACCTATTAAGAATTTCTTTGATTCTTTGAATTTTGTCGTGCTTAAGATGGTAGACCTGATTATGTTGACGGCCCCTTATGCGGTTTTTGCCCTGCTTGCCGGGGTAATGGTCTCTTCAAGTGATCCTGAGCTCTTACTGGCCTTATTAAAGTATTCAGGAGTAGTGATTCTGGGGCTATTGATGATGATTGCATTTTACACCCTGGTGGTTTCCGTGTACACCAAAAAAAATCCTCTTTGGTTTTTAAAAGAGATAAGTCCGGCCCAACTCCTGGCTTTTTCTACAAGTTCCAGTGCCGCAACACTTCCGGTAACTATGGAGCGGGTTGAGGAACACATCGGTGTTGACAAAGAGGTATCGAGTTTTGTTTTACCTGTTGGTGCTACCATCAATATGGATGGCACCAGTCTTTACCAGGGTGTGGCAGCAGTATTTATCATGCAGGTTTTATGGCCAGAAGGATTGGGTTTGAGCAATCAGCTGGCTATCATCCTAACAGCCCTTCTCGCATCAATCGGTTCGGCAGCAGTGCCAGGCGCAGGAATGGTTATGCTGGTCATCGTACTTGAAGCCATAGGCTTCCCGGCAGATCTATATCCGATAGCACTCGCCTTGATATTTGCGGTAGACCGCCCTTTGGATATGTGCCGAACGGTGATTAATATTACCGGCGACGCAATGGTTTCTATGGTTGTCGCTAAATCGGTAGGAAAACTTGGTCAACCTCGTGTTGAAGATTGGGACGACTACTACCAGCCGGTAAAAGGACGAAAGGACAAATAGTATGATAATTGAGGATTTACATGTAACTTTTTAGTGATGAAGCAAGGCCAGAAAAGGAATGGGAAGCCTCAGAAATAGTAAAATAAAAAATTGATCATTATGAATATTTGCTTTTTAATGTATCCCTGGGAACAGATCGATCCGGATAACGACAGTAGCCTGTCTCTTATTCACGAATGTGCCAAGAGAAACCATGGCGTTGCCCTTTGTACGCCGGCCAATCTAACTATTCGCAACAGCGTTACCAGTGCATTCTGTACGGTACTGAATAGGATGGAGAAGGTGCCGGTGAGTCAGAAAAGCTATTATAAAAATGCGGTTACCAGAGATGAAATGCTTCCTTTGGCCGGTTTCGACGTTATTTTCATGAGAGCCAACCCTCCTTTAGATCCTATAATGTTGAACTTTCTCGATTCGGTAAAGGACGATGTCTTTATTGTGAACTCTCTTCAAGGATTGCGTGAAGCCAATAATAAATTATATACCGCGGCATTCGGTGATGTTCATAGCAATATTATACCAGTTACCCATGTTTCCAAGAACAAAGAATACCTGGTGAGTCAGATTAAGGAATCTAATGCCGATAAAATGATTTTAAAGCCATTAAATGGGTTTGGAGGATCAGGGGTCATCCTGATCGAAAAGTCGGCCATGAAAAATATAAAATCATTGCTGGATTTCTATGTAACCAATTCTGATGGTAGTTCAAATTATGTGATCCTCCAGGACTATATAGAAGGGGCAGACCAGGGAGATGTGCGCATATTGTTGCTCAATGGAGAACCAATCGGCGCGATGCGCCGAGTACCAGGTTCGGGGGATCATCGATCCAATGTTTCTGCAGGCGGCTCGGTAGCCAAGCATACTCTGACTAAGGAGGAAAGAGCGTTATGCATGCAAATTGGGCCTAAACTTGTAAAAGACGGCCTCTATTTTGTGGGTATCGATGTCATTGGAGGGCAGCTGGTAGAAGTTAATGTAATGTCACCAGGTGGTATTACCTACATGAACAAAGCATATAAGACAAAAATTCAGGCGAAGGTGATCGATTTCATCGAAAGAAAAGTGATGGATCAATTAAAAGCCTTCGATCGCCGGTCCAGATTACGCAGCGAAGTAGAAAATGCTTAAACTTTCTGTACACGAAATAATAGCCGCCATTCAGGCTGAAAAACCTTTTGAAGCGGTTGCTGATGATTATTCCTTCACCATAAGAATCAGTGAATATGCGCCTTATGTTTGTGGTGCGGTTCACGATGGAAATCAATTCAGAAGATCGTTATGGGATAATTGCCTTCATTCGGAATACGAACGTTGGTATGAAGAAGATCCATGTACCAAAGAGATGGTCAGGACCCATCCGGTGGTCATCGCCGGCCGCGATAGCCGTTTCGAATACGATTTAAATAGAGGGCCTGAAAGTGCCATATATGATGATGCCTGGGGAAAAGCGCTGTGGAAGGAGCCTTTACCGGAACAAGAGCGGTTATTGAGCCTTGAAAAACACAGAGCCTTTTACCAGGTAACCCATGCCCTTATATCAAAAATTGAGAAGAAATATGGCAGGGCAATAGTCTTTGACATGCACAGCTACAACTGGAAACGTTGGGATAGGGAAGTCCCTGTTTGGAATCTGGGAACAACAAACATAGACAACAACAGATTTGGTGGTGTGGTAAATTCCTGGTGTACTAAACTTTCAAAAATGAGGCTGCCCAATGGTTTAAACGCTACAGCAGGTATTAATGACACATTCTATGGTAAAGGATATTTTCTTAAATATATCACGGATCACTTCAAGGAAACCTTGGTGTTGGCAACGGAAATCGCTAAAGTATATTGCGATGAGCATAGCGGCATAATCTTTCCGGAAGTAGTAAATTCAGTACAAGAACAATTAAAAGAATTAATACCTTTGCAGGCTGAAGAATTTCATCAGCAAAAAATATGATCAGCGATAAACAGGAACTTGAGCTTAAAAAGGATTATGCAGATCTTTTCGAAATAGACGCCAACCTCGATCGCCTGGTAAGGCGGATTGAATTGCTCAGTTATGTTAATCCTTTAAACATCGAAAAGGAAAAACAACGATTTTTCAGTTCGAAATATAACGAAGAGCCAAAATTTAAATATCCCAAGCTCAAATTCGACCCCTACAAACTTCATCGCCTTTTCTTTGCGCAGCGACTGGAACGTGTCAAGGATGACGTTATTCACCAACTATATACCGATATTGTTTATCATTACGCCAATATGGTACAATGTATCGAAACCATCGGTAAAGGTCGGGAGTTTTACTATAATTCTCTCCGGGTCTATGGAACGCCAACAGAAAAAGATGTACAGAACGCAAAATTCATATTACATTTCGAAGATGAGTCTCCTTCTGCAGAGATGGAAAAGGTATTTACCCCAGAAGAAGCAAAATCATATTTCGAAGATTTTGCTCAGTGCTACGATTTTCCCTTGAATATTTATTTTACAACACATCTTTCTGCAGAGGCCATGGTGAGCAATGCCCGCCAGGCGTTGCTGATCAAAAGAAATACAACTTTTAGCAAAAATCAGTTGCTTACTCTTGCTAACCATGAGATTGGCGTGCATTTGGTTACTACATTCAATGGATTATCTCAACCCTTAAAAATCTTTTCCCACGGGTTGCCTAAAAATGTTGAAACTCAGGAAGGACTATCTGTTTTTAGTGAGTATATGAGTGGGGCGCTGACCCTTAGACGCCTAAAAGAGCTAGCGTATCGGGTTCTCGCCTCGGATAGCCTGATCAAAGGATATAGTTTTGCCGATACCTTCGATTTAATACATGGCACTTATAAACTCAACCGCAAGGATGCTTTTACCATCACACTTAGAGCACATCGCGGTGGTGGTTTTACCAAAGACCGACTGTATTTAAGTGGGTTGGGAAAAATATTTAACCGCTACCTTAAGGGTGATTCCATGGATTTGTTATTGACAGGCAAAGTTTCGCTTGCCTACGAAGAACAGATAAAATATCTCCAAAACAAAGGGCTTGCGAAAGGAATCGCTCACCGTAACAAGGTCTTTGATCACAAGTTAAGTGATAACAAAACACTTGATTTTATTCTTCGTAACTTAAAGTAACCTTAGGATGAGTGGCGATCATTGGGAATCTCAAGAAATATCCCTGGCCATGGTTTGTAGGTAATTCATCTAAGCTTGCCGTAGGTTTTGCCAATTAGAGAAATTTGGACTGAAGCTCTGCTGTTGGGATCATACAGTGTTCTTTTCTTCCAAACCAGCGATATCGGTGCTTTGCGATTAAATCGTAAAAGAAGTCCCGGATCGGACGGGGAATCCATTCCAGGACAGCTAATAAATTCCAAAATCCCCCAAATGACCTTCCAATCCTTAAGGCAGCTGATGATCGTGTATAGTACGCCACCTTTGGCTCCAACAATATGATACTATCGGTTTTTTCACGATCAATACCGCGTTCTTTTATAAATTGTTCTCCTATCTCGCTTTGAAGTGCTGCGAAGCGGTACTGATCTTCGCGATCTCTACGTATGATAAACAAAATGGATTTATTACAGAGGTTGCACACCCCGTCGAATAGTACTATTTTTTTATTATCAGGCCAATCCACCTTGCAAAAATACGACGGAGTTTCTAGAATTTCGCTATAAGTTTGGTTGGTCGTTACATTGTTGATTCAAAACCTGTTTTCAAACGCACATGCAATGTAAGTGCACTCAAAACTACTATCTTGAATATGCGGGGAGGAGGCGTAAGCCCCAACAAAAATTTAAAGAAATAGGTCTCAACGCGTCTGGCACTATATTCACATTATCGCAAGCACGCTTTCTGAGGTTTAAATCTAGTAAGCACATTAAATTTATAGCAGAAGCATCGAGCTGGACTTAAAAAATCATCTTTACAGTTGAGACCTGAATACTTTTTCCTAATTCCAAATTGAAAATATGGTCTTCAAACTTTGCCTGAGCATTACTTTTTTGGTTCCACCAATTCCAGTTGAGTTATACTCACATTAGTGATGAACATCCCATAATTAACCACCGCCTTATTTTTTTCAAGACTATCGATACTACCTACGGCTTTGCCATCGATAAGCCGTACACGATCTCCAATTTTAAAATTAGGAGATGGTTTAGCCTTGACGGCCAGTTCCTTCTTTACTTTTTTCTCTTTGCGGATCGTCTTCAATTGCTGATGCACTTCGCGCTCAAGCTTATATTGACCTTCCTTCTCAGCATTCATTTCCTGAGTACTTTTCTTTTTTCGTTTACTATTCTCAGTCTCTACAAGCCTCAAGAGCTCGGAAACCAAAGGCCGTTTTTTCTTATCTTTAAAATATTTTTCTGCAGCCGAATTGACCTTATTTCCAAGCCTGATCATCCGTTGGTTATGATCGTAGAGTACTTGGTATTTTTCCAACTTTGCTTTCATTTTAGAATTGATCTTTTCAAGTCGATCTGCTTCCTCCCTGGCTCTTGACTCTTCCTCTTGCAGCCGTGAACCAGTTTTCGCCATCTTGTTGCGTTCTTTTTGCATTTTTGCAATGGTCGCATCGAAACGTATTTTGCCACGTTCAATTTTCTTTCGTGCGCGATTGATCAGGCTGTAGGGAATCCCATTCTGTTGCGCCACTTCAAAAGTAAAGGAACTGCCTGGCTGGCCTGTTTCTAATTGAAAGCGTGGTTTTAGTGTTCGTGAATCGAAAAGCATATTGGCATTCGTAGCATAAGGCAGCTCATCGGCCAGTAATTTAAGGTTCGCATAATGGGTGGTAATAACCCCGAATGAACCTCTTTCATAGAATACCTCCAGAAAAATCTCCGCCAGAGCCCCTCCCAGCTCAGGATCACTGCCGGTACCAAATTCATCAATTAAAAATAGTGTCCCATCATTACATTTTTTTAGGAAACCATTCATGTTTTTTAGCCGGTAACTATAGGTGCTCAGATGATTCTCGATAGACTGATTGTCCCCAATATCCGTTAGAATCCTATCGAAAAAGCAAACAGTACTGCGTTCATGAACCGGAATTAAGATTCCGCTTTGAAGCATAAGTTGCAGTAGTCCGATAGTTTTAAGCGTGATACTTTTTCCGCCCGCATTCGGTCCCGATATAACAATAATCCTGTTCTCAGAATGCAAGTGTATGGTTTGAGGCCATGTCTTCTGTCCCTGGCGCGTATTGTTCAGATAGAGTAAAGGATGATAAGCCTCGCGTAGGAATAAATTTTGGTCATCGTTTATATCCGGCAGCAGCGCATTTATATCACGGGCATATTTGGCTTTAGCAGCAGTCAAATCAGTATTAAACAGAAATGTCTGGTAACGCGTAATCAGATCCGCATATGGCCTTAGCAAATCGGTAAGTGCTTTTAAGACTCTTTGTATTTCCTCGGTTTCATCGTACTCCAAATGGGCCAACTTCCGACTATATTGTAGTACAATTTCAGGTTCGATAAAGACAATACTTCCGGTTTTGGATGAGCCGAGGACCGATCCTTTGACCTTACGCCTGTACATCGCCTTAACAGCCAATACTCTTCTGTTTTCTACAATAGATTCCTTAATCTCGTCTAAATAATCCGAAGCCTGGTAGCGCTGAATAGCACCGCCAAAGCTCTGATTGATTTTAGCACGGGTTTCTTTGATCTGATGCCTTATTTGGTTCAATTCTATGGAGGCATCGTCTCTGATTTCGCCAAAACGATCAATAACATCACCTACCCATTGAGGAATTTCTTTATTTTCCTCGAGTGGGATTGTCTCTTCAAATAAAAGAGGGTAGTACTCTTTGAACTTCTTATAGAATTTTTTGTGTGTAACCGCAGTATTTACAATATGGACTATTTTTTTGAAACTCTCCGGCTCCAGGATCGTATTCTCGATTTTTAGAAGTTTAATTTCTTCATCTATAGATTCAAATCCGTGGTTAGGGATCCGATTCTCATTACTAAAAGAACTAAGGTATTCGGAGGTAACCCCAAGACTGCGAATTATTTCGTCTCTGGACTTCAAAGGTGAAACCTTTAGCGAAGCCTCCTTTCCTTTTGAAGTATTGCAACGGGAAGCTATCTGCTCAAGAACAGATGGGAATTCCAGATCTATTAATGTCTTCTTAATAATACCGCTCATTATTCCGGGCTGAAAAAAGCAAAGGTAAAGAATCAGCCGGGTACATAAAATCATCTAATACAATCATATTTAGATCACATTCAATAATCAATTGATTTTCAATCGATAGACAATAAAATGCCCTGTTCGAAAGTTTAATAGGTAATCTCTTTTGCGACCCGATGAATAAAGGAGATAGTATTGACCAAATTGTTACCAAATGAAAAGACTTAACCTATTAGCTTTCTTTGCCCTGTGCTATATGTTAATCGGCTGTAGTGCTACTAATAATCTTACCATGGGTGTTAACGAGCCCGCACTGGTAGAAATTTCACCGGAGATCAGAACGATTGGTATAATCAATCGGAGTATACCGGCAGAAACCAATAAAAAAGCAGACCAGATAGATAAGATTCTTTCCGCAGAGGGCCTTCAGCTAGACCAACTTGGTTCTGAAGCGGCCTTACGGGCACTTAAGAAATCCTTATTAGACCAGGGAAATCTCTCAGAGGTAAAGATATTACCGCCTGCAGAGGGAATAAATAAGGGCCTTGGAATATGGCCGGCAAATCTCTCCTGGGAGGAGATCGATAAACTATGTCAGGAAAACGGGGTTGATGCTATTTTTTCTTTAGCCTTTTATGATACGGATACAAAAATCGATTATAGGGCTTCTTCTATGCAACTTCCCAATGATCTCGGTATCAAAGTGGCGGTACCTGCGCACGAAATCACCCTGCATACCCTGGTGAAAAACGGCTGGCGTATTTATGATCCAAAATATGGAACAATTGCAGACGAACTCTTGTGTAATGAACAATTGGTCTCTATGGGAAAAGGTATTAATCCGATCAAAGCATATGAAGCAATCGCAGGAAGGAAGGAGGCCGTAATAAGGTATAGCTCCAATATGGGCGCAGACTATGCCCGAAGGTTACAACCTTCCTACCGACGTATTTCCAGGGATTATTATGTAAGGGGCTCGCATAATTTTGTGGTAGCCAAACGACGGGCCCAAACGGGCGACTGGCAAGGTGCTGCAGCCCTGTGGGAACAGGAATTAGATAATACTGACCCGAAGATCGCAGGAAGGGCTTATTACAATATGGCGATCATCAACGAGATAAATGGCGACCTGGAATCGGCTATGGACTGGGCATCGAAAGCGTATTCCGATTATAATAACAAACAGGCATTGAGATATCTTAATGCACTAAAGTACCGAAGCTCACAAATCGCGGTTTTGGAAAGGCAAATGACCCGGTAATTTATCAAATTGCACCAATTAACGTTAAAGACCATTTACGATCAAATTACATGTCAATTCAGTTTAAGATAGGCTTTTGGATCAGTTTCGTACTACTTCTTTCCTCCTGTGGTGTTACACATCAAGTGGCTGTTCAGACCATAGAACCTGCAAAGGTTGACCTATCTTCAGGCATTCGCAGAATCGGTATTATCAACGAAAGTATCGTAAAAGAGTTCGATCAGGAAACAGGCGAATTAGAAGCCTGGGTGCGCTATTCAGATCAAAATATATCCGAAGCCGCAAAAAAAGCGGCCCTGGCAGGTCTTTTTAATGAACTTACCCAGGACACCAGATTCGACTCAATCCTGATTTTACATCAGGAGGGCAGTCTTCAATTGGAAGATCAGAAGTTCGACCAAGGTATTCCATGGAAACGCATGGAACAGCTTTGTAAGAAATATGAAGTCGATGCGCTTTTTGCCCTGGCGTTTCATGAGACAGATACCAAGATATCCCTCAGGAAGACCAAAATGGAAAAGCGAAACCTTCTCAGGGAACGCATTCAAACCAAAGGCCATGAAATTACACTCGAGACTTTGATCGAAAATGGTTGGAGGATCTATGATCCTTTCGATAAGCAAATTCTCGATGAGATTACCCTGAAAAATCAGCTAGTTAGCAAAGCCAAGGGTGAAGATCCCTTGCTGGCCTTTCAGGCTATTGAAGACCGTCGCGATTCCTTGCTGTCATATAGTGAAAAAACAGGCAGTAATTTTGGATCACGACTCCAACCGCACAGACAAACAATTTCACGCCCGTACTTTATCAAAGGATCTGAAAACCTTCAAAAGGCCTACGAAATGGCACTGGCAGAGGACTGGCAAAGCGCTGCTGCCCTGTGGAAATTAGATATAGCACACACAAAGCCCAAGATAAGAAGCCGTGCATATTATAACCTCGCAGTGATCAATGAAGTTCATGGCGATCTGCAATCAGCCCTGCAGCTAGCCAATAAATCGAACGAAGTATATGAGTCAAAAATGTCAGAAGAATACTTGGTAGCTTTAAGCGACAGAATTAAATATCAGCAACAAGTTGAAGATCAATTTCTTCAATAATCTTCTTAAACAGCAACCTTACCAACCTCCCGATACTACCTTTTTATCGCTCTATTTGAAATATGAGCAGCTTAGCTCTGCATGATGTTTTGTGCTACTTTTGTGATCAAATTTTAGCATCGTTTATGCAGGTAAATATTCACCCCAGTTGGAAGTCCCATTTACAGAACGAGTTTAAAATGCCCTATTTTAGCACATTAGCTAGTTTTGTAAGATCTGAATACCGTGAGCACTCCTGTTTTCCTCCTGGAAAGCAAATCTTTGCCGCTTTCGATCACTCTACCTTCGACAAGACCAAGGTCGTAATCATCGGTCAGGATCCATATCATGGCCCAGGCCAGGCCAATGGACTATGCTTCTCAGTCAATGATGGTATCCCTCATCCGCCATCGCTGATCAATATTTTTAAGGAAATTGAAACTGATTTGGAAAAGCCCTATCCGCTTAGTGGGAATCTCGAGCGCTGGGCCGATCAGGGCGTTTTGTTACTAAACGCTACCCTGACGGTCAGAGCGTATCAAGCCGGCAGCCATCAGGGTAAGGGATGGGAAACTTTCACCGATGCTGTGATCCGAAAACTGTCGAGTGAAAAGGAAGAACTTGTATTCTTGCTCTGGGGGGGCTATGCCAAAAGGAAATCTGGCCTGATAAACTCCAAAAAACACCATATACTCACCTCGGGTCACCCTTCTCCTCTAAGCGCTAACAGGGGGTATTGGTTCGGAAATAAACATTTTAGTCAGACCAATGAATTTCTCCTTAAAATGAACAAAAGTCCTATAGATTGGTAAGGGCTTCACCAGCGTTTATTTTATTATCAATTAACTTTAGCTCAAATAACTTATCGATCACCATATCAATAACTTGCGAATCTATCTGTGTTTGACTCCATCGCGTTAATTTTAGCCATTCTTGTATATCTGATAGATTTTGACCGTAGCGGTTGGCCAGCGTGCGATCGATCGAGGGTATATACCTGAATTCACTCGTATACACATTAATGATATCGAGTATATGCTTCAGTAATTTGGACTCCGATTCGATGAAGTCACGCCTTGTGGCTATAACAAAGCAGGGCCATGGGGTAGGGCAGTCGCCCAGGCGTCTAAACACCTTTCGATCTACCAGTGGTTTGGTGGTAAATCGCTCCCACATAAAATAATCTGCTTTACCTGAATTAAGGGCTTCAACGGCGCCTTCCAAGGTATGCACAACTTCAAAGTCCAGCGAACTGGTGTCCCAACCCATTTTTTCTGAAAACACATAAGCCATTAAATGACTCCCACTGCCAAAGCGACTAATCGCCGCTCTTTTACCCTTCAACTCCTTCAGTTCCTTGAAGAAAGAGCCTCCTGAAACATGTATGCCCCACAGGAGTGGTGACCCAACATATTCCTGAACTATGCTGCATGGATTTCCGGCTGCTATGCTTTTGATAATCCCTTCGGTAAGTATTATTCCCAGATCCGCATCACCCTCATTGAGCATTTGGCTCATCTTTCCCGTGCCCTCAGGTACATCTGTCCAAATGAGTTCAATACCCCGATCGGTAAAGGCTCCTTCCTCCAGGGCCAGCAGCCATGGAAGGTTAAAATGTTCCGGGACACCAACAATACGAACCTCTTTCAAAAGCTTGTCAGTTTTTCTAAGGTATAACGGATTAATCTATCTATTGTTCCTGCCGGATCTGTTGAGAATTCTGCGGTCGCCCGATTGGCTAAAATAGTATTCATAGACAACGCCCGATGCCCCAATAAGGAAGCCAGCCCGTAAATAGCTGAAGTTTCCATCTCCAGATTGGTAATTCGTCTGCCCTGGTATTCAAAACTTGTTATTTTGGCATTGAGATCTTCGTCTTCAAGAGCAAGCCTTAAAGAACGTCCTTGTGGCCCATAGAAACCTACATTACTACCAGTAAATCCTTTAATAATATTATCTCCCGAAAGATTTTCGGCCAGAACAAGATCGGATGCCACCACATAGGGAATCGATTTGTAAACAGACCAATCTGTATGTTCGATAAATGCGATTTGTGCATCGGGATGTTGGATGCTTTCACCCTTGTAAAAATGCAATACATTGTCAAAACCGATCGCATATTCGCTCATGACAAAGGAATCGAGAGGAATATCGGGCTGAATAGCCCCCGAAGTACCAATGCGTACAAAATCCAATTGAACAGGCTCAGGCCTGATCATCCTGGTTTCAAAATCGATATTGAATAGGGCATCGATCTCATTAAGCACGATATCAATATTGTCGGTACCGATGCCTGTGGATACTACCGATATCCTTTTTTCATTAAGAACCCCGGTATGGGTGATGAACTCCCTTCTTTGTTTCTGAACCTCGATCTGGTCGAAATACCGGGAGACCTTTTCAACACGATTCTGATCGCCAACAAGAATAATAGTCTCGGCGAGATCTTCTGGAAGTAAATTAAGGTGATATATACTTTGATCGGCGTTAAGGATCAGTTCTGACGGCCCAATCGGCATACTACAGTTTTAGTATTCGGTCAGCTTCGGTGTTGTAAAGGAAATTGTATTTCAAAGCCCCGCCTAAATAAGCTTCATCGTCCTTTATCTGAGAGTAATAGCTTGTTTGACCGTCTAGGATTTCCTTACCCTTTTTGGAAAGCCTCACCGGATTAAAAGATGAGAATAAAGGTTTCAGGTTTGAAATAATACGTTCATACTGGGTGTCTCCGAAACCATAAAAGCCCTGGTTTTGAATAATACTCCCCAAAAGTAAAGATTTTGACTTGGGCTTTTCCTCCTGGCTGATTTTTAAAATCTTATTCTCTATATCGTTCAAACCATTGGTGATAGTAGGAAAGCGCTTCAAATGCGTTTTAATTGCATCGGAAAGGTACTTGAACTGATAATTTTCGTAATCGACCAGATTCTCCAGTCGAATAGGATTATCGCTACAATATAACTGCCAGACATAATCGGCATATTCTATATCATTTTGAGAAAGATGAACACGGTTGTTATACAATCTCATCAGTTGTTCATCAGACAAATCATTAAGCCCGAACATCTTGTCGGTTCCGTCTTCATCACCGCTGCATACCAGTGAAATCTGGGCATAGCGCCTGTGCGTCTTAAGCCAGCTTAATACCGCCAGCATATTGATCTGACAAAACAAGTCGAACTCGAACCATAATACAATATGGTCCTGTTGTTTATGATTGCAAAGCGACCGATATTCCTTGAGTGTTTTTTCTACAAACCAGGCCTTGCTGATCTTGTAGTGCTTGTGAAGATAATCAAAGCGGGTCTTCCAGAACGATTCGCTACCTACGTTGGTTTCGGTTTTCCCTTCACAGAGCATCTCACGCCAGGTAATAATGTCGCCCTTTAGATTTAGAGTATTCAATCTTTCGGTGAAACTATCCCCGTTGGTGATATGCAATTGGGAACTCATTATTTCGAATTAGATGTTCGGATTATAACGTCTAAAAGTAACATTTAATCGAAAAAAACAAAAACAAATTAACAGAAAACGCAACCAAAAAATAAACATACTGTTGATATTCCAATGTTTACGCCAATTCAATGGTGATATATTTTTTTGCTAACCACCTACTCGTTTTGTCTGAAATCCCAAATCCTGAAGGATTGTCATGATCTTATCCCTAAAATCTCCCTGTATAATAATTACATTATTTTTTACGGTTCCCCCAACATGAAGCCTTGATTTCAATGCCTTCGCAAGCGCTTTTAGATCTTTATTCGTACCGTTGTAGCCTTCGAGAAGGGTAATAGGCTTGCCCTTGCGCTTTTCGTATTTGCAAATGATGGGATCATCCTGTATCCACAGATTTTGGGTTTCGTTTTCATCTTCGTTTTTAGGTTTCTCTGGGATATGATCCGGAAATAGGTTTTTTAGTTGGTCTTTTAAGTCCATTACAACTTTTTGCTTTATGCTATTAGTAGGAGTAGGCAGTCTTCAAAACAGATTCCCTGATACAAATAGAAATTATATGAATTTAATATTTAGATATTATCTATTAAATATTTCAATATTAATTACTTATAAATTATTTTTTTACTAAGCCTAGCTCGATGAGTCGCTCGTGTAAAAACTCCCCGGCGGTTATATCTTCATAGCGCTTCGGGTGCTTCTCGTCGATACAGTTTTCAAGGCAATTAAGGGGCATTTCACTGATAGGATGCATAAAAAAGGGTATGGAATATCTCGATTTGCCCCACATTTCCCTCGGCGGATTAACTACCTGGTGAATGGTAGACTTTAGTTTATTATTTGAAAGCCGACTTAGCATGTCGCCTACATTGATCATCAGCTGGTTGGGTTTTGCGATGGCATCGATCCATTCGCCCTTGTGATTTTGCACCTGAAGTCCTTTTCCATGGGCCCCCATCAACAGGGTGATCAGATTAATATCCCCATGAGCCGCGGCGCGAACAGCATTCTTAGGTTCTTCTGTGATAGGAGGATAATGAATCGGCCTTAAAATAGAATTGCCATTTTTAATATAGAGATCGAAATAAGTTTCTTGAAGTTCCAGATGAATGGCCAGGGCCCGAAGGACATACCGAGCGGTTTTCTCAAGCATTTTATAGGCTTTTTCACCTACTCTATTGAATCTTGGAAGTACCTTCACCATTACATTTTCAGGGTACTCCTTTTTAAGTTTCGGATCATCTTCAACATATTGACCAAAATGCCAGAATTCCTTAAGATCACCTACTTTTCGTCCCTTGGCGTGTTCTTTGCCAAATGAGGTATAACCCCGTTGGCCTCCAATCCCTTCTATTTCATAACGATCCTTTACCTCCTGTGGCAGTGCAAAAAACTGTTTGATCTCCTCATAGAGATCATCTACAAGTTCGTCTGAAAGAAAGTGCCCACTCAAGGCTACAAAACCTATATTTTCGAAAGCGCTGCCGATTTCGCTTACGAATTTCTTTTTTCGCTTTTCATCTCCGGAGATAAAATCCCTCAAATCTACACTTGGTATTGCTGTCATTTCATCGGTATTTGCGATTGATCAAATGTAAGAAATATGTAGGCTAACATCCACAGATATTCCGTTTCTTTCACGATCAAATTTGTTACTTTTACAGCGTTTTATGCCCAATTTAACACTATGCAACATATTCGATATTCCCCTGTGGGAATCAGCAAAAAGCTTCAAATCGAACTCTACAAGAAGATGCTTAAACCACGCATGATCGAAGAAAAAATGTTGATCTTATTGCGCCAGGGCAAGATCTCCAAATGGTTTAGTGGTATTGGGCAGGAAGCGATAGCCGTAGGAGTGGCCATGGCCCTGGATAAGGACGAATACATCCTGCCAATGCATCGAAATCTCGGAGTCTTCACCACTCGTAATGTCCCTCTGCATCGGCTTTTCGCTCAGTGGCAGGGAAAAGCCAGTGGTTTTACGAAAGGACGCGACAGGAGTTTTCACTTCGGAACTCAGGAGTATAAAATTATTGGGATGATTTCCCATTTAGGACCACAATTGGGTGTGGCCGATGGTATTGCCCTGGCCGATGTACTCAGGAAAACACCAGCTGTAACGGCTGTTTTTACAGGTGAAGGCGCCACTAGCGAAGGCGATTTCCATGAAGCGCTTAATCTGGCTGCGGTTTGGGACCTGCCGGTGATATTTTGTGTCGAAAACAATGGCTATGGCCTGTCGACACCGGTAAATGAACAGTTCCGATGCGAACATATCGCGGACAAAGGTAAGGGCTATGGGATGGAAGCCCATATCATAGAGGGTAACAATATTCTTGAGGTCTACCGAACGGTTGATCAACTATGCAAGAGTATACGACAGAATCCGCGACCCGTACTGCTCGAGTTCAAAACTTTTCGGATGCGTGGCCATGAAGAGGCAAGTGGGACCAAATATGTCCCGAAAAAATTGATGGAGGAGTGGGCGGCCAAAGATCCTCTGGAAAATTATTTGGAATACTTACACCAACAAGGGCTTCTCAACGAGGAAGAGGAAGTCCGGTTTAAAAAAGAGATCATCGAAGAAATCGATAAAGGCCTTAAGATCGCCTTTGATGAAGAAGCGATATCTTCTAATGAAACTAACGAATTAAATGATGTATATAAAGAATATAATTATCAAGAGATTAAGCCTGGTAGTATTATCAAAAATATCCGATTGGTAGATGCGCTATCCGAAGGCCTAAGGCAAGCGATGGAGAAGTTCGATGATCTCCTTATTTTAGGCCAGGATATCGCCGAGTATGGTGGTGTTTTTAAGATTACAGAAAACTTTATCGACCATTTTGGGCGGGAACGTGTCAGGAATACGCCTATTTGCGAATCCGCGGTGGTCTCAGCAACCATGGGCCTTTCGATCAATGGGATGAAATCGGTTATGGAAATGCAGTTTGCCGATTTTGTGAGTAGCGGATTCAATCCGATTGTAAACTACCTGGCCAAGGTACATTATCGTTGGAATGAGGCGGCCGATGTGGTGATCCGCATGCCTTGCGGTGGCGGAGTAGGCGCAGGCCCTTTCCATTCACAGACCAATGAGGCCTGGTTTACCAAAACACCAGGTCTTAAAGTGGTATATCCGGCCTATCCCTTCGATGCAAAGGGCCTTTTGATCAGCTCTATAGAAGACCCTAATCCGGTACTTTTCTTTGAACACAAGGGATTATACAGGAGTATTTATCAGGAAGTACCTGTTGATTATTATAATTTGCCGCTCGGCAAGGCACGCCTGGTGCATGAAGGTTCAGATCTCAGTATTGTAACATTTGGAGCAGGGGTCCACTGGGCAGTAGATGCCCTGCTTAAACATAAACATATCGATGCCGATCTAATCGATCTTCGAAGCCTTCAACCTTTAGACAAAGAGGCGATTTTCAGCTCCGTAAAAAAGACGGGGAAGCTCCTGGTCTTACAAGAAGACACCCTCTTCGGTGGGATTGCCAGCGACATAGCCGCTATGGTGGCGGAACAATGCTTTGAATACCTGGATGCGCCGATTAAACGCATAGGAAGCCTGGAGACACCTGTTCCCTTTGCCAAAAACCTCGAAAAAGATTATCTGCCACATAAAAGGTTCGAAGAGGGACTGCTCGAATTATATTCTTATTAAAATATTAAAGTTCAGCGGTTATATAGATTCCTTCCTCATACTTATTTTCTATCTTTACGCCTAGCAAAATCTAATAAAATTTCCACTATGAAAAACCTTGTTTACTTGATTATGGCTGCATTGCTTTTTTCTTGTTCGGCTTCTAAATCCGGAGGAGATACTGCTGCCAAAATGAATAAAAGGACATTGAAAGGTACCTGGGAGATATCAGATATCCGGTTTGTAGGTGAAGAGGGCCTTTATAAAGCGAATCTCTTTGGTTTGGCCGATTCTCCGTGTTTCAAAGGAAGCGACTGGGTCTTTATCCCGAACAACGGTACCGGTAAATTTACCATCGAACCCGCAAGTCGGTGTGAAGCAGGAACTCATCGCATACTATGGTCCTTTAATGAAACCGGATATGGTAGCACGCAGTTGCAGTTTAAGTATGTAGACGAAAAAAACAAGCCCCTTAGCGGTGATCGCAGTGGTTATCGGGCAAAAATAGATGCACTGACACCCAACAATATGGTACTGCGTGTAAAATCTAACTACCAGGGATCTGCATTCGATATTGTTCTCACTATGGACAAGATCTCCGAAGACTATACTCTATAACTCAATCTTAAACAGACAACTATGACAAGAAAAATAGCCAGTATAATGCTTATGTTATGCCTGACCTTTAGCCTTAATGTGGGATGTAAGTCAGTGCAAAATGCCAACAGAACTCAGAAGGGAGCCGTGGTAGGCGCCGCGGGTGGTGCGCTTTTAGGTGGACTTATCGGCGGGAATATCAAGGGAGCCTTGCTCGGAGCGGTGATCGGCGGAGCTGCCGGTGCTATCATCGGAGACCAGATGGATAAGCAGGCACAGCGAATAGAAGAAGAACTTCCCGGAGCCCAGGTAGAAAGGGTAGGGGAAGGTATCCAGGTGACCTTTGATGAGAACAGCGGGGTAAATTTTGCGTTTAACAGTGCAGAGCTAACGGCCAAATCAAAGCAAAACCTCGAAAAGATCGCGGAGGTTTTCCTTGAGTTTCCAGATACCAATCTTATGATAGAGGGGCATACAGACAGTACCGGACCAGAAGAATATAATATGAAGCTATCGGAACGCAGAGCCAAATCGGTATTCGATTTTCTTAAAACCACAGGGATCGCCTCGAGCCGTATGGATGTTGCCGCTTTCGGTGAAACAGCCCCTCGCTACGATAATGAAACCAAAGAAGGGCAAGCCAAGAATCGCCGGGTCGAGATCGGTATTGCCGCCAATAAAGAAATGGTTGAAGATGCCAAAGCAAAGGCCAACTAAGCATAAACTCTTCCAAATTCCAAAACCCGGCAAATATGTCGGGTTTTTTCTTGGATTTACTTTTAACTTGCAACCGTGAAGCGATGGGAAACCATAATTATCGGAGGGGGACTGGCAGGTCTAACGGCTGCGCTTGAATTGACCCAAAATGGTGTTGATGTATTGGTGATAGAAAAAAATACCTATCCTAAACACAAGGTCTGTGGAGAATATCTATCAGGGGAGGTGGTACCGTATTTGGAATCTATGGGGATAGATCTTAGCGATGCCGTAAAGATCGATACATTGGAGATCAGTAGCAGGAGTGGGAAATCACTGAAGACGCGATTGCCCCTGGGCGGAATTGGGATCAGTCGATATGCCCTCGATCAGCGAATGTACATGGAAGCCAAGGCTACCGGAGCTGATTTTAAATTCAGCACAGTCACTAAGGTCGAATTTGAAAACGAGGAATTTATTGTACACACTGTTGAGAATGAAGTGTTGCAAGCACCGGTGCTTATCGGGGCTTATGGCAAACGATCCAATCTCGATAAAAACCTGGGCAGGGAATTCATAAAGCAGCGCGCCCCCTGGCTGGGCGTTAAATCACATTACCGCTATAGGGGCTTCGACGACAACCTCGTTGGTGTGCATTCTTTCGATGGTGGCTATGGAGGGCTTTCAAAAACAGAATCAGGGCTGGTTAATTTCTGCTATCTGGCCAACTATGAGATTTTTAAGAAGTATGGCGACATAGAAACTTTTAACCATCGTGTTGTCGCTGAGAATCCCAGACTTAAATCGTTATTGGAAAAGGGGGAGCCCGAATTTGATAAACCGATCAGTATCGCCCAGGTATCATTTCAAAAAAAAATGCAGGTTGAAAATCATGTTCTCATGTGCGGTGATGCTGCCGGGCTTATCCATCCGCTTTGTGGTAATGGCATGGCTATGGCTATACATAGCGGTCGGATCGCCTCGCAATTCATCTACCGCTTCCTGGCAGATCAGAATTTCGATCGGTCTGCTATGGAACTCGCCTATATACAAACCTGGAATCAAAACTTTGGGAAGAGACTCCGGTGGGGCCGGTATTTACAAGATCTGATATTAAACCCGTTCATGTCTAACCTTGCGATCAGAAGCTTAACACAATTTGATTCAATTACCCGGGCCATAATTAAAAGGACCCACGGAAAACCGATAGAGATATCATGAATTTCAAAAAGCGCATCGACAGGGAGGAGATTATGGACCATACCACAATTGAGCTGGAGCCTCTTGCCGCTGCCTATCGTGATATCAACCGTTCCAACGAACTTTTAGGGGGCTATTCTGCCACCTTCAAAACACTGAGGAAGCTCATAGCAACAGCCCGTAGTTCGGGACCAGTCCGGATTCTCGATATGGGATGTGGTGATGGTGGCATGCTACGATATCTTGCAGAGCGTTTTAGGAAATTAAATATTACTGTTGAATTTCTCGGACTCGATCTTAATTCTGACGCTCTCGTACTCGCAAGGGAAAACTCCCGGGAATATCAGGAAATAACCTTTGGTTGTGCTAATATTTTGGAGTATCATGGTGAAGCGTTGCGATACGACTATGTGCTTTGCACGCTTACCTTACATCATTTCAGCGATCATGATATACCAAGAGTCATCAGCGTATGTCAGAGTTGTTGTGATCGGGCCGTGATCATCAACGATCTGCATCGCAGTAAAACCGCTTACTATCTTTTTAAAATCTTTAGCGCTATTTTTATACGATCGGCCATAGCGATCAATGATGGGCTGATCTCGATTAGAAGAGCGTTTCGAAAAAGAGAACTTCAGGAGCTGTCGAAAAAATTTCCAAACTGGGAACATAAGATAAAATGGCACTGGGCCTATAGATATATATGGGTTATTAAAAAAAAGCGACCAACACCTTCATGAGCGAAATACGGATACATACAGTAGCCAGGCAGTTGCCAAAATTCAGCAATAACACAAGTGAAATTCTACCTTATGTTGCCCATTGGCTAGGGGATCAGGAAGAACGGTTCAGGCGAAAAGTGCTTAAAATTTTTGAGGGGGCTGCGGTAGACACGCGCTATGGGATAATGGATATCAAATCGGTGTTTACACCCACCTCTTTCGAAGAAAAAAACACCATCTACGTTGAGGAAATAAAGCAACTCGGTATCCAGGTACTGCAGAATGCTTTGAATAAAAGTGGATGGTCTGCTGATAGTATCGACTATATTATCACGGTTAGTTGTACGGGCATTATGATTCCATCACTCGATGCCTATATTGTTAACGAATTAAATCTACGACACGATGTTTTACGGTTACCAGTCACGGAAATGGGATGTGCAGCAGGCGTATCCGGTTTAATCTATGCTGCGAATTTCTTAAAAGCAAATCCGGGAAAGCGTGCGGCCGTAATCGCTGTTGAGAGCCCAACAGCTACTTTTCAGCACAACGATTATTCTATGGCCAATATGGTAAGTGCGGCAATATTTGGAGACGGGGCAGCCTGTGTTCTGATGAGCTCAGAGAAGGGTATTTCTGGACCCAAAATACTTGGGGAGGAAATGTATCATTTCAAAAATGCAACGCATTTAATGGGTTTCGATCTTACCAATACCGGGCTAAAAATGATTCTGGATCCACAGGTTCCTGAGATGATATCAAGTCACTTTCCACAGATTATATATCCTTTTCTTGAAAAATATAATTCCTCCATAGAGAAAGTAGACCATTTAATTTTTCATCCAGGCGGGCGAAAGATCGTACAAACCGTTGAAGAGCTCTTCGGCCAACTAGGCAAGAGTATTGAAGACACGCGGGAAACCTTAAGGCTCTATGGAAACATGAGCAGCGCAACAGTCCTTTATGTGCTGGATCGCTTTATGGAAAAAGAGATCAGCGAAGGTGAACAGGGACTGATTTTAAGCTTCGGACCTGGCTTCTCCGCCCAACGGGTGCTTTTGGAATGGTAAGTAGCCAGGCAGTATTTCAAATAAATGAAAATGGATAACACAATCAAAAATAGTCAGGAAGCTAGATCTCCAAGCGGGCATTCGGCCTTGATATTAGGAGGCAGCACTGGGCCGGATGTTGCCGATGCTATTTATTTGCTGAGTCGCAAGGTAGCTCAACAGATGACCGGTACGGTAGTAAAAGTCGACGGGGGCGAAAGTTCGATCTAATGAAATTCCGATCAATAATAGAAAAACTTCCCTATGGCGAACCTTTTCTGTTTGTCGATGAAATTCATGAGGCTAGTCAGGAAGGGATGAGGGGGAGCTATACTTTTAGAGAGGATCTGGATTTCTACAGAGGCCATTTTAAAGAAGTACCGATAACACCAGGAGTTATTCTAACCGAATGTTGTGCCCAAATAGGCTTGGTATGTTTTGCTCTTTTTCTGATGAAGGACTCAATATCTCGCTCAATAATGGTCCTAAGCAGTTCTGAAATGGAGTTTTACCATGCGGTTCTTCCCGGCGAAGGTGTAGAGGTCATATCCAGAAAACTCTATTTCCGATTTGGAAAATTAAAATGCGAGGTAAAAATGTACAATGCTGATAAGCTCCTGGTCTGTAAAGGTCAGTTATCGGGCATGCTTAAACCTGTTTCGGATGGATAGGAGAGTGGTCATTACCGGTATGGGAATCTGTGCCCCCAATGGAATTAGCCTTCAGGCTTTTGGAAAAAGCCTTAGCATGGGTATTAGCGGTATTGAACACCGACCAGATTTAAAAGAACTGAATTTTGGCTGTCAAATTGCTGGTTTTCCAAAGGTTGACCAAAGTCATATCGATAATTATTTTACTAAAATTCAACAAAGAGGCCTTAAGGCAAGCGGTCTGATTTACGGCGTGATTGCTGGGAAAGATGCCTGGACGGATGCCGGACTCCCCATAGATAATGAGGCAGAACCGGACTGGGATAGCGGTATCATTTTTGGCACCGGTATTCTGGGAGTCGACAAGTTCCGAGAGGCTATTTATTTAGTAGACCAGGGTGAGGTACGCCGATTAGGTAGTACTTCGGTGTTACAGACTATGGCCAGCGGGATCAGTGCCTACCTTGGAGGCATGCTGGGCTCCGGCAACCAGGTGACTACTAATTCTTCGGCCTGTTCCACCGGTACAGAGGGTCTGATCATGGCTTATGACAGGATAATACAGGGACGGGCAAAACGCATCCTTGTGGGAAGTTGTAGTGACAGTGGCCCCTATGTCTGGGGTGGTTTTGACGCGATGCGTATCCTTCCACGACAATACAACGATAATCCTCAGGCAGCCAGTCGTCCAATGAGCGCCTCGGCTTCGGGTTTTATTCCGGCAAGTGGGGCAGGGGCATTGGTTGTGGAGTCCCTGGAAAGCGCGACAGAAAGGAATGCCAAAATCTATGCAGAGATTTTGGGAGGTTCCATCAATAGTGGTGGCCAAAGAGGTAGCGGTTCAATAACGGCACCAAATCCAGTAGCGGTTCGGAGATGTATTCGTTCAGCTTTGGAGCATGCACATATAACGGCAGAAGAGATCGATGCTATAAACGGCCATCTTACCGCCACAGTCAAGGACCCGGAAGAGGTGAGGAACTGGAAAAAAGCATTAAGTCTCAACAGAGATTCTTTTCCATATCTGAATTCATTTAAAAGCACCATCGGCCATGGTTTAGCAGCAGCAGGGAGTATGGAATGCGTGGGTGCCGTACTTCAGTTTAAGCGCAAAGAGATTTTTGGCAATGTGAATTGTAAAGACCTTCATCCCGAAATTGAAAAAGAAATATCCCCAGATCGGATTCCTATCAAAACTCTGGGTTATGAACCCAAAATTATTGCAAAAGCGAGTTTTGGCTTTGGTGATGTTAATGCATGTGTTATTTTTAAGGCGTTTAAGGAATAAAAGCTGCTATGGAAAAATCTCCAAATTACGATGATTTGTTACAAATTATTCAGCCTTATTTACCTGAAGACGTCGCTTCTGATCAGGTAGGTCCCAAAAGTCATTTTGTAGAGGAACTCAATATCAATTCTGCGCATCTGGTAGATATCGTTTTAGATGTAGAAGACAAATATGATATTATCCTTGAAAATGAAGATATGGATCAGATGCAAACCGTGGAAAAGGCCATTGATCTTATCCAGAAAAAATTAGCTGCCAAATAGAGCTATGGATAAATACATCACCTGGGCCTTATCAAAATTTAAAGTCGATTTTAGGTTGGTGATCCTTTATATAGTGGTCTACCTTCTGTGGGGCACTATGATGAACTGGGTTGGTGAGGAGCTCAGAATTGCAAAATTTACCTATTGGTGGCAAGTTATAACGGTCTATGTACTCTATATGGTTCCCATCTCTTTATTGCTTAGGGGATTACCTATTCACGGTCAATACGCCTACGGCCTGATCGCTATGGGATTGCTTGAATTCAGCGGCTATGCCTTAGAGTCATCTTATGCCTACCCTGGAAATCCGATCGACCATTTCTTTACCGTACGAAATTTTTCCCTGGCCATGGCTTTGTTTTTTGCCTGGTACTTTCCATTGGGGAATTGGGCAGTTGGAAGCCTTTACGGAGTATTTTTTTCAGGCAAGAAGGTCGATTCCTGATCGATTGCCAATCACTGCTCAAGCGTCAGGCTCATTTTTACCTCCACCAGATTATCTTCTCTTTTCTTTTTTATATTGATTCCAAAATCGGAGCTGTAGATCGACGTGGTTCCGATCAGTCGGTTTCCTTCACGTTGAAAATCAATGGAGATTTCTTTGGATATATTTTTGATCGTTAATTGTCCTTTTACCACATACCGGTCATCTTGCTGTATTACATTGGTGCTTTGAAAAAGTATTTCGGGATACTCGTCTTCATCAAAATATTTTGAGCTTTTTAAAGACCAGTCTCTTAAAAAGTTGCCCGTGCGAAGGCTCTCCACGGCAACGGAGCCCTTAAAATGAGAATTGAGAAGTTGCTCTGTAACAACGGTTGATTCTGAGGTAAAACCACCTATAGTTCCCTCTACATCCTTAGAGGCAAAAATGAAGCTAATATCGGCCTCAATAATGTTAGTCTGAGCATTAACCGATCCAAACGATAGTACTCCTGAGATCAGTAAAAGAAATATCTTGTTCATGGCAAAGTATTGTTTTATGTTCCAAGGCCTGAAAGGCTCAGGTCCTTTAAGCTTTAAAGAATAGGACGTCAATATGACCACAACATTACAACGCAATTGATGCTTCTTTCACCCTACGATCTTCAATTGCCGGTTAAAAGGTCTGAAAAATCCGTTGAAATTCCTATAGTGACTTATAATACAATATGTTAAGCTCAATTTTATTACTATATTGTTCCGTTGAACACTATAACTTAAAATGAACACTAGTTGGAAGAAATTCGGTTTAATGGCCGTTTTTACCTTTTGTCTCGGTTGTGTTTCTTTAATGGGACAACAGCAAACCAAATCGGCCTCAGATAAGAAGGTAAAAGTAAGAAAGCACACCGTCCTTGCGCAGTATGAACCCGAACTGGTTACACCTGCAGATGAGCGCATACGATTGAAATCTGAGCGTCTGGCCACTATCAAAGAGAGGCGAGAGATCATCGACACCCTTGATATTTCAGATCGTAAAAGAAAACAACTTCTTAAAGAACTTTATCGCTCTCCTTTTACCTATAAATGGGATAAAGTAATCGCGGAGATCCAGGCCGACGATGAAGAGGAAGATGAATAAATGTCTTACGAAAAATTCCACTTATCCATTTCGTCGAATAAATACTACTCGCGACAATAGACCGTAATTCTTTTGCGTTGCCTTTTACAGCAAGCCTCCTATGTATTTTTTGTGTGAACTGAGCTTTGCCAGGTATTATCGCAAAGTAAAAGATGTACCAAATAATTGTTAAAGTTTATGGTAATATGGGAGCAGACCATCTAATATTGAGCGGAAATTCGTACCTTTTTTACGGTAAAATATTTAGAGTCCCCTATTAATCTTTCACCTATGACATCAACAGATAATATTCCCCGCGCGAAGAGGTCTTCCAGCAGCAGCAGCATTATTCAAAGTTTGGAACGTTTGAACAAAAATCTGCTTTCCCTGAAAACCAAGTTAAATTCCTATATCTGTGAGCCTAAAACCATCGGTTTATACCAAAAGATGGAGTCCTTGAAAAAGCATTTAGACGATATGCATGGGAACAACACTGAGCTTATCAGCAATTTACGGAGTAGGTCCATGCTTTTAAAGGAAGGTAAAGTTTTGGTCCAGCAACAATTCGAGGCGTATAAAAACCTCGAGCTTAAGGTGATGGAATATATCGGTATGGCTAAAATGCACTGTTAAGCCGCCGTTGAGTTTTCTTTTTTTTCGGGTATAAACAATGAAGTGGCGATGCCAGTTGCCAAGGCGACTACAATCAGAGCTAATGAGATCCATCCTTCGATATGCCAGTAATGTGCACTCAGCATTTTAACCCCAACAAAGCCGAGAATCACCGCCAGACTATAATGTATATACCGGAATTTTGCCAGCATTCTGCTGACCAGGAAGAACATAGAACGCAGTCCTAAAATCGCCATTATATTAGAACTGAAAACAAGAAATGGATCGGCCGTTATAGCCAGGATGGCGGGTATACTATCAAGTGCAAAAAGGATATCTGTTATTTCGATAACGATCAATGCTACA
Organism: Robiginitalea sp.; assembly: GCA_024638915.1. Lineage (GTDB taxonomy): Bacteria > Bacteroidota > Bacteroidia > Flavobacteriales > Flavobacteriaceae > JAHEJJ01. The sequence continues at coordinate 26,323 of JAHEJJ010000025.1, forward strand.
AATAGGGGGGTGGCAGCATTTAGCCCCATTCTTCTCATAAAAAACTTGTTACCGTATATTTGAGTGGTCAAAGGATAAATCTTTTTGACCTGTTTGAAAACAAAAGAATTCTTCGGATCATACTCGATATTTTCTGAACGAAACATTTTGTAGGCAGTATAGATCAAAAAAGCCCCAAATACGTAAATGATCCAATCGAATTGATTGATCAGTGTAATACCGAATAAAATCATCAGGGCCCGGAATACGATAGCGCCAAGAATACCCCAAAAAAGAACCCTGTGTTGATATTTGGGAGGAATCCCAAAGGCTCGAAATATAATGGCAATGACAAAGACATTATCGATACTCAATGATAATTCGATAAGGTAGCCGGTAATATATTTCAATACTGCGTCAGACGGACTGAGTTGTGTAGGATTTGGGATATGCTCCGATGAGTACAGCCAATAAATCGCAAAACTAAATCCCAGTGCAATGCTTACCCACAAAGAGGTCCAAAGGGCAGCCTCACGGGTCCTGATCACATGATCCTTTTTATTTAATACGCCCAGATCTAATGCAAGGAAGCAGAAAATGAGTAACAAAAAACCAGTCCAGATGATCATAGTCGGCAAAGATAAGCAACCCGTTGGGTTCATCCATGGCAGAAAATAAGTGCTTTTCTTAATTGCGGCATAAAAATTGTATTTTGTGACGATATTGAAGCGTAAAACAAAATACCATGAAAAAATTTACCTCATTATTTTTTAGTGCATTTCTTCTTATATGCACATCGGCCGTTGCCCAGCAAATGGATAAGGCCCAGGCCGATCAGAAAGCACAGCAACTGCTCAATCAATATCAGGCAGATCTGGAGCTCACCATTGAACAGGTCACCGATTTTCACCACACCATTTCCTCTTACCTGATGAAACGAGACGAAATTGAAAACAAAGCCCTGGCCCCGGAAGCTCAAAAGTCTGCACTTTCCGCCCTTTCGAATGAGGAAACAACAAAAATGTCTTCGATCCTCAATCCACAACAATTCAAACTATATAAGAAGTTAAAGCCGAAAATTCAACCGATGTAGAAGGGAGTAATGAGCGGTTCATAAAACGGCTTCCACCACCGTAGAGTATTATTAGACTGATTGCTGATCGGGGGAATGGCGATAGGAGTTTGTTGATTTTACGCAACCATGGACTTCCCTTATCCATTTTCCATTTACAACTTTCTGTATTCACCACTTTTTTGAGGATATTTTTGGTATTTCTTAACTTATCCGTTGGAGGATTTTAGTTACTTTCACGCGACTAAAATTCACTAACTTCTATGAAATCACTACTACCTAAAATTTTACTATTTTTTACAGTTCTTGGCACGACCCTCTCCGGGTTTGCACAAGAGAAAGATCAAAACCCTTATAGCGGTTTAAAATTCAGGAACGTTGGTCCGGCATTGACCTCAGGACGTATTGCCGATATCGCGATTCATCCAGAAAATGAAAATACATGGTATGTGGCCGTTGGATCCGGCGGTGTTTGGAAAACCACCAACTCTGCCACCACATGGACACCCATTTTTGACAAACAAACTTCCTATTCTATAGGTTGTATTACCATCGACCCAAATAACCCACGAACTATCTGGGTAGGGACCGGAGAAAATGTCGGAGGACGGCATGTAGGTTTCGGCGATGGGATCTATGTAAGCCACAACGATGGAAAGACCTGGCAAAACAAGGGGCTGAAAATGTCCGAGCACATCTCTAAAATCATAGTACATCCCAAAGATCCAAATATTATTTGGGCAGCTGTACAGGGACCGCTTTGGAGTAAAGGAGGAGAACGTGGTGTTTACAAATCTGTTGATGGTGGCAGTAGCTGGACCAAAACACTGGCCGGCGAGAACGAATGGACCGGAGCTACAGATCTTTTAATCGATCCTCGCAATCCCGATGTGCTTTATGCCGCTACCTGGCAGCGTCATCGCACTGTGGCCGCCTATCTTGGAGGCGGGCCTGGAACCGCTTTATATAAAAGCACCGACGGAGGGGAAAATTGGAATAAGCTTACCGAAGGCATACCGAAAGAACGCCTTGGTAAAATAGGTTTGGCCATGAACCATAACAATCCGGATATCATCTATGCCGCCATCGAGATGGAAAGGCGTCAAGGCGGCGTTTTTATGTCGGCAAATGGTGGTCAATCCTGGAAAAAGATGTCCAATACGGTTTCGGGAGGAACAGGCCCTCATTATTACCAGGAGCTCTACTCGTCTCCTCATAAAGACGGGAGGCTATACCTGATGAATAATTATGTCATGATCTCTGAAGACCATGGTAAGACCTTTGTTCGGATGAATGAGAAACGAAAGCACGTGGATAGTCATGCGGTGGCCTTTAAAGCGTCTGATCCCAATTATGTTCTTTTTGGCACAGATGGTGGCCTCTATGAAAGTTTTGATCATACCGAAAGCTGGAAATATGTTTCCAATCTGCCGGTGATCCAATATTACAAAGTTGCCGTTGATGACGCCTCTCCGTTCTATCATATCTATGGAGGTACACAAGATAATGGTTCGCATGGCGGTCCTTCCCGTACAAGGAAAAGCGGCGGAATCTATAATTCAGACTGGTGGGTGACCCTCTCTGCCGATGGACACCAGTCGGCCACCGAGCCCGGTAATCCCGATATCACTTATGGTGAATTTCAACAAGGTGTCTTGTGGAGAGTAGATCAGACCACACGTGAAACGGTGTACATTCAACCACAACCGGGACAAGGCGATCCTGCGGAGCGATGGAACTGGGATTCCCCGATTCTGGTGAGCCCCCATAAACCTGCCCGCTTGTATTTCGCTTCTCAAAGGGTTTGGAAATCAGAAAACCGTGGGGATTCCTGGGATGCCGTATCTCCTGATCTTACAAGAAATCAGGAGCGATTGGCCCTACCAATTATGGGATCACAGCAAAGCTGGGACAATGCATGGGATGTGCTGGCCATGTCTACCTATAATACGATCACCTCACTGGCCGAATCGCCCTTGCAGGAAGGCTTGCTCTATGCCGGTACCGATGATGGAATCCTTCAGGTAAGCGAAGATGGTGGTGCCAACTGGCGTAAAATAGAACTCGGCAGTATCAAAGGAGTCCCTGCCACAGCTTTTGTAAACGATGTTCGCGCCGATCTTTTTGACGCCAATACGGTTTATCTGGCATTGGACAATCATAAATACGGCGACTATAGACCTTATCTCCTAAAAAGTACAGACAAGGGACGCTCCTGGAACTCTATCAACTCAAATCTTCCAAAGAAGTTGATCACATGGCGTGTGGTTCAGGATCATATTGATCGGAATTTGATGTTTGCCGCTACAGAATTTGGGGTTTACATGACCAAGAATGGCGGTGGCAGCTGGACACAACTAAAAGGGGGAATGCCCACGATTTCGATCAGGGACATCACCATTCAAAGAAGAGAGAACGATCTGGTCGCCGCATCCTTCGGAAGAGGATTTTTTATACTGGACGACATCACCCCATTGCGCGATATTACTTCTGCAGATATGCAAAAAGAGGCTACGCTATTCGATGTTAAGCCGGCCTATTGGTACGTACCCAAAGGCGAGGTATATGCTCAGGGCAGTAATCAGTATAAGGCCGATAATCCACCTTTTGGAGCGGTTTTTACCTACTATCTGAAAGACTCATTATCTTCCCTGGAATCGCAAAGAAAATTATCGGAAAAAGGAAAAAGCAGCATTCCATTTCCGGGATGGGACGCTTTGGAAGCTGAAAAGATCGAGCAAAAACCGGGTTTTCTATTGACGGTTAAGAATAGCGACGGTCAGGTGGTAAATGTGGTAAAAGGAACCAATAAACAAGGATTTAACCGCGTGGCCTGGAACCTTGCTGTTGCGGATCGCAGCGGTGAGATTCTGAATCCACCTAAAGGCGGAGAAGATTATTTTAACATGAATGTCATGGCCACTCCGGGCGACTACACCGTAACCCTGGAGAAATGGATCGATGGGAAACAACAGCAAATAGGCGAGCCCAAGTCATTCAAGGTAATCCCCTTGGCCAAAGGTGCATTAGAAGGGGCCAGCCCGGAAGAGATCGATGCCTTTAGAAAATCCTGGGAGGCCTTCCAGCAGGATCTGAAAGCTACCCAAACTGTGCTTAAGGAAAGCAAGATGAAGGTCGATGCGATGCAACGTGCACTTCAAAAAGCCACACGCCCTTCGGACCAGCTTACTCAGAAATTATATGAGACGCGAGCAAAAATACTGTCGATCGACAGCGATTTGAACGGCAACAAGGCTAAAGCCGACGTAGGGGAGAAGAACGATCCAAGCCCTACCAGGGCCGAATTTATCGGTAAGGCTGCATTGGCCAGCAGTACTTACGGTCCTACGGAAATGCATAAAACAACCTTGAATACCGCCAAGAGCCAATTGAAAGGCCTCAAAGCATCTTTAAAGGCAATCGTTGACAGCGATTTTCCATCGCTTGAAGCAGATCTTAAGGCCGCCGGCGCTCCATGGATAGAGACACAAGGACTCATTTATGAATAATGGTTGATGGACGATTGGCAATAGATAATTCGTAATCAATAATAAATGAGGGATTCAGGCTTATACCCGGCTTTGGATCCCTTTTCCTTTGTGGTAATACCCAAGTATAGCAACAGAGATAAGGCCGCATACCAGAAACCCAATAAACATCGGTAAGACGCTTTGTGAGATAAAACTTCCAATGAAGGCGCTGATAGGTACACCCATGATCGTGGCGATAAAACCACTGATCGCTGCGCCGATCCCGGCTATATGCCCCACGGGTTCCATAGCAAGTGCCCTGAGATTCCCAAATAGGAAGCCCACAGCAAAAAACTGTAAGGCAAAAAAACTAAGTGCGATAGGAAATGAAGGGTTGCCCGAATTGGAAAACAAAATGATGTACAGCAATGAAATCAATACAAATGCGACCAGGGCCACGGTGACAATTCGCAGCATCCCAAAGCGGATCACAAGTGTCCCGTTTAAAAGTGTTGCCGCCCCAATCGTCAGTGCTAAAGCCGCAAAAATATAGGGGAAGGCCTCTTTGAGTTCATATTGTTCCTGAAATATCTGCTGTGCAGTGCTAAGGTATACCAGGAAAGAACCGGTGATAAATCCCCAGATCAGCGTAAACAGCATGGTTTGCCTATAGCCTAGTAGTTCCTTGTAGCCGTGTATAAATACGCCAAAACGAAAAGTTGTCCGCTTGCGTATTTCAAGTGTCTCGGGTTGTCTTCTCCAAAACCATATGGATACCAGCACCGCAAAAATCACTTGCAGGTGGAATATAGCTTCCCATCCATATACATCGAATATCGCCTTTCCCAGTGCCGGGGCAATTATTGGTACGAGTATGAAAACCACGGTTACAAACGAAATAATCCGGGCCATATAATCGCCATCGTAGCAATCGCGGATCATAGCAATACCTATGGTTCTGGGAGCAGCCAGAGCAACGCCCTGTAATATTCTTCCTGCCACCATCATTTCAAAACTCTGCGCGGCCACACAGAGATAACTCGCCAGGATAAAAAGAGCAAAGCCCCAATAGACCACCGGCTTCCGGCCAATACTATCGGAAATGGGGCCAAATAACAGGGGGCCGGACCCCAGTCCGAGAAAGAAAAGCGTGATCAACAATTGGTTTCGAATAGGATCGTTGTTGCCTACAGCCCTTCCGATTACGTCCAGGGCGGGTAAAAGCGCATCGAGCGCCAAAGCCGCAATAGACATCAGGGCGGCCATCAGGGCCACAAATTCCAATTGAGATTGGCTCGATTTTACCATCCGGCAAAAGTACGTTATTGCCGAAGAATTACTCCTGAGTATTACCGGATAATAATGAGAAGATCAGAAAAGTTCAAAAACGTATCCCAATAACCAATAAAGAATAATAAAAAGTATTATGGTCATACAGCCACAACGACCCCCGCTCATCTTGCGGGCACCCCAATAAGCCACGATGGCCCGAATTAATTTTTGCATAATATACCTCGGTTAGGTCTTTAAAAATACAAAGAATAAGTTCATTATTCCTGCCCTGCTTAACCTCCTCTTCATTAAAAGGATTGCACTGCCTGTAAAGGCTATTTTAGTTGTAGCCAATAAGATCGAAAATGACCATTACTGATGTACTATATATCTGTAATACAATACTATATATTATTTTATATCAATGATCAGTTAATTGATTATATCGAAGTCCGAATCCATAGGGATAGAGCGGGTCCTCTGAGTCGAAAGGAAGATCTTCAAATTGTTTTTCAACAGCTTCCATAGAAGATGGCAGCTCGAAAGGCAGTTTGCCTTCAGGACTTCCTTTGCCGGCAAAAAGTTCAAAAAGTGCCCTGTCGGAAATGCTAAAATGACCCAATATGGCTGCGGCTTCTTCGCTGATCTCAGGAATTATGATAGGACGCTCGAGATAAACCGAGATAATAGTTGGTTTTGCCCTGATCACTTTCATGATATTTTCCAATTCCTCCTGAGAATAGTTTAATCGACCCTGATGGAACATGACTTCCACAATCCCTGCCCGGGGTTCAAAAGGTGCTTCTAGTCGCAGCAACGCAATTTCGGCATCTTTGAGATTATCAACCACTTCAAAATAGGATTCCGCCAGTTTCTTGTCCATATTTTCGATATAGACTTTGGGTATCCCTTTTAGCGGTAGTATGTCATTCTCATTTTTCAACAGTACGGTAGACCGGATCATGGTTTCCAGGCCCAGTGCCACATCCTCGGGTTTGGCCACCTGCTTTATCGCTTCTTCTTCATCCAAAAAAGGATTTTCAAAGAGTCCGAGTTGAAACTTCTGCCTTAAAAGTTTCCTGACCGAGTGATCGAGCCTAGATTCGGAAATACGCGCGTCGTTCACCAGCTTGATAATAAGTAGTGGATTGTCATTGCCTCCGAATTGATCAATCCCTGCGTTGAGCGCTTTTTCGGTCTGGGAATAGACATCGAGATGTTCCACACCATGATCCTTTGAATCTACTAAATTAGCGCCGGCCTGATCCGGATCACCAAGTATTTCCCAATCCGAACAGACGATCCCCTTGTATTGCAGGCTGTCGAGCAGCAGATCGGCGATGATCTCCTTGTTAAAGGCGAACCCTACATCCTCGCTGGTTTGACCGACAGGAATACCATAATAGGGCATCATTTGGGCCGTTCCTGCTTTTATGGCAGCTCTGAACGGGATCAGGTGATGGTCGAAATTATCACCCGGATATACCTGATCCTTGCCGTATTTAAAATGGGCATCCCAGCCGTCCTTCTGAGGTCCGCCTCCCGGGAAGTGCTTGGTCATGGTCGACACCGATGTTGGACTAAGGCTGTCGCCCTGCATGCCATGGATATAGGCTACCGTAAGCATGGTCGAGATATTGACGTCTTCTCCAAAGGTACCGGCAATACGGCCCCATCTGGGCTCGGTAGACAAGTCCGCTACCGGGTGCAGGGAAGTATGCAGGCCGATGGCCCGGTATTCCTTTGCGGCGATCTGTGCGAATTTATAGATCAACATCGAATCTCTCAATGCGGCAAAACCCGTAGCATCAGGCCACTGAGATAATCCCTTCATAAAAAAGGAAGCGCCGCGCTTATCGCTGTGTTTGGGATCGGCGCTGAAGGTAATGGGGATACCCAGTCGTGTTTGCTCGGCTAATTTCTGTACTTCGTTGGTCCATCTTATATGATCCCGTACATCATCTGGTGCCAGGGCTGTCGAAAAATGAGAGATCGCACGACTGCCAACATATTTTTCGGGCGGGTTCATCAATGCCATGAATCGCATAGCGGGGTTCGATTCGAAGCCGGAGAACTGAAATGGGTGAAACATCTGGCCGGCTTTTTCCTCAAGGGTCATTTGATCCAGCAAGTCTTCTACCCGAGCCTCAAGATCTGCCCTGGAGTCCTCGTAGATATCGAGCTTTCCATTTTTGTTGAGATCCCTGTATGGATGACCATTGCTCGTTAGGGTAGGGGCAGGACCCACCAGCTTATCCCTCCCATCACTTTTGATCCCCTGGACCTTGATAAAAAGGTAAAGAAAAATCCCAATGATAAGGAGCAGGAGAATACCCAGGGTCCATTTGACGATTTTTTTAAAAGTCTTCATAATTGTTAGTTGATTTCCCAGGCGCCTGCCCGCAGTTTATCTGCATCTAATAAGCATGAATATGCAGCATATACTCATATTTCTATAAATATCTATTGATCACCTTCAGATCGACAATAGTACTATAATTCAAGGTGACGAAGCACTTCGTAGACCAAAAAAGCAGGCCAGAATACGGCTTTAATCAGGCCGACTACCACGCTCCAAAAGCCGCTCGCCATTTGAATATAATACACCGCGGCACCTATGAATCCAAGGCCGTAAACCGCATTTGAAGTGTGATGGGTATGTGATTTTTTTTCGCTTGACATGTTTTGTTCTTTTAAGGGTAAAATTCAATATCGTTCCCTGAAAGCCCTATGACAATAATCAGTTATATTGTACTTTTAAAGAACTCCCGATAAATTCTACTCATGAAAATAAGAATTCGATCCAATACCGTACGTATCAGACTTACCCAATCTGAGGTAGACCAGCTGTGTACGGTCGGTGTAATAATGGAAAATACCCCTTTTGCCGAAAAGGAACTCGGCTATGGTGTGCGGATGAGTGCTGAGTATGATGAGCTCCACGCCAGCTTTAAGGAGAACCATATTACCTTTTATCTGCCAAAAGCTAAAGGGGCTGATTGGCACACTAACGATGAAGTAGGATTTAATAACGAGATGGAGCTGCCAGGGGGCGAACAACTGTCCTTGTTGCTCGAAAAGGATTTTACCTGCCTCACTCCCCGGGGTGAAGACGAAACCGATAACTATATCAATCCCAAAGCCCTTGAATAGATTATTCAATTATTAATCAATACTCTTCCTGAGTGAACAAAAGTGATTCATTTTCAAGAAATGTGCTCGCCCGGGGACCGGAGGACTTCACCGGTCTTCGGTTAGGGGAACCCAAAGACTTTGCTGCAGGCAAAGATGGGGTAATGGCCGCCCTGAAGCACAGTCTTAAAGAGATGGGGGCCTTGCGCTCTTTTCGTAGCTTGTTTAAAATGAATCAGAAAGAGGGATTCGACTGTCCCAGCTGTGCCTGGCCAAATCCGGAGGAACCCTCGTCCTTAGGTGAGTTCTGTGAAAATGGGGCCAAAGCCCTGGCCGATGAGGCCACAATTTCTACCATAGGCGGGAATTTTTTTTCAAGATATAGTGTGGAGGAACTCTCCCGCTATTCCGACTATGAGCTCAATCGGCTAGGCAGATTAAGTGAGCCTTTAATCCTTAGACCCCAAAGTATTTATTATGAGCCCATTGAGTGGGAGGACGCCTTTAGGCTAATCACCGATCAGCTCAAAGAACTAGGTCACCCGGACAAAGCCATTTTTTATACTTCAGGCCGTTCGAGCAATGAAGCGGCCTTTCTCTATGGTATGTTTATCCGGGCATTTGGCACCAATAATATGCCCGACTGTTCCAATATGTGCCATGAATCGAGCGGTGTGGCCCTCTCGGAAACTTTGGGCATTGGGAAGGGGAGTATTACCCTCGAAGATCTCTATGGCGCTGAGCTTATTATCATAGCCGGGCAGAACCCGGGCACCAACCATCCCAGGATGTTATCGGCCCTGGAGAAATGCAAGGAAAACGGTGGAAAGATCATCAGCATCAACCCATTGGAAGAAGCCGGACTTGTCCGCTTTAAAAACCCTCAGCGAAGCAAGGGCTGGATAGGGCAGGGGAGCCCGATCTCGGATCTGCACCTGCCGGTGAATATCAATCAGGATATTCCTCTTATAAAATTGATCATTAAACGTTTACAAAACTTCGAAAAGCAAGGCCAGCCTGTTTTCGATCATGATTTTATCCAACATAAAACCGAAGGATACCAGGAACTCATGGACGACCTGGACCGATATTCCAAACAGGAATTATCTGCCATGAGTGGGGTGGAAGAGGGCAAGGTAGAGCAGGCGGTGCAATTGATCGCCGATCGGAAAAAAATCGTAATCTGCTGGGCGATGGGGCTTACCCAACATAAAAACGGGGTTGAGACCATCCGGGAGTATGTAAATCTCCTCTTGCTCAAGGGATCTATTGGCAAGCCAAATGCCGGTACCTGTCCGGTTCGCGGGCATAGCAACGTACAGGGCGATCGTTCTGTGGGCATCATGCATTATGTTGACAAAGATCTGAACCAGCGTATTGAAAAACATATGGGTTTTGTCCCGCCCGCCAAACCTGGACTCGACACTGTAGGGTCTATGCGGGCCATGCACGAGGGTAAGGCGAAAATATTCATGGCACTGGGCGGTAATTTCCTGATGGCGGCCTCCGATACAGACTATACGGCCGAGGCCCTTCAAAACTGCGATCTCACCGTACAGGTAAGCACCAAGCTAAATCGATCCCACCTGGTCACCGGGAAAACCGCCCTGATCCTGCCGACTTATGGACGATCGGAAAAGGATATGACCGGCGGACAGTCCCAATATGTGACTACAGAGAATAGTATGGGAAGGGTACGACAGTCGAAAGGGATATTAAGGCCCGCTTCGGGCAAGTTAAAAAGTGAACCGGAAATTGTCTCAGCCTTAGCCTCGGCTTACTTTAATGGAGATCATCCGGTCGACTGGGATACCTTGGGGACCGACTATGATCTGATCCGGCAAAAAATAGACTTGGTCGCCAAGGGATTTGAGAATACCCGTAAAAAAGCGCAGGGTAGTGGGTATTACCTGCCCAATAATGCCAGGGATGGAAATTTTGAAAAATTGGCTGGTGGCACGGCCAAAATTACGATCAATGCACTTCCAAAGCATCAGCTGGCCAAAGACGAACTGATGCTGATGACCATCCGTTCACACGACCAGTTCAATACCACCATTTATGGACTCGACGATCGCTACAGGGGCATCTATAACGAAAGGCGCATCATTATGATGAATGAAGCAGATATTGAAAGTCGGGGTCTACAGTCGGGCGATGTAGTCCATCTCAGCAGTGCCTACGACGGGAAGATCCGGACTGCGCATAACTTTATTGTGGTTCCCTATAAAATTCCTCAAGGAAATACAGCCGCTTACTTCCCGGAAACGAATCCGCTGGTACCCTATAATCATTTTGCCGACCGGAGTCGTACTCCCATCAGCAAGAGTATTCGGATCATGCTTCATAGGCGATAATGCTATTAGGACAAATCCATGTAAAACTGTAACTGAGATCGAACTTCCACGTCCTATACTCATATCATATAATGCAATCAACATGAAACGAACATTAAAAACAATTGTATTCTTTTTTGTATTAATCATTTTTAAAGGGAATACCTATGGACAGACCACATTAACTGCAGAGCAATGGCAGCAAGACCTAAACTTTCTCAAGGCCACCGTCCATAAAGACTATCCCTTTCTCTTTAAAAAGATCAGTGCAGAGGAATGGGATGAAAAAGTAAAAGAGCTACATGAGGCGATTCCAGAAATGCAGGAGCATGAGATCCTGGTAGGGTTTGCCAAACTGGCTGCTTCATTTGAATATGGGCATACTTCTTTGGGCCTGAGACAAAACCAGGTTCCCTTGCACAGATTGCCCATCGTTCTGTACCAGTTCGATGATGGCGTTTACATCACCGGAGCTGATAAGAACAATAAGAAACTTGTAGGAGCACGACTGGTCTCTATGGAGGGTATGCCTATAGAAGAAGTGCTTCAGAGCGTTCGTGCGGTAATTCCGGCAGAGAACGACCAGTTTGTTAAGGCCTATGGCGTTAATTATCCGACCATCCCCGAAATCTTGCACGCACAAGGTGTCACTGAAGAATTGAAATTGGAGCTCAGACTTCAACTTGAAAAAGATGGTAAGGTATTCGAAGAAATAGTAAGCGCTCTACCCTGGGAAGAGATTCCGAGACAGTATGGCATGGTCGTTCCCGGAAAAAAATGGGTCGGGGCCAGAGATCTTTCAGAAACCCCTCTTTATCTTAAGCATCTCGATAAGATCTATTATTACGAGTATCTACCAGATCAGAAAACGGTATATGTGCGGCATAGCCAGATCCAGGACCAGGAAGGGGAGGACATCCCTACCTTTTATGCCAGACTGTTTGAATTTATAGAAAGCAATGAGGTAGAAAAGCTTATTCTCGATGTGAGGCTCAATGGGGGTGGCAACAATTACAAAAACAAACCTGTCATCACAGGGATAATCGCCAATGAGAAGATCAACCAACCGGGAAAGTTTATGGTGATCATAGGCCGACGTACGTTTTCGGCCTGTATGAACCTGGTCAACGAACTGCATACCTACACCAATGCCATCTTCGTTGGAGAGCCCACGGGCGAGAACATTAATTTTTATGGCGATAATCGTCCTGTAGAACTACCCAATAGTAAGATCAACGCCTTTTTATCCTTTGCCTGGTGGCAGGATAAGCCTCAGTGGGAGAACAGGCAGTGGCTGGCACCACAGATTCCCACGGGGATGACATTTGAGCAATATCGCACCAATCAGGATCCAGCCCTGGAGGCTGCCCTGGCATTTTCTGATCCTGATTTTATTACCGATCCAATGGCCCATCTAACCAGACTCTATACCGCCGGAAAATTTGAGGAGGTACAGAGCGAAGCCCAAAGGATGGTCCAGGAGCCGGCCTATAAGTTTTTCGATTTTGAAGGTGAGTTTAACCGGGCGGGGTATCAATTATTAGAGAGTGGAGATCTCGAAGGAGCTATTGGTGTTTTTGGCATGAATGCAGAATTTTTTCCCGATTCGGCCAATGTATGGGACAGCCTGGCTGAGGCCTACTGGAGGACAGGGGATAAGGTAAAGGCGGAAGAGTATTACCAGAAAGCCATCGGGATGGACCCTGAGGGTGGGGTTGGTGCCAATGCCAGGGAAATGCTGAAAAAGATGAAAGCTGAGTAGGTATAAAGAAATGGTTTACAGACGGTTAAAAGCATTTATTTAACAATTTGTTGATCATAAATATGGATAGGTTTTAGTAATTTAAAGGAAAATTGCAGCAGTTATGAAAAAGACCTTGCTATATGTGGCCACCTTAATATTTATCGGATTCACGCTGAATGCCCAAAAAGACCACAAAGCGCTCGATAAACTGGTAGACTCCAAAATGTTCAGGATCGAATCGGACTGGGCCAGGGCGCAGGCTACCACGGGTACCAATGCCATTGCAGGTACTAATCTCCAGGCCGCGGGTAGTGCGGGCAACAGCTATAACCTTATCGGGAATTTCAATTATTTCGAGATGAAAGCGGATTCGGTGATGGCGTATTTGCCTTACTATGGCGAGCGCCAGTTCGGGAACGGGCATTATTCGGGCGATACCGCGATAGAGTTTAAAGGAATACCGCGTGAGCTGGTCGTTGAAAAAAATGAGAAAAAGGGGTATTACCATATTTCATTTTTGGCCGATAAAGACACCGAAACCTTTCAGGTAAATATTAAATTATATCCGAGCATGAAGAGCCATATGACGGTAAACAGCAACCAGCGTTTTGTGATCAGCTATGAAGGTAAGCTGATGGCCCTGAAAGTGAAAGAGCAAAGCAAGTAGGTATAAATTTTGAATAATTTGTAACAATAGCTCAGGCAACGCGTCTCTTAATTATAACGTCTGTTATAATAAGGAGTCACTATTCATCAATCATCCAAAAAACACCGACCATGAAAAAATTAAGTGTATTAAGCCTGGTTTTTATGCTAGCGCTGAGTTTTTCCTATGCCCAAAACCGCCAGACACCCAAGCTGGAAGACTTTGAAAACGTTGAGGTAGAGGGCTATATCAGGCTTTTCCTGCAAAAAGCCGAAACCAGCAGTGTAGTGCTGGAGGCCAAGGACGAGGAAGATATGGAGGCCTACGAGGTCTCGGTAAACGGAAAGACGCTGATCATAAATCGCAGGGAAAAAAATAACGGTTTTAAATCGACCCCCAAGCTTACGGTTTATGTAAAGCATCCTGGCATCAGCTCCCTGGACATGGAGGGAATGGTATCGGTCGCCACCAAAGACGTGGTTAAAGGCGAATCCCTGAGGATCAAAGGCGATGGAATGATCCGTGGCGACATGGAAATCATTGTAGACCGTTTAAAGATCGATCTGGATGGTATGTGTAAGATGACCATTACCGGCAGAGCTTTGGAATCAGATCTCAGCGTAGACGGAATGGGCAAGATCGACGCCCGTGGTTTTTACAGCAAAAAAATGCGCCAGTCGTCTGATGGTATGACCAGTATAAAAACCGGGAACTAGAGAACAAGAGGGGATAACTATAGATTAGTACTATTCCCTTTCTTTAGAAATATCCTATTTGACATAATATATATTATAGAACAAAACTAGTAATTCCCGTAATCACGTTTTCCGGCGTGATTTGACATAATTAAGTTATAAATAAAGCTTGCTGTATTATAACGTCCAAAAAATCGACGTAGGAGATTCACGAACTCATAAATAGATCAAATTTACGTGAGTATCTATGTCAAGGGAATTACGGTTCTAAACATCTCTTGAAATAATATTGATCGATTATTATACAGCTATAACTACGATCGTTATATCGAATTAAAACTATTCATTGGTTCTATACGCTTAAGCCAATCGGTAACAAGATCAGTATTCCCAGCAGTCCGATTACCATCCAGGCGGTAAAAGTCAGGCATACTGCTCCCCCAATGGCGATTACTGTGGTCCTGCGCAAACTTGAATTAGTCAGGGTCTGTATCAACAAGGCTGCTGAGCGCAACCACAGGAAACCAGCCCCGACAAAAATTAAGGGTATGACCAAAGAAAATATTGCGTTGTTTAAAATTCTATTGGGCATCAGGTTGGCCATAAGTACTAAGATTCCCAGCGGAGCAGCGATGAGAAAGAAATAATTGCTTGCCAATAGCCAGTACAGCTCCCTCCCACTCTCTTTTTTCATTTCATCTACAGCTCTTGGGAGAAGCTTGCCTAGCAACCAGATGCTCAGAAAAAGTAAAGGCAAAAGCAGCGCCACCTGAACCCCGATTATCATCACCTCAGATCCATCGAGCCTTCCCGTTGCAAAACCAAGGGCCAGCATTACCAACATGGGCAGGCAAAGATAAATCCCGCATAGGCGCCAGAAAAAGCCCTGTGGTGTCGTTGAGCCGAAGTCAACCGAAAAATCTCCCGGAGTCTTGATACTGCAATAAAAAATATTCCATACGGAAATGCTGTTTTCCTTCATGATCTTGAATTTGACACCCTGAGTTTTGAGTTTAAGTTTTATGGTTCCATCTTCCCACTTTTGACTTCTGACTTCTGACTTCTGTCTTCCGTCTTCCGTCTCCCATCACTCATACTCACATTTACAAATCCCTTTACTAGTACCCA
>JAHEJJ010000026.1 GCA_024638915.1 Robiginitalea sp.
CATTTTACAAGGAAGGAATTCTCATATCGTTCGTTTACCAGATCATTTACGCTTCCGGAGACTGTGAATGAAGATAAAATTGAGGCTTCCTATATTGACGGTATTTTGAAGTTCAGATTACCGAAACGGGAAGAAGCATTACCCAAACCAAAACGCACCGTTGCGATTGGGAAATAAGATACCATAGTTTTATGTAGTGCCCACCTAACGGGACTTCATATTGGTTGGTTTGTTTAGTTGGTTAGTTAGGGAGCGCCCCGAAAACTCGGGGCGCTTTTTTTTATTCCTGTTTCTGGAGTATTTTTATTTCGTCTCTTAGTTTGGCCGCTTGCATAAAATCCAGTTCTTTGGCTGCCTTTTCCATAGCCTTTCTTTTGTCCCTGATTAGCTTTTGTCGCTGTTCATTGGTCAGATAGGCAGGATCCGGTTCGGCGGCGCGTAGCTCTTCTTTTTCAAAATGAAAGGTAGACACCGAATTCCTTGCAAGGGCACTATCCAGGCTTTTATTCAACGCGGTGGGGGTAATGTTGTTGGCCGCGTTGTATTTAAGCTGTTTTTCACGACGATACCTGGTTTCATCTATGGTCTTCCGCATGCTAGCGGTAATCGTATCCGCATACATTATCGCCTTGCCATTTAAATGGCGGGCAGCTCTTCCCACAGTCTGCGTCAGGGAACGGTTGCTCCGTAAAAACCCCTCTTTATCGGCATCCAGAATCGCCACCAGTGATACTTCAGGTAAATCAAGTCCTTCCCTTAATAGATTTACACCGATCAGAACATCAAAAATACCTTTTCGTAAATCCTGCATGATCTCAACCCGTTCCAAAGTGTCCACATCGCTGTGAATATAACGACAACGAATGGCTATCCTGGCCAGGTATTTGGTCAATTCCTCAGCCATTCTCTTGGTGAGGGTGGTAACAAGGGTTCGCTCGTCCAATTCTACCCTATGCTGAATTTCCTCAACCAGATCATCGATCTGATTGGCACTCGGTCGGACTTCAATCACCGGATCCAGCAGCCCTGTGGGACGAATAACCTGTTCCACATATACACCCTGACTCAATCGTAGTTCGTAGTCGGCCGGAGTAGCACTTACGAAGATCACATGATTCTGCATGGCCTCAAATTCCTCGAATTTAAGCGGTCTGTTGTCCATTGCGGCAGGAAGTCTGAAACCGTATTCCACCAAATTTTCCTTTCGGGAACGATCACCCCCGTACATAGCGTGCACCTGTGGTATGGTTACATGGCTTTCATCAATTACCATTAGATAATCATCAGGAAAATAATCAAGGAGGCAAAAGGGTCGGGTCCCGGGTTCACGCCCATCCAGGTAACGTGAATAGTTTTCAATGCCGGAGCAATATCCTAGTTCGCGTATCATCTCCAGATCAAAATTAGTACGTTCTTCCAGTCGCTTGGCTTCAAGGGGTTTTGCTATTTCTTTAAAATAATTTACCTGCTTTACCAGGTCATCCTGTATCTGATAAATCGCATTTTGAAGAATATCCGGAGAGGTTACGAAGATATTGGCTGGGTAGATATTTAAATGTTTGAAAGATTCCAATACCTTGTTCTTATAAGGGTCAAAAGACTCGATCTCTTCGATCTCATCCCCAAAAAAATGAACACGGTAGGCATGGTCAGCATAGCCTGGAAAAATATCCAGCACATCCCCTTTTACCCTGAAATTACCATTTCTGAAATCCGCGGTGGTTCTCGAGTAAAGGCTTTGAACCAGTTGGTGCATCAATTTGGTACGGGAGATCACCTGGTCTTTGTGAATTGCGATGACGTTCTTTTGGAATTCGCTGGGATTACCAATTCCATAAAGGCACGAAACAGAAGCCACAACCAGAACATCACGCCGTCCTGACAGCAGTGAAGATGTGGCGCTAAGCCTCAGCTTTTCTATGTCCTCGTTAATCGATAGGTCTTTCTCTATATATAGGCCGGTGGTGGGGATATAAGCTTCCGGCTGGTAGTAATCATAGTAGGACACAAAATACTCGATAGCATTTTCAGGGAAGAAAATTTTAAATTCAGAATATAACTGGGCGGCGAGTGTCTTATTATGTGCAAGTACCAAAGTGGGCCTTTGAACTTTTTCGATGACATTGGCGACGGTAAAGGTCTTTCCAGATCCCGTAACGCCCAGCAGGGTCTGATACCTTTCGCCTTCCTCAATACCTTCAGATAAGGCTGTGATCGCCTCTGGTTGATCCCCTGTAGGTTTGAAGTCTGAAACCACTTTAAATTTCATGAGATAAAGTTACAAAAGCTGGGCATTCCCACCCAGACTGATACATAGCTGATGCAGAGTTATTTATCGCTTAAGGGTAAAATGACCGTTTACTATCCTCTCATTGATAAGGCGAGCACGAAACCAATAATCGGAAGAGGGCAGGGGACCTCCGTTCAGATTGCCATCCCAACCTTGTGAAAAAGGATCGATCTGAGCCAGAAGATTCCCAGATCGATCAAAAATATAAATGACTTCCAAAGGATTCTCATTCAATGCCTCTGGTAATATAAACTGCCAGAAATCATTGATACCATCCCCATTAGGGGTAAAAAATTTCGGGAATCCATTAAGGGTAAGATCCTGATTTACAATTTCTTCCGTTATTCCACAGCCGAATTTGTCGCGGACATAGATACGATATTCAAACTCAGCTGTGGTTTCAAATACATTGCTATCCTGATAGGGCCCATCAATATTATCCAGCGCATATTCATAATCACCTGGTCCTTCTGCGGATACGGTGATCCTCGTGCCCGTTGCTATCTCAGCCAATGTTACGCCGGTGATCCTGGCGGGTGTAGAAACGATCAAACTAAAAATTTGCTCGGAGGGACATTCAATAGTAATACCGGATTGTTCTACTGTATTGTATGCTTCATAGCGGTAGTCTCCAGCTTCTTCCAGAACCACCTCCGCCGTCTCTGAAATGAGTAATTCATTGCCTGCCGCATCGATACGAAACCAGCGGTATCCGTCTGCTACATCGGTCGTTGTGGTGGTAAAGGGCAACTGGTCATCGCAAAATGAAATAATTTCAGGAAAATCGATGGGCGGGTTCAGGGTGATCAGATCGCCAGTCGTAATATCGAAATAAGGGCCACAACCCAAAATGGTGGAAAAGGATTCCTGCGTGCACCCGAAGGCTTCCCCTGCATCATTAAACGGAATGATGGTCATGAAATAGGTCTTGTTGGGCTCAAAATTAATTACAAAAGTAGAATTAGTCGAAAAGACTACATTGTCCAGGACATCCGTCGTAAACGGTGTGGATCCGAGGATTACACGGTAACCTGTCGCTCCGGGAACAGCAGTCCATTCCAGGAAGGGCGTCAGCGGTACATTGATGGCGCCATTCAATGGACTAATCAGCGAAGTGCAGCCAGGGATGGTAACAACATCTCCGGTTGTAAAACTCTCTGCGGGACATGGAGCCAGACTTCCGTTTTCATTATAAGGCGTGATCTGTACATAAATCGTCGTCAATATAGGAAAGTCGACCGGCGGGTCGTAAAACAGCTGATTTCCTAAAACCTGATTGTTTAACAAATCCCCCAGGCCAGGAGCTGTGCCCAACGTAAGACGATATCCGGTGGCAGTGGGGGAGGCACCCCAGCTGATATTGGTAGCAAAATTGACATCAGTCGCACCGTTTAGCGGGTTGATCATTGAAGTACAGGGTGGAGGTGTTGTGACATCCTCTGTGAAAAATGATTCTGAATTACAGGCTAAGGTAATCTCGCCGGTTGCTGTATCAAAAAAGAAAAGGGAAACGGTCACAAAGATCTCAGTTAGCTCTGGAAGTCCGTTTGGCGGGGTAAATGAGGTGGCACTCCCAACATTCAAATCATTGATGATGTCTCCACCCCCCGCCGTTGTGCCAATCGAAATTTTATAACCGGTTACGCCAACCACCGAATTCCAGCTTATACTTGCATTTACAGGAACATTGGACTGCCCATTCACAGGGCTAATCAGAATAGGATTAGGGCAGGTCTGGCCAAGGGCAAAAGAAGCCCAAAGCAAGAATATTGCGACCGACAGATTCCTTTTCATAACTCGCCACCAGGACCTTTAAATTTAGGCATAATATTCATTATCATTATCTCTTTAAGGCAAAATGACCAGTGATTTCCCTTCCATCGCTAAGCCTTATCCTGAACCAATAGTCCGAAGCCGGAAGGGGACTCGCATTATACCTTCCGTTCCACCCCTCATCCAGTGGGCTAATCTGTGCCAATAGTTTTCCGAAACGATCAAAGATGGTGATAGAGGCATCGGCTTGAAACTGCTCATCAGCACCTGTGATCCGCCAGAGGTCATTGATACCGTCACCATTTGGGGTAAAAAACTTGGGATAACCCAAAACAGATATGTCTTTTGTACTAACTCCGCAACCGTTTCTATCTCGGACATAGGCGGTATAGAATCCAGGGGCAATATCATCAAATGAATCACTGGACTGGTACGTATCTCCATCCAAAGAATACTCATAATCCCCGTCACCGCTAACCAGTATCTGAACACTGTTTTCTTCTCTGAAATCATCGATCAGGATTTCCTCAAAGGCCGCCATATTGGAGGGTAGTACTTGAAATCTTACCGATTTTTCACATTGGATCGAAATACCCTGGAAATCATAGGTAAATCCGGCGGTTAGTCGGTACTGGCCTAATTGATTCACGGGAAGGTTACCGGCCTCTGATAGTACGATCGGATTGCCTCCTTCCAAAAGCTCCCAGCGATAGAAATCCATGCCTTCAGGTCCGCTGATCAACAGATCAGGGTTATCGGTACATAAAAGGAATTCATCGTTCAGGCTAAAATCCGGACTTGCCAATACCTGAAGATCGATCTTTTCCACCCCGAGACATTCGTTATTCAGTTCGAGCCTGGCATATACAGTGGTCGATATGGTTTGAAATTGTCCTGGTAACGGATTGTTTTTCAAAGCAACATCGTTCAGACTATTGTGAAAACTTACCTCCAGATCAGTATATTCTTCAAATGCATAGCCTTCAAGATCAAAAACGGAGACCAGCTGATCATCCGTGACATCCACATCACAGCTATAAAGAGTAAAGTCACTTTGAGTAGCAAACGGATTTGAACGGACTTCCAGATTAAGTTGCCCATAATTATTGCAATCAAATTCATTGCGAACAGAATAGTACAGCGTTTGATTAAAGGGGTTGATATTGTAATAACTCCCGGGCTCTTCTATGGGCATCTCATTATCACGGTCTGTGATGCTTTCAAAAAATTTATATTCAAATGCCTCGTTTGCAATAGCCGATTCGAGATCGAAAACGGTAAACCCGTCCTCGCTGGCACCCGGATCTACATCGCATTGTACGAGCAATAGTTCCCCTGTTTCCGGCAAAGGATTGACCCTGATAAAAGCCTCCCCGACGATAGGACATTCTTTAGGATCGGGGTTGGTTATGGTGACGACGTAGCGTCCTGTACCTTCAATCATCGTATTGTCCGATTGAAAAACCGCTCCTGCATTGGCAAGAACGATATCGTCTTTTTGCCAGGTGTAAACAGCACCGGGGATATCATCCGTTTGAAGTGTAAAACTTTCTCCCTCACATAATTCCATTGATTTGCTCGTGGTACCATCTGCATTTCTAATAATGGCAGTTTTATTAAAAAAGGATTGGACAAATGGTGGCAGCCCTCCATTACCCAGTCCGGAACCCAGAAAAACAGCCTGGTGTTCATAACTGGCTGCCACTCCTATTTCATCCGGTGAATGGATCACACCCAGATAAGGGGTGCCAACCGTGTAGCTGGTGGCAATGGTTCTATAGATCTTACCATTAGCGCCTAACTGTAAAGCTGCCCTGAAATCATTGCCACTCTCCAGCACCGTTGCCGAGGCTGCAATATCGGTAGCCAAAAGATCGTATTGGAGCAAAGAAGATGAATGACCGGATTCGCCTTGTTGATCATTGGAGGCGTGAACATAGAGCAGCTCTCCATTAGGAGAAAATTCTACCCCATAAGCTGCCGAATTCGCTCCGGAGATGCTGATAGGCAGCTGATTGCTCAATATACCTGAACTGGCGTCAAAATCATACAGAAAAAGCCCCGAACTGGCATTCGCACAGGCGACCCTTGTTCCGTTAGGAGACAATTTCAGATATCCTCTGGGATCCTCTATATCCAAATTATTAAAATTTGTTTTTACAGAATTTGTGACCACTCCTGAACTATTGACTTCAAAAGCGTGAAAGGTATCGAGCAAACCGGGCGAACCATCTTCGGTCGCAAGCGTGAGGACCCAAAATGACTGTTCAGCACAGTCTTTTATCACTGCGGTTATTTTTTCTGAGCAGTCCCTCAAAAGGTTGATGTTTTTCTCCGTGATGGCCCCCAGACCGTTGTTCAGCGACATATCGACCACGGAATAATTTAAGCCGAAATCAGGATCGTTCTCAAAAACGCTTGTATCTACCGTAAATATGTAAAAGCGCTCAGGATTGCCCGGATCCGGAACGATTATCGCCGATTGTGTACTGGAAATATCCCCATAAAGCGACCGGCCGTTCTGCATAATGGATTGTGTACGATCATAGACCGTTATCCCATCGGTGTAAAAAAGAAGGTTACCCAGCTCATCGGATATAGTGGCACAGCCTTCGAAAGTACTTATACGGCCGTCTTCGAGCGACGATACACTTCCGTCATTGTTGAAACTGATACCCGCCCGGGTACCAAAATACCAATTGGAAGTCTCGCCCTGACCGAAAAGCACCATCGTGAACAGCCATAGCAGGCATGTAAGTGGAATTCTCCTCATAGTGTTCTCGCAAACACTACAATATACTATAAATCCCTTTTTTTCAGCAAGGCATATGACAGATAGACAAAAATTGCCGTCCAACTCAGGACAATAAGCATTTCATGGAACTGAACATGATAATCCAGCGCGATCTCTTCACCGATCTGATTGGCCACAGATTGTACGGCTCCGAGTCGTGAAAAGGGTTCCTTAATCAGATTCCACATCGAATTTAGCGGGAAGAATCCCATAATGGTATCGGTAGTATCCCCGTCGAAAAACTTCCAACGGATCATCCCTCGGACAAAGCCCTCAAAAACCTGCCATAGAATAAGAAATCCGAGTGCGAAGGCCGATCTTTTAACCAAAATGCCGAGGAAAAGACAAAAAGAAAAGAATCCTACCAATTTGATGAAGAATGCCGGCAAAAATTCAAGATCAGAAAAAATGATCGACAGCTCATTAAAATCCGAATAGATGAGTCCGAGGACCATCGAAACGATAAAGACAAAAACAGTTGAGATCAAAGCAAAAGCGATTACGGTCAGGAACTTTGAAAGGATGAATTCTTTCTTGGACAACCCGTCGATTAAATTCTGCTTGATCGTCTTATTGCTATATTCATTGGCCATCATGGAAACGATGACAATAGCCAGGAATAGTTTGAAAAAAGCGGTGATAAACGTATTGAAGTGCCAGATATAAGGAAAATTGAAAATACCCTGCTCAGCCAGGTGAAATTTCACAGGTCCAATATCGAACTTGATGGCAGCGATCAAGGCGATAGAAGTGAGCAGCACGAAATAAGAAAGGATCAGGATCTTACTCGACCGATTGTTCCAAAGTTTGATATATTCAATTTCAAGAAGTCTTTTCATCTTGTATATTCTGTTTTCTCAAATGGAAGATTGCCCATTGGTCAACGTTAGAAATTGTTCTTCCAGGCTTTCTTTTCTTTTCACCAAATGAGACAGCACAATGCCTTTGTCAAAGAGTATTTTATTCAGTTCATCGGCATTCATCTCCTCATTGAGGAATACGGTCAACAGACCATTCGCGTGATCGATCTTTCCAAATCTTCCATCTTCTTCCAGGATATGGCTCAGGGCGGCGAGGTCAGCGGTCTTTAACTCGAAGAATCCGTGGCTAGCCATCATTCCATCTACCTTTCCCGAATAGAGTTTTTCCCCTTTTCTCAAAATAACGACATGTGTACAAACCTTTTCTACTTCATCGAGTAGGTGAGAGGCGAGCAGTATCGTCGTGCCCCTGGCCGCAACTTTTTTGATGATTTCCCGAATCTGGTGTATTCCCTGTGGATCCAATCCGTTGGTAGGTTCATCGAGAATAAGTATTTCAGGATCATTGAGCAATGCCGAAGCTATCGCCAGGCGCTGTTTCATTCCTAATGAGTAGGTTTTGAATGTACTATTGCGCCTGCCCCAAAGACCTACGAGTTCGAGTTTTTCCTGGATCTTGCTTTTCGACACCTCTTTTATCTTACACACCAGTCTCAGATTTTGAATGGCGGTCATGTAGGGATAAAAATTTGGACGCTCTATAATGGCCCCGACCTTTTTCAAGGCTTCATGGGTGGAGGTAGTACCATCGAACCAGTTAAAAGTACCATTGGTGGTGTTCACCACATTCAATACCATGCCCAGCGTGGTCGATTTACCACTGCCATTGGGTCCAAGGATGCCATAGACATTGCCTTTTTCGATCGTAAAAGAAAGGTCCTTAACAGCGGTCAGGTACCCAAACTTCTTAGTCAAATTCGAAACTGTAAGAATTTTTTCCAAAGGGAAAGATTGAATTATTGTACTTTATAGTAACTTGACGATGAATTACCGAATTTGTTACAAACCAGCGGTATTAAATATGCCTTAGATCATGTCAGAAGAGCGATTGATGTCGAAGAAAAAGCCGGCCTTCCCTGTAAGTGACAGACTGGATGTCTATCTGGAGCAATACAACCGTAAGATCGAAATCCCGATTTTTTACGATGATCTGCTTCGTTTCGCAGGATCCGTGGTTGTTTATGATGATGATGGTGAGGATACGATGTGGATCAGGGTATATTATTCTGATTCCGAACGGAAGGAGATCGATTTGAGCCTAAAGAAAGTCTATTCTATTTTGCACTCCGATGGCGGCTCACGCATTTTTCAGTATCTCAATATCGATGCGGTCGATTTTTGCACCTTTGGTAATTCAAAGCCATTCAGGATCAAGGTCAGGAATATTCTCAACGACAACTTCCTCTATTTCTATGTCAAGAAGACTGACGCTTCACGTATTTATGGCCTGGAACTGGAGCATATGCTTTCGCCCTATAACCTCAATTTTTTGGTCCATAAAGACACACTAATCGAAGAACATATCGCAGGAATACCTGGCGATGTCTTCATTAAAGATATGCTGCCAAACTGTACGGAATCGGAAAAAGCACAATTAGCGAAGGAATTTGTAAAATTCAATGAGCGATGTATGATCAGGCTACTGGGCGATATGCGTTCCTATAATTATGTGATTGTGCCTATGCATGATTTTGATCACGTGGTATATAAAATAAGGGCGATCGATTTTGATCAGCAGAGTTTTGAAGGTAAACTCAAGGTATACAGACCACAATTCTTCAAAGAGAATTATACCATGGTTTCCATGGTACAAGGCAAGCTTCAGAGCGACTCGGTAGATCAGTATAAAATTGAAGAACGATCAATAGTAGCCAAACGTATTATCAGTTCGGGTGACCGAATCAAACAGCTTGTGGAGATTTGCAAGGAAGATGATATATCACTTCCGGAAAATATCGAAACCCTGGGTAAGCAGATATACGAACTAACCCTGGATGTGCAATTTAAGCGGAGTAAAAATATGGGTGAGATCCTGGAACTGGCACTCGATTTTGTGAAGCGTAATTACCAGGATGTCAGTATGAATCAGATCATCAGCAAAAACATCAAAATTCAATAGTAGACCTTGAGGTCAATTCCAGTTCTCGTCAAAATTGTAGTCATCAAAGCTTTCCGGAGAGTCGTCGATGTCGAAATTGGGATCGGCCTCAAATCGTTTTTCCGGGGGTGCATCCGGAAGTTCACCGAAGCTGAATAACACATTGGGGTAGGAACGCCCATCTTCCTTTTTTACGATATCAGCCAGTTCAACAAAAAAGGTCCATAGGCTCATATAGTCGTAAATATAGAGCAGTTTTGGCTGTTGTTCATTCATAATCTCGCTCAGAATGGTGGCGTTCATAAGTCTTGCCGGTGAACCGAATTCCTCCATATCAAAAAGCGCGATTTCCTCCTGCTGATTCCATTGATCATCACAGGTATAGAAAGATGCCATCTCATTTCCTATAAATCCAAAACTTTGGGTGATCGTATTATGAAGTTCCTCAAGACTTTTATCCGCGTCGATCTCAATATCTCTGAAAATATCTTCCTCGGCGTCCAGAATGATTCGGATCTTATAAATCATCAGCAGCAGCTTTTTTCAACGGGTCAAAGTTACGAAGATTTAACGGCACCCCTCGTTTCGAGCAGTAAATAGAACTGAAGCCCGAACAGCAAAGCGGCAAGTATCAGATGAAGCGGTTGGCTTCCAAATGGAAAATCGAGATAGTACATGGCCATTCCGGATAGAATTTCCGCGAATATGATGACAAGGATCAAATTCATCCTGGTCCGCACCATGGCACTTTTATAGAAAAGGTAAGCCAGGAATACATTGGTAAAAAGTACTGCGATGGAAAAAGACCTATGGATATAGAAGCTCATATCAGCCTGAGCCAGCCAAAGGTTTTTAAGCTGTTCCCCTAACAGATCTACCTGCCCATCTACAAACTGGCGGACCTGAGTACCCATTATAATTTGGATGATGCTTAAAAGCAGTGCAAGTATGACAAGGACAGGGATATAAGGATGAATTACCTTCGTTTTTGGTTTTTCTCCAGACTTGAAGATCAGAATCAGCAACAGGCCTACAATGACCAATGCCATACTCATATGAAGTGTAATCTTAACGGGTTCGAGGACCGAATATACCACAGTTGCTCCAAGCCACCCCTGAAATCCCATCGCCAACACGGCTACCCACGACATCACCGTTATCATTGGCCTTGCAGTCCAGTAGCTGAAGGAGGCGATCGCCATAACCAGTACGGCCAGCCCTGCAAGGGCCCCGAGCAGACGGTTGATGAACTCAGTCCAGGTGTGGAAGGCGTTAAATGTAGCGTAGTCGTGACGGGTGTATTGCTCCCAGTTCACGGAGTTATACCGATCTGCAGAATTGAAGTCTGACTTCGCTACCCAGAGCGATTCATTCAGGATAATAACCTGTCCCTTTTTATAGTCTTGGTCTGCCTGCCATTCCAGCTCCGCTCGTTCTGTCGGGGGGATGTAATAACCAAAACACTTGGGCCAATCAGGACACCCCATTCCGCTTCCGGTCATCCTTACAACAGCACCGGCAATAATGACCAGATAGACCAATACCAGCGAAGTTTTGGCCATTTTCCTGTAAAAATTCTTCGATTTTCCCTTCTCCATTCTGCTTTGTACCTGCAAATAAATTCCTATTCCTTATTTTTTAACGGTTCGAGGCCAAGTTTTCTGCCCTGGTCTAACATAAATTGGTAGGCCGGCCGATATTCATTCGGGATTACCCCGTCTAAAATGGCCTCTTTAATCGCGTCTTTGATAAGACCGATCTCTTTAGACGGAGGGATATTAAAGGTCGCCATGATAAGTTCTCCACTGATAGGAGGTTGGAAATTCCTGATGCGATCCCGTTCCTCAACTTCCGTCATTTTTTCCCGTACCAGCTTAAAGTTACTGAGGTATTTTTTTTGCCTTACTGGATTTTTGGTGGTGATGTCGGCTTCACATAGGGTCATAAGCGCTTCGATTTGGTCGCCGGCGTCGAAGATGAGTCGCCGAACGGCAGAATCCGTCACAAAATCCTGAGAGAGGATAATCGGCCTGGAGCTCAGCAATACCAATTTCTGAACGAATTTCATTTTTTCATTCAATGGCATCCGCATCCTTTTAAATAATTTATATACCATTTTAGAACCGACAAACTCATGAGCATGGAAGGTCCACCCGATCTTTTTGTCGAATCTTTTGGTAGGAGCCTTTCCGATATCATGTAATAATGCGGCCCATCTCAACCAAAGGTCATCCGTATGGCGGGCAATATTGTCCAGCACTTCGAGTGTGTGCCAGAAATTATCCTTATGTCTTTGTCCTTCGATTTCTTCGATACCTTCCAGAGCACTGAGTTCGGGTAAGATCAAGGGCAGTAATTCGGTCTTGTGAAGGAGTTTTAATCCCGTTGATGGCCGATCGCATAGAATTATTTTATGCAGCTCATCAACAATACGCTCCCTGGAAACAATTTTGATCCTATCCTTGTGGATGGTTATGGCCTGCAAAGACGAAAGTTCGATGGAAAAATCCAATTGGGCTGCAAAGCGGATAGCCCGTAACATCCTGAGCGGGTCATCCGAATAGGTGATGCCCGGATCTAAAGGGGTGCGGATGATGCCTTTCTCAAGATCCTGCAATCCTTGAAAAGGGTCCAATAACTGTCCATAGGTGGCCTCATTTAATGAAATCGCCAAAGTATTGATGGTAAAATCACGCCTCCTTTGATCGTCTTCCAAATTTCCGTCTTCAACTCTGGGCTTCCGACTGTCCTTGCTATAGCTTTCTTTACGGGCACCGACGAATTCCAACTCATGGTTCTGGTAATGCACCATTGCCGTTCCGAAATTCTTAAAAACCTGTACCCTTGGTTTACCGCTCAGTTTTTCAGCTACTTTTTGTGCCAGGGCAATTCCACTGCCAACGGTAACTATATCGATGTCTTTGGGCGACCTTTTCCCAAGTAGGAAATCCCTAACGTAACCACCGATCACATAGGTTTCCAGGGCCAATTCCTTTGAAGAATCAACGATCGTCGTAAAAACCGGATTTTTAATGGCTTCCTGGCAGTCCCTTGGCATAATTCTACTTTCGGATCACAGTTACGGCACCGTCCTCACTGAGCTTAATGATTGAGGAAGGCCTTGTGCTCACATTATTGCGATGCAAATTTACCACATAGTCCACACCTTTTAAAATATGTTCATCGATTTCGAGGAAGGAGCGTGGGGTTGGATTACCTGCCAAGTTTGCAGAAGTAGATACAATAGGCTTCTTAAATCTTTGGATAAGCGATTGACAAAATTTGTCTGTAGCAACGCGAATGGCCAGAGTATTGTCTTCATCAATTAGATTCTGCGCTATTCCCTTTGGATCATCATAGACAATGGTTATTGGTTTCTCTGAAAAGTCGATAATATCATAGGCCAGTTCGGGTACTTTTTCCACATGGCGTTCCAACATAGCACAATTGGCTACGAGGCAAAGCATGGATTTGGAAGATGCTCTTTTTTTAAGCTGGTAGATTTTCTGAACTGCAGCTTCGTCCGTTGCATCACAACCTATTCCCCATACTGTGTCAGTAGGGTATAGAATGATTCCTCCACTATTGAGTACTTCAATTGATTTATCTATTTCCGCTTTCAAGCTTTTAAGTATTCTGATTTATGTAATATACTTCGCGCCCTTGGGAATTTGTGGTAATTTCAAATAATTGCCGATGACCTTATTGTATTCATCGGGAGCGAAATCCATTCTCCCGTCCGTTGGATAAAATGTCATTTCTCCAAAAACGATCTTACCACCTATATTATAGAGATCTACGCGTACAAATGGAAAATCCGATGCCAGTGCAGTGGCAACTGCGGTCATCTCTTCATGGTTTTTTGGAATAGTTATCTGTCCCTCAAATTTATCAATTCCAATGGTCGTAAAATCCAAAGTTTTCCAGTTCATATCAACATAACTCCTTACATGCCCTATCGACCTGTCCAGGTCTACCTGAATAAATTTTGGTTCTCCATTGAAAAAGAAATACTTATAATCGCTGATGGATGGTTTGCCTTCTTCAGTAAGATATTCTTCGGCAATAATCTTAGGTTTCACATTTTTATAGGCCCATTCCATTCCACCCCGGTAATACTGGTTCTTTGTCATCCATTTTCTCATTAATAAGCCGGCCTTAAATCTGTTGAGTTTAGATTTATCCGGCACCAGTATATTAAAATTATAACCGTGGACGGCCTTGATCACGAATTGCTCTGGAAGCTCATTATAGTTGAGGTCAGATACTTTGAAATATACACCGAGAAGCTTATTGAGATACTGCGGGCCCACTTTATCCTCCACATATTTTCTCACTTCGTATTTATCCACCAATTGAGTTAGTATAGAAGGCCTGTAATAGACTTTTAACCATTGCAGTTTCTGATTGAATTCAATTGGATTGGTCAAATCCAGCTTTTTTCCCGTATAGTACTCATAGAATATTTTTACATAGAATTCCTGGGGAAGGAATTTCATTTTCTTAAGGATTCCGTAAAAGAGTCTTTTCACATTTATTGGAGTTGAGTGTGGTCAAAAGCACACCGTTCTAAATCAATTCAACTATCGATGTTTGCTTCAGTTCTATTAACTATTTCGTTCAGATCGAAATATTCTGACAAGGCATGCCACTGCGTATCGTTTTGATTCTGACCTAAATTTAGCTTTTTCAGGGAGACTCGTTGTGTTCCGATAATAGGAATGGGTTCTTTTGGACAGGTTTCTGCCTGAATTGCCTTTGTTCCTTTTAGAAGTGCCATTGCTTTAAACCATAGATCGTCACCACCTGGTGCCAGTTTCATAAATAAATCGATATCTAAAACCCTGTTTGAAAGGGATTTTGGTGGATAGAGTATGCCCCAGGCCCCTATAGGTACAACAGCTTTTGTATTAATACGGCCCGAATCAGGGTACTTCCATTGCCTAAAGGGTAAAACTTGGTCATGTTCATCAAAATTTATGTGGATGGTGCAATTTCCTATAACGTGATTTGGATATTTCTGGTGCTCCTTATACATCAGATATAACCAATCCCTGCGATAGATCAGGTCGTCATCGCATGTAATTATGATATCATCGGGATATTTTTCCAAACTGTGAATTAGCTTCCTATGTGAGCAATTGAGTTCGGAATAGCAAATCTCAAAAAGATCGCCCTGCAGGTTTAAAATACTTTTGGGGACTTCCGATTTGATTTCCTTGTTGAGCCAAAGAACGATTTTTTTTGGGTGATGGGACTGGGTAAAAAGACTCCGGACCACAAGATGCAGCGTTTTAAAGCGTGAAGGTATGGAAGTTAGTGATACCACTACAGGTAGTTGCTCGCGTTCCAGATTCTTGAGCCTCTTCTTTGGAATCCCGGCTAATCTAAGGCTATGGTATATCGATAAAGGTAGTTCCTTAAAGACTTTCATGAGTTCAATTACATGATTACCATATTTCACGGGTTCAGGCCGATGGCTATAAATCAAAAAGCAATTTCAGCCTGATGGGCGGTAGATACGCAAAATTGGGCAGCACAAATATAGTTCATAAGACTTTTATATTTTTGTAGACTCACAGTACCAAATATGAACTTACCAAAAATCTCGGTCGTTGTCAGTACATATAATTCGGAAGCTTGGCTTCAGAAGGTATTATGGGGTTTTAATGTGCAGACTTTTAAGAATTTTGAAATTGTTATCGCAGACGACGGATCTGGGCCCGGGACGGCCGAGTTGCTCGATTCGATGCGTGAGAAAGTCTTTTATGATATCGTGCATGTGTGGCAGGAAGACGATGGTTTTCAAAAATCACGGATTCTCAACAAAGCGTTGACCGCTTGCATCGCTGATTATATTATAATGACCGATGGGGACTGCATACCGAGGGAAGATTTCGTAGAAGTGCATTATATCAATAAGGAAAAGGGATATTTTATTTCAGGGGGATATTATATGTTGCCGATGAATATTTCCAAAATGATCACCAGGGAAGATATCGAAAATCAAAACTGTTTTAATATAAACTGGCTTAAGGATAAAGGGATCCCTAAAACGTTTAAGAATAACAAACTTACCTCCCGTGGTATAATCTCGAAATTCTTTAATACCGTTACGCCAACCAATGCTACATGGAATGGTCATAACTCTTCAGGTTGGAAGAAAGATATTCTCAATATAAATGGATTTGATGAAAGGATGCAATATGGTGGACAGGATCGCGAATTGGGTGAGCGCTTGTTCAATTTTGGTATAAAATCAAAACAATTGAGATATAGTGCAGTTTGTGTCCACCTGGACCACAAGCGCGGATATAAAACACCTGAATCTATCCAGAAAAATCTCAATATCAGGAAGGAAACCCGAAAAGAAAAGATGGTCTGGACCTATTACGGCATCAACAAATAGTAAGCGATTTCGTTTTTTGTTTCGAGTTTCTTTAATTCACTATAACGCTCAAATACCCCCAGAGCATTAAGATAGCAAATGATTCTGCCCTTCTTGCCATCGAGGAATCCAAGTCTCAGAATATAGTGGTTGAAAAATTTCCAGAATGGTTTGATAATATAAAAGATGTAGTTAAAAGTTCTCTCTTTAAAGAAGTCTTCTTTAGCTTTTAAACGACCGTATTTCAACATTTTGGCCTTGTAATCCTCATAATTCTTGTAGCAGTAATGAATGAGCTTTGCCTTAAGGATACCCGAAGAGCCAATGACCTCGAGTGTTTCATGAACGATCTTCTTATCTGAAAACTTGGCCTTACTCTTCCTGAACAGCCGATAATTTTTATCGGTTTGCCAACCGCTGAAACGCAAGGGTTGATCCCTAAACATAAATTGGCGATAAAACCAGTAGGCCACGTGAGATTCGTCGCTTTTAATGGTTTCTATGATCTCATCGCGCAATGGTTCTGGTACCACCTCATCCGCATCCAGGAATAAAATCCAGTCATTGCTGGCCTGTTCGAGGGCAAATGATTTTTGTAAAGTAAAATTTTTAAATGGATGTTGTAAAACTTTGACCTTGGGATGATTTTGCAGGTATTCATATGTTCCATCGGTACTAAACGAATCCACAACGATGATCTCGTCTGCAAAATCGACAGATTTTAAACAGTTTTCCACATAACCCATTTCATTATAGGTGATTATGAGGGCTGTAATTTTATGGTTGGAACTCTTCATTTTATTTTAAAAATATAGTAAGGTTTGGTCTCTGGGGTTTAGTTTATAACAAAAAAACGATCGATAAATTGTATCCCACAATAAAATTCCTTCTTTCTTAAACGGCCACATCATAAGTCCTTAGGGCATCGTTCAGAGATGTTTTTTTGTCCGTACTCTCCTTCCTTTTGCCGATGATCAATGCACAGGAAACCTGATATTTTCCAGCTGGGAATTCTTTGGTGTAACTACCTGGTATAACAACTGAACGGGCCGGAACCCTACCTTTAAGTTCCAGAGGTGAGTCGGCTGTTACGTCGATGATCTTGGTCGATGCCGTAAGCACCACGTTAGCACCCAATACGGCTTCTTTTTCAACACGCACCCCTTCTACCACTATGCTTCGACTACCGATAAAGGCATTGTCTTCCACGATAACAGGGGCGGCCTGCAGGGGTTCGAGTACACCACCTATCCCGACGCCTCCGCTCAGGTGGACATTTTTCCCAATCTGCGCACAACTTCCCACGGTGGCCCATGTGTCGACCATGGTTCCTTCATCGACATAGGCCCCGATATTGACATAACTCGGCATCAATATAGTACCGGGTGAAATATAGGCGCCATGC
Organism: Robiginitalea sp.; assembly: GCA_024638915.1. Classification (GTDB taxonomy): domain Bacteria; phylum Bacteroidota; class Bacteroidia; order Flavobacteriales; family Flavobacteriaceae; genus JAHEJJ01. The sequence continues at coordinate 17,570 of JAHEJJ010000026.1, forward strand.
CTGGCGACAGCATGGGGAACCACCCTGATACCTTTTGCCTCATAGCCTGTTTTTAATGGAATCTTGTCGTAATACTCGAATATCCCGACTTCCATGGTCTTCATCTTCTGAATCGGAAAGTAGAGCACCACGGCTTTTTTTACCCATTCATTGATCTGCCATCCCTCAGCCGACGGCTCTGCACAGCGAAGTTCTCCGCTGTCAATGGCGTCAATTGTTTTTCTAATGGCGTTCTGTACCTCGGCATTCTTCAACAATTCCCTTTGATCCCAGGCCTTTTCAATGATTTTTCTTAACTCCGTCATGGAAGCGCAAAATTTTTTGCAAAGATACACCCTTAGGGCTAATAATAGCGACAAAAGTTATATCCATATAAAATTATCAACTATTTTTGCAAATAAAATTTTGGGCAGGATTGTCGCTTTGGATTACGGAAGAATTCGCACTGGTGTTGCAGTTACAGACGAGCTGCATCTTATAGCGTCGGGTCTGTGCACGATACAGACAAAAGACCTCATCGAATTTTTAAAAGAATTCCAGAAAAAAGAAGCGATAGAAATATTTGTCGTAGGCGAACCCAGGCAGATGAATTATCAGCACTCTGAATCGGAACCATTGATAAAATCGTTTATAGAGCGATTGAAGCAGTCTTTCCCGGGAATTTCGGTTGAACGACAAGATGAACGCTTTACTTCCAAAATAGCACACCGGAGCCTGATCGATTCAGGTATGGGCAAGAAGCGACGCCAGAACAAAGAACTGATCGACGAGGTGAGTGCCGTTTTGATCTTACAAGCCTACTTAGATAAAACTGAAAAATGACCTTAGCTATTATTGCATATGGTGATCCTGTTTTAAGGAAAAAGAGCAAGCCGATAGATCCGGATTATCCCAAACTCGAGGAATTGATCCTGAATATGTGGGATACCATGTATAAAGCAAATGGTGTTGGCCTGGCCGCCCCGCAGATTGGCTTACCCATAAGACTCTTCGTTATCGATACTGGACCTTTTGCTGAGGATGAGGATCTTACTACAGAAGAACAGGAGGTCTTGAAGGCTTTCAAACGGGTATTTATCAATGCCCAAATGGTCGAGGAAGAGGGGAAGGACTGGTCGTTTAATGAAGGTTGCCTCAGTATCCCTGACATTCGTGAAGATGTAAGCCGTAAGGATACGATCACCGTTCGCTTTATGGATGAGAATTTCAAGGAACATACGGAAACATATAACGGGCTACTGGCAAGGGTCATTCAGCATGAATACGACCATATAGAAGGAATCCTTTTTACAGATAAGCTGTCGTCACTTAAACGGCGTTTGCTAAAGGGCAAGCTTAACAATATCTCCAAAGGGAATATTGTGGTCGACTATAAAATGCGGTTCCCGGCTGTTAAAAAAGGAAGATAGCCGAATCGAATTAAACAAAATTTCCATCTTTGCCATCATCAATCGAGAAACCCTATGAGTTTAGATAAGATCCTTTCCATTGGCGGAAAGCCTGGTTTATATAAATTACTCACACAAACCCGGACGGGATTTGTAGCAGAATCGCTGATCGATAAGAAAAGGATTACTGTTGGCATCCACAGCAATGTGAGCCTTTTGTCGGAAATTGCAGTGTATACCCTCGAGGAAGAACTTCCTCTCAGAGAAGTTTTTACCAAAATAAAAACCAAAGAAAACGGGGGCAAAACCTCCGTTGGACCTAAAGAAGACAAAATCAAACTCGAGGAGTATTTTTTTGAGGTGGTTCCGGATTATGATGAAGACAGGGTCTACCCCAGTGATATTAAGAAGATTATTCAATGGTATAATTTACTTCACGATAATGGGATAAACCATTTCGAGTCTGCCGATCCAAGCACTGAAGAAGAATAGTTTTTAGCTTTTATCAAATACCCGATTTTAACCCTTCTTGGGATCAAAAAAAGAGCCTTAGTCTTTGGGAATCTCCTTGTAGGTGAATTTGCTATCCTTCCAGTCGATTAAGTCTGATCGGTAAAAATTAACATTCATCCGGTCGAGAAATGGAGCCTGCGCTGCCAGCCTTTTTCTATACCCCTCCCAATTTCGTTTCTCAGGAAGTGTCCAGCTGAGTTCGGAGTACCCTATGACCCTGGGGAAGGCAAGATATTCGAGTTCGGTACTGTTACTGATCGTTTCTGACCAAAGCGGTGCTTCCACGCCGAGAATGGATTCTCTGGGGATGCCTTCCGAATAACGCTCCGGACTCCAGTTATAAGCGGTGTCTACCGGGATATAGGCCGCCCAATTGAGTCCATGTTTGGAAACCGTATCGTATTTCATATCCAGATAGGCCTTTTTTGCAGGTGACATGATGATCTTCATCCCTTTTTTAACTGCCAGGTCAGCGTTTTTTTCACTCGCCCAAAATTGTGCTATAGAACTACTGTCCATATCGGCAGTGGCCACCTCGTCCCATCCGATCATTCGTTTTCCGTGCTTCTGAACGATTTTCTCAACCTTATTGATAAAGTGGACATAATCGGCGGGCCTGGTGGCATGGCTTTCATCGCCCCCGATATGTAAATAAGGCCCGGGAGTGATCGCTGCTATTTCACCTACTACATCATCGATAAAAGCATAGACCGAATCCCGACGGGTATCGAAGGTGCTGAATCCCACCCGTGTTCCTTCGTAAAGTTTAAGCGGATTACCGGTTCCGTCTAAAAACGGATAGGCAACCGAAGCAGCATTGGTATGCCCCGGCATATCAATTTCCGGTATGATGGTCATATAGCGCTTTGCTGCATAGGCCACAATTTCCATATAGTCTTCCTGGGTAAAAAACCCGCCTCCGGTACCGCCAACCTCTGTACTTCCACCAATTGTGGCTAGCTTGGGCCAGGATTTAATTTCAATGCGCCAACCCTGGTCATCAGTCAGGTGGAGATGCAAAACGTTGATCTTATAGTACGCCAAAAGGTCAATGAATTTCTTTACTTCCTCCACACTAAAAAAATGGCGTGCTACATCGAGCATAGAACCGCGGAACTCAAAATATGGCTCATCTGCGATTAGACCTGTTGGTATGACCCAAATGGAGCGGTCGGCCAGTGTATCATTGCTGGTTTCCGGAATAATCTGTCTCAAAGTCTGAACCGCCCTGAATACTGCCTCAGGATGTTCTGCATTGACCACGATACTGTCCTTTTTTATCTCTATTTGATAAGCCTCCTTCCCTCTGGCCCCGGGTATCTTGGTTTGTTGTATATAGATCATTCGATCAATATTCTCAGGATCGCCGGGGTTTACCTCGAGTACCAGCCCGGTCTTTGTCCGAATCTTTTCTGCAAGGAATTCTGCGACCTCCTCAAATCCGGGGTCGGTACCCGTAGCTTTAATCGCGGTATACTGATCAAGACCAAAGGCATCAGATGTCGAAGACATCTTTACCGGCATGGGTATTAAAGGTGATTCCGCCAGGTCGGTTTTGGGAAAGACCACAGCGGGTCTCTTATTATCGGAACATCCGTAATTCAAACCGATGAAAAGAAGAAGGATCGCTAAGGATGTTATTGAAATTATTCTCATAATTAAGGGTTTTGATAGACATATTTTTTAATTACCTGAAACCAAATCTCATAACCGGCCTCATTCATATGCAGACCATCTTCGGTAAAAAGATCTTTTTTCAATTTCTTGTTTATCAACATCGGGTCCCAAATATTGGCATAATCAAGGAAGGGATCTTTAAAGCACAGCTTTGCCAGCTTTCTGTTGAGTCGTTTGTATTTTCTTCTTAAATGCCAGCGTTCAATACTTGGTTTCGCACTGATAAGCACCACTGAAGAAGCTGTTCCAGCTTTTTTGATCCGCTCGACTATTGCAGAGGTAAGCCTGATCACCTGCCTCGGACTTTTTTTATCATTGAGGTCGTTATCACCTTCGTAAATAAATACTTTTTTGGGATTGTATTGTAAGACCAGCTCATCTAAATATTCGAGCAGATCTGATGTCCGGGACCCACCGAAACCTGTATTGATGATCTGTTGCCGTGGAAATTCATCCTGAAGGGTGTTCCAAAGTCTTATGCTCGAACTACCTGTGAAGACAATCGTTTCCCTGCTTTTGTCCCATACGCTATCATATTTCATCGACAGATCCCATACGTCTTTTTCGAATGTGCTGGGATCCTGTGCACCGGTTACCGTCAAGCTGAAGATCAGCGAAAGAAGAATGATGGTCTTGGCTTTTAGGATCTCTCCCTTATACTCTTTAAAGGAATACGTGTAAAGCTCCATTTACTGGGGATTCTTAGAGTCTAAAAAATTTTCTGTAACCGCCCATTCGTAAAATCGGTCAATCCAAGTATCTGATGGCAGCCCTTGTGTTTCCATTCCAAAACCATGTCCGCCTTTGGAGTACATATGGATTCCGGCACGGCCACCTTCATCGATCCACCGTGAATAAAGCGCAATACTATCGGGTCCGATCCCACCCGGGTCATCCGAGGCGCATATTACCAGCATAGGTGGAACCTCCTCCGGAATTGTATATTCGCCGATAACCTTCATCCAGGGATAGACAGGTACGATAAAATCGGGGAGCTGTTCTTCGCCAGATTCCAGCGTTACACCGATGGTTACGGCACCTCCGGCTGAGAACCCCATGAATCCTATCTTTTGTTGATCGATATCCCAGCGCTGGGCATTTTCTCTGACATAACCCACAGCATTCTTTCCATCCTCTATTGCCAGCTGAAGAACAGGGGATACCATTTCTATAATCTCTTTATCATCTTGAGGCATTGTGTTCAATCCCTCTTTGGTCATCGGTAACAGCCTGTATTGGAGGACAAATGCAGTAATGCCCTTCTGATTTAACCAGCGCGCTACCCTTCGTCCTTCTTTCTCAATGGAATGGGCAAAAAGACCGCCACCTGGGGCGATGATCACTGAAGTACCATTGGCAATCGTGGGATCGGGTGTATAAACCTCCAGGTGTGGATTCGAAACGTTCGTGATCACTTCGGTCTTCCATTCATTGAAATAAAATTGATGAGCCTCTCCCTCCCAGGACAGGCCGCTATCGTTCCTATTTGGAAGTGGAATGATATCTTGACCCAGGGCTAAAGCCGGAAATAAAAAAAAGATAAAAAGTAGCTTGAGGATTTTCATAGGTATGATTTTCTGAGAGGGAAGTTAGCTATTTTGATCGCATTATCCCAGCTGATCCTTGAGTCAAAATCAGTGATACTGCTAATCTCCATTACCGGAATTTTTATCGGGGGAAAGTCCGAGGACACCTCCTTTTCTAAATACCCCCAGTCCCAGAACTGTGCGATTGACATAATTGAAATAGCTCATTATCTGATTGATCTCGAGTATTTCACCATTATCGAACCAAGCTTTCCTCAACGGTTAATACTCTTAATAAGGTCTTCGGCTTTAACTTCTTTAAAATAAGTAAATTCATAGGGCTCCCGCTCCAGGATCGCCTCCGGGATCGCTTCGAGCAAATGGGAAAATTCGGTTTCGGAAAGCGAATCGATAAAGGAAGCAAATTGTTCACTTTCTTCCCGGGCAGGTACGTATTTCCGGTACATTTTTACGATAGCCTTCAACATAGGTAAATATGGACTCAGGTCTGTTGTGGTAGACGCGGCTTCACTGTCTATCCACGCGATTCCTACCCGTGCTATAGAGGAATCCCGAATCAAGATGGTGCGGAGTAGTAATTCTATGTCGAATGCAAATTTCTTTTCAAGAATCCCATCCACGATCTCTTGGACGATTTCGGCTTTAAAAGCTTTAAATCCGCATTGAGTATCCACAATATCGCCAAGTTGGGCGACAAGTCTTTTCCACAGATAGATAAATAGTTTACCCCGACTGTTTCGCGATCCCGTTTTAATGACCACCGAGTCTTCTTCCCTTCTGGAACCGATAGCGGCCAGCTTCTCAGCATGTAAGATCGGTTCAAGCAGCAGCCCCACTTGACCCAGGTGGGTGGAAAGATCTGCGTCGGTATAAAGGACAATATGGTTGTTGCTGCCCTTTTTCTGAACCGCATCCCACATTCCATAAACGATAGATCCTCCTTTCTGGCTCTCACTAGTGGAGGTAAGGGATCCAACAGGTCCAATATTATTCTCGATAGCATGGGCTAAGAACAGTACACTAACCTCTTCAGTCAATTGTTCTTTTTGTGCAATTTCTTTGGCGATGCTGCCACTTCCTTCAGGACAACCGTCATCGACTACGATTAATTCCCAATTGATATTCGATGTTTCGGAGAACAACCATCTGAGTTGTTCCACTTTTTTTAACAGGAAATCCTCCCCGTGCGGATGTTCATTTTTTTTCTTAATTCGGTTGTGCTCTTTATAGACAGCAAATACGACCGAAACAGCAAGAGGTTCCTTAATTTTTCGAACCAGTATTTTAGACCTGATAATTTTTAATACCAACAATATAAAAATACCCTCCTCTTCTGTATTTTTAAGAAACCGATCTTCCAGTTGGGCTACTTCTTCAATTTCAATTTCTAAGTCGAGAAGCTGGTCGGCAGCTTCTATTACCAAACGAGCATGTACTTCATCGGTAAGGTCTATTACTTTTGGGGCCGTGAGAAGGATATTTTCTAAAAGTTTATTGGTCTTGGCTGATATCGTCATATTAAGCGGGCTTGAGAATTAAAGCAGTTCAGGCGAACCTGTCAAAAATAAACAAATTTGTCTGTCTGTCGCGACAAGTTCTTGCGATTCATATGGTTTATGGTTTATTATATTTTTTACGATATTGTTGTTAAAATGGGCACTCGACTATATTGCTATTATTTGTTGACTGTAATCTCCTTTTCCCTCAGTTGCAACAGCAGGAAGGGTGAAATCCGTGATCTGTTCACGGACGAAAACGACCATTGGATAAAGATGGGTGAGGCAACATGGTCTTTTGATCAGGAGAAATTGATAGGTACTGCTAATGGAAGTACCGGATTTGTAATGACCAGGGACAGATTTGCAGACTTTATTCTTGAGCTGGAATTCTATCCTGACAATACGGTCAACTCAGGGGTCTTTATACGTTGTGAAGAGAAGGTTCTTTCGGCTGTCGAATGCTATGAACTCAATATTTGGGATCAACATCCTGACCAGACTGCCAGAACCGGGGCAGTGGTACAAAGATCACCGCCCTTGAACCTGGTACATACAATCAATCGATGGAATCGATACAGAATCGTCTGCAAGGAAAATAATATTTCAGCCTGGATAAACGATCAACAGGTAGTGGATCTCACGGATAATAGCCTATCCAATGGATATATCGGCCTTCAGGTAGCAGAATCGGGTAGTATCCGTTTCAGAAATATACAACTCACTTGCTTGGAGGAATAAATGACTTATCCCAAGACAATGCTCTGTACCGCGATACGAATCGCTGGAGTATTTTTTTAGGTTCTGGTGTGTTGATTTTATACATATCGCGGATAAGTTCGTCGGCTTGCTCAGGAGCGAAGTACCCTGAATGCATATAGGTTTTAATTCTTATGATGAATTCATCGGCGTCTGCCTCAGGGTGAAATTGTGTGGCATAAATGTTCTTCTTGATGCGAAACATCTGCACAGGACAGGAGGCTGAAGTGAGCAATAATATTGAGCCTTCGGGTACCTGATCGCATGCTTCCTTATGCCCGACCATAGCTTCAAAACGATCGGGCAGTCCTTTTAAGAGCGGGTCTTTTCTACCCTCTTCGGTCAAGGATAGTGTAGCACTTCCAATTCCTTCTGAATATCTACCGGAAATTGGTGTTCCGCAATACCGGCCCAAGAGTCCATTTCCGGAACAGGCTCCCAAAAAGGGAAAATCTACCCTGATCACCTGATCGAAGAGGTGGCTAAAGAAATCCTCAACACCTTTTTGAACAGAATCCTTAAGCTTTTCCTCCTTGCTAACATCAAAAGGACTACCACCTGCGATGATCGCACAGTACTTCTCCAGATCAATACGAGTATCTGTATGGCGTTCTACCCTGATTCTTTCCACATCTGATTCGGGAATCCCACCGACCCGTAGGAAGGCCTCAAATTCACTTTCAGCCGCCTCGTCTTCAGGCCGCATTTGAAGGATCAGTACTTTTTTCACATTCAACGGTTCTATAGTCCGGGCTTATCCCGAAAAAGCAAAACTATCAAATCGTTTTCGAAGTTCCGAAAATTGCTGAAGGGATTTCGCGATCCAATGTTCGACTTATGTTAAAATCAATGGTGGAAAACATTCCTTTAATCATGGTATCCCTTCCATCCGGGCCCACGAACAACCCTTCCTGGAAATGATTCTGTATGATTACCGTTACGGATAACCTGTACTCCGTTGACAAATACATGCTCTACCCCGGTGGCGTATTGGTGCGGTTGGTCAAAAGTGGCACGATCGGCGATACTGTCGGCATTAAAAAGGACAACATCTGCAAAATAACCGGTTTGTAATTTACCGCGTTTTTGAAGTTTAAGATTGTTTGCCGGCAGGGAAGTGAGACGCCGAATCGCTTCCTCGAGTGATATTATTTGTTTTTCGCGGACGTAGTGGCCTAACAAACGTGCGAAGGACCCATAAGCCCTGGGATGGGTGCTCTGCTCTAAAAATATACCTTCATTGGTATACGAACCGGCGTCGGAACAGATGGCCATATAGGGCAGTGCCAGCTTTTTCTCGATATTCTCCTCCGACATCGAAAAATAGATCACCTGGATACGACTGTCATCCTCATAAATAAGATCGAGAACCGTATCTTCTGCTGATTTCTGCCTTTCGGTTGCCACCTGCTGCAGGGTCTTGCCCATCAGATGTCTCAGCTCCTTATTTTTAAAACCCACCAGGAGTATTTTGTCGGCCGGGACATGAAAGTCCATTTCTTCTTTCATTTTTTGTCGCTTCGTCGGATCTTCGATCAGTGCCATGGTCTTTTGGTGACCTCCCTCCTTGGCCCAAGTCGGCAGAATTACATTTAAACCTGTGGAACTGGCATTATACATGTACATATCCGTACTGATGTCGAGCCCGTCTTTGCGAGCTTCATCCACAAGCTGAATCGCGCTGTCAAGTAAATGCCAGTTGGCTTTGCCAGAAGCTTTGAAGTGGTAAATTTCCGATCGGATTTCGGCCTCCCTTGCGATAGTGATCAATTCCTGAACAGCATCCAGGAGGTTTGCTTCTTCGTCTCTGATATGAGAGATATACATTCCGTCGTATTCCGATACAATTTTGGCCAGTTCGACGATCTCTGGGGTTTGTGCATGGCCGCTGGGGACATAGATCAGAGAAGTAGATAGCCCAACTGCTCCCTCCTCCATCGCCTCCCTCAGCAAAGATTTCATCGTCTCCATTTCCTCTGCAGACGGGCCCCTGTTTTCATAGCCCAGCACATAATTTCGCAATGTACCGTTGCCGACAAAGGAGGCAACGTTGGTGGAAATACCACTGGATTCGAGATGCTCGAGATATTCCCCCAGGGTGTTCCATCTTATATCGTATTCGATATGCTGCTGATTCTCCTTCATCTCATTTTTTGTTCTTTCGTTCAGCGGCCCCATGGATTGGCCTTCACCCAATACTTCCAGGGTAACCCCTTGTCGTAGATCTCCCTGGGAACGACCATCTTCGAGTAGAGAGACATTGGCCCAGCTCAGCATATTGATAAATCCAGGAGCTACGGTAAGCCCTGTGGCATCTATTTCAAGCCTTCCCTGAGCATTCTCGAGTTTTCCAACAGCATAAATAGTATCCGCATTAATAGCAACGTTACCGATTATTGCAGGGCTTCCGGTCCCATCGATTACCCGGGCGTTTTTGATCAGCACATCAATGCTAGTGGTTTGTGATGTACAACTGTGCATCAAAGCCAGAACAGATAGGGTACAAAAGAGATAGTATATTTTCATAATTTCAGGATGTTAGCACTTCATAAAAATACTCTAAATAATGCCGGGGACAAAGTCTGCATATTTGTACATTTACCCAAAATAACAGGCCATGAATACTAGAGCGGAACAGCTCAACGCGCTTGATCGATTGCTGACGATCATGGATGAATTGAGGCAAAAATGCCCCTGGGACCGGAAGCAGACTATGACAAGCCTAAGGCACCTTACTATTGAGGAGACCTATGAACTAGGTGATGCGATACTCAATGATGATTTGGAAGAGGTTAAACGGGAACTTGGCGATCTATTGCTGCATATATTGTTTTATTCCAAAATTGGTTCGGAGACGGGCGACTTCGATATCGGCGATGTCGCCTCGGTTATATCAGATAAATTGATCAACCGTCATCCGCATATTTATGGTGATGTAAAGGTGGCCGATGAAGAAGAAGTAAAGCAAAACTGGGAGAACATCAAGTTGAAGGAAGGAAAGAAAAGTGTTCTTGAGGGCGTGCCGAACAGTTTACCCGCGCTTGTTAAAGCCAGTCGCATCCAGGATAAAGTGGCGGGAGTCGGTTTCGACTGGGAGCGGGCAGATGATGTTCTGGATAAAATAAACGAGGAGATAGATGAACTGAGACAAGCGCTTGATACTAATGTCAAACCGGACATAGAAGAAGAATTTGGCGATGTGCTTTTCTCGCTTGTGAATTATGCTCGTTTTATCGATATCAACCCCGAAAATGCCCTTGAAAAGACAAATAAAAAATTTATCAAACGCTTTCGATATCTTGAAGGTAAAGCTCGCAAAGACGGAAAGCGACTTCAGGATATGACGCTTGCTCAGATGGAATTGCTTTGGCAGCAGGCTAAGTCGGTCTAAAGTCTGCTATAATATATCTTCAAACAAATAGTTGTTCAGTCATTAGTTGATTAGCGGCTGATTGGTATTCTTGTGAAACAGGAAATACTATCTTTACGGCTCTAAATTCCATGTCTTTTGTTTCAAGCCTATACCAGAGAATTCAGGTATAATATCCGCCTGGCCGTACCGGTTATTACGGGAATGCTCGGCCATTCGTTTGTGGCATTTGCAGACAATATCATGGTAGGTCAGCTGGGTACTGCGGAACTCGCCGCGGTCTCCCTTGGGAACAGCTTTGTTTTTATTGCAATGTCGCTTGGGATAGGCTTTTCCACGGCCATAACACCTTTAGTAGCTGAAGCCGATGGTGCGAACGATCCCCTGGCTGCCAAACATTCCCTTAAACATGGCCTCGTGCTTTGTACGATTTTGGGCCTTGCACTTTTTGGGATCATATTACTACTCAAACCACTGATGTATTATATGGACCAGCCAGCAGAGGTAGTGATCCTGGCAATGCCTTATCTCGACCTGGTAGCATTTTCACTGGTGCCACTTGTAATGTTCCAGGCCTTTAAGCAGTTTTCAGAAGGTCTATCACAGACCAAATACCCGATGTATGCCACCATTATTGCCAATGTTATCAATGTGGTTATCAATTACCTACTGATCTTTGGAGCTTTTGGATTTCCAAAACTCGGAATTATCGGGGCCGCTATAGGTACACTGGTATCGCGAATGATCATGCTTCTTTACCTGTGGTACCTTTTGAGGATCAAACCAAAATTTCATGACTATGTCAGTGGTTTTAATTTCAGGCAACTCAGCGGAGAGGTCATTCGAAAGATCATAAACCTCGGTTTTCCCTCTGCATTGCAGATGTTTTTCGAGGTAATGATCTTCACTGTGGCCATTTGGCTCAGCGGTGTTTTGGGTAAAAATCCTCAGGCTGCTAATCAGATAGCACTGAACTTAAGCAGCATGACATTTATGTTCGGCATGGGCCTTGGAGTCGCGGCGATGATTAGGGTCGGCAACCAAATGGGCCTTAAGAAATTTTATGATCTGAGACGGATTGCCCGCTCAATCTTTTTGCTTACGCTGATCCTCCAGATAGGTTTTGCCATTTTCTTCCTGCTGGGCCGGCATTGGCTGCCCACCATATATCTCGATCAGGACGATCCTGTGAATTTCGCCGATAATATGGAGGTAATGGGCATCGCGGCAGAATTGTTACTCGTATCGGCCTTCTTCCAGATCTCAGATGGTCTACAGGTAGTCATCCTTGGCGCACTGAGAGGTTTGCAAGACGTTAAGGTCCCTACGCTGATTACCTTTATAGCTTATTGGGTGGTAGGCTTTCCCATATGTTTTTACCTTGGATTGCATACCCCGCTGAAGAGCACCGGGATATGGATAGGATTATTGTCGGGGCTAACGGCATCCGCCATTATGTTGTATATTCGATTTAACTATATGAGCAAACGACTTATAGCGACCCAATAGGCAGAATATGACTCTAATTCCCAAATTCTTAATGGCTGACAACACTGATTATCCCGACTCTATTTTTGTCGTCCATACCGAATACCCAAGATTTATCATCGACCTGAAAACCGATGAGGTAGAATGGCTGGAGGAATTCAGCAGGGATGATGAATCCGAGCTTTCCGCGATGACCCAGGACTTAATAGAACAAGCTTCCGAATTTTACGATAGGGAAGTAGCACGCTACGATTCATAAAATGCTCGAAGAACTTCTGCAGCTAGATCGCCAGGTTTTCCTTTATCTCAACAATTTGGGAGCAGAAAGCTGGGACGGGTTCTGGTTGTTTCTAACTGATAAATGGTCCGCATTGCCTCTTTATATATTGCTTTTGTGGTTGAGTTATCGGCAGCTGGGCACCCGCAAGACATTAATCTTATTGATTTCTATTGCGCTGCTGATTACCTGTACCGACCAGATTGCCAATTTCTTCAAATACGGTGTAAAGAGAATCAGGCCTTGCTATGATGAAGAATTAACAGGGATTATGCGCTTGGTGAAATCCTCTTGCGGTGGGCGATTCGCATTTTTTTCGGCCCATGCCGCAAATTCTTTTGCGATTGCCAGTTTCTTCGGCTTACTATTTTGGAAACAGATGAGGATCTTGTCCTTCATTTTGTTCTTTTGGGCCATGCTTGTGGCTTATAGCCGGGTCTATATAGGCGTACATTATCCATTAGATATCATTGCTGGTGCCATGACAGGACTGCTATTTGGCTGGTTATTTTACAAGTTATTTATCTTTGGAGTGCATAAATACTCATTATGATATCCAATCTCCGGTACTGGCTTTTTATGCTTCTTATCGTACTGGTTTATATCGCAGGACTTTTCGCGACTCTCTTTGAAAACGATTCTGCCCAGTTTGCAGTCATGGCGATGCGAATGGTTCAGGAAAACGATTTTGTAAACCTCATAAAGGGTAATGAGGAATATCTCGATAAACCCCATCTTCACTACTGGCTGGCGGCCACTTCTTATTTGATTTTCGGTATTCAGGATTGGGCCTATCGCATTCCGGGTGTCTTGGCCTCCTTACTAGGTGCCCTCAGCTGCTATGGCCTGGGTAAGGAGTTGTATCGAAAGGAGGTTGGAAAAATCGCAGCCCTGATATTTCTCACTGCACAGACTATAGTACTTTCCAATATCGATGTGCGAACCGATGCTGTACTTACCGGTTTTGCGGCCTTCTCTCTATGGCAGTTAGCACGCTATGTAAAAAGTAACCACCTGCAACATCTTGTTTTGGGTGCCATAGGTGCCGCACTGGCCTTTTCTACAAAGGGACAGATTGCAATACTCGTTATCGGTCTTCCCATATTATGCCATCTATGGTTTGAACGACGGTGGGACAGACTTATTCAGTGGAAAACACTCATTGGAGTCCTCGTTTTTCTGCTGGTTTTAATCCCGGTACTTTATGCCTATTACCAGCAGTTCGATCTGCATCCAGAAAAGGTTATTCGTGGCAGGGACGGGCGAAGCGGTATTTATTTTATCCTTTGGGAACAGAGTTTCGAAAGATTGAGCGGGGAGGGTGTAGGAAAGAATAGTAGCGACTATTTCTTTTTCTTTCATACATTTTTATGGGTTTTTCTACCCTGGACCATAATTGGGATCCTGGCATTTTGGAAAAGATGGCGCGAAGTAGTGCGTTCTGGTGTAGGCCGATTAGACGGAAAAGAATTCCTGGCTGCGGGTGGGATTACGCTAATTTTCATTCTGATCAGCTTTGCCCAATTCAAACTACCTCATTATTTGAATATTACGATACCGCTATTTGCCATTCTTAGCGCTTCTTATCTTTTTGACATAGCAAAAAATAGTCACCCGCGATTACAAACATTTCTCATGGGCTCACAAGTATTTATTGCCTCGATGGTGGTGATTGTCAGCCTTATACTTTCTTTCTGGGTATTTGAGATCGGTTCATGGGGTGGCAAAATCCTGCTCTTTTCGGGAATCATTATGCTGATTTACCTGACTTGGAAGAGCAAAGATTTTTCCAGCCGAATTATAACTATCTCTGTATGCAGTGCTATTCTGCTGAACGCGGTCATGAACCTCCATTTTTACCCATCACTCCTTAATTACCAGGGAGGTTCTCGTATGTCTGAGATTGTAAAATCTGAAAAAATACCGGTCGATGCCATTCACAAACTTTCGGACCGGCATACCTGGGGGCTTGATTTCTACAACCGCTACCCCGTAAAGCGCTTAAGGGTTGAAGATTTGAAGGGACAGCAGGATCTATGGCTCTACATCACTGATAAAGAATTGAAGTCCTTACAACAACTCGGCTACGACTGGGACCAGCAGTATACTGTTGATCAGTTTCGGATTACCCGTCTGCAGGGAAGATTCCTGAATCCGGCAACCCGAAAGGAAATCCTGAACAAAATGCATCTGGTACATTTATATTAATCTCGAACCTGTCTTTTGATCAGGGCTTCATCTTTAATTTTTAATGCTGGTTTTTTAAAGTGATAATAGATTCCTACTATCGAAACCAGTGCCGTAATTGAAAAGAAGAGTATACTTATGCTAACGGAGCTGCTTTCGTCCAAGCTTAGCCAAAGTGCCCCATAAAAAAAGACCACCTCCCGGCTACCGATACCTCCGATGGTAAGGGGGAGTACGGCAACCACGGAGGATACCAGGAAAATGAAAATATATGACAAGGCCTGGTCCTCCAGATTCAAACTATGCAATAAAAAAAGAGCACATAAGATCTGGCTTAGCTGTACAAGAGCGGAATATCCCAAGGATGTCCAATAAATCGGGTAGAGGTAATCAAAGAAGCGTTTGTTCAAAACCCAAAAGGCCAGCAGCGACAATGCAATACATAAACCGAACATCCACCTAAATCCTTGCAGCTCAGCGGCAGGAAGTAATAAACCTAGTATACATGCGAAGTTGACCAACAGCAGTAATCCACTAAGGCGATCGAGCAGTAGGGTGGCAACCACCCTTTTGGTCGGCACTTCGAATTTTTGCCGGATCAAATACCCTTTATAGGCATCTCCGCCTATACCACCGGGTAAAAAAAGATTGTAAAACATACCCAGAAGATAGAGTTCAGCGTTACTGCGCTGTGTGAGTTTTGTCCCGATTTGATGAAAATATAGATTAAGCCGGAGGGATGCGAAACCTTTAGACAGTATGAAAAGTATTACCGCAGCCAGGAGGAAGAACAGCTTAGTTCGTTTTATCACTTCCCATACCTCGCTGAATTGGATTTTGGTAAAAACAAAGTAGATCAGCAAAAGGCTAAAAACTATCTTGAGTATGGTTATCAGACGTTTACGTTGTCTTTCCACCGATACGGATGTTTTTGATGCGGTAGGGCCTTTTGTTCTGTGATTCGTAATACGTACGAATGAGCAGCTCCATCACAATACCAATGGTAAAGAGCTGTATTCCGGCCAGGATGAACATCATGCCGAAAATCAATAACGGCCGGTTACCGATATCCTGACCAAATCCCCATTTTATTGTAAAAAGGTAGACATTGATTCCGATACCCAAGACAACTAGCAGCACCCCTAATATTCCGAAAAGATGGATCGGTCGTTGAAAATATTTGCGGATAAATAAAAGCAGCATCATATCGGCTACCACTTTAAAAACGCGTTCCAGTCCATATTTTGAAGTACCGGCATGCCGGGCATGGTGTTTTACAGGCACCTGCTTGATTTGAGCACCTTCCAGATAAGCTAAAAGCGTGATGAATCGGTGCATTTCACCATAGAGATTCAATTCTTTTGCGATGTCTTTTGTAAAAACTTTTAGGGCACATCCGTTGTCTTTGATATCGAGTTTGGTGACCCGTCGTACCAGAAAATTGGCAATCTTGGAGGGAATTTTTTTCACCAGGGAATCCTTTCGTTTTTGACGGATTCCTGTTACCACATCATATTCGCCATTTACTACCGGGCTGAGCATTTGGGGGATATCACTGGGGTCGTTTTGAAGATCCCCATCCATAGTGATGATATATTCGCCCTGAGCATAATCGATACCCGCGGCTAATGCCAGACTTTGCCCATAATTCTTTTTTAGTGAAATAAGGTGAATCTTATCATCTTCCATTTCCCAGATTCTTTTCCTGGTGTGGTCTGTTGAGAAATCATCGACATAAACGATCTGGTAGTGGTAACCTTTTAAGCTTTCGTGTATACTTTGGGTCAGCAATGCCACATTGTCCTCTTCATTATAAAGAGGTACCACCACAGAAAGGAGCGACTGGGTATGAAGGTCCATTCAGGAATATTAGATATTGGTCAAATTTATGCTTTTTATTTAAGTTGTCGCCGATAGGCGGTTAGCAGTTCTTCTGCCGCCCTGAAGGGAGAAATTTCATTTATTTCGACTTTTCGGGTCATGTCCGAAATCTCCTTTTTCACTTCCGAATTTTGATAAAAGCCCTGGGTGAGTAATCGTTCGACAGTTTGAAGAAACCAATATTTGTTCTGTGATTTACGTTTTTTTTGAAAAGAACTGTTCTCACCGGTTAGTTTCACATAGTCCTCGATCAGATCCCAGATCTCGGTAATACCCCGGTTCTCTAGGGCAGAACAGGTAAGTACCCTGGGCGACCAGCTATTCTCTTTTGGGGGATAGAGGTGAAGTGCTCTTTCGAAATCACTTTTTGCCCTCAGAGCCCGTTTAAGATTGGCTCCGTCTGCTTTATTGATTACGACTGCATCTGCCATTTCCATAATCCCCCTTTTGATCCCCTGCAGTTCGTCACCGGCTCCGGCAAGTTTCAACAAAAGGAAAAAATCGACCATACTATGTACTGCCGTCTCACTTTGTCCTACCCCCACGGTTTCAATTAGCACCACATCGAAACCAGCGGCCTCACAAAGCACGATGCTTTCCCTGGTTTTCCTGGCAACACCACCCAATGAATCGCCTGAAGGGGAGGGTCTTATAAAAGCAAGGGAATCGTTAGCTAATAATGGCATTCTGGTTTTATCACCAAGTATGCTGCCTCTGCTAAGACTGCTCGTAGGGTCTACCGCCAGGACTGCGACTTTTTTGCCCAGGGCTGTCATTGAAGTGCCCAGACTTTCGATAAATGTACTTTTACCCACACCGGGAACCCCTGTTATCCCCACCCGAATACTTTGGGTTTGCTTTGAGAGACAGTTTTCAATTATCTCGTAAGACTTTTGTTGGTGGTCCTGGTGAGTACTCTCCACAAGGGTTATGGCCCTTGCCAACAGGGTGGTATCCCCTTGGAGCACACCTTCGGTCAACTCTAAAACAGAAGGCATGCTGGTCCGCCTCCTGCGAGGTTTTGAGAATCCTTTCCGGACTTTATTCTTTGGTTTGGACAAATATCAATTGTTAAGAGGTACCCTTATCCTTGTAGTATCCCAGTAAAGCCTCAAATAGAGCTGATCGGTATGTTCAAAATCTATTGTAAAACTCTCCACCGGAGCATCGAGCTCTTGAACCGGAACGCTCACTTCGAGTACGTCATATTCGGTATTTCTAGTGGTTTCACGACCTCCGCTACTTATGGTTACCCCCCAATCCGGAATTTCTTTGTTCAAAATGAGGGTCCAAGAAGTTCTGCCAGGGATGGTCCACATTGAATATTTTCCCGCAGCAAGTACCTTATCCATCACCCTGATATCCGACTTGGACTCAAAAACAGTGGGCTCGTTTGCACCTGTCCGCCATACCTGATCGAAAGGGATCAGTTCCCCGAAAATCACCCTGTCCTTCTTAAATGGACTGCTATAATGAACGGCCAGATCAAAACCATTTTTGGTGTAGGCGGCAGTTTTTTCCGGGCTGTGCTTTTTAGTCTGCTCCCTCAGATAGGGCATTCCTACGAAGTAGAAAAGAAGTATAAGAGCAATGAGTATTCCGAGAATCCATTTTAAAATTTTCATGGTCAAAAGCGGTTTATTAGGTTGTTCTAAGTTACTAAATCAAATTCAAAAACAGCTTTGTTCAGGTAGGTTTCACCCGGATTGAGAATACTGGATGGAAATGAATTATTATTTGGCGCATCAGGATAGTTTTGGGTCTCAAAACAAATCGCAGCAAATTCCGGCGGCGTATAAATGACCACGGCAGGTTGATTGCTGCTAACCCGCATACGGATCCCCGAAATATCTGAAAAAACCTCCCCCACATAGCCATCCACGGAGGCACAAACGAATGGCGTATCCATTCTTACCCTTCCAATTTTATTCGATTGCCGAAAATTGAAATCGCTACCTTCTATCGGAATGATCCGGCCGGTGGGCAATAGTTTCTCATCGGTTTCGAGCAGGGCATCACTTATCAATCTAAGCGTGTAGTGATCGATTTGTGGCCGATCATCTAGTCTGAAGTAGCTATGATTGGTAAGATTAACAATAGTTGGTCTGTCGGTCACTGCCCGATGTTCTATTACTAAGGAATTGTTTTTAAGTGTATAACGGATGCTAACCTTGAGTTCACCGGGGTAGCCTTCTTCCATGTGTGGGCTCAGGTAAGTGAATTGCAGGCTTGGATGACTACTATCATCTACTTGCTCGATTTTCCAGGTCTTTTTGCCAAAACCGGCACTCCCTCCGTGTAAATGAACACCATTTTCTGTATACAAGTTGTAGACTTCATTGCCGATACGGAAACCCCCTCCTGATATTCTTCCTGCAAAACGGCCTACAGTTGCCCCAAGCGAAATCTGATCAGAAATATAGTCTTTCGGATTTTTTAAGGAGGCGACTACATTGAACCAGCGCCCATCTTTATTACGAAACATAAGCTTCTGGATCACAGCACCATAATCGAGTGCCGTCAGCCTTAATTCGCTATTTTTAATTGTAACTTGTTTCAAAGTCTCCTTTTTTTTCTAAAAATACTTGTTTTTTGAAACAAGCAATTTTTTTTGCCGTCTTTCATTATAACAACAACATCCGTCAGAATTGGAATCCAAACTTTCCTTTCAAATTGAATTGGTAGAAAAATGTAAGGCCAATGACCGAAAAGCTCAAATGAAGCTTTATCGCCAGTACTGCGACGGGATGTTCTGCGTGGCGATGCGCTTCCTAAAAAGCGAGGATGATGCGGAGGATGTCTTACAGGAATCGTTTATCAAGGCATTTCAAAAACTCGATCAATTTAGGGGCGATGTGACCTTTGGCGCCTGGCTAAAACGAATAGTAATCAATAAATGCCTTGATTTTATTAAGGCCAAGAAAGTTACCTACACGGAATTCAGGGAACATACTCTCCGTATAGTGGAGGACGAAGACTGGACAGTAGAAGTGGGGATTTCCATGCAGCAGGTTAAAGAGGTTATGCAGCAATTACCCGAGAAATACAGGTTTGTCGTGCAACTATTTTTGGTAGAAGGATATGATCATCAGGAGATATCACAAATTCTGGGCTTGAGAGAGGCCACCTGCCGGACCAGATTATTGAGAGGTAAAGGATATTTAAAGGAATTATTAAAAGAAAAACGTTATGTCACAGGATCTTAGAGAGCTTTTTGAAAGTGAAAGGGACAATAAACATCGCATGAAAGAGGGACATGAGTCGAGGTTCTTAAAGCGATTGGATACCGCCATGCCGATTCAGAAAAAAAATAGATGGAGATTTTGGTCGGTGGCTGCTTCGGTAATATTGCTTCTTGGGATCGGAAGCTACTATTTCAGCTTCAAAGAACAAGATATCCCTACCAAGACTATAGTGCTTGATAAAGCCGATGATCTTCAGAAGGAAAAGGGAATATCCCTCGGCGACCTATCGCCGGACCTGCGGAAACTTGAGGATTATTATATGGCGAATATCAACCTCGAAATTTCACAACTCGAAGTATCAGCCGAAAATAAGGAGCTGGTAGACAATTTTATGGAACGGCTATCAGATCTGAACATAGAATACCATGAGTTGAATAAAGAGTTGAATGCAATGGGCCCTAATGATCAGACTATTTCAGCGCTGATCCGAAACCTTCAGTTGCGACTGGATCTGCTACTCAGATTAAAAAATAAACTAAATGAATTTAAATCATCGAACAATGAACAAGTCAAAAAAAATAGTATTTAAATCAATTGTGGTATCTGCGCTCTTTACCTTTTATGGGACGGTGGCACAAACCCAGAAGAAGACCTATTCGGAGACCTTTAATGTGAATAAAAACACGGTTATTAATGTGAATACAAGCCATACCGATATCGAGTTCGATACCTGGAATAAAAATCAGGTATCCGTTGAGGCGGTAATCGAATTGGAAGGGGCTACAGAAGAAGAAGCTCAGAGATATTTTGAGAATAATGGAATAAAAATACTTGGTAATAGTTCAGAGATCGAAATAAGCACTAAAAATACTGCTTCGTGGGGTCCATATATGGCTGGGGTCCCTGGGTTGGATGAAGATATTGTGATTGAAATACCCGATATCGCTCCCTTCTTTGCAGATATAGAAATCCCTGATTTGCCCGAAATTCCACAGTTAGAGGCTTTGCCTCCCATGCCACCACTCCCACCCATGGAATTTGGAGAATTTGATTACAAGGAATACCAGGAAAGAGGTGAGGCCTATCTTATAGAATGGAGTGAACAATTTCGAGAAAGTTTCGATGAAGAATGGGCAGAGCATATTAAAGAATGGGGAGAACAGTATAAAGCCCAGATGGAAGAATATCGTGATCATCAGGAGCAATATAAACAGGAACATGAGGCTATGCGCGAAGAACGACTGAAGGAGCAGGAAGAGCTGAGGAAAGAGGCGGAAGAGATCCATAAGGAAGCCAAACAAATGCAGAAGGAAGCATTAAAGGGGGCGAGAAAAATGCAGGAGGAACAGCGCCGTATGCACCGTAATGTGATCATATCTGGAGACCAGGTCAAAGCTCCAAAAGTGTATTATTATTCCCCGGACGGTAAAAGTGGAAAATATAAGGTAAAGCGCACGATTAAAATAAAAATGCCAAAATCGGTGAAGCTCAATATGAATGTGCGCCATGGAGAGGTAAAGTTGGCAGAAACCACCATAGATATCAAAGCAACCTTGTCTTACGCAAGGTTGCTGGCCTATACTATCGAAGGAGATCAGACAGATATCGTGGCCGCCTATTCCCCCGTCCGTGTCGAACAATGGAATGTAGGGAAGCTAAACACAAAATACTCGGGTGACATAGCTTTGAATGATGTCAGATTCCTGACACTAGACGCTACCTCTTCCGATGTAACCATCAACCGTTTATTGAAAAAGGCAAAGCTCAATAATAATCTGGGATCGCTCGACATAAAATCCGTGTCCCCTGAATTTTCAGGGATAGAAATCTCAGTAAAGAATGGTCAGTTGAAGTGTGTTTTGCCTGAAACCGCTTTTAATATCAAGACCAGCGGAACATATAGTTCGGTCCAACTCCCTAAAAGCTTAGTTGTAGAAAACTCCGAGAATCATTCGCAAAAAGTGAAGCAGGGTTATTATTTGAGGAATGATTCCGATAAGTTTATCATTATTGATTCGAGCTATAGTGAAGTGTCCTTAAGACAATAACTATTCTTTTAACACCAAGGTCCCGAATATATCTGCGTTTATCCACCCCTGGTTCTTGTCTTCCCCCGGCACAAATACCGAACCTATAAAATTTTCCCTTTCCTTGCTGCCGTCGTTATCACAATAGGCAACTGCAAAGCCAATTTTCTTGTCTGCCTCGAGGCGCACGGGAGTATTGCTTCCCGCGTCCATATAGGAGTCGGGGTATAATTTAATACTCATCTCCCATATGCCTACATTCCCATCGATATTGATACGGGTAAAAACGTGTTCATTATATAAACAGGCTTCTCTGTCTGGCGCAATATCGACCACATTCCCGTCTAGGGCTATATGATAGGCAAATGCATTGTGATTGTATTGATGCAAGCCCCCGGAATTATCTTCATCGATGAATATCTCAACACAGTCATCGTCCCAATATCTTTTAAGAGGATCTTTGCGCTGGTCGTAAAAGATGTCATCCGTGATCTCAACTAAAACAAACATATGTTTCGTATCCCAAAGGAGCTTATACCTGCCTTTGAAATCGGTATGGTCTATCGCTTCTCCAAGCCAAATTTGGTCTAAAGGGTACCATTGGGCTTTATGCCACGCATTTTCGGTGGCCTTACCGTCGATAGTGATAGGTGAGCTTACGCTAAAAACCTCAATAAGCTGATGGTCTTCCTTGGTTCGAAGGTCACCACAGGCAAGAAGGCCTAAGGTGAGGCATAACACAATTATACGATTCATAGTTCATAGGTTTGGGGTTACTATGAAATTACGTCAGTAAAATCTCATTCCAAGATACAATTTTATTCGTTATCACCCATCCTGACTCTTATACGCTCCTTTGCATGTTTATTTGCAAGGGTAAGTCCTTTGGCATGACCGCCACTTTCTCATCCTAAGCTATAGTTTCGGTTCCCATCCGGGCTCATACGCTCTGCTCCAGTTTTTCATGGCTTTATCGCTGTTGGTCACCTGCCCGTTTGAGGTATCTATTTTAAGCGATTCTCCGGCATCAAATGCCATATTCCCCAGGTGGCAAAGCATGGTAGATATACCGGCATCAGCGATCGGTGAATTGAGCACCTCATTCCTGGAGATGGCATCGAAGAAATTTGCAATATGCATGGCATCCAGTTCGCCTCCTCCCATGGTGTCGAGCGTTGCGTTTAAACCCTGTTCAAACTCAAAGCGGATGGGTCGCCCGTCTAATCCGTATAGTTTGTATCCATCACGACTTAGCTCAATTGTTCCTTTACTTCCATAGATAGTAACGCCACGGTCAGGTTGTTCGGGTTTAATAAGTCCACGACTATGGCCGGTCCAGGTGATAAATTTATTCTCGGCAAAGCTGTAGGTCACCTGCATATTATCGGGAAATTCCCAATCGTCATCGTATGAATATTTTCCACCAAAAGAGGTCACGGTTTCGGGCAGGTCTACCCCAAGGGCCCATCTACATATATCGATTTCGTGTGTTCCATTGTTGTGGATTTCTCCTGTGCCCCATTTGCGGAACCAATGCCAATTGTAAGGATGGATATTATTCCGGTATTTCTCCCGTGGTGCCGGGCCTTGCCACAGGTCCCAATCCAGGGTAGAAGGAACGTCGATGACATCACCACGGCCAATAGTTGCCCTGTTGTTCGAATAGTAGGCTTCGCCCTTATACACTTCTCCGATAATTCCTTCCCGGATATCATCGATAGCTCTGCGTGAGGTGGCCGCCGATCGTTGCTGGTTGCCCATCTGAACGATTTTACCATATTTTTTTTGAGCTGCGATCAACATCTGATTCTCGGCTGGGTTATGGCTACAGGGTTTTTCGACATAAACATGTTTTCCTGCCTGCAAAGCCGCGATAGCCATAGGGGCATGCCAGTGCTCTGGTGTGGCGATAAATACGGCATCAACATCTTTATCATCAAGGATCCTCCTGAAATCTGATTCCTGACGCGGGATGTAACCTAAATTCTCGTCACACCAGAGATTATGCGCCTCCATAATGGTTTTATCTACATCACAGTTATAGATCACTTTGGCATTTGGATATTTGGAAATACCCATGATCAGCGCTTTTGCCCTGCTTCGCACTCCTATTACTGCAACCTGTAGCCGTTCGTTAGGACTGCCTGTCCGACCGTAAAGCCACATTGGTGAAATGTTATTGCTTGCAACAAGGGCCGTGCTGCCCAAGGTGGACTTTTTAATAAATTCTCGTCTAGTGCTCATAATGATTCGTTGACTATGGGTCTTATTTTAATATTTTTAAAAGCAACGCGATCTCCGTGATCCTGGAGTAA